>JBJFHL010000076.1:0-99731 GCA_051893555.1 Anaerovoracaceae bacterium
CAGCTTATTAAAGTGCGTCCATTTATGGTTTTCCTCTACTGTCTTTCACACTAATCCCTCCTTATATAAACCCGGTCAGCGTCCACCACGGCAGATAGAGACCGAACAGCATAGCAGTCACCAGCACCGTCAGAATCACGGCAAACTGCATGACATCTCTGAATTCGTAATATTTTTGTCCGTAACCCACCAGAATCGTCATTTGATTATACGGAAACACGTAGTGACAGGTCACCAAAACCAGCGCCGCCATGGAAATGACCTCCACCGGCAGCACATCGCCCCACAGCGCATTAACAATAGGCAGCGAAACGGCCAAAGCCCCCATGGCTCCGCCAAACAGGGTGTGGAGCAGGTAAATACTGAGCGTCAGCAGGAAAAGGGGCAGGTAAACGCTTTCGGATGCCGGCATGATTCTGAGCAAAATCCGTGCGATGGACGCTGCGATACCGCTGTCGGCCAGCACGTTGCCCAGGGCGAATTCGGCGGTCAGAAACAGCAGCAGCCCGACTTTCAACGATTTCAGATCCGGCAATTTCAGGATGCCCAGCAGAAACATGACTGCGGTGCCCACCAATGAGATGTATGCCTGGGAGATCCCGTGGACGCTTTCTGTTACCCACAGTACGACGATGACCGTCATGAGCGCTGCGGTGATTTTTCCCTGTCGTGTCAGCGGTTCGGACTTTTTTCCTGCCATAATGACTGGCGCATTCAGATTCTTTTTCTGATAGATCACATAGACGAAAGTCAGCACTGCGCTGGCAACCAAAGAAGGCAGGCTCATGTATTTCAGCCATTCCGTCTGCGTCAGATCTGCGCCGCTGATGGACAGCGCTGCCGCATTCAGAACCACATCTCCGTTTTTTAAAATCATGGCGGTCGAAGTGGCTGTCACGAAGACGCTGAACAACACGGCTTTTCGCTGGTTTTCCTTCAGATCCTGCTCCTGCAGCAGGACGTAGTAAATGGATCCCAGCAACGTGATCCGTGGCACAGGCTGTGGAATCACAGCGGCCAGCAGTCCATTCAGCAGGCAGGCTGCGAAAACCAGATGCACCAGACTGGAACAGTACCGGTTCAGCAGATCATCCGCCAGTTTTTTCGCCACACCGGAATTCACAACCCCTGCAGAAAGCAGAAAGGAAGATACGATGGTCAGAAAATTGGACGACAGCGGGAAGCTGAAAATCCGTTCCGTGCGAACACCGGAAATGGCGATGAAAACCAGAAGCAGTGCCACTGAAACCAGCGTCCGGTCGACAAACTCCGTCGCCCATAATGTGATGCCGAGGAGAATTGCCCCGAAGAGTAAATTTTGGGAAGGGGAAAGGGCCAGCGGATTCCACAGAACCAGAAGCAAAGGAATCCCCGCGCACACGCCCGCTTTGATATATTTCGTATTCATACAGAAACTATAGCATTTTTTTGACGGAAATTCAAGAAAGGGACAGGGACAACGGCATAGAAAAACTGCTCAGACAGTGCTGCCTGAGCAGTTTTGAAAAACATAGTCTGTTACAGGATAAACATTCTGGTCCGCATCATTTCAAATGCATCTGGTGCGGTATAGCGGACAGTTCTGGCATCAAGCTGCTCAACGCCAGGGTAGAAGGAGCCGCGGTAAGCATTGATGCATTCCTTGAAGCTGATTTCCACTTCGTAGGTTTCCGGTTCGGAAATTTTGCATTCTGCAATCTTCTGCAGGCCGGCTTTTACACCTTCTTCGATAAGGCGGCAGGCTTTGGCGCCATGCATATTGAAGGTGGCGTTGCCGATGCCGGATTTCACGCCGACGGTTTCGATGGCTGGAACCAGTTCCTTCGCATGTTCGCATAATTCTGCGTCACCGCTGAGAAAGACTGCAGGCACACCGTAATGGGCTGCCACATAGGTGTTCATGTCGAATTCGGCAGCGTCTTTCCCGTTGATCTTCACATAGTTGTTCTGGGTGTTCATGGTGTGGGACAGCGGGTTGCCATTATAGTTGGCACCGCTGTGGTAGCCAATGTAGATGACTGCATCAAAGGTTTCATCGATACCGGCCATCATGGATTCCGGGGAGTTGGTCCAGCCGCGGATCAGGGTAACTTCTTCCGGAAGCTCATCTGCGATAATATTGCGGGCACTGTCATGTGCGTCTTTTACCACGATTTCGGTGGCACCGGCAGCAAGGGCGCCCCGGCAGGCTGCTGCCACTTCACGGGTCATTTGTGCTGCAGCTGCGGCATGGGCATCATGATACAGTTCTGTTTCGTCCCAGTTGGTTACATCGGTCACGCCTTCAATATCGGCGCTGATATATACTTTCATTTCTTCTTTTCCTCCTTGAATGCAATTAAGCACCACGTCCTGCGGGCTTTTCCTGATGCTATTCTATCATTTTTTTTCGCCATAGTCCATCATTACATTGATTATGATTTTTGATTTCGAGAGAATAATAAGCAAAATCCGTGCCACAGGGCATAAATGAAAAAGACATCATATTTATATATATAACATGTGAAACAGACTGCGGACATGCAAATAAAACCTGAAACAAATGGTTGAATTAAATAATAAATAAGAACAATTTAACCATTTGAAAGGAAACGCCCTTCACGACTTTTACATGAATTCATCGATGAAAAAAAGAAATAAATTGCGCTGAAAACCGCAACTTTTCAATGGTTAGAAGGATGAAGAAAATGATGAAATCTCCTTGTGGATCTATTTGGCACGGTTGTTGCTCTTATTGGCAGCAGCCATAAACCAATCGTTACGAACTGTGAGAAATGGTTCAAATGAAAAAAGATAAGCAACGGAAATGAAAGGAGAAATGTAATGTCTACGAAAGAAAAGGGGAAGAAGCGCTTCAACTTTGACAAGATGCCCCATACTTACGCCATTATATCCGCAGTAATTATTATCGCATGTATTCTGACCTGGGTGATTCCTTCCGGAACCTTTGACTACGAAACGGTAGAAATCAACGGAGTAGAAAGAAGTGTTCCGATCGAAGGGTCCTTCCACTTCATCGAAAAGACTTCCGAACATAAAGTCGGTCTCATGGGATTCCTGACATCATTCCAGGATGGTATCATTTATAATTCTGATTTGATGGCCCTGATCTTCATCGTCAGCGGTGCATTCTACGTGATCGTAAAGACCGGCGCGTTCCATGCGTTGATTGCTTCGACGCTTCGCAAATTTAATGGACAGGATAAGATTTTATTGGCTATCTGTTTCTGTATCTTTGCGGCAGGTGGCACATTATTCGGTATGTTGAACGAGTTCAATGGATTCTACCCGCTGTTTGTGGGACTGGCCATTGCACTGGGCTATGACGCAGTGTTTGGTATGGCGATTATGACCCTTGGTATGGATATCGGTTTTGCTGTCGGTATCATGAATCCGTATACGGTGGTTGTGGGTCAGAGCATTGCAGGTCTGCCGATCTACTCCGGTGCATGGTACAGATGCATCTGCCTGGTGGTTCTGGCAACACTGGCACTGTTCTGGACATTCAGATACGGAAATAAAGTGAGAAAAGATCCGAGCAAGAGTGTAATGATCGGCATTGAATCCAAATATGCATTTGATAAATCTGAGCTGGATCAGTATCAGATGACTACGAAGAACAAGCTGATCATCGCAGAAGTTGCCATTGGTATCGTTGTACTGATGTATGGATTCCTGAATCTGGACTGGGGCACTACTGAACTGACCGGTGTATTCATCCTGCTGGCATTCATCGCAGCGATGCTGGACCGTCAGACCGTCAGTGAATTCTGCGACGAATTCCTGACTGGTTGTGAGAACGTAGTGTTTGGTGCATTGATCGTAGGTGTCGCCGCTGCAATCCTGCTGGTCATGGAAAAAGGCATGATCGTGGATACCATTATTTACTATGCAGGCAATGCCATGATGCATGTTCCGACTGCACTGGCAGCAGAAGCAATGCTGATTCTGCAGACATTCCTCAACTTCTTCATTCCGTCCGGATCCGGACAGGCGGCAACCATTATGCCGATCATGGCACCAATTGCCGACATGGTAGGTCTGAGCCGTCAAGTTGCTGTACTGGCATACCAGTTTGGTGACGGTCTGTCCAACACTTTATGGCCGACCTGTGGTATCATGGTATCCTGCGGTCTGGCAGGCGTTCCAATCGACCGGTGGTGGAAATTCTTCCTTCCGCTGTTTGGACTGATGTTCATCGCCGTATCCATTCTGCTGGCGATTGCGGTTGCTATCGGATTATAATCTCTTTACAAAATAGATTCATCAAGTTCCCCGGGAGGCAGAGCAATCTGCCTCCTGTTGTTTTTTGGCTGTCCGGATGGTATAATGATGAATGAATTATGTCGATTTTTGACGGGAGGGACGCTTTGAAAAAAATCGTAATCGTATCGATGAGCCGGGAGGCATCGCAGATGTATGCTGCATCGATTTTGCAGGTTTTTGGGAAAGAACGGGTTACCGTGGAAACCGTCATCATCGGGGAAAGCTCTGTACCGAGAGACGGAGACCTTTATCTGGTGTCCAAAGGGCATATTGAAAACAGCCTGGGAGCGGCACTGGACGCCCAGTATTCTTTCCCACTGGGGATTCCGGTGTTGGATATTCTGGTGGAATTCCGTCTGGCTGATATGGAGCCGCTGCGCCAGCTTCCGAAGGGGACGCGCTGCCTGCTTGTCAACTCGACGGAGATGTTGGCCATGGAGTGCATTTCCGATCTGCATAACGCCATGGGTATCTATCATCTGGTCATGCAGCCCTACAGCGGGGAAAACAGCATCAGCAGTGATGATATCCGAACGGCCGTGACCATCGGAGAACCGGAGCTGGTGCCGGAAGGTATGGATACTGTCATTGATCTGGGGCCCCGCTGGCTGTCTCCGGAAACCATGGTTGAAATCGCTGTGGACCTGAAAATGGAAGATGTGCTGGAGACAGAAGGGTTTCAGCAGTATCGGAGCCAGTTTCCGGGAAGTGCTGCCAAAGTCAGCGATCTGATTGCAGGTTCATCCTACTATAAAAATTTCCTCTATCTTATGATCGAATGCCTGGATGACGGGATCGTAGGCATTAATGAAGAAGATAAAATTTTCTGTGCCAATCAGAAGGCAGCGGAAATTCTTGAAATCAAGCCGGAAAATCTGGTTGGCGCGGAAGCCGGAAAAGTATTGCCTTTTGTTTGGACGGAAAAGCATTTGCATGAAAAAAAGTCCAGCAGCTTCCTTGCACGTCACAACGGTGTGGAACTGAATGTGTTTGTGAATCCTATCGTGCAGAGAGGACGGTTCCAGGGGATTCTCCTGGTAATTCAGAAGTTTTTCGAGCAGGAGCAGAAACAGAGCCGTGCCAGACTGCAATTGTATGAAAAGGGATACCGTGCCAAATATACGTTTGATGATATCGTTGGAAACAGTCCTGCTATCCGGGAAACCTGCCAGCTGGCAGAGAAGATGGCCAGATCCAATTCCACGGTGCTGATTACCGGCGAAACGGGAACCGGAAAAGAACTTCTGGCCAGTGCAATCCACAATGCGTCACCGAGAAAAAAAGAACCGTACATTGCGATTAATTGTTCTGCCATGTCGGATAATTTGCTGGAAAGCGAGCTGTTCGGATATGATGAAGGTGCTTTTACCGGTGCAAAAAAATCCGGAAAGCTGGGTCTGTTTGAGTATGCCCACCGGGGGACGCTGTTTCTGGATGAGATTGAGGATATGAGCAGCGCGCTTCAGCTGAAGCTCCTTCGGGTGCTGCAGGAAAAGGAGATCATGCATGTAGGTGGAGACAAGATCATTAAGGTTGATGTACGGATCATCGCTGCCACCAATCAGAATCTGGAGGAACTGGTCAGACAGGGAAAAATTCGAAAAGATCTTTATTATCGCCTGAATACCCTGCAGCTGGAACTTCCGCCGCTGCGGGAACGAAAAGAAGATATTCTCCCGATTCTGGAACATCTGATGAAAGAAGCACATGCTTCGTTCTCCCTGGATGAAGAGGCACAGAACGCACTGATGGAACATGCGTGGGAAGGAAATGTGCGGGAGCTGCAGAACTATGTGGAGTATTTTGACTGCATTCAGAAGGATATCATACGCTGCAGTGATCTGCCGAAAGCAATTCATCAGAAGCGGAGAACGGAAGAGGATGGGGAAACACAAGCTGTGCTTGCCGTCTTATACCGCTGCTATGAAGAGAAACATCATGTGGGACGTAAGACTCTGTCGGAAGCGCTGGAAGAAAAGGGGATCTTTCTTTCGGAGCAGCAGGTGCGTACCATCACGGGAAGACTGGAGGAGCGGGGAATGGTTGCGGTGTCAAAAGGAAGGGGAGGTACCCGGCTGACGCCGGAAGGGGTAAAGTACTGTCGTAGAATTGGATTGGAGAAAGACTGAAAACATGAATAACAGAAAAACAACGAAAAAAACACATCTCCGCCTGAGTGCGAGAGGACGCATCATGCTGACCTTTGCCGGAATGATTTTGGCCAGTATCGTCATCAGCCAAATGATGACGTGGTTTGACAGCTACGACGGTCTCGGAGAGCCGGAAACGGTACCCGAAAGCCCATACGATAGGGAGAAATTCTGGTACGATGAGAAGGGCAGACTGCAATATGAAGATGATCGGTGGATTTCCCGGACGGTGGTGGATGTATCTTCCTATCAGAAGGCGATCGACTGGGAACAGGTGGCTGCCGACGGGGTAGAAATGGCCATGATCCGTCTGGGGTACCGCGGCTATGAATCTGGTCTTCTGAATCTGGATCAATGCTATAAGGCCAATGTGAAGGGGGCACATAAGGCCGGTCTGGATGTGGGCATCTATTTCTTTTCCCAGGCAGTGACGGTGGAAGAGGCGGAAGAAGAGGCCAGGTTTGTCCTTCGCAATATCCGGGGAAAGCATGTGAACGGCCCTGTCGCCTTTGATATGGAGCCTATTGCGGGTGCGGACCGGATCACGAATCTGACGGCAGAGGAGAAGACGGCAATCGCGGATGCCTTCTGCCAGCTGATCGAAAAGAACGGACATCATGCCATGGTGTATGGAAATCCGGAGTGGCTGACCGAAGATGTGGACATGAGCCTGCTGACAGACCATGATGTGTGGCTGGCCCACTATACGTCCATAACTGAGTGGGGGTTTATGTATACCATGTGGCAATATACTGACAGCGGATCTGTGGCAGGCATCGAAGGCGGCGCGGATCTGAACATGCAGCTGCGGGAAAAGAAGTATCTGGCGGAATAAAAAAGACCTTGCATTTCATTTTGCAGTGTGATATTATATTAATGTACGATAAAGCAAATGGTAAGCGAAAAGAGTGGGCATAACCCACTCTTTCAGTTTTGTTTGGGGGCATATGCCCCGTATAAGGCAAAAGGAGGTCCTATGGCGAAGGCGAAAGTGAAGGTAACAGACCTTGTGGAAGAAATTGCGGCACCCTTTCTGGATGAGAACGGGCTGGAACTTTATCATACCGAATTTCTGAAAGAGGGTCGTGACTGGTTTCTCCGAGTGTATATTGATAAAAAAGAGGGTCAGGAGGAAGAATACGTTTCGACGGACGACTGTGAGAAGGTCAGCCGGTTTCTCAGCGATGAGCTGGACCGGATCGATCCGATCGAACAGAATTACTATCTTGAAGTGTCTTCACCGGGTTTGGACAGGGAGCTTCTGCGGGATCGGGACTTTGTCCGGTTTGCAGGACGGCTTGTGGACCTGAGCCTGTACAAAGCTGTTAACGGTCAGAAGGCGTATCAGGGCATTCTGGTGGGCCTGATGGATGATCAGATTGTAATAAAAGATGAAACAGATGCAGAACTGAGATTTGACAGGGCGCAGGTCGCAAAGACCCGCCTGGCAGTTGTTTTCTAAGGAGGTTATAGAAAAAATGAACAAAGAATTTATTCAGGCCATCGCAGACCTGGAGCGGGAAAAACAGATTTCCAAGGATGTGCTCATCGAAGCCATCGAATCTGCGCTGGTTTCCGCATATAAGAAGAACTACGGAACTTCCCAGAATGTGCGTGTAAACATCGATCGGGAAACCGGAGATATCGATGTATTCATGCGGATGGATATCGTAGAGGAAGTGGAGGATGATCTGACCCAGATTTCTCTGGAGGAAGCTCGTGAAATCGACAGTCGCTATGAAGTGGGCGATGCGGTGGAATACCAGGTGACGCCGAGAGATTTCGGCAGAATCGCTGCACAGACTGCCAAGCAGGTGGTCGTACAGCGGATCCGGGAAGCGGAAAGAGGCATGATCTTTGATAATTTTATCACCCGCCAGGGCGAGATCATGACCGGCCAGGTACAGAGAATCAGCAATGATACCCTGTTTATCAATATTGGAAGAACGGAAGGTATCCTGTCTGCAACCGAACAGGTACCGGGCGAAAGATACAAGATCAACGACCGACTGAAAGTGTACATCATGGATGTGAAGAAGACCACCAAGGGACCGCAGGTATTCCTGTCTCGCTCTCATCCTGGTCTGGTAAAGCGCCTTTTCGAACTGGAGGTCCCGGAAATCGAGGATGGAACGGTGGAAATCAAAGGCATTGCCAGAGAAGCAGGTTCCAGAACGAAAATGGCCGTTTACACTGAATTTGAGAATGTGGATCCGGTGGGTGCCTGCGTGGGTACCAGAGGTGCCAGAGTACAGGCCATTGTCGATGAGCTGCACGGTGAAAAGATCGACATCATCAACTGGAGCGAGGATCCGAAGGAACTGATTGCCAACGTGCTGAGTCCTGCCAAGGTGGAACAGGTCATCACGGCTCCGGATGGAGAAAAGGCTGCTACTGTGGTAGTTCCGGATTATCAGCTGTCTCTGGCCATCGGTAAGGAAGGCCAGAATGTACGTCTGGCAGCCAAGGTCAGCGGCTGGAAGATCGACATCAAGAGTCACAGCCAGTATGAGGCTGCAAGGAAAGCGGCAGAAGAAGCTGCGGAATCCGAAGCACCGGAAACTGATGTGCCGGAAATTGTGGAGATCGAGGAGGAGTAACCCTTGAAAGAACGGAAGATTCCTATGAGAAGGTGCATCGGCTGCATGCAGTCCAGAGAAAAGAGCTGTCTGATTCGGATCGCGGGTTATGAGGGACAGCTGAGCCTGGATCCGACCGGAAGAGCCAAGGGCAGAGGCGTCTATCTCTGCCGTGACAATAAGGAATGCTGGAAGATGGCAGACAAACGCAAGGCCATTGAACGGAATTTCGACATGCCGGTAACCGAGGAGATGAAGCGGGAAATCTTCAGACAGCTGGAGGCCCTGGAAGATGGAAAATAAAGTCCTTTCTTATCTGGGGTTTGCGGCGAAGGCCAGGAAACTGGTCACCGGCTATAATACATGTATCTACATGATGGAAAAGAAAAAAATCAGACTGCTTATCCTTGCGGAGGATCTGTCAGAAAACTCCGTGAAAAAAATGGTGTCCGCTGCAGAGAAACACAAGGTTCCCTGCAAAATCTACGGAGCCGGGGAGCAGCTGTCGAAAATAACGGGAAATGCCGGCAAGGGGATTTTCGGCATTACCGATGAAAATTTTGCGAAAGTCATATCAGATGGGATTGATCATATTCAATCAGAAAAGTAAGGAGGTGTTCTAATGGCAACAGACAATAAAGAAACGAAAATTGTAAAAGCCGCCCCGAAGAAGACGGAAAGCCAACAGGACGAACAACCAAGAGTGACTGTAAAGGCTGCAGTAAAGCCACAGTCCAGACCACAGAAGCAGACAAGAACCCCTGCGGCCGCAAGCGACCGGCCGACGCAGAAACCGCCGATGGGAAAACCTGTTGTGAATAGAGAACTGGAGGGACGGCCGAGACCACCAATGGGGAAACCGGTCATTCCGAAGGATTTTGCGGAGAGAGATAAGAAAAAGGAAGAAGCAGCGGCTGCAGCAGCGCCTGCTGTGGAAAAAACTGCAGAAAAGGCAGCGCCGGCGGCACCGGTATCTGAGAAACCGGCAGCTCCGGTTGCAGAAAAGCAGGCTCCGGTTCCTGAAAAAGCAGCGCCTGCCGCGGAAAAGCCAGTCCCTGCAGCAGAAAAGCCAGTGGAAAAGCCAGCCTCTGCAGCAGAAAAGCCTGCATCAGAAACCAGACCGCAGACCGGTGACCGTCCAGTCAGACCGGTTCGTCAGAACGAAGGACGGGATGGCAGAGACAGCCGCGACAGTCGTCCGGCCAGAGACGGACGTCCGGGAGACCGTGACAGCCGCGGACCGAGAACCGACCGTGACAGCCGCGGACCGAGAACCGACCGTGACAGCCGCGGACCGAGAACCGACCGTGACGGCCGCCCGAACAGAGACGACCGTCCGTCCAGAGATGGCCGTCCGCCAAGAGAAGGCCGGCCTGGAGACCGGGATAACCGCGGTCCGAGAAATGACCGTGACGGCCGCGGCGATCGTCCACAGGGAGGAAACCGTCCGCAGGGCGGAGGCCGTCCTCGTCAGGAACGCCCGGCTGACAAGCCGAAGCTGGAAACCAAGCCGACCCAGCGGAAGCCGGAGAAGCTTGCACATCACGATAAGGAAAGAGATAAATTCGCCAAGCTGGAAAACGGCGGCAAGAAGAATAAGCAGAAGATCCAGGAACGTTCCCTGGAAAAACAGGCTAAGCCAAAGAAACACAATAAACCAAAGCCTGTTGTAGAAGAGGTAGAAGAAATGGAACCATTACCAGAGGGTACAACGGTTATTACCGTGCCGATCACCGTCGCAGGCTTCTGTGAACAGGTGGGTATTTCCACATCGCAGGTGATCATGGCACTGATGAAGCTGGGTATTATGGCCAACATCAACCAGAATATCGACGAAGACACCGTAATGATCCTGGCAGACGAACTGAAGATCAGCGTGGCTGTCGGCAAGGTGGAATCCGAAGAGGAAGAAGAGGGTCTGGAACTCTTTGAAGACAGCGAAGAGGATCTGAAGCCGAGACCGCCGATCATCACGGTCATGGGACACGTTGACCACGGTAAGACTTCCCTGCTGGATGCCATCCGTAAGACCAACGTGACCTCCACAGAATCCGGCGGCATCACCCAGCATATCGGTGCATCCGAAGTATCCATCAACGGTCAGAAGATCGTGTTCCTGGATACGCCGGGTCACGAAGCATTTACTGCCATGCGTGCCCGTGGTGCCCATGTGACGGATATCGCGGTACTGGTTGTTGCAGCGGACGATGGTGTTATGCCGCAGACGGTGGAATCCATCAGCCATGCCAAGGCTGCAGGCGTACCGATCATCGTTGCCATCAATAAGATCGATAAGCCGGGTGCAAACCCTGATCGGGTAAAGCAGGAACTGACCGAACACGGTATCCTGGTAGAAGACTGGGGCGGCGACGTGATCTCCGTGCCGGTATCTGCCAAGACCGGAGAGGGTATCGTCAACCTGCTGGAAATGATTCTGCTGCAGGCGGAAGTGCTGGAACTGCGGGCGAACCCGAACCGTCTGGCCATGGGTTCCGTTATCGAAGCCAGACTGGATAAGAACAAGGGACCGGTTGCAACCCTGCTGGTGACCAACGGTACCTTAAAGAGTGGCATGAGTGTCGTAGCCGGTACTTGCTCCGGAAGAATCCGACTCATGACCAACTATAAGGGAGATACCATCAAGAAGGCCGGCCCTGCCACTGCCGTTGAAATCCTCGGTCTGACCGATGTACCGGAAGCCGGTGACGAATTCAATGCAGTGAAGGAAGATAAGCTGGCAAGAGAAATTGCCGAAAACAGAAAAGCAAAACTGAGAGAAGAAATTTTGGCCAGAAACGCAAGCACTACCCTGGAACAGCTCTTCAGCCAGATCCAGGAAGGCGAGACCAAGGATCTGAACCTGATCATCAAGGGTGACGTACAGGGTTCCGTGGGCGCCATCGTTGCTTCTCTGGAAAAATTAAAGAATGAAAACGTAAGGGTAAAGATCATCCATACCGGCGTGGGTACGGTAACAGAGTCCGACGTAATGCTGGCTGGCACCACCGGTTCTATCATTATCGGCTTCAACGTCCGTCCGACCACCGCGGTGCAGACCTTTGCCGACCGGGAAAATATCCAGATCCGTCTGTACAGAGTCATCTACGACATCATCAACGATGTGGAAGATGCCATGAAGGGTATGCTGGATCCGGAATTCAAGGAAGAAGTGCTGGGTAAAGCGGAAGTCAGAACCACCTTCAAGGTGCCTGGCGTTGGAACCGTTGCAGGTACCTATGTACAGGAAGGAAAGATGCAGAGAAATGCGGAAGTCCGTCTGGTGCGGGATGGCATCGTAATCCACGAAGGCAAGATTTCTTCCCTGAAGCGTTTCAAGGACGATGCGAAGGAAGTAAATCAGGGCTACGAATGTGGTCTTGGTATTGAAAATTACAATGATGTCAAGGAAGGCGACATCATCGAGTGCTTCCACATGGTTGAGATAGAACGCAAATAGCGCGCTTGTCCTCGGTGCCTGCGGCACCTGCGAAATCGCACTCGCTATTTCGTTCTATCTCTGAAATAGCCGGCGGAGCCGGCATGGAAAGGAAGAACCTATGGGAAAAGGATACAGACAGGGCAGACTGGGTGAAGAGATCCGCCGGATCATCAGCGAAATGCTGATCCATGGCGTGAAGGATCCCCGCCTGTCCGGCATGATCAGCCTGACCGGCGTAGAAGTCACCAGCGACGGCAGCTACGCCACCTGCTTCGTTTCTATCCTGGGGCTGAATCAGAACCAGGAGGAACGGCAGAAGGAAGCGGAAGATGTTCTGGCTGGACTGAACAGTGCCAAAGGCCTGTTCAAACGGGAGATCGGCCATCAGATCAAGCTGCGCCATGTTCCGGAACTGATCTTTAAAATTGATGAATCACTGGAGTATGGCAGACATATTTCAGAGATCATCGGCACGCTGGGAATTGAAAATTACCAGCGTGATGAAGAAGTTGACGATGAAGAAACTGACAGTGAAGAGTATACAGAAGATGAAAGATAACAATACGTTTCGTGAAATCGGCGAAAAACTGCTGGCAGCAGATTCGGTTCTGGTGTATCCCCATGTGAATATGGATGGGGATGCACTGGGTTCTGCTGTGGCCATCTGCAGAACGCTGCGGCAACTCGGCAAAACCTGCTGGATTTTGATTGAAGATGAAATTCCGAGGAATCTGCGATTTCTGGACCGGGGGTACTGTACCTGTGACCAGGATATTGTCAGCCTCCCGGACGTTTCTCTGTGCCTGGATTGCGGTGATATCAGCCGCTTCCAGAAACGGAAGGACAAGTTCCTGGAAGGAACGGTGAGCATCTGCATCGATCATCACCGGACCACGGTGCCGTTTTGTCATTATAATTATGTGGATCCGGATGCTGCAGCCACAGGTCAGCTGGTATATTACCTGCTGCGGGAGATGGGAACGGAAATCGACGGCGAAATTGCCGATGCAATTTTCACTGCGATCACCACAGATACGGGGAATTTCCAGTATTCCAACACCACGAAGGCATGCCATGAGATCACGGCAGACCTTTATGAGAAAGGCGTTGATGTGCGCAGAGTCAGCCAGCAGGTCTATGAGAGTGTCCGGCTGGAGAGGGTCATGCTGCACGGCAGGGCGCTGAGCCAGCTGCAGATTTTTGCCGGTGGCAAAGCCGCCATGACGGTGGTCACGCAGCGTATGCTGCGGGAGACCGGGGCCGGCATGGACGAGACGGAAGGTATCGTGGACAAGCTTCGCTCCATCGACGGAGTGGAAATTGCCATTCTGGTAAAGGAAGATGCGGAAGATAAGATCAAGCTGAGCCTCCGGGCAAAAAGCTGGGCTAATGTGGCTGAGATCGCAGAGCATCTGGGAGGCGGCGGACACACCAAAGCGGCCGGCGGCACGATGAAAATGACGTTGGCGGAAGCACTGCCTCTCATCAGACAGGAAGTGGAGAAAGCTTTATTATGACAAGAGACGGAATCATTAATATCAATAAACCGCAGAACATGACGTCCCATGATGTGGTGCGCAGTCTGCGCCGCCTGCTTGGTATGAAAAAAATCGGACACACAGGCACCCTGGACCCAATGGCGACCGGGGTGCTTCCTGTTTGTCTGGGCAGCGCCACCAGGATTACCGAGTATCTGGATCTGGACTTCAAAAAATACCGCTGCACCATGCTGCTGGGCATGAATACGGATACCCAGGACATCTGGGGCGAAAAGACAGAAGAATTCGACACTTCCGGGGTTACGGAAGAAGCAATCCGAAATGCATTTGCAGCATTTCACGGAGAGATTCTGCAGACGCCCCCCATGTACAGTGCAGTCCGGGTGGACGGACGCCGGCTTTATGAATATGCCAGGGCGGGAGAAACGGTGGATGTGAAATCCCGCAAAATATATATTCGCGCGCTTACGGTGGATGCGGTGAATCTGGATGCCATGACGGTTACGTTTACGGTGGAATGCTCCAAGGGCACCTATATCCGGACCATCTGTCAGGATGTGGGACTTGCTTTGGGAACCGGCGCCGTGATGACTTCCCTGGTGCGGCTTGCCAGCGGCAGGTTTGCGATTGAAAATGCCGTGACTCTGGATGAACTGGCGGCCATGAAGGAAGCTGCCGTGAAAGTGGAAGAGGAAAGCGTGGAAGAACAGACACCGGATGACAGCTGGATCGATGGGGTGCTTCTGCCGCCGGACTATCCGCTGGTTCATTTCGGCCGGGTTTTTCTGAGCTCGGAGCTGAGCAAAAAATTCGTAGACGGTTGGCATATTTCGCTGCGGGACTGCCGCATTGAGGCAGAGCCGGAATACGCCCATAAGGAGGCGGAAATGGACATTCGGGACGAATACCGGCGGGCATGGTCTCTGTACCGGGAAGGTTCCGACGGAGAAATGCCCCGGTTCCTGGGGGTGGCCTTCTATGACAGGAAATACAAGAAACTGGTTGCAGATAAAGTATTTTTCAGAGGTGACGGAAATGAAAATATTTCACAATATTGACGAGATCAGCGACATTGCACCCTGCTGCGTGGCACTGGGAAATTTCGACGGTGTCCATGCGGGTCATCAGGCACTGATTCTGCGGGCTGTGGAAAAAGCGAAGGAACGGAATCTGAAAAGCGGTGTGTTCAGCTTTTCCACCCATCCGAAGAACCTGTTTGCAGGAAAAAACGTGGTAAAGAACATCATCTATCAGGAGGAGAAGGCGGCACTCATTGAAAAACTGGGTGTGGACTACCTGTTCAATGTGCCGTTCACCCGAATGATAGCCCAGATGGAACCTGTGGAATTCATCGATGACCTTCTGGTTGCAAAGATGCAGATGAAGGAAGCTTTCTGCGGATTTAACTACAGGTTCGGATATAAGGCTGCGGGATGTCCTGAGATACTCCGGCAGGAGGGACTGGTGAAGGGGTTTCACGTCAATGAAATTCCTCCGGTGACCATCGACGGAGATGTGGTAAGTTCCACGTTGATCCGCGGCCTGATCAAAGCGGGAGAAATGGAGGAGTGCGAGAAATATCTGGGACGGCGGTACAGCATCGGCGGCGAAGTGGTGGTCGGAAACAAGCTGGGAAGAACCATTGGTTTCCCGACGTCCAATATCACCATTGACGAGACTATGGTGACCCCTCCCAACGGTGTATATATCACTTACTGCATCTATAACGGCCACAAATATCCGAGCGTGACCAATGTAGGCGTGAAACCGACGATCGGCTCCTTCAAAAAGAATATGGAGACCCATATCTTTGATTTTAATAAAGAACTGTACGGGAAGCATATCCAGGTGGAATTCCTGAAGATGACCAGGGACGAAGTGAAATTCAGAAGCGTGGATGAATTGGCGGAACAGATCGTAAAGGACTGTGAAACTGCGAAGGAATATCACGGAATTTAGGATGAAAGAGGAAAAAATAAGATTTAAACCGTTTTATAAAAGGTGACTGCATTGATTTCAGTCATCTTTTTTCTTTTGTCTGCCGGTTTGAGAGCCTTCCGGAAAGGCGGGGCGGTGGCACTGATTTTGCATATTTATCGCTTGAATGGAGGCGAGAAAACAGATGTATGATTTTATCATAAAAAATGTAAGAATTCTGGACGGTACCGGTACACCCTGGTATCGGGGAAGCATAGCAGTGAAGGATGGACGAATTTCCCGGATCGGACCTGCAGCAGGAATGGATGAGCCGGCAGGCGAAGTGGTTGATGGAAAAGATCAGTATCTTGCACCGGGTTTTATTGATATTCATTGTCACAGTGATACATCTCTTCTGACATATCCTCAGGCGGAAAGCCGGATTTTTCAGGGCATTACCACAGAAATCGGCGGTGCCTGCGGTCTGTCGGTGGCTCCGGTCAGCCGGGATCCGAAAAAAAAGCAGATGCTGAAGGACTATGTAGGTGACCTGGAATATACGTGGGAAACCATCGGGCAGTTTCTGGAGCGAATGGAAGAAAAGAAGACCAGCACCAATTTCGGTACAGCGGTGGGGCATGGCACAATTCGCCTGGCGGCCATGGGGTTTGATGCCAGAAAACCAACGGATGAGGAGATGGAGCATATGAAGGCGCTGGTGCGGCAGGCTCTGGAGGATGGGGCATTCTGCCTTTCCAGCGGCCTGATCTATCCGCCGGGCTGCTATGCAGACACAGATGAACTGACAGAACTCTGTCGGGAACTGGTGCCTTTCGGGGCATTTTATGAAACCCACATGCGGGATGAGGGAGAAGGCGTGGTGGAGGCCGTGAAGGAAGCGCTGGAGATCGCAGAGCGGTCCGGTGCACCGCTGCAGATCTCACACCATAAGGTCACGCGAAAATCCGTCTGGCAGGTACACTGCCGTACCACCATTGCACTGATGGAGCAGGCACGGCGGCGCGGACTGGATGTGAAAGCAGACCAGTATCCGTACAGTGCGTCTGCCACAACCCTGGACAGTAATGTTCCGCTGTGGGCATTTGAAGGCGGAGTGGATGCCATGCTTTCCAGGCTGACGGATCCGCAGCAGCGCAAGCGCATCAACGAAGAGGCCAATGCGTCCCACATCGGGAGATGGGGCGATATCTTTATCGCTTATGTGGAAAGTGAGAAGAACCAGTGGACCGTGGGCAAATCCATCGCAGAAATCGCTGAGATCCGTGGTGTGGATCCTGCAGATGCCTGCTTTGATCTGGTGGTGGAAGAACGGTGCAGGGTAGGAGAAGTCAACTTTGGTATGTGCGAAGAGGACATCGAATATATCATGAAGCAGCCGTTTGTCATGACTGGCTCCGATGGCGAGGCAGTGTCGCTGGACTATCCGGGACAGCCCCATCCGAGGTGGTACGGCACCTTTCCAAGGATCATCGGAAAGTACTGCAGAGAGCGAAAACTGTTCCCACTGGAAACGGCCATATTTAAAATGACAGGACTTCCGGCCGGCAGACTGGGTCTGCAGGACAGGGGAATGATCCGGGAAGGCATGTGGGCGGACCTGGTACTCTTTGATTTCGATACGATAAAGGATACACCGGATTACGGCAAGCCGAAACAGCCTTGTGAGGGAATCCGCAGAGTGTATGTGAACGGCGTTCTGACCGCCGAAAACGGAAGACATACCGGCGCACGGAGCGGACAGATTTTGAGAAGAGGGAAAGGAGAAAAATAAAATGGACAGAAAGACAGAAATCATCGAAGAAATTCAGAAAATCGAAAGAGAAAATCAGGGCAGGGGCGGTATTTATTATCAAAACCTGGTGACCGGTGAGACCTGGGGATACAGAGAAAAGGAACCGTACCTGGCGGCCAGCATCGTGAAGCTTCCGCTGATGGCGGCGATTCTTCTGATGAAAAAGCAGGGACTGACCAGCTTCCGTGACCAGATTACGGTAAAGGAAAGTCAGAAAATTCCAGGTTGCGGCGTGGTGCAGCATATGACAGGAGAACCGACTCTGGATATTGAGACGCTTTGCAAATTCATGATCACCATCAGCGACAGCTGTGCCACCAACGTGCTGTTCCGTCATTACGGCGCGGAACTGATCCATGAAAAGTTTCTGGAACTGGGACTGATCGGAACCCAGTTTAATCGGGAATACTGGGATCTGGAACGGGAAAACCGGGGGATCAACAATTATTTCGTGCCGGAAGAAATGGGAATTCTGCTGAAAAAGATGTATGATCGGACATTGATTGATGAGGAATCTTCCCAGTGGCTGGAAAACATTCTGCGTCAGCAGCAGATCAATCACAAAATGGGCGGATTCCTGCCGATGGATTTCCCGATGGCACATAAGACGGGAGATGAAGAAGATAAAGCCCATGATGTGGGAATAGTTTTTGCTGAAAAACCTTTCATTTTGTGTTATGCTTATATCGGGAACAATATGCAGGTGTATGAGGACTTCATCCGGAGAACCACCCGTACCCTGGCAGAAGACGCCGGCAGCATTGATGCTGTCATGGCGCGCCTGGCAGAACTGGAATAGAGAGAAAGAAACCACCCAGGGCTTCCGCAGCTGTTCTGCCGCACTATGAATGAAAGAGGAATTAAAATGAATCAAGGGGAACAGCGAATTGTAGAACAACTGATGGACAGAATGCATCAGGGCGTGGTATATGTGGACCGGGACGGGATCATCCTCCGGTGCAACCGGGTAGCGAAGGAAATCACAGGAATTGTATTTAATGCCCATGCCAGCCATGCTGCAGGCTGCGTTTCGGAAGGAGATATTGTAATCATTGCGGATAACCGAATCGGAGATGACGACGGAGGACTGTCGGACCGGGAACTTGGCTTTCTGAATATTCACGATAAGGAAATCCGGGAAGGTGATATCCTTGTGGCGGTGGGAATCTACGGAAACGATAAGGTGCCGCCGCAGTATAAATTCCTGCACAACCATCTTTTGAATACGCCGCTGAAGCTGGATGTCAATTACCTGGGGTTCCATGTTGCCGCATCCGTGGATATGGAAAAAAAGGAAACCGCAATTCAGGTCAACGACAAGGTGTTCCGGCTTGGCTTCTTTAACTCTGTGGGAAACATGGTCATTCTTGACGGGACGACGGGGGACGTGAAGTTCTTTCAGGCCAAGGGCTACAGCACCAGAAACGAGGATATGGGCAGACTGCTGCGGGGTGAAAGCTGGCTGGAAAAGAATACAGAGGATCTGGATGTGGATGTGAACGGTGTCCGCTTCCTGGATCTCTTCGATGAATCTGCATTATCAGAGCGGCTGTTTGCAGTGCTGCAGGGCAAGGCGGAGCAGGTGACCGATCATCTGTATGAAATCAATAAAAGACCGTTTATCTGTAATATTGTGCCGTGGAAGGATGGAGACAGCACCGAGACTTCCGGTGCATTTCTGCTGCTGCAGGATGCACAGAACCTGGAAAAGCTGCTGGATGACAGAAATGAGATTATCCGGCAGGTGGAAGCCAGCGAAGAGGAATATCAGCCGGAAGAACATGTTTTCCCGGAGGAGCTGTTCAGCGGTTTTGCCGGAAAGAGCCGGAAGACACAGGAAGTGAAATACATGGCGTGGAAGGCCTCTCGCAGCCGGTTTAATGTGATCATTACCGGAGAAAGCGGTACCGGAAAATCCAAGCTTGCCCGGGAAATACATATGGCGGCCAATCCCAATGCACCTTTTGTGGAGGTAAACTGCAACGCCATCGCCCCTTCCCTTTTTGAAAGTGAACTGTTCGGTTACGTGGGCGGTGCCTTTACGGGAGCCAGAAGCGAAGGAAAGATCGGTTTCTTCGAGGCTGCCAACGGGGGGACGATCTTTCTGGATGAAATTGGTGAGATCCCGTTGGATATTCAGGTGAAACTGCTGCATGTGCTGCAGAACAAGACGATTTACAGGGTTGGATCGTCTAAGCCGATCAAAGTGGATGTAAGGGTGATTGCTGCAACCAATAAGAACCTGGAGGAAGAGGTGACCATGGGCAGGTTCCGGCAGGATCTGTTCTATCGAATCAATGTATTTCCTATCGAGATCCCCCCGATCCGGGAAAGAAAGGCGGATCTGTATCTGCTGATCAATCAGATACTGAAAAGCGTCTGTGAAAACTACGGTCTGGAACAGAAGCAGTTCTCCGGCGATGCACTGCGGAAAATGGTGTCTTACAATTGGCCGGGAAATGTGCGGGAACTGGAAAATGCCATTGAACGTGCAGTGACTCTGTGTGAATCCAATATCATCTATTCCGAACATCTGAAAATCGGAAAAGGCAGCATTCCGACCACCATGAAGGAAATGCTGGAGAAAGAAGAAGAACGTATTCTGGAAGTCACCCTGCTGAAATACAATGGTGACAAACAGCTTGCCATGACGGAACTGGATATGTCCAGAACCGTTTTCTACGATAAACTGAAAAAATATCACATCAAGTTCTGAACGAAGAAAGTGCAGACGATTCGCCTGCACTTTCTTTTATTGATCCACTCATTTATTCCTTTTTATTCCCGTTTATTCCTTTTTATTTCACGTACTCTCGTGCCGGACGTTCCAGAATCCGCGCTATGATTTCGTTTTTATTGGAGCCTGCCAGCTCAGAAGCTTCCTGAATCGTCATGGATCCGTCACTGCCGTCTCCGTAGATGACTGCCTCCATACCAGGACATACGTCCGGGACATCGGTAACGTCTGCCATGCACTGATCCATGCAGATGATACCTACCAGCGGACATTTCACACCGTTGATGATCACATAACCCTTATCCCGCATGTTTCTCGGATATCCATCCGCATAGCCGAACGGAAGGGTTGCGATAATGCTTTCACGCTGGGCCTTCCAGGCATAATCATAGCTGAGGCCTTCTCCCGGCTGCAGAGTATGAAGCTGGGAAATGGCGCTGCGGAAGGTCATGATCTGCTGTACCGGAAGCTTGCCCTTGTGGAAGCCGATCATGCCGTAGATCAGCGCACCCGGACGAATCATGTTCATGCGGTACTGCGGATAGTCCACACAGGCGATGCTGTCGGCAATATGCTGGTAACGGAAGGTGCAGCCCCGCTTTTCGAGACGGTCGATAAAGCCGGTCAGCAGGCTGTACTGCGCCTCATCCTCGTCTTCACCTGCCAGGGCCAGATGGCTGAAGATGCCTTCTACTTCCACATTTTCCACCTGGAACATCTGATATACGGCTTCTTCATATTCCGGTGTCGGCATGCATCCCAGACGATGGAATCCGGTGTCCAGTTTTACATGAACTTTTGCTTTCTTTCCTGCTTTTCCTGCCAGTTCGCCGAGCAGTTTCACCTGTTCCAGAGAGAATACAGTCTGGGTGATATTATTTTCAACGATGTAGTGAAGAAAACGGTCCGGCGTGTGGCCCAGAATGAAAACCGGGTAATCCGGATCTGCGTCCTTCAGGTCCAGAGCTTCACTTAAGGTGGCAACTGCCAGATAGGTGACGCCGCATTCCATCAGGGTCGGTGCGATTCCTATGGCCCCGTGACCGTAGCCGTTGGCTTTGATGACCGGCATGATTGCCACATCTTCACCGACCATTTCGCGAATCAGCTGCATATTGTGCTTCAGTCTGCCCAGATCCACTGTAACGCGGGTATCTCGTACGATTTCTTTTCTCATCTTGTTTTGTTCCTCCTGAAAAATCCTTGCTGTACGTTTTGTCAGATGATATGATAAACAGGATCATATCCGCTCAATTAGTAATGCAAATCTCATGCCATACCGTATGCCATGTTTCTCCCGTGAAATCGTTGGCATGATACTTGCTTAATATTTATTCATGTAGATTATTATATCATAGATACAGGAGGATTTGAAATGAGAATTGTGGATATGCATTGTGATACTTTGATCGAAGGTTGGAGAAAACCGGAGAGAAGTTTCTATGATGGAGAGACTTCCATCAACCTGAAGCTGCTGAAGGAGCATGACAGCCTGGTGCAGTTTTTCGCCATGTATCTGTCGCGCCAGGAAATGGAGACCATGGACGCCTATGATATTCTGAAAGGCATTTACGGTTATTATCAGACGCAGATGGAGCTTCACAAGGATAAGATCCGTCCGGTTTACTCTGTGGAGGATGTAAAGAAGAACCAGGAGGCTGGCCTGCTTTCTTCTCTGCTGACTGTGGAAGACGGTGTATTTCTGGATGGAAAGATCGAGCGGCTGCAGGAAGCATACGACATGGGGATCCGACTGATTACACTGACATGGAATTATGAGAATTCTCTTGGCTTCCCTTGCAGAGATGATCATGAAGAACACATGAGAGGACTGAAACCGTTTGGTATCGAAGTGGTGGAAAAGATGAACGAGCTGGGCATGATCATCGACGTTTCGCATCTGTCAGAAGGTGGGTTCTATGATGTGGCCAAATACAGCAAAAAACCGTTCGTCGCTTCGCATTCCTGCGCGAGAGCACTCTGCAACCACAGAAGAAATCTGACTGACGATCAGCTGAAGACGCTGGGCAATGCAGGCGGCGTTGTGGGAATCAATTTTGAGCGTTCCTTCCTGAAAGAGGGATCGGAACACGCAACCTTCGATCAGATCATTCAGCACCTGGAATACATGAAGGATAAGGCCGGCATCGATGCCATCGGCTTCGGTTCGGACTTTGACGGTATTGAGGATAACGGCGAACTGGTAAACTACAGCGGTTTTGATCCGCTGATTGAAAGACTGGAAGGTCACTTTACCTATGACGAAATTGATAAGATCACGCATCGGAATGCGCTGCGCGTTATGAAGGATGTGTTCGGAAAATAGGACATAAAAAGGAGAGGAGGAGAGACCATGAAATTTAAGATTCCGGAGCGGCCCTTTGAGGATCAGGTGAAAAAGGAAATGGATGCCTATAAAAGGAAGCTTGCGGAAGGAAAGACGGAAAACTATGATGAGGAGGAGGAACAAAAGAACAGGCGAATTCGGGGAGTAATCTTCCTGGTAATCGCCGCTTTTGCGGTTTTCGTCATTACATGGGGAATCCGCGCTTTATGACATCAGGGGAAAGACGACAGAAAAAACAGCTCGCTGCATGCAGCGGGCTGTTTCTTTGGAAGATGTATTTGTATGAGTATTACTATGCTTAGGAATTGGCTCCTGCCCGTGCGGCTTCTGCCATCTTCAGCATGCCGTCATGAATTTTTCGGTACTGGGATACAGTGATGGAAATCGGATAATAGGTTTCTGTAGTATCGTCATCCAGGAAGAATACGACCCGGCCGCCCAGAAGGCTGTCTTTTTCGGGATCCAGCACAGTTCCTTCTCCATTCTGTAGCTGAATGTCCATCAGACGGCCGATTCGGAATTTCGGCTGCTTGCCCTTGGAAGGATCCAGATCCGGCAGAATCACCATATCATCCTTGACATCGATTCCTGCCCGAAGCACTGACATGAGGATCATAATGGAAAACAGGAACGTTACAGCAAAGAAAATGATTGGGATCAGCCAGATCTTGCCCCCATTCAGCTTGAAAGCCAGGGAAACAGACAGCAGAACGATGTTTACTGCGACGAAAACGGATGCTGCAATGGCACCCCGCTTATTGATCATGGAAAAATGTCCGTTCAAATTCAAATACCTCCTACTTGATTAAAATTTCGATTTCGTATATAATGCGGATAGATTCACAAAGAAAGGAATTGCATTATGATTACAAAACTTAAAATTGCTGCAGGTCTTATTTTGATTGTAGTGTCTTTTATTTATATTCTGCGCCGGCCGGGTGTCAGTATGATGGAATCTCTGATGAACCACCGTCAGGAACAGATGGAAAAACTGGAACGTCAGCAGGCTGAAGAGGCACGGCTGGCTGCGCAGGATGCAGAACAAAGTGTCGAAACCTTGTCTGACGGCGATTCTCAGTCACAGGGCTGCTCCGAATAACGGGCCGGTTCTACATTGTGATCGTAGAAATGCCACCACTCACCATCGTATGGCGTAAAGCCCGCTTTGACCATGATATCACGAAGATGCTCGGCGTTTTTCCTTGGCTCGCCGGTGGTCTTCGGACAGTCAAGGCGGGCGATTTCTGTAAATTCGTCAAATTTACTCGGCATTGGAATGTCCGTGCCGTCGGCAGCAGTCAGCGTCACGTCGACGCACTGCCCGTTCATGTGTGAGTTTTTAAATTCTTTTATGGTTGCCATGTCCGGCGGATATGCAACGAAATTGTTATCCTGCACCAGATCCCAGAACCGCTGCTGTGCGCTGACCGGACGGTAGGCATCCCAAATTTTCATTCTGTATCCGTCTTTTTTTGCCAGATTTTTCGCTGTGATTAACTGCTGTGCCGTGTGCTCGTCAATGTAGCATTCCTGGAAATCGTATACAACGCTTCCTGTGAAGTTATCCGGAGTGGCATAGCGCAGGTCGATGATAAAGTCCGGATCCAGATCCAGCAGGCGTACCAGATTGTTATATTTCTTCATTTCTTTCTCCTTTTGTTATTCTAAAATTTGTTTGTTTCGTATGTAAGATTGCATTATGCCCTAAGAAGGAATGCCGTGACTTTGCCAAAGCACAAGAAATGCGGTAACCGGCGTGATGCAGTTTACCAGGAAAGCATAAACGAAAATTCCGTAAAAGACAATCAGAAGCTTCCATGGGTTGGAATACCCGATCAGTGTTTTATAGGTCTTAACGACACCCACATCACCACGCGAAGCGAGAAATCTGTACAGTCTGTCGATTTCTACTGCGTTGACAAACCCCAGACGGTAAAATGGAATTTTGAACATCGGAACATCTTTATCGGAGTCTACCGTGGTGGTATTATAGAATTTCACGCAGAACCGGTCAAAGATGGCGAAGCGAACCTGGGTCAGATCCAGTGTTTTTTCTCTCCGCAGCAGACGGTTGTGATAGGTCAGGGTGGTGGCATCATATTCGCTGTAGCAGAATTTATAGCCGAAGAACAGTGCAATGATGACGGCGAATACGACCAGATAAATCAGAAAGGTCATCAGCGGGCGAACATTTTCATAATATCCTTCCACTTTAAAGATCATGATTTCTGCGATGACACCGAAGTTCAGCAGCACGTAAAAGAAAATGGCCAGATACATGATCTGTCGGACGATGGTAGGGTAGGTATATGTGATTCTCAGTTTGTTCATGAAGCACTCCTTTTTCTTATTGTTATGATGGATTTTTTCTCTCCCCAAAATATTTAAGCAAGAACTATGCCTGAATGCAAGGACTTTTTTTCGGAAAAACACGGGTACGTCGGCGATCAGAAATAAAGGGTGTTCTAAATTCAGGATTTCACGTTCGAAAAGACGGACAAAAATGGATTTTGAAAACAGCACCGGCGGAAATATTTTGAAAAGAATGTCACGAAATAAACACAATCTGAACACCTTCTGATTTTTTTCGAACAACTTTTTTCGTCTTGGCACGGGATTTGCAATTGCTATCCGTGCTGCCGGCATACAGGGGCAGGCAGACACTATTCCAACGCAATTATAACACATATGCGTAAAACGTTATGAGGAGGAACTTGAATTATGATGAACTACTTATTTGCAGCATTCATGATTATTGGCGTTGTTGCCGGTGCAGTAACCGGAACAATGGACGCTGTGCTGCAGAACATCTTCGATTTCGCCCAGACGGGTGTGGATATCGCACTGGGCCTGATCGGTATTATGGCATTCTTCTGTGGACTGATGAAGGTAATGGAGGATTCCGGCCTGTGTGAAAAGCTGGGTAAGGCAATCGCTCCGCTGATGCGACTTCTGTTCCCGGAAGTACCTGCTGACCACCCTGCAAACTCTGCAATGGCCCTGTACTTTGCAGCAAACATTCTGGGTATCGGCGATGCCGCGACTCCATTCGGTCTGAAAGCTATGCAGGAACTGCAGACTCTGAATAAGACCAAGAACATTGCTACTGACGCACAGTGCATGCTGATGGCGATTTCTACCACTTCCATCACCCTGCTGCCTACCACCGCAATCGGTATCCGTGCTGCGATTCAGGCAGAAGGCGCTGCTGAAATTATCGTGCCGACAATCATTGCAACCACCATTTCTACCGTAGTAGGTGTCGCTTGCTCTCTGATTTTCCAGAAGACCAAGAGATGGAAACTGGAAAATGTGATTGCCAACGAGATTGCTGCCGGAACTCTGGAAGTTAATGATGAATACATCGGAAATGATCCGATTGTTCTTCCGGAAGGCTATGTGCTGAAGGGTTCCGCTTCTGAGAAAGTATATATGTAGGAGGTAGAATAGAATGACAGCGATATTAGAACAGATTTCTACATGGGCGATTCCGGTCGTTATTTGTCTGGTTGCCATTTATGCTCTGGTAAAGAAAGTGCCTATGTACAGCTCCTTTACCACTGGTGCGAAAGACGGTTTCAGCACTGCAGTAATGATTATCCCTTATCTGGTAGCGATGCTGTGTGCAATCGGTATGCTGAGAGCATCCGGTGCAATGGTGGCATTCTGTGACCTGATCAGCCCGGTAACTGAACTGATCGGCTGCCCGGGTGAAGTTCTGCCGATGGCAGTGATGAGATCTTTCACCGGCGGCGGCGCAACCGGTATGATGACAGATCTGGTAACGACTTATGGTACACAGTCACAGATCGGTAGAATTGCTTCCGTAGCATTAGGTTCCACGGAAACTACATTCTATGTACTGGCGGTATACTTCGGTTCTGTTGGTGTTTCCAACACAAGACACGCTGTTGCTGCAGGCCTGCTGGGCGACCTGGCTTCCCTGATCGCATCCTGTGTGATCGTAAACCTGATGTGGTTCTAAAAAATGATGAAATATCCAAAAAAACTGGAAAAAGGCGCGACGATCGGAATGATCGCCACCAGTTCCGATACAGAAACCTCACGGGTTCGTGAATGCGTGAAGTTCCTGGAGGAAATGGGCTATAAAGTGAAGGCTGCAGATAATCTGGACAGCAACTACGGCGGCTATATGGCCGGTACCGGTGAGGTACGCGGTCAGTGGGTGAACCGGATGTTTGCGGATCCGGAGGTAGACGCGATCTTCTGCATCCGCGGAGGAGACGGAAGCAGCCGGATTATGGAATACCTGGATTATGATCTGATTCGGAAGAATCCGAAGATCTTCCTGGGTTACAGTGATGTGACCAACCTGCACCTCGGGCTCAACCAGAACTGCGGGCTGGTAACCTTCCACGGACCAATGGTGTCTTCCAATATGGTGGATTCCTTTGATGAGGAAACGAGAACTTCCCTGTTTGAGGCTCTGAATGCAGATGAAACATTTGTATTCAGAAATCCGGCTGGTTGTCCGATCGAGATCCTGAAGGAAGGAAAAGCAACGGGTCAGCTGATTGGCGGAAATCTTTCACTGCTTTCTGCAAGTATCGGCACACCGTACGAAATGGATACGAAAGATAAAATTGTATTCATCGAAGAAGTCTGTGAACCGATCAGCAAGATCGAAAAGTGGGCTTATCACCTGCGTAACGCAGGAAAATTCCGTGACTGCAGAGGTGTGATTCTCGGTCAGTTCACCAAGATTGTGAACGAAGATATGCCGGAATTCGACAGCATCTGCTGCATGAAAGATGTTTTGGAAGGACTTGACATTCCTGTATTATATAATGTACAATCAGGACATGGAAAGCCTATGATGACCCTTCCGATGGGTGCAGAATGTACCATTGACACGGAAACGGCATCCATTACGTTCAAAGTAGAGCGGTAAATTTAAAATCAGGCGGCGGCAGCGCCGCCGCCTGTATGAATAGGAAAGCAACAGTGCGAATACACTGAAATATAAAGATCTGGTCGTTTTTATCATTGCTTTAAGCCCGAAAGAAAAAAAGAATTGAGGAGAAAAAGATTATGATTAAGGAAATCAGAGAAAACAAGTTATTTTTCGACGGCTGCGACACAACTGCACTTGCAGCCAAGTACGGCACTCCTCTGTATGTGTACTCTGAAAATGATATCATCGGCAGGTTTGCAGAACTGCGGAAGGATTTCATTGAAAAGTACCCGAACACAAGAGTTGCGTATGCAGCCAAGGCTTTTTTCCCGGTTGCCATGGCCAAGCTGGTGGATCAGTGCGGCATGTGCGTAGATGTGGTATCCGGCGGAGAATTGTACACGGCAATCAAGGCAGGTTTCCCTGCTGAAAAAATCGAATTCAACGGAAATAATAAGAGCAGAAAAGAACTGGAGATGGCTATTGAATATGGAATCGGCAGGATCATTGTGGACAGCCTGCAGGAACTGGCCATCATTGAAGAAATCTGTAAGGAAAAAGGCAAGACTGCGAAAATTTTATTCCGTGTAACACCGGGCGTGAAGAGCAGCTCGCATGACTACATCGTTACCGGAAAAAAGGATTCCAAATTCGGGATTCCGCTGGATGATGAGATTGTTCTGCCGCAGGTGAAAGCGGCCATCGATTCTCCGTACATTGATTTTTACGGTATCCACTTCCATGTTGGTTCTCAGCTTTTCGACAACGGGTCCCATCTTCAGGCAACCGATATCATTCTGCAGCTTGCAGGCAAGATCAAAGAAAACTTCGGTTATGACCTGAAAGAAATTAATGTGGGAGGCGGCTTCGGCGTCACCTATGTGGACGAAGAAAGAAAATCCTACAGCTATTTCCTGGATCCGATCATGGAAAAAATCGATACATACTATGCAGCGCAGGGTGTTCAGAGACCGAATGTGGTCATCGAACCGGGCAGAAGTATCGCGGCAGAAGCAGGAATTACTCTGTACACCGTGGGAAGCATTAAGGAAATTCCGGGAATCCGGACCTATATGTCTGTGGACGGCGGTATGACGGATAACATTCGTCCGGCTCTGTACCAGGCGGTTTACACCGGTATTCTGGCCAACAAGGCAGAAGAAGAAAAGACGGAAACCCTTACAGTATGCGGTAAGTGCTGCGAATCCGGCGATATCCTGATCCACGATCTGAAGGTTGCCAAACCGGAAGCCGGCGATATCTTCGCCACCTTCTCCACCGGCGCTTACGGATATACCATGGCAAGCAACTACAACAAGAACCCGATCCCGGGCGTGGTATTCGTAAAAGACGGAGAGGACCGTCTGGTGGTAAAACCGCAGACCTATGAGGATATGCTGAAAAACGAAATTCTCTAAATCATACACATACACTTGCCCGAAGCACAACCCGAATCCGGGTTGTGCTTTTCGCACACTTTGAAAGGGAGACATTATGGATTTTGAAAAAAGAGCAGAAGGACTGAAAGGAACCGTCGGTGTATATTTCCGCAATCTCAGGACAGGTGAAACCAAGGGACTGCAGCAGGACAGAGAATTCCATCCTGCCAGCATCATCAAGCTGCCGGTGGTTATGGCCATTTACAAGATGGCGGCAGAAGGAAAAGCCGATCTCAATGAAAAACTGAAAGTAACCTATGAAAAACGGGTGCCCAGCTGCGGTGCATTCAATGCTTTTACCGACGAACCGGTGGTGGACATCAGAACGCTATGCAACCTGACCATAACCATCAGCGATAATACCGGAGCCAATTTGCTGATCGATCATTACGGCATTGAGACGCTCAATGGACAGTTCCGCGAAATGGGACTAAAAAAAACCCATCTGGAACGGCTTTTTTATGATGACGCCATGCAGGAAAAGGGATATAATAATAAAGCAGTACCGGAAGAGATCGGGTTCCTGCTGGAACAGATTTACAAGGGTGAATTTGTCAGCAGAGAAGTTTCCGATGCAATCTGGGATATCCTGGAGCAGCAGCAGGATCGTGCAGGTATTCCGGCATATATCGAAGAGGAAGCGCCGGTGGGAAACAAGACCGGCGGCGCCAGAGGCATTACTGCGGATGCAGCGCTGATCCGGGGAAATTTCCCGTTCGTTCTTGTGATCATTTTCAATGAAACGTATGTGCCGGAGGCGGATGAATGGATGCGCCATCTGGCAAGAGATATTTTCGAGGAGATGAAACATGGCAGCAGAATATAGCAGAAATGAAAATGTAACCTATAATATACCGCAGCAGTTCGCGGACCAGAAGATCGGTGACTGTCCGTTCTGCGGCACCGAACATCCCGGCTGGCTTGTACGGGAGGAATGGAAGCTGTTCGGAAGCAATGAATACTATTTTAAATGCCCTCATTGCGAGACGGAGCTGATGGTTCTGAAGGACGACGTCACAGGGATGTCCTTTACGAAGAACACACCTTCCGGAAAGAAAAAGGCATCAGAAGGAAAAATCATGAACGAGCCTTATGTTACGGTGGTGAAGATCGGGTTTTCCGCCAAAACCCATGAAAATATTCTTCTGCAGGGTGAGGATATGCCGGTGCGGAAGCTGAAACAAGTGATGGAGGAACTGCGGAAAAAGTAGGCGGATTTTGCCCAGAGTTTTGCACATATTTGGACAGATTATGCATAAAATAATTGACAGTGCATAGAATCTATGTTAGTATAAATTGTTGAGTTTTGTACCTTTTGCTTAGTCCCCCGAAACTCCGACGGATCACTCAGCAGAAGGTGAAGAAAGAAAAGGAGAAAAGAAAATGATTACAAAGGAAATCAAACAGCAGATTATTAAGGACTATCAGTTAAAGGAAGGCGACACCGGTTCTCCGGAAGTTCAGATTGCCATCCTGACCTACAGAATCAATGACCTGAATGAACACTTAAAGGTTCATAAGAAAGACCATCATTCCAGAAGAGGTCTGTTAAAGATGGTAGGTCAGAGAAGAAACCTTCTGGCATATCTGAAGGAAACCGACCTGGAGAGATACAGAACTCTGATCGCTCGTTTAGGACTGAGAAAGTAATCGCGGAATATAAGCGGGGCGTCAAACCCCGCTTTTATTGTATCACTTTAATCACTTAATCACTTAATCAGAAAACGCCGTGCACCGGTTATGTATGATGTGACTCTCTGAAAGAACTCACAGTGCCAGACAGAACAGGGCAGAGGAGAGAGTTTTTTCCGAGAGTCATACGGAAGAGGGCACCGGCGCGAAAAGAAACAGGAGGAAAAAATGCCTAGATTTACAGATTACAGAACATTTATGTATCCCCTTGGCGGACGTCTTTTGCAGATTGAAATCGGCAAAGTCTGCGAACAGGCCAACGGCCAGGCGTGGGTGCGCTACGGTGATACCGTGGTAAACGTTACCGTATGCTGTTCCAAAGAGCCAAAGGAAGGAATCGACTTCTTCCCGCTGAGCTGCGACTTCGAAGAAAGAATGTATTCCGTCGGAAAAATTCCGGGAGGGTTCATCAAGAGAGAAGGACGTCCTTCCGAACATGCAATTCTGACTTCCCGTCTGATGGACCGGCCGCTTCGTCCGCTGTTCCCGAAGGGATTCTATAACGATGTCGTTGTTGTTGCAACCTGCATGTCGGTTGACCCGGACTGCAGCCCTGAAATTGCGGCTATGATCGGTTCTTCCATTGCAATTGCATGCTCTGATATTCCATGGGACGGTCCTACCGCTTCCGTAAAAGTCGGCAGAGTTGACGGAAGATTCGTGATCAACCCGACGCTGGCACAGAGAGAAGTATCCGATATCGACATGACCGTTGCCGGCACCAAAGACGCCATCATGATGGTAGAAGCAGGGGCGAAGGAAGTTCCTGAAATGGATATGCTGGATGCGATTCTGTTTGCCCATGAAGAAATCAAGAAGCTGGTTGAATTCATCGATCAGATCGTTGTGGAAGTGGGCAGAGAAAAGATGAAGGTAGAGCTTTATAAGCCGCTGGAAGAAATCGATGAAGCGGTAAGAGCTTATGCAACACCGAAGATGAGAGATGCAATCCACACTGCAGACAAGATGGAACGACTGGAAAACATGGATGCAGTGGAAGTGGAAACCAAAGAATATTTCGCAGAGACATATCCGGATAACATGAAGGATATCGACACTGTATTATACAACATCACGAAAGAGTCTGTAAGAGGCATGATCCTGGATGAAGGCGTTCGTCCGGACAACAGAAAATGTGATGAAATCAGACCGATTTTCTGTGAAACAGGACTGCTCCCGAGAGTTCACGGTACGGGACTTTTCAAGAGAGGACAGACCCAGGTTCTTTCTTCCTGCACGCTGGCTCCGGCTTCCGAAGCACAGACCATCGACGGTATTACAGAACAGACGGAAAAGAGATATATTCACCACTACAACTTCCCTGGATATTCCACCGGTGAAGCGAAATCTCCGCGGTCCCCTGGAAGAAGAGAAATCGGTCACGGCGCCCTGGCAGAAAGAGCACTGCTCCCTGTGATCCCGCCGGTCGAAGAATTCCCGTATGCAATCCGTGTGGTATCCGATGTATTATCTTCCAACGGTTCCACATCCATGGGTTCCACCTGCGGTTCCTGCCTGGCTCTGATGGACGCCGGCGTTCCAATCAAGCGCCCGGTTGCAGGTATTGCAATGGGTCTCATTGAAAGTGTAAAAGAAGACGGCACTTCTGAATTCGCGATTCTGTCCGACATTCAGGGTATGGAAGACTTCCTGGGCGACATGGACTTCAAGGTAACCGGTACCGAAGTGGGTGTCACTGCAATCCAGATGGATATCAAGGTGCACGGTCTGTCCAGAGACATTCTGGAAAAAGCCCTCAGACAGGCAAAAGAAGGCAGAATGTTCATCATGGAAAAAATGCTGGAAGAAATCCCGGCGCCTCGTCCGGAAATGTCCAAGTATGCACCGCGTGCACTTTCTCTCATGATCAATCCGGACAAAATCAGAATTGTCATCGGGAAAGGCGGCGAAACCATCAACGGTATGGTGGAAAAATATGATGTCAAGATCGATATCAATGATGACGGTCTGGTTTCCATCTACGGAACCGACGGCGAGAAAGCAGAAGCCTGCAAGCACGAAATCGAAATGCTCACAAAAGATGTGGAAGTCGGCGAAGTATACGAAGGAAAAGTCACCCGCATCATGAACTTCGGTGCATTCATCGAAATCCTCCCTGGCAAGGAAGGCCTGCTGCACATCTCCAAGATGGCCAAGGAAAGAGTGGAAAAGGTAGAAGATGTAATGAACATCGGCGATGTGGTAAAGGTAAAAGTTACCGAAATCGATAGCCAGAACAGAATCAATCTGTCCAGAAAGGAACTGCTGTAACCGCATATTTCTTTACAAAATATATCACCCCGGCGCATTCGAAACGTCGGGGTGTTTTGATGCATGAGGAAGTTTATCCCCAGAAATTTCCGCCAGCTTTGCGGAAAGCGGATACCGTTCCGGCATGGGTATTGGTACCGCCATCTACATTCATGATTTGCCCCGTGACATAGCCGCTTTCATCAGAACCCAGGTATACAGCCAGATAAGCGATGTCGTCCGGATTGCCGTAACGGTTGACCTCAATCTGGTCCATGAAGGTATTGATGAAGAACTCGTTCTTGGACAGATATGGTTCCGTTTCTTTCGTCAGAATCAGACCAGGACGGATACAGTTACAGCGGATATTCTGTTTGCCGTACTGCAGTGCGGTGGTCATAGTGAGGAAGTTGACGCCTGCTTTGGCTGCACCGTAGGCGGTAACACCCAGGTCGCCGCAATAGGAAGCCATGGAACCGATATTGATAATAGAACCTTTCTTTTCCTTCAGCATGTAAGGCAGGACAGCTTTGGTGGCAATAAAGGTACTGCGAACATCGCTGGCAAAGATGAGATCCCAGGTTTCTACCGGCAGATCCAGAATATCCTTATCCTTCAGCGTAACGTTGGACGCATTGTTGACCAGAATGTCGATCCGGCCATATTTGGCAGCGACATCGTCCATGAGTGCGTGAATGGATTCTTCTACGGTAACATCCAGAACATGAAATTCTGCCTGACCGCCTGCCTGCAGGATTTCATCCACCACTGCCTGTCCCTTTTCAACCCGACGACCAGTGACGACCACCGTAGCACCTTCTTTTGCATACATGTTGGCGATTCCACGGCCGATTCCACTGGTGGAACCGGTAATGACTGCAATTTTCCCATCTAATCGTTTCATAACATTCTCCCTCCACTTCACATAATACAGAGATTTTTTCTTTATCATACTCCAGAAATACAAGATTGGATTGTAATTATAGATCAAATATTGTATATTTAAATCAGGAGGAAAGAGACATGCAAGAGAAACTGATCCGGCAGGAAAAGGTATTTGCCACCACGGAGGAAGAAAGACGCTGCGGACTGAATCTGCTTGCCAATGAGCAGAAACTGGTGCAGATGGTGGAAGAAGGGGACCTTTCTGAAGTAAGGAAGTATCTGGCAGAAAACCGGGAAGACTATTTCTATTTATATCAGAGAATATCCCTTTCCAAGTGCAAATATTATTTCTGTATTACAGCAGGCCAGATGGCCCGTTCTGCGGAAAGAGCCGGTGTGGAGGACTGGGATGCCATTGAACGTCTGGGAAACTATCTCAGTCAGGTGGAAGGCATGGAGGAAAAAAAGAAAGTGTACGAGCTCCTTTGCACCATGGTGGAAGATTTTTGTATTCAGTCACAGAACCGAATCCTTACGGAAAAACCGGGCCATTATTTCCGTCAGTGCCTGGAGTACGTACAAATTCATATCTACGAGGGAATTACGGTTCAGGATATTGCCGATTATGCGCAGGTGAGCCGCAGCACGCTGAACCGGTGGTTTCAGCAGCAAGCTGGAATGACACCATCCGAATACATTCAGGCATACAAGATCACACGGGCAGGAGATCTTCTGCGTCATTCATCCCTTTCCATCAGTGAAATCAGTCAGCTGCTGGGTTTCGCAGATCAGCCGCACTTCCAGAACTGTTTCAGAAAGGCGGCAGGGATGACACCATGGCAGTACAGGCATCAAAACAGAGATTTGTGAAGTTCTTGTGACGCCTCTTGACTTTTCCGGCAGGGAGGCGTATATTTATAGTTACGAATTAGCACTCAATAGAATAAAGTGCTAACAAATCCATAAAACTGTTAAAGAAACATTTGAAAATACACGGAGGATAATGATTATGAGAAAGAAACAATTTAAGGCTGAGTCGAAGAAACTGCTGGATATGATGATCAATTCCATCTATACCCACAAGGAGATATTCCTGAGAGAACTGATCTCCAATGCCAGCGATGCCATCGACAAGCTGTACTACAAGCAGCTTTCTGAGAATATCACGGGGCTTTCCAGAAGTGATTACGCCATTCGCATCGCGGTGGATAAAGATGCCAGGACCATTACCATTTCAGACAACGGTATCGGCATGACGCAGGAGGAACTGGAGAACAACCTGGGAACCATTGCAAGAAGCGGATCGCTGGACTTCAAGCAGAACAACGAGTCCAAAGAAGACATCGATATTATCGGACAGTTTGGTGTGGGCTTCTATTCTGCATTCATGGTCAGCGAAAGAGTCACCGTGAAGACGAAGGCATATGGTGCAGAGGACGCATTTTGCTGGGAATCGGAAGGTGCCGACGGCTATACCGTAAGCCCGTGTGAAAAGGCGGAACACGGCACGGAGATCACCTTGTACATCAAGGAGAATACGGAGGATGAGGATTACAATCAGTATCTGGAGGACTACAGAATCCGGAATCTGATCAAGAAATACTCCGATTACATCACCTATCCGATCAAAATGAACGAGAAGGTACGCAAGGAACTGCCGAAGCCGGAGGATGCTGCGGAAGATGTGGAGGCAGAAGTCGTTTACGAAGATCAGGAAGTGACGGTCAACAGCATGGTGCCGCTGTGGAAGAAGAACAAGAAGGATATCACCAGGGAAGAGTACACACGGTACTATCAGGAGAAATTCTATGATTTCAATGAGCCTGCCCGGGTGATCCACAATAACGCAGAGGGCATGGTATCTTATACTGCCATGATGTTCATTCCGAAGAAGGCGCCGTTTGATTACTATACGAAGGAATATGAAAAGGGCCTGGCTCTTTACTCCAACGGTGTTATGATTATGGAAAAATGCCCGGATCTGCTGCCGGACTACTTCAGCTTCGTCAAGGGTCTGGTGGACAGCAGTGACCTGTCTCTGAATATTTCCAGGGAAATGCTGCAGCACGACCGTCAGCTGAAGCTGATCGCGAAGAATATCGAACGGAACATCAAGAATGAACTGACGAAGATGATGGACGATGACAGGGAAGGATATAAGGAATTTTTCAAGGCTTTCGGTTCCCAGCTTTTGTACGGGGTTTACAGCGATTACGGCATGCATAAGGATGTGCTGCAGGATCTGCTGCTGTTCTATTCGTCTTCGGAGAAGGATATGGTGACGCTGAAGGAATACGTATCCCGCATGAAGGAAGGACAGGATAAGATCTTCTATGCCTGCGGAGAAACGGTGGAAAAGATCGATATGCTGCCGCAGACCGATATGGTCAAGGATAAGGGGTATGAGATTCTCTACCTGACAGAAAATCTGGGCGAGTTTGCCCTGATGATGATGGCACAGTACGACGGAAAGATCTTCGTCAACGTCTGTGCAGATGATCTGGATCTGACCACGGAAGAAGAAAAAGAGGCACTGAAGGAACAGAATGAAAAGTCAAAAGATATGCTGCAGAAGATGAAGGAGGCCATCGGTGACGGCGTCAGTGCAGTCCGGTTTACAGGCCGCCTGAAGAATCATCCGGTCTGCCTGACTTCGGAAGGGGCTCTGTCCATTGAAATGGAAAAGACCCTGAATTCCATGCCGATGCCTTCCGATGAAAAGGTTAAGGCGGAAGTGGTTCTGGAGATCAATGCGGACCATCCGATCGCAGCACGGCTGACAGAAGTGGCAGAGTCCGGCGATGCACAGAAGCTGGCAGATTATGCAAAACTGCTGTACGCACAGGCACGGCTGATTGCAGGACTTTCTGTGGAAAATCCGACGGAGCTGGCTGGTCTGATCTGCGGACTGATGTAATCGAAAAGAGGAAACATGGATAAAAAGACAAAACACCGGGCCGCAGCAATCGGCGTGGGGTTTGCCGCTGCTGCGGCAGGCGGTGTGCTGGCAGGCAGCAGATGGGCGTATAATACGGCTTTTCGTCCGAAGGGGGATCGGGCGGCGGAGCCTCATGCCATGCCGAAGGGCAGGCAGTATGATACATATAAGGATTCCATCTACGAAAACGTGGAGAAAGTACTGCAGGCAGAGTTTGAGGAGGCAGAGATCCGGTCCGCGGACGGGCTGCGGCTTTTCGGACGGTTTTACGCCGGAGAGGGGGATTGGATCGGAAAAGCAGACGGCATGAAAACAAAGGACGGCGACACGGAAACGGAAGCCAGGAATCGTCCGCTGGCCCTGTTTTTCCATGGATACCGCAGTCCTGCACAGAGGGATGGCTGCGGCGGCTTTCAGATGATGCGTGAAATGGGGATGGATGTGCTGATGGTGGATCAGCGTGCCCACGGAAGAAGTGAAGGAAAGGCCATCACCATGGGAGTTAAGGAACAGCAGGACTGCCTGGACTGGATTCAGTACTGCATGAAACGGTTCGGACCGGAGAAGCCGCTAATACTGATTGGAATTTCCATGGGAGCGGCGACCGTGCTTCTTGCTGCCAGTCACAGTCTTCCGTCATGCGTAAAAGGGGTCGTGGCGGACTGCGGATACTCTTCGGTGAAGAAAATCATGAAGCAGGAGATCGGAAAAATGGGACTGCCGGAGGAAGCAGGATGGCAGCTGGTGAAGCTTGGCGCAAAACTTTTCGGCGGGTTCGACCCGGAGGACGGTGAAGTGGCAGAGAAGCTGCAGCACTGTCAGGTTCCGGTTCTGCTGATTCACGGACAGGAAGACCGGTTTGTACCGTGTGAAATGAGCATGGAGAATTTTGAATCCATGAACTGTGAGAAGCAGCTGCTGACAGTGCCGGGAGCCGGCCATGGCATGAGCTGGTATCTGGATGAAGAGGGGTATCGGAATGCGGTGAGAGCGTTCTGTGAGAAGGTACTTCTGTGATGAAAAAGGACGGAAAGGGCCGCAGTGGCGAATCCGTCCTTTTTGCTATTATAGAGTAATTCTTATTATAGAGTAATATTCTGCTTGAAAATTGCCATATCATGATAGCCTGCCCTTTCGGATTTTACCTGCAGACCGTTTGCAACAGCCAGAACACAGGCACAGAGCTGATCTGTCAGCGGTTCGAAATCTGCAGTTTCGGTCAGGCAGCCGGCGTTAAAGTCGATCCAGTTGTTCTTTTTTTCCTGCAGCTGAGAATTGCTGCTGATTTTTATGGTAGGGACAGGGGAGGCGAATGGTGTTCCTCTGCCGGTCGTAAACAAAATAAGCTGAGCACCGGCAGCAGCCAGGGCGGTGGAAGAGACAAGATCATTTCCGGGTGCAGTGACGAGACTCAATCCGTTCGTTTTCTTTTGTTCTGCGTATTCCAACACATCGACAACTGGCGCGTGACCGGATTTCTGTGTGCAGCCCAGTGATTTATCTTCCAATGTCGTGATGCCGCCTGCCTTGTTGCCCGGAGAAGGGTTCTCATATACGGGCTGCCCGTGTCTGGAAAAATAAGACTTGAATCCCTGTATCATTCGTACTGCTTTATCAAATACCTCTCTGCTTTCACAACGATTCAGGAGATGTTCCTCTGCACCGAACATTTCGGGTACTTCTGACATGAGGATACTTCCTCCGGCCTGGGTGAGCCAGTCCGTGAAGTGTCCCACCAGTGGATTTGCCGTAATGCCGGAAAGCCCATCGGATCCGCCGCATTTGACGCCTACCGTAAGGCAGGACAGGGGGAACGGACTCCGCTTTGCGTTGGAAGCCGTTTCGGCCAGAGTATGCAGTAATTCCAGACCGGCGGTGATTTCATCGGTGACTTCCTGACAAACCAGACACTGAATTCGATCCGGGTCATAACCCCTGATATATTTCTTTATTTCTTCCACACCGCTGTTTTCACACCCCAGTCCGAGCAGAAGCACACCGCCCGCATTGGGATGCATACAGAGGTCGGCCAGTATTTTTCTTGTATTATCCTGATCCCCTCCCAGCTGAGAACAACCATAAGGATGCTGAAATGCAACGATATCATCAATTCCTTCCATCCATTCATTCCGGGACTTCGCAAGGGCGGCGATTTTCTGACCGACGCTGTTGACACAGCCCACGGTAGGAATGATCCAGAGTTCGTTCCGGATTCCGACAGAACCATCCTTTCTGAGATAACCCTGAAAACAAGTTTGCCTCATTTTCTCCGTAAAATCGGAGAAGTCAGGAGAGAACGTCTCCGAAGGGTGATATGTGTAGTCACCGGTTTCGTGCAAGGCGGTTTTTGTGTTATGACTGTGTACGTGGGTGCCGGCAGGAATTTCTTTCTGTGCTGTACCGATGGGAGCGCCGTATTTCATCACAGAGGCTCCCATCGGAATATTGGTCAGAGCAAACTTATGCCCCTGCGGAATATCCTCCTGCAGTGTCAGCTGCAGCGGAGGAATCTCAATATGTTCACCTGCCTGCAGCGGGCAGAGAGCGACAGCTACATTATCCTGTGCCTGTATACGGATCCATCTACTCATGGCAAGCCGTCCTTTCCAGGAAAGACGCGAGAGCAGCACGAACTCCATTCCTGTCCATTTCGTTCAGATGTTCAGTCACGGCATCCTTCAGCCCCGGAATCGTACACAGGTCCATGCCGTGAAAATCTGTAGCGGCAAGATAGTCGGAAACCAGAGAGGCATTGTCAGCGTTCCCGCGGCGGATGAAGAAATCCAGTACAGCGGCTTCGTCATTTACGGTGCAGGATGTTCCGTCCGATTCCCGGCGGGCACTCTTATAGAACTTCAGCAGTGCAGCGAGAGAAAAGGTCAGACACTGGGGGAGAGAACCGAAATTTTCCACATAGGCGATCAGACTCGGCAGACACCGTGTGCGCCATTTGGAAACGGAATTCAGCGAAATGGACAGCAGGGCGTGATTGACAAAAGGGTTCTCAAACCGTTCCAACACAGCCTTTGCAAAATCCACCAGCTCGGATTCCGGCATAGAGAGAGAGGGAATCACTTCCCGGAACAGGACTCTGTGTATGAATTCCCCAACGGATGCGTCGTGCATCGCTTCTCTTACATAGTCCATGCCGCAGAGCCAGGCGAGCATGGCAAAGGAGGTGTGGGCGCCGTTGAGAATCCGCACCTTGCGTTCTTTATATGGCTTCTGATTTTCTGTAAACAGCACAGGTACAGATTCACAGTCGGGAAAGATTTCCTGACGGACAGAAGAATCTGCTTCAATCACCCACAGACCGAAAGGCTCCGCAACGGTCAGAAGCTGATCCGTGTAGCCCAGTTTCTGAAAGAACGATTCCGCATCACTGCCTGGAAAACCGGACACAATACGATCCACCAGCGTGTTGGAGAAGATACAGGCTGTTTCCAGCCACTGAAGAAATTCGGAAGGAAGATCCCATTTTCGGGCCAGCCGGAGGACGCAGTCTTTCAGCACATCTCCATTTTGTTCGATCAGTTCAACTGGCAGAAGAATCACACCCTTCTGCGGATCACCGGCGAACCAGCGAAACCTTTCATACAGAAGCTGTGTCAGTTTACCCGGAAAACTGGCTGCCGGACGATCCTCCAACCTGTCTGTTTCCGAAAAAACGATTCCTGCCTCCGTCGTGTTGGAAATGATCAGTTTCAAAGTATCCAGCCTTCCGTAGGAGAGAAACGTATCAAAATCTGTATACGGACTGGTAACTTCCTCGATGGAATCCACCACCTGCACCTGTTCTACTGTTTCTCCGTTCAGAATGCCGCGCAGCACCACGGTATACAGGCAGTCCTGCTCTGTGAATCGTCTGAGATCACCTCGGTCGGTCGGTTTTATGACCGCAACGCTGCCGTGAAAGCCGCAGGAGTCATTCAGCGTCTGAATAAAAGAGTCCGTAAAGGCTCTCAGAAAATTTCCTTCTCCGAACTGAAGCACACGAATCGGCCGGGAAGGTTTTTCTGTAATTTTTTTTGAAAGCGGTTCTTTTTTCATAATGATGTATCCTTTGTTTTATACAATGAAAAATTGTAAAATAAAATGTAAGCGATTACAATTACAATATAGTACTTATTAAAAAAATAGTCAAGCGTGAATTTTATTCAAATGTTTGAAGATGTGTTGAAATTCCAATAAAAACATGCAAATTAAAAATCTTTATTTCCGGAAAAAACGCCTTGACAAGTTCTAAACGCAGGAATATACTGAAGTTAAGAAAAGATATAGTTGAAAGCACTTACACGGAGAGAGAACATGAAGCAAGCCACAATTTACGATATCTCCCACAAGGCGGGGGTTTCCATTGCGACCGTTTCGAGAGTACTGAATGACAGCTCGAAAGTAAGTCCAAAGACCAAGGCTCGTGTGCTGGAAGTCATGGAGGAATATGGCTATGAGCCCAACGTGTTCGCAAGAGGGCTGGGAACCGGTTCCATGAAAACCATCGGTATTCTCTGCGCGGATGTGGCAGACATATACCTGGCAAATGCGGTTTCTTTTCTGGAAAGGGAACTCAGTCAGGAAGGATTTGAATCCCTCCTGAGCTGCACCGGGTACGAGTATAAGGATAAAGTAAAATGCATGCGAATGATGGAATCGCGAAAAGTAGACGCGGTCATCATGGTAGGTTCACATTATATAGAAGACAGTGCGAAAAAGAACGAATACATTCAGGATACTTCAGCACGGATTCCGGTCATGCTGCTGAATGGGTATCTGGAAGGCGATCATATCTACTGCAACCTTTCGGATGATTACGGTGCATTTTTCAATGCAGCAGAGCATTTGCTGAAAAGGGGAAGAAAAAATCTTCTGTTTCTATACAGAGAAGAAACATTCAGCTGTATGAGGAAAAGAGACGGCTATCTGGATGCTCTGAAAAAGTATGGCATTGAGCCCGATAACGCACAGATGTTCCAGAGCACCAACCGAATCCAGGACATTAAGGTTGAACTTCGGGAATACTTTCAGGACGGCCCGAAGGTGGATGGAATTCTGGCATGTGACGATGAGCTTGCAATCGGGGCACTGAAGTTTCTGCAGGAGCAGGGTATTTCCGTGCCGGAGCAGATTGCGGTAATTGGCTGCAATAATTCAGTACTGTCCATCTGCTGTGAACCGGAGCTGTCTTCCGTGGACAACATGTGTGAAGTACTCTGCATCAATACGGTATCTATGCTGATGCGGATTCTGGAACAGCAGAAAGTCTCAACGAAAACTATTGTGAGCTGTAAGTTCGTGGAAAGGGGAACCACCCCGCATGATAAGGGAGAAAAAAGAGGTGAGTCGGAATGAAAGCCTTTCTTGATGATGATTTTATGCTTGGCAGCGATACTGCCGTCAGACTGTATCGCCGGTATGCAGCGGATCTGCCTGTGATCGACTATCACTGCCATATCAATCCGAGAGAAATCTATGAGGACCTGAAATATGAAAATATTACACAGGTATGGCTGTATGGCGATCATTATAAATGGCGGGCCATGCGAAGCTGCGGAATTGATGAAAAATATATCACCGGAGATGCTTCAGACTATGAAAAGTTCTGCAAATATGCAGAGGCACTGGAGTGGGCGGTGGGAAATCCGCTGTATCACTGGAGCCATATGGAGCTGAAAAAGTATTTCGGATATGAAGGCGTACTGAAACGATCCACAGCAGATGAAGTATGGAAGCGTTGCAATGATATTTTGCAGAATGAACCGCTCACGGTACGAAAAATCATAGAAAAATCCAATGTGGAAGTCATCTGTACGACCGACGATCCGGTGGACAGCCTGGAATGGCATCAGAAGATCCGTGAGGAGGGAAAACTGAAAACGAAGGTTTTACCGGCTTGGAGACCGGACCGGATCATAAACCTGGAAAAGAAGGAATTCCCGGAATATATCGCAGAGCTGGCGGAATGCAGCGGCACGGAAATTACAGGTCTTGACACTTTGAAAGAGGCCATTGTCAGAAGGATGGACTTCTTCAGCGAAAATGGATGTACCGTCAGCGACCATGGACTGGATTATGTTCCTTTTGCACCATGTACGCCGGAGAAAGCGGATGCTGTTTTCCGCAAGGTTCTTGACGGACAGGGGGCAGAACGTCCGGAGATGGAACAGTATAAGACGGCTATGATGCTATTTCTTGCAGAAGAATACAGCCGGCGCGGGTGGGTCATGCAGCTTCACTACGGCTGCCAGCGAAATATCAATTCAAAACGGTTTGAACAGCTGGGCCCGGATACAGGTTATGACTGCATCAGCAGCTATGCGCCGTCGGAGAAACTGACCGCGTTTCTGGATGCAGTACATACACGCTGCGGTCTGCCAAAGACCATTTTATATTCACTGAACCCGAACGACAATACGATTATAGATTCCATCATCGGAGGATTCCAGGAAGGCTGCGCAGGAAAGATTCAGCACGGCTCGGCATGGTGGTTTAATGATAATAAGACCGGCATGCAGCAGCAGATGATTTCGCTGGCCAACCTGGGTGTTCTGGGTAAGTTTATAGGAATGCTGACGGATTCCAGAAGCTTCCTGTCCTACACCCGGCATGATTACTTCCGCAGGATTCTCTGTGATCTGATTGGAGGGTGGGTCGAAGCCGGTGAATACCCGGAGGACGATGAGACCCTGCGCAAAATAATAAAGGGCATATCACACGATAACGCAAAAGAATATTTTGGTTTCAAATAAGTGCGAAAGGAAGAACCTGAATATGAAGCAAGAAGTGAAAGAACCAATCTTAGAGGTGAGAGGGTTAAAGAAGAGATTTGGAAGCAACCAGGTCCTCAGCGGTGTGGATCTTACCATCAATAAAGGCGAGGTAATTGCAATCATTGGACCGTCTGGGTGCGGAAAGAGCACATTTATCCGCTGCCTGAATTTCCTGGAGCAGCCGGATGCAGGTGAAATAATCTATCATGGCCGTGATTTGATGCAGATGAAAAAGAAAGAGCGCCATGAGGCACTGAAAGGCGTGGGGATGGTATTCCAGCAGTTTAACCTGTTTATTAACAAGACTGTACTGGATAATATTACGCTGGCTCCGAAGCTGGTGCAGAAAATGGGGAAGGAAGAAAGCGAAAAGAAAGCCATGAAGTATCTGGAGATGGTCAGACTGACGCAGAAAGCCAATTCTTATCCTGCGAATCTGTCAGGCGGACAGCAGCAGCGGGTGTCCATCGCCAGAACACTCTGCATGGAACCGGAACTGATCCTGTTTGATGAACCGACGTCTGCACTTGACCCGGAAATGGTGGGTGAGGTGCTGGAAGTTATGAAGAATCTTGCGGATCAGGGAATGACCATGGTTGTGGTAACCCATGAAATGGGATTTGCAAGAGAGGTGGCTGACCGGGTAGTATTCATTAATGAAGGAATCATTCAGGAAAACACTACGCCGGACGAATTCTTCGACAATCCGAAGAATGCACGGCTGCGGGAATTTTTGAGTAAAATGTTATAAATCACAAGTTTTTATTGATACAGGAGGAAGATAAAAATGGGTTTAGTGAAAGTAGCAAAGCGTAAGGAGATTACTTTTGATTACAAAGATGGTTACGCAGAAGTAGAGGTGTTAAAAGGAGAATGCGATCAGGCGAAATTCATGAGATGTTCCCTGATGCCGGGTCACTCTGTGAAGCCGGAGCTTTATTCGACGAAAGAGCATACACAGGTATTTCTCTTCCTGGAAGGTAAGGGTTATGTGGTGACACCGAGAAAGGGCTTCAATATCGAAAAAGGCTTTGCAGTCTTCGTTCCGGATTATGATACCGAAGAATTTGAAATCGCATGCTCCACCGACAGTAAGAAGCCTTTGGAATACATTCACATTGTTACAGAATTAAACGATTATGACAAGCACTGCCTGTATGCATCCAAGATGCGTCTGCCTAGATTCAGAAATCTGGAAGATGGCTGGAGCTACTATGAGGATTTCAAGAGCGAGGACGTGGAGTCCAGGATGCTTCTGGAACACAGAAATCTGGGTCGTGTGTCCTGCGGTGCCGTCCTTGGCAAGGGCCCTTCCGTAGTTGGCCAGCACATTCATAATGAACTGATGCAGTGGTATATCGCACTGCCTGGTTCCAGAATGACATATACCGCCGGCGGTGAATCTGTAGTTCTGGAAGGCGGAGACATCAGCTATACTCCGACCGGTTATTATCACGGAACAGAGGCGGAAGATGGTGAAACCTTTGACTACATCTGGTTTGAAATGGTAAATGATTGTTACCCTGGTGAAATTGAATAATACGTGCAGGAGGAATTAGAAAAATGTCATTTGTAAAAGTATCAAGAAGTGCAGATATTGTATATAACTATGATGAAAATGGGGTTGCCAGAGTTCCCATTCTGGTAGGCGAGTGTAAGGACTGCGCATTGGAAAGAGTGGCAATTCAGCCTGGCTGCAGCTGGACACCGGATGTTTATAAACTGGAAGAACACAATCAGGTTTTCCTGTTTATGGATGGGGAAGGGTACGTAAGAACTCCGAGAAAGGTATTCAACGTCGATGAAGTGGCAGTATTCGTTCCTGAATTTGACAAAGAAACCTTTACAATTCACTGCTCTCCGAAGTCCGGGAAACCGATGATGATTCTGCACGCAGTATCTGAAATTGCGGAATACGATTTACAGTGCCTGAAGCATTCGAGAATGTCCCTGCCGAGATTCAGAAGACTCTCAGAGGCATGGCTTTATAAGGAATTCAATACAGCGGAAAATGTGCAGCAGCTGACTCTGTTGGAGCACCGCAATCTGGGCAGACTGTCCATGGGCGGCACCATCGACCAGGGACCGACAAAGGTTGGTACACATATTCATAACGAACTGGAACAGTGGTATATCGTGCTTCCGGGTTCTGAATTCACTTATTACGCGGAACATGACGGGGAAAAGGAAGAAATTCATGTAACCGCAGGGGACATTACCTTTACACCGCATTCCTCTCATCACGGAAGCTGGTGCGAAGAAGGAGAAGCCTATAAGTACATCTGGTTTGAATTATGTACAGACGGATATCCGGGAGATATCGCATAAATCATGAAGGACAGATTGTTACTGGGAAATAACGCACAGTTTATCCGTCATCCGTTTTCCGAATTTACGAAGGCTGCAGCCGAAAACGGGCTGGACGCTGTGGAGCTGACACTTCAGACACCCCATTTTTATGCGGACAGTGAGACATACCATGACCTTTCTTCTGCGAAAAGAAATCTGCAGGAGACAGGACTGAAGGTCTGTTCCACCGTGCCGCTCCCTTACCGCTACTCCATCTGTGCCGATGAAGGCACGATACAGCGCGAAAAGACACTGGGTTATTACAGACAGTGCATTTTGCTGACAGAAGAACTGGGTGCGTCTTATCTTTCCATTACCGGAAGCGGCGCAAACTATGATTATGATCCGAAGCGTCTCATGAAAAACGGAGCGAAGACACTGGAAGCACTTGCGGATTTTGCGGGGAAACACGGCGTGACGCTGCTTCTGGGCAGTGTACTTGGGAAGGAGTGTATGGTCAATGCCTCCACTCCGGTCCTTGTCAGTCTGGAAGAAATCCGGGAAATGACGGAAACGGTTTCTTCCAAATACCTGAAGGTTTATCTGGACACAGAAGTCATCAGTCTCCGGGGAGAAACGATTTCCGGATGGTTTGATACCTTTGGTGAGGATATCAGACTGGTGAGATTTACAGACGGAAACTATAACGGGTATCGGATCTGGGGCAGAGGCTGCCTTCCATGCAGGAAGTATCTGCATCAGCTCTGCGAATCCGGTTATGCGGGTCCGTTGGCACTGACGGTGCCGGGCGAACGGTATATTGACGATCCTGTCTCTGCAATGAAGGAGAACATACAGGTTTTGCGTCAGAGCATGGGGCAGGTGTAAACGATGGCAGCAATTAAGAGACAGCAGCTGGTTGCCATGAACCAGCATTACAGAAGGTTCTCGCTGGACTATTTTCTGGATTGTCAGGTAAAAGCAGGATTTCAGAATATTGAGCTCTGGTGTGGTGCCTCTCACTTCTGGATTGATTCCAGAGGTCATGAATCCTGCGAACCGCTGAAACGGAAATTAAAGGAGAGAGGACTGCAGGTTGTTTCCGTCACGACACCGAGCTGTGCATACCAGTATCAATATGCTTCACAGGAGAAGGAAATTCTTGAAGAGAGTTTTCGCTATTTCTCCAATGGCATTGAGGTAGCAGCAGAACTGGGTGCTGACCGGGTTGTGGTGAATTCCGGATGGGGTTACCAGAATGAAAACCGGGAGGAAATGTGGAAACGTTCGGCAGATAACCTTTATCGTCTGGCAGAGAGGGCGAAACAGTATGGAATTGTCTGCGTCATGGAGTCCATGCGTGATGACGAAACCAACATTGTAAACAGTCTGGTTTCCGCAAAAGAAATGTATGAAACAGTGAATCATCCGAACCTGAAGATCATGGTGGATTCCATTGCGACAGGTGCTGCCGGAGAAACACTGGATGACTGGTTTGATGCCTTTGGAGGGGATCTGATCCATATGCATTTTCTGGATGGCGATCCATATTTACATAATGTATGGGGTGACGGCAATACACCTCTGGAACGTCAGCTGGAAACCATGAACCGACGCGGTTTCACTGGATATCTTGTTCAGGAGATCGCCGATGAAAAGTACTTTAATAATCCTTTCGAGGCAGACCTGAGGAATATGCGTGTGCTGGAAAGGTTTATTGAAGAATAGAAAGAAAAAGCATTTATTTGAAAGGAGAAAAGGAGACAAATGAAAAAGTTTTCAAAGAAAGTATTAGCGGTACTGCTCATGTTAGCTATGATGTTCACTTTCGCTGCATGCGGCGGAAATGATGAACCTGCTGCAACCGATGGAGAAGCGGAAGGAGATGGTTCCTTACAGAAAGTTCTGGATGCAGGCGTTCTGGAAATCGGTGCAGAAGGTAACTGGGTTCCTTACGTTTACAACGATGAAAATGGTGACCTGGTCGGATTCGAAGTGGAAATGGCAAAGGCGATCGCTGACAAGCTGGGCGTTGACGTAAACTACAACATCGCTGATTCCTGGGATGGCGTTCTGGCTGGTCTGGAAGCAGACAGATACGACGTTGTAATCTGCGGTGCAGGCCCTACTCCGGAAAGAAAAGAAAAATATGAAGTAGCAAGACCTTATGGTGAACAGGTTGTTGCGCTGGTATGCCGTGCAGATGATGAATCCATTCAGGGCTTCGAAGATCTGGAAGGTAAGACTTCTGCAAACTCCCTGAGCTCCAGCTCCGGAAACATTGCAAGATCCTATGGCGCTGATCTGGTAGAAGCTTCCCTGGAAGAAGCAATGATGCTGATTCAGGACAATCGTGCGGACTGCCAGGTAAACGATGCATATGCAATTTCCGTATACATGGAAAAGAATCCGGATGCAAACCTGAGAATTGCTGCTTACTATGAACCGGAAAATGCTTACGAAGTGCAGTCTGCTCCGATTATCAAGAAGGGCAACGTGGACTTATGTGAAGCAATCGATGCAGCTGTTGCTGAAATCATCGAAGAAGGTACTGCAAGAGATTTATGCGTGAAGTACTTCGGTGAAGACTTCGCCAATGGTGTTTCTTTATACCAGTAACTCTCAGTGAAATGTAATTTCAGATGGGGACTCTTTTCAGAGTCCCCACGATGAACCTGTCTTCGGAGGCAAAGAAATGAGCGAAAACTTAGAATTATTTATCCGTGCTTTCTGGCCAATGTTTAAGGCCGGACTCCTGTACTCCATTCCGATGATGCTGATTTCCTTTGGTCTTGGCCTGATTGTGGCACTGCTGGTGGCTCTTGGACGTATGTCCAGATTCAAAATCCTTTCCGGGATTTGCGCCACGTATGTGTGGATTATCCGTGGAACCCCGCTGCTGGTACAGCTGTTCATTATCTTCTACGGGCTGCCTTCCATAGGAATTGTATTTCCACCATTTACTTCGGCAATTCTTGGTCTGACCATCAGCCAGGGTGCCTATAACTCGGAAGTCATCCGAGGGGCGCTCATGGGAATCCCGAAAGGACAGCATGAAGCTCCGGCTTCCCTTGGAATGACGAAATTCCAGACACTGATCCATGTGATTCTGCCGCAGGCTGCACTGACAGCGGTGCCGGCGCTGGGAAACTCTTTTATCAGCTTGCTGAAAGACACTTCCCTGGTTTCAATTTTAACTGTACAGGAAATATTTGCAACGGCAAAGCAGATTTCTGCAATTGAGATGGAACCGATGCTTCTGTATTGTGAGGCAGCACTTGTATATCTGATATTCAGTACCTTCCTGACCTTCTTACAAAATAAGGTGGAAAAGAGACTGGGCAGACATCTGGTTCCGCAGGATTAGATAACAGGAAGGAAGTCGTATCTGCGGCTTCCTTTTTTAGAGGAGATAGACACACATGAAAATGACAATGCGCTGGTTTGGCGAGGGGTATGATTCGGTAACGCTGCAGCAGATCCGCCAGGTACCGGGGGTGGAAGGCGTAATTACTACGCTTTATGATACAGCACCCGGAGCGGAATGGGAAGAGGCTGCCATATCGTCCATGAAAAAGAAAGTGGAAGATGCAGGACTCAGTCTGTGCGGCATCGAAAGTGTGAATATACATGATTCCATCAAGGTGGGAAGCAGCGAGAGAGACTTCTACATTGACAACTATATCAGAACCCTGAAGAAACTGGGAAAAAACAATATCCATCTGGTATGCTACAACTTCATGCCTGTTTTTGACTGGACCCGGTCCGATCTGGCAAAAGTCCGGCCCGATGGCTCCACCGTGTTTGCCTACGATCAGAAAATCATTGATCAGATTGATCCTGCCAATATGTCAGAGGCCATGGGCGAAAAGAACAATGGTTTCCTGCTGCCGGGGTGGGAACCGGAGCGAATGGCACATATTCAGGAACTGTTTCGTATGTATGAAGGAATCGGGGAAGAACAGCTTTTCACCAATCTGAAATATTTTCTGGATGCCATTATGCCGGTATGTGACAAATATGACATCAACATGGCGATACATCCGGATGATCCTGCGTGGTCTGTATTTGGTCTTGCCCGGATCATGACATCGGGAGAAAATCTGGTGAAGCTGACGCAAATGGTGGATAACCCGCATAATGGAGTCACCTTATGCACCGGCTCGCTGGCATCTGACCCGAAGAATGATATTGTGGATACGATTCACGTACTGAAGGGGAGAATTCATTTCGCACATGTGCGGAATATTAAATATAACGGAGAAGGCAGCTTTGAAGAAGCAGCCCATTTATCCAGCGATGGATCTCTGGATATGTTCGAGATCATGAAGGCTCTGTATGAAAGCGGATTTGACGGGCCGATCCGGCCGGATCACGGCAGGGCCATCTGGGGAGAAATCTCCATGCCCGGCTATGGTTTATACGACAGAGCCCTGGGCATAACCTATCTGAATGGGATATGGGAAAGTCTGGAGAAAATGATCGGAAGAGAAAGAAAACAGGAGATATTATGAAACTAAACAGACAATCCATAACTGGTGAAAACCGGGTTCCGTGGCAGAAAAACGGATTTCTGCTGCCGGAGTTTGATATAGAAGAAGTCAGGAGAGAGACACTGCAGAATCCGGAATGGATCCATTTCGGCGCAGGCAATATTTTCAGGGCCTTTCCTGCGGCTGTAGTACAGAACCTTCTGGAACGGGGGGAAATGAAGAAAGGCATTGTTGCAGTTTCAGGCTTCAGCAGTGAACCCATTGACCGGACCTATACCCCCTATGATGATCTGAGCGTGCTGGTGACCATGAAAGCCGATGGAAGTCTGGAAAAACGTGTGATTGCCAGTATCGTGAAGGCAGTTGTCATGGATCGCCGGAGGCAGGAGGAGTTCGCCTGGCTGGAAAACGCATTTCAGAATGACAGCCTGCAGATGGCCAGTGTCACAATTACAGAGAAAGGCTACAAACTGATCGACGCACAGGGAAACTATCGGGAAGAGATACTGGAAGATTTCGAAGCCGGTCCATCCGACAGCACTAGCTATATGGGAAAGCTTGCGTCCCTGCTTTACGCCAGATTTTCTGCCGGGAAAAAGCCGGTAGCCATGGTCAGCATGGATAATTTTTCGCATAACGGAGACAAGCTGAAGGAAAGCATTCTGACCTTTGCTTCGGAGTGGGAAAAGCGCGGTCTGGCAGAAGAAGGATTTTCAGACTATCTGAGCGATGCTTCGAAAGTATCCTTTCCATGGACCATGATTGACAAAATCACTCCGGGACCGGGAGAGGCGGTAGAAGAGATGCTTCGGAATGCAGGGCTGGAGGATGCAGGAAGGATTCTGACTGCACGGAAATCCTGGATTGCCCCGTTTGTCAATGCGGAAGAACCGCAGTATCTGGTGATCGAAGACAGTTTCCCAAATGGGCGTCCGCCGCTGGAAAAGGGAGGAATCCTGCTTACAGAGAAAGAAACGGTGGATAAGGTGGAGAAAATGAAAGTATGCACCTGCCTGAATCCGCTGCATACGGCGCTGGCAGTTTTTGGATGTCTCCTTTCCTATGACAGAATTTCAGAAGAAATGAAAGATCCGCTTCTGAAGAGGATGGTGTATCGACTGGGATACGAGGAAGGCATGCCGGTGGTGGTTCACCCGGGGATTCTGGATCCGGAGAAATTCCTTGCCGAAGTTCTGGAAGAGAGAATCCCAAATCCGTTTTTGCCTGACACACCACAGCGAATTGCCATGGATACTTCACAAAAGATTCCGATTCGGTTCGGTGAGACACTGAAAGCATATATGGCAGATGAAACGAAGGACGTGAACAGTCTGATCGTCATTCCGCTGGTGATCGCAGGCTGGTGCCGCTATCTGATGGCGGTTGATGATGCGGGGAAGCCGTTTGAACCGAGTCCGGATCCGCTGTATGCAGTACTGAAGCCCCATCTGAATGGAATCGAATTGGGAAATGCCGGAGATTATGGCAAGGCACTGCAGCCGATTTTGTCAAACAGGCAGATATTCGCGGTGGATCTTTATGAAGCCGGCATTGCAGATCGCGTTCTGGATTATTTCGGAGAAATGACGACGAGGCCTGGAGCGGTCAGAAAGACATTGGAAAAGTATATTGGAACAGAAGACAGAAAGGCGTAGGAACAATGAAAGTATTGACATTTGGAGAAATTATGCTGCGGCTGAAAGCACCAGGACATGAAAGACTGATGCAGTCTCCGCGGATGGAAGCTACCTTTGGCGGCGGAGAGGCCAACGTGGCTGTGTCACTGGCCAATTATGGCATGGATGCTGCATTTTTAACGGTTCTGCCTGAGAACACACTAGGCGATGCATGCATAGGTGAACTGAGACGGTTCAACGTGGATACCAGCAGAATACTGAGAGGACCGGGAAGAATGGGAATCTATTTCCTGGAGGCCGGCGCAAACCAGCTGCCAAGCAAAGTCATCTATGACCGGGCGGACAGCAGCGTAGCTCTGGCAGGACCGGGAACCATCGACTGGAACACGGCGCTGGAGGGCATTGACTGGTTCCACATCACCGGAATCACACCTGCCATTTCCCAGTCTTTGATGGAATTATCCCTGGAGAGTGTAAAAGAAGCAAAGAAGCGGGGCATTAAAGTGTCCTGCGACCTGAACTACAGAAAGAATCTGTGGAAGTACGGAAAAAGCGCACAAGAGGTTATGTGCGAGCTGGCGCGTTATGCAGACATTCTCATTGCCAACGAGGAGGATGTGCAGAAATCCCTGGGCATCACCATCGATGTGGATGTGGCGTCAGGAAATATCGACAGCAACAAATATGAGCAGCTGAGCAATAAGGTGCTGGAAACCTATCCGAATGTAGAAATGATCGCAATTACACTCCGTGAAAGCAGAAGCGCGGATTCCAACGGCTGGTCTGCATGTCTCAATAACCGCAGCGGGTTTTATGTCAGCAAGCATTATGACATCAATGACATCATCGACAGAGTCGGCGGCGGAGACAGTTTCGGCGGCGGCCTGATTTACGGGCTGACCCATTTTTCGGACTGCAGAGAAGCCCTGGAATTTGCTGCGGCGGCATCCTGTCTGAAGCACAGTATTTTGGGCGATTTTAACCGGGTATCAGCGGACGATGTCATGAAACTGATGCTTGGAGACGGCAGCGGCAGAGTACAGCGATAGAGTTTGCACGGGAGGAAGACATGAATGATATTTTAGAGAGAATTGAAAAAACAGGAATCGTTCCGGTGGTCGTTCTGGAAGATGCGGAAAAGGCAGTGCCGGTAGCAAAAGCGCTGCAGGCAGGCGGTATTGACTGCGCGGAAGTGACCTTCCGGACGGCAGCGGCAGAAGAAGCCATTGGCAGAATTGCGGCTGAATGCCCTTCGATCCTTCTCGGTGCAGGAACGGTGCTGTCTGTGGACCAGGTGAAAAAAGCGGTAAATGCCGGCGCAAAATTCATCGTCACGCCTGGTTTTAATCCGTCCGTCGTTTCTTACTGCGTGGAGCATCAGATTCCGGTGGTACCGGGCTGTATGGATACCAACGCCATTGAGATGGCGTTGGAAATGGGGCTGGATACCGTGAAGTTCTTTCCGGCAGAGGCAGCCGGCGGGCTGAAAATGATGAAGGCGTTGGCAGGTCCTTATGTGAATCTGAAGTTTATTCCTACCGGTGGGGTAGGACAGGACAACCTTTGTGAATATCTTTCGTTTCAAAAGGTAATTGCATGTGGCGGAAGCTGGATGGTGAAGGGAGATCTCGTTCGTGCAGAGCGGTATGACGAAATCGAGAGACTCAGCCGGGAAGCAGTGGCAGCCATGCTGCATCTTCGGATTGGCAAAATCCAGGTCGGCAACATGTGCGAAAATCCTGCAGAACATGCAGATTTGCTGCATTCTGTATTCCAGCCGTCACAGACGAAAGAGGATGCAGAAGCGGAAGGATGTATTGAAATCCTTACGGATCATCTGGAGAGAGCGGTATATCATCTGGAAAAACAGGGCATTGCTTTCGATATGGATACAGCGGAACGGAATGAAAAGAAAATCAATTCTGTATTTTTGAAGAAAAAAGCAGGAGAATTCAGAATAAAGCTTGCAGAAAAATAAAACACGGATTAAAGTAGGAATATAGATATCTTTTGAAAGGAAGAACCAGTATGGATATTAACCTTCGGAGTAATTATAAATATGCCATTGCCTGTCCCACCAGCATGGGTGTGCGCATAACACCGGAAAACAGAATGGCAGTGCATAACAGCAATCGTTTCATCATGCAGTCTACCAGTGCAGAAAGCAATGTATTGAATGTTTCTTCTTCTCTTGGAAAGGAATGCCTGGTACTGACCCGTTTCGTAAAGGGCAGTCCTGTGGCGGAATTCATCAAGAGTGAGCTGCGGTCCAGAAATATCCGCTATGAAGGCATCGATGTGGAGCAGGGCGGTCCATGGGGATATCGTCATCAGTTTAACATTGCAGATTCCGGATTTGGGCTTCGCGCGCCTCGTGTATGGAATGACCGTGCAGGCGAAGTCGGAAGAACCCTTTCCATTGATGATTTTGATATTCCCCGGATTTTTGGAGAAGAGGGTGTGGGCATCCTTCATATCTCCGGGCTGATTGCAGCCATGAGTGAGGAAACCACCCGTTTCTGCCTGGCGGTTGCCAAAGCAGCGAAAGAATATGGAACGCTGGTCAGCTTCGATCTGAATTACCGTGCTACATTCTGGAAAGGCAGAGAGGAAGAATTGCGGGAGGCGTTCCATCAGATCGCTTCTGCAGCTGATGTGCTGGTTGGAAACGAAGAAGATTTCCAGCTGTGCCTTGGTTTCCGGGGACCGGAGGCCGGCGGAAAAGACCTGACATCCAAAATCAGCAGCTTTCAGGAGATGATCGGGCAGGTGAAAGAAAAATATTCCAATGCCAGAGTATTTGCAACCACCCTGCGTCAGGTCATCAGCGCCAATGAACATCTTTGGGGCGGCATTCTGCTGGCAGACGGTAAGTGGTGTATTGAAGAGCCACGTCCGATTCCTGTGATGGACCGGATCGGCGGCGGAGACGGATTCACCGGCGGTCTGCTGTATGGTCTGCTGCAGGGATGGGAGCCGGAAAAATGTCTCCAGTTCGGCTGGGCAACCGGTGTACTTGCTGCAAGCAGCCTCAATGATTATGCAGAGCCTGCCGACGAAAAGCAGGTTTGGGATATTTATGCAGGAAATGCCCGCGTCCAGAGATAATACAAGGGCAGGACCGAGGAAGAATACGAGGGAGAAAAGGAATGAGCACAATCAGAAAAGCAGATATCGGACTGGTCGGCCTGGCCGTTATGGGTGAAAATCTGGTTATGAATATGGAATCCAGAGGGTTTACCGTGGCCGTATATAACAGAACAACGGAAAAAGTGAAGAAGTTCACGGAAGGACGTGCAGCCGGAAAGAACATCATCGGCACATACAGCCTGGAGGAACTGGCAGCCAGCCTGGAAAAGCCGAGAAAAATCATGATGATGGTGAAGGCAGGACAGCCTGTGGATGATCTTATCGAACAACTGCTGCCATACCTGGAAAAGGGAGATATACTGATCGACGGCGGCAACAGCCATTTTCCTGATACAATCCGCAGAACCGCTTACGTGGAAAGCAAAGGTCTCTTCTATGTGGGCAGCGGTGTTTCCGGCGGGGAGGAAGGTGCCCTGACCGGTCCGTCCCTTATGCCGGGCGGTTCGCCGGAGGCATGGCCATATGTAAAGCCAATCTTCCAGGCGATCTGTGCCAAAGTAGAGGATGGCAGCCCGTGCTGTGACTGGGTAGGAGAAAACGGCGCAGGCCATTTCGTAAAGATGGTCCACAACGGAATTGAATATGGTGATATGCAGCTGATCTGTGAAGCATATCAGCTGATGAAGGATGGTCTGGGCATGTCTCCGGAGGAAATGCATGATGTGTTTGCAGCATGGAATGAAACCGAACTGGACAGCTATCTGATCGAAATCACCAGAGACATTCTGGGGTACAAAGATGAAAAGGGCGAGACGACGGTAAACTATATTCTTGACACCGCAGGGCAGAAAGGAACCGGTAAATGGACTGCAATTTCTGCGCTGGATGAAGGTGTGCCTCTGACTATGATCGGTGAAGCTGTTTTCGCACGGTGTCTGTCTGCCATGAAGGCAGAACGTGTGGAAGCAGCCAGAGTATTCCCGAAGGAAATCCCGGCATTCGAGGGAGATAAAAAAGCCTTTATTGCGTCTATCCGCAAGGCACTGTATGCCAGCAAAATCATCTCCTATGCGCAGGGATATACGTTGATGCGGACTGCTGCAAAGACTTATGGCTGGAATCTGAACTATGGCGGAATTGCGCTCATGTGGAGAGGGGGCTGCATTATCCGCAGCGTATTCCTGGGAAAGATCAAGGAAGCCTATGATAAGAATCCACAGCTGGAAAATCTGCTCCTGGATGACTATTTTGCAGATACGATCCGTCAGCTGATTCCCGCCTGGAGAGAAGTGGTGGCATATGCGGTAAAAGCGGGAATTCCTATGCCTGCATTCTCCTCTGCGCTGAACTATTTCGACGGATATACCACAGATACACTGCCGGCCAATCTGCTGCAGGCGCAGAGAGATTATTTTGGCGCCCATACTTATGAAAGAATCGATCAGCCGAGGGGTACATTTTTCCACACTAACTGGACAGGCCACGGCGGAAATACTTCTGCAGGAACGTATAATGCGTAGGCCAAAACCGGGGGAGGCAGCAGAACGGAAAGCATCGACGGCAGGCGTAATCGCACTGGATCTGGACGGGACCCTGCTAAATGGAGCAAAAGAGCTGACTCACGGAAACCGGAAGGTATTGCAGCAGGCTTTTGAAGCAGGTTGGGAGATCGTGCCTGCAACAGGAAGATTTTACGGCGGCATGCCGGAGTGTATCCGGCAGCTGCCGTTTCTCCGTTATGCCATTACGATCAACGGCGCACGGGTCATCGAGCTGGAAAGCGGAAGTACTTTGTACCAGGCTGCGATTCCATGGCAGCAGGCGATGGAGATCATGAAGTATCTGGACCGTCTTCCCGTGATCTATGACTGCTATATGGAGGACGCCGCATGGATGACAGAGGCCATGAAAGGGAAAGTCGATGCGGTGATCGAGGATCCGGCGATCCGGCAGATGTATCATGTCCTTCGGCAGCCGGTTCCCGAATTGAAGACATTTCTGGCAGAACGCAGGCAGGACGTACAGAAAGTGCAGTTCTTTACACGGGACATGGAACTCCGGAAGAGACTCCTGCGTGAAATGGAGCTTCTGTTTCCGGACATTGCGGTTTCCAGTTCGTCTCCGCAGAATATTGAGATCAATCATAAAGATGCCGATAAGGGAAAAGCGCTTCAGGCACTGGCAGCCTCACTGGCTGATCCGCCGAACCGCGAACAGAATGTGCCTGCAGTAAGAACAGTATCCTTCGGAGATGGCCTGAACGATGTCACAATGCTGCAGGCTGCCGACATCGGAATTGCCATGGAAAACGCAGCGGAAGAGGTAAAGGCTGCGGCTGACTGTGTCACACGGTCCTGCGAAGAGGATGGAGTGGCATGGGGGATTGTACATTACTGCTTCGATCAAAATCAGAAAGGGAACCGATAATATGGAACAGTTTATCTATGCAAACCAGGAGTCAGGTCTGACCCGGGAAGAAATCCGCACAGCTCTGATTTCCAGTCTGGAGGGACGCAGTCTGCGGCATGTGCTGATCATTCCCCCGGATTTCACCCGGTTTCACTCCAATGCGGGATATATAACCAATGTGTATTACCATACGCTGAAAGAACGGGGCTGCGAAGTGGATATTCTGCCGGCGCTGGGGACCCATGTGGCGATGACGGAGGAAGAAGCCGCAGGCATGTACGGCGATATTCCTTTTGACGCATTCATACCGCACAACTGGCGGAACGATGTGGTTCGGCTGGGAGAAGTGCCTGCGGAGTATATGGAAAAGATCACTGAAAATCTGTGGCACGATCCGGTCAGCGTGGAAATCAATAAACTGGTCATGGATGAAAAGTATGACCTGATCCTTTCTGTGGGGCAAGTGGTGCCCCATGAGGTTATCGGTATGGCGAACCATGCCAAGAATCTCTTTGTCGGTGTGGGCGGAAGCGATATGATCAATAAGAGTCATATGGTGGGTGCAGTCTACGGTATGGAACGAATGATGGGGAAAGATCATACACCGGTTCGAAAAATACTGGACTACGGGCTGGAACACTTTCTCAGCAACCGCCCAATCCTTTTTGTTCTGACCGTCTGCACCGCACCGGGCGGAAACATCCGGACCCATGGACTGTTCATCGGAGATACTCGGAAGGTGCTGGAGGAAGCCATCGCATTGTCGCAGGAAAAGAATATTGATTTCGTGGAAACGGGAATCAGAAAATGTGTGGTATATCTGGATCCGTCCGAATTCCGAAGCACCTGGCTTGGAAACAAGTCGGTTTACAGAACACGTATGGCCATTGCGGACGGTGGAGAACTGCTGGTACTGGCACCGGGGGTGGAGCGATTTGGCGAAGATGAAACGGTGGATCATCTGATCCGTAAATACGGATACCGGGGGAGGATTCATACACTGGAGCAGTTTGAGAAACCGGAGAACCAGGATCTGCGGGATAATATGGGAGCAGCGGCTCATCTGATTCATGGATCCTCTGACGGACGATTTACCATCACGTATGCCGTGAAGAACATCAGCCGAAAGGAAATCGAATCCGTAGGATTTGCTTCTGCGGACTATGAAGAAATGGCGGCCCGCTATCATCCGGAAACACTGCAGTATGGGTACAACACCCTGCCGGACGGTGAGCAGATTTATTTCATTCCGAATCCGGCGCTTGGTTTATGGATCAACCGTGAGAAATTCTGACGGCAGGGAGGACTGCATCGGGCCAGGTATTGAAATGCAGTGAGAATGTCCTGCGAGCGGATCCTGAAAAATAAGAAAACGAATTGTGCATGAAAAAAAGGTGCAATTCGTTTTTTTTCTTTTGCAGGAAGGACAAGTGTGCTACAATAGAAAAAGAACGAAAATTGTAACTCGAAAAAGCCGAAAAGGGAGAAGACAATGAATGAAAAGAGTGATAGCCAGCTTCTGAAGGATGCCTCAGTGCAGGTAAAAAAAGCAGGGACGCTTCTTTTGGAACAGGTCCACAATGATATGATCCGAAAAAAGGCACCAAAGGATTTTGTAACGGACATTGACACATCGGTACAGGAAACACTGCAGCGGGGACTGCGGAACCTGGCCCCGGAAATTCAGTTTATGGGAGAAGAAAAGGATAATTCGGATCTGGATCTTCGTAAACCGACCTGGATTCTGGATCCGGTGGACGGCACTCTGAATCTGATTCACGGATTTCGCCACAGTGCGATTTCTCTGGCACTGGCGGTTCAAAAAGAGGTGGTGCTGGGCATTGTATATAACCCTTTCAGCGATGAAATGTTCATGGCTGTAAAGGGAGAGGGGGCATATCTCAATGACAGTCCGATTCATGTCAGTGGCTGTATGGAACTTTCTGAGGCAGTCTGTCTGGTAGGTACCAATCCGGCATATCGGAAGAATTCCGAGCAGGTCTTCAGCCGCATTCGGAGGCTGTACGAAAACAGTGTGGATATTCGCAGAATGGGGTCTGCTGCTTTGGATCTGTGCTATGTGGCCTGCGGCCGGGCAGACTGCTATGTGGAAGAAGGCCTTTTCCCATGGGATTATGCAGCCGGTATCCTGATCGTAAAAGAGGCAGGGGGAACGGTGACAGATCTGCAGGGAGAAGAAGTTCGGATTGATTCAAACTGGGGGCATGTGACAATCAGCAACGGCATACTGCATGACAGACTGCTGCAGTTGGTATAAGAAGGGAGAAAATAAAATGATTTGTATTAAAAACGGACTTGTAAATGATGCAGTAAATCGGGATGCTTACACCGCAGACATTCTGGTGTCCGGAACAGAGTCTGAACTGCCCGGAAAAATCATCGCTATCGGCACGAATCTGGAAATTCCGGAAGGGACGGAAATCATCGACGCATCCGGTCTGGAAGTGTATCCGGGCTTCGTGGAAGCACATTGCCATACCGGGTTGGACGGCCATGGCGCCGGACAGGTTCAGATGGATTATAACGAAGAGAACGATATCGTGACGCCGCAGCTGCGGGCCATCGATGGCATCAATCCCATGGATGAAGGCATGCGTGCGGCGGCACTGGCAGGCGTAACCACCGTCTGCACCGGACCGGGAAGCACCAATGTGCTGGGCGGCACATTCGCTGCGGTGAAAACCTGGGGGGACCGCATCGACAATATGATCGTAAAAGAAGCCATCGGCATGAAGTGCGCCTTCGGTGAAAATCCGAAGAACTGGCACAGCAAGTTTACCACAAGCCGGATGACAACGGCATTTTACCTGCGTCAGGCTCTGGCACAGGCAAAAGAGTATCTGGCAAAAAAGGAAGCCGCAGGTGACGATCCGGAAAAGCGTCCGGATCTGGACATGAAGATGGAGGCACTGATTCCGGTGCTGAAAAAGGAAATCCCGCTGAAGGCCCACGCCCATGCAGCACAGGATTTCTTTACCGCATTGCGGATTGCCAGAGAATTCGATGTGAATATCACGCTGGAGCATGTGACCGAGGGACATCTGGTGGCAGAGGAGCTGGCGAAGGAAAATGTGCCTCTGGCGGTAGGACCGACCCTGACAAGTGCTTCCAAATTTGAAATGCGCAATCTGAGCTGGCAGACGCCGAAAGTGCTGGCAGAAGCAGGATGCCAGGTTTCCATCATCACCGATGCCCAGGTGATCCCGCAGGAATTTCTGCCGGTATGTGCAGGAATTGCAGTGGAAGGCGGAATGGATCCGTTTATGGCACTGCAGGCCATCACTATCCATCCGGCCCGACACTGTCTCATTGCAGACCGGGTTGGTTCCCTGGAAGTGGGTAAGGATGCGGACATCGTTATCGCGGACGGCAGCCCGCTGACCATACCGACGAAAATCCACTATGTGCTGATTGACGGCAAGGTCATCAAGTGCCCGGAAGATACACAGCTGAGATAGAGGGATACTATGAGAATTGTAGTTAAAGTCGGAACATCCACCCTGGCCCACGTGGCCACAGGGCATTTGAATATACGTCATATGGAAAAGCTGTGCAAGGTGCTGAGCGACGTGAAGAACGCAGGACATGAGGTGATCCTGGTTTCTTCCGGTGCCATCGGCATGGGCATGGGCAAGCTGGGACTTTCCCGCAGGCCGGATACCCTTCCCGGCAAGCAGGCGGCGGCAGCCGTAGGCCAGTGCGAGCTGATGTATACCTATGATAAACTGTTTTCGGAGTATAACCACACGGTGGCACAGCTCCTTCTGACCGCGTCAGATATTAACGATGATGGACGGCGGGAAAACTTCACCAACACCATGAACACGCTGCTGGATCTTCATGCCCTTCCTGTTGTGAATGAAAATGATACGGTTGCCACGGAGCAGATCGTCATCGGAGATAATGATACCCTGGGCGCAGTAGTGGCCCGGGAGGTAGAGGCAGACCTGTATGTCATCCTTTCGGATATCGACGGTCTGTACACAGCAGACCCGAATAAAGATCCGGATGCGAAGCTGATCCCGCTGGTTTCAGAGATCACGGAAGAACTGAAGGCAGCGGCCGGCGGCAGCAGCGGAAGTCTGGGCACCGGCGGCATGGTGACCAAGCTGGAGGCGGCGGAAATCGCTGTAAACGCCGGATGTGACATGATCATTACCAACGGACGGGATCCATATATCTTGTACGATATTATGGACGGAAAGCCGGTGGGGACCCGGTTTGCAGCCAGAAGAAAGGAGAAAGACCTGCGATGAAGACAACTCTTGAAATTATGCGCTCGGCAAAATCCGCAGTCCCGGCGGTTTCTGCAGCGCCCACGGAGCAGAAAAATCAGGCGCTGCTGCAGATGGCGGACTGTCTTCAGGCTTTTTCGGAGGAAATCCTGAAGGAAAACGCGCTGGATGTGGAGGAAGCACGCGGCACGGTTTCTGATGTGATGATCGATCGCCTTTCTCTGACGGAGGAAAGGATCGATGCTATGGCACAGGGAATTCGTGATGTGGCTGCTCTTCCGGATCCGGTGGGACGGGTTCTGGAACGGATGGAAAGGCCAAACGGCCTGGTGATTGAAAAGACGGCGGTGCCTCTGGGAGTCATTGCCATCATATACGAAAGCCGGCCCAATGTGACCAGTGATGCGGCAGCCCTCGCTCTGAAGAGCGGGAACGCCGGCATTCTGCGCGCAGGGCGGCAGAGCCGGCGTTCGGCGGCGGCCATCTGCCGGGCCCTCCAGGAGGGCCTGGCCGCCGCCGGGCTGCCTCGGGAGGCAGTACAGCTGGTGGAGGACACCTCACGGGAAAGTGCGCTGGAACTGATGCATGGTGTAGGTTACATCGATCTGCTGATTCCGCGGGGCGGCGCGGGTCTGATCCGGTCCTGCACCGAAAACGCCAAGGTACCATGTATTCAGACCGGAACAGGGATCTGCCACATCTATGTGGACGACAGTGCGGATCAGGAGATGGCACTGAACATTATAGAGAATGCCAAGACAAGCCGTCCGTCGGTGTGCAATGCGGCAGAGGTGCTGCTGGTCCACCGTGCGGTGGCAGATGAATTCCTGCCGAAGCTGGCCGGCAGGCTGGTCGAGAAGCGTGCCGCAGAGGGAAAAATACCGGTGGAACTGCACCTGGATCCGCAGGCCGCGAAAGTGATTGCGGGAGAAAAAGCCGGGACTGCGGATTTTGACACGGAATACCTGGATTACAAGATGGGCGTGAAGGTGGTGGATTCGGTGGAAGAAGCCATCGCCCATATTGCAGCCCATTCCACGGGTCACAGCGAGGCCATCCTTACGGAAACGAAAGCCCACGCAGACCTGTTTACCCGCATGGTGGACAGCGCGGCGGTCTATGTCAATGCTTCCACCCGGTTTACTGACGGCGGGGAATTCGGTCTGGGATGCGAGATGGGGATTTCTACCCAGAAGCTCCATGCCAGAGGCCCCATGGGACTGCAGGAACTGACCACATATAAATATATTATTCACGGCAGCGGACAGATCCGGTAAGTGGGGTTTCTGCCGGTACTGTGGAGAGGAAGGGAAAAAAGTGTTTGAAAACTTTATCATATCGCTGGAAGCCGTGGCACCGATGTTCATCATCATGGCCATCGGTGTTTTATTACGGAAAAAAAGCTTCCTGAATGAAACGGAAGTGAAGAAACTCAATAAACTGGTATTCAACGTGTTTTTTCCGTGCCTCATGTTCAGCAATATCTATGGCGCCCGGATCGGAGAGGCGTTCGATAAAAAGTTGATTCTATACTGCATTCTGATGATTCTTGCAGTCTTTTTCACTGCGATGGCGGTGATCGTGAAGATCGAACCGGAAAACAAGAACCGGGGTGCCATGATACAGGCGATTTACCGCAGCAATTTCGTGATCATGGGAATCCCGATTGTCTCCAATATTTTCGGAGGAGAACAGCTGGCTACGGCAGCCATTGCAGTGACCATCGTCGTACCGCTGTTTAATGTGCTGGCTGTGGTGGTGCTGGAAATCTTCCGCGGCGGGAAACCCAGTCCGCTGCACATCCTGAAGGGAATCGCGAAAAATCCTCTGATTATCGGTGCGGTGCTGGGCATCCTGACGGTGCCGTTTCATGTCGTGCTGCCGGATCTGGTGGAGGACGTGGTCTTTTCTCTGAAGGATGTGGCAACCCCCATGGCGCTGGTCATCCTGGGCATGTCTCTGAATCTGCGGGACATGGGAGAAGAAAAAAGAAATCTGGTCATCTGTGTACTCGGCCGGCTGGTCATCGTGCCGGCGGTGGCTCTGACGGTGGGCGCACTGATCGGCCTGCGAGGGGTGTCCTTCGTGACGCTGATTGCGGTATTCACTTCGCCGACGGCCGTTTCCTCCTTTACGATGGCAGAGCAGATGGACAGCAACGGACAGCTGGCAGCCAATGCGGTAGTCTTTTCTTCTGCCCTGGCCAGCGTGACCATGTTCTGCTGGATCTTTCTGTTTAAGAGCCTGGGCATGTTTTAGAAAGGTGTGACTCTACGGAGCGTCGATTGCAGGCAGGTTTCTGTCATGCTATACTCATCGTTGGAAGGGGGAGACAAACTGTGAATATGAATAATGAAAAAATAGGAAGTCTGATTCTTACCCTGCGTACGGAAAAGGGCATGACGCAGAAACAGCTGGCAGACGTGCTGGCCATCAGTGATAAGACCGTATCCAAATGGGAACGGGGTGCAGGCTGCCCGGATATCGCACTGCTCAGAACATTATGCGAGTTTTTCGCGGTGGATATGGAGAAGGTTCTGGATGGTGAGCTGGCGGAAAACGACTTCACAGGAGGAAACATGAAAAAGAGTAAATTTTATGTCTGTCCGGTGTGCGGCAATGTGACAGTAACCACCGGAGAAGCTTCCATCCGCTGCTGCGGCAGGAAGCTGGAATCCCTGGAGCCGGTTCGCCTGGGGAAAGGAAAATCGGCAGATTCCGGGCTGCCTGCACCGCTGCAGGTGGAAAAAATCGAGGACGAATGGTATCTTACCAGCAGTCATCCCATGGAAAAGGACAATTATATTTCCTTCGTGGCGTTTCTGACCGGAGACCGGCTGCAGTTGGTCAAACAGTATCCGGAATGGAACCTGCAGGTTCGCATTCCTGCCCGCGGCCACGGCATGCTGCTCTGGTACAGCACCGGAGAAGGAAAACTGTACAGTCAGCTGATATAAAACTGTTTCGGATCAGCTCCGCAATTCCTGAATGAGGGAACGGAGCTGTATTTTTATTTTTGTACGTTCTATGCCCTCATAGCCGTTCTTTTCGGCGATCCGGAGGAGATGTTCCTTGCAGGACTGTACCATTTCTGCCCGGGTGATACCCAGAAAGAGAACGGGAAGCTGATTGCGGATCAGAATGGAAAGTCCGCCGTCGTTGACCATCAGGTTGAAATCAAGATTCGACGACTCCTGAATCGGAACGAAATGATAATTTTCGTAGTTCTCCAGCAGATGGAGAATGTTTTCCAGATGAAGCGCATAGGTTTCCGGTGTGTACCTCGCCGGGGCAGTTTCCTTGCGGAAGGCAGCAGTACCGGCACCTGCCATTTTTTCCCCCTGTCGGATCTCTTCTGCAGAAGCAAGAGGGCAGATATCGATAAACTGATACTTGTTCAGCATTTCCTTAAACTGCGGTAATTTTTCCTTGTACATCTGATAGGTATACTTCCAGCCGGAGAATGTTGTCTCCTCTGTGAACCGATCCAGCAGCGAAGGGGGCGCAGTTTCCAGTGAGAGCGGTGCGACCATCTGAATAATATCTCCGTCTCTGGAAAAATAGTCCTGGAAGAGAGAAACAGAATCCTTCGGATCCTTATAGACAGTGAGCGCCGGACGGCACTGGGCCAGATGCTCCTGATACAGGGCGGTAAATTCCTGGATTAGGTCCGGATTTCTGGAAACCAGCGTGATGTGGTTTCTGCTTCCGATTCCGATTGTCAGGCTGGTCTGGACATACTGACCGGGAACGATGATGGTGGAATACCGGTAGAGATCGTCCCGCAGCCGCGGATAATAGTATGCTTTCAGTTGTCCGGTGCTGTAGATCGGCAGCCAGAAACGAAGGGATTCTGTGTAGCGGGTAAGATGGTTCATGGCCGGCAGGATCTGGTGAAAGGTAAAGCCCTTGCGCGCCAGAGTCAGCAGATTATTCTGCAGTTCCTGGGTCGCATAGTAGTCGGTCAAGAGCCATTCCAGACTGTCATCCATGGTCATAAAAATGTGGCATGGGGTTTCAATGTGCATCATTAGTTCCTGCGAGTAGCGGTTTGCCTCCCGGCGGCCTGCTTCGCCGAAAAAGAACCGGGTATCGGTTTCCGAAGGCGTCTGATTCAGGTTTTTTGTATCGAGGGAGAGGGGAATCGCTGCATTTGCGGTCTCTGGATTCTCCTCTCTGCGAATTGCGTCGGGTTCGATCAGAGCCGGGTGATCCTTGGGCAAAGTCTGTATGCTTTCCATGAGAGATCCCACCATGTCTGCATCGCCCATCAGCCATTTTTCAATCCGAAGCGCCAGCCGTTCAGTGGGCATGGCAAACCGTATGATCGTCGTACCGATCATTTCTGCCAGCGCATTTCGCTGATACTGGGCAGTGCAGCGGGAGGCGAAAAATGCCGACATGTTTTTCAGATAACTGGAGTGTCGCGGGAGCTTCCGTTTGCCGCTCCGGAACAGACTGATCAGGGACGGGTCTACGGAGATGCCCTGTGCCAGGTCTTTATTTGATGTCTGGGTGATATTCATCAGAAAAACAAGTTTGTCTTTAAATTCCATAGGATGCTCCATCTCCTTCTGCTTCATTCTGACTGAAATGACAATTTGTCATTAATAATTATACGTCATTATTCGTGACAAATCAATAGAATGCATTGCTTTTTTATCACAGAAAGTTCATAATAATAGTAATATATATTCTGGTTTTTTTTGGACTTTTGCCACTGAAAAAGATCATAACCAAAATTGTTCGCCGGCGAAAGGAAACGGAGTGTCATTTTTCTTTTCAATTTCTTTGGAAGCCGGCATTGAAATTTGCATGCAGTCAGAAAGGAACGACGACTATGACAATTCAAGAATTTTATCAGGCAGCAGGCGGAAATGAACAGGATGTCCTGGATCGTATGATGTCCCTGAAGCTGATCCGTAAATTTACTGGAAAATTCCTGGAGGATGACAGCTACATGAATTTATGTCAGAGCATTGCTGCAGGCAATCGTCAGGAGGCCTTTCGCGCTGCGCATACATTGAAGGGTGTGTGCCAGAATCTGGGTTTTGGGAAACTTCAGACTTCTGCAGGTGCAGTGACGGAACTGCTCCGTCCGGAATCCGATTCTCTCCCGGAAGGTATTGAACCTTTGATGGAAGAAGTGAAACAGGATTACGAAGTTCTGACCGATGCGATTCGGACATGGCTGGCTTCTGAGCAGTAATATGCGGATGAAGCTGTTTCGATAAAACCTTAAGGAGCAAAGAACATGATGAAGAATCATCAAAAGACAGATACAGCGATTCTGGGAAAGGTAGTGATCTGGGGGCTGTTTCTTTGCCTTGTGATTGCAATGTTCCTTGCATTTACATATCAGAATCGAAATGAAATCCAATCGCAGAATGACAGTTATGTGAAGGATAATGCAGAGAAAACTGCAGTCCGGCTGGATGCAATTCTTCTGGATGCCTGTGAAGATATGGAATCCATGGCGTTCTATTTCAGCCAGACCATGGAATCGCCGGTTGTAACACCGCAGGATCTTCAGCAGCTGACGGCACATTCCCAGTTCGATTATATCCGGTTTACAGACGCAGAGGGGAACAATCTCGCTGCCGACGGAAGAACCAATGACGCCAGAGACCGGGAGTACTATCTGGAAGGAATGCAGGGCAGAAGCGGAATCTCCGTTACCCTTCATTCCAGAATCACCAATGAAACGCTGGTAAACTTTTATACGCCGCTCCGATATCAGGGTGAGATTATCGGTGTTCTTCGCGGTGTGTTTCTCGCGGAGAAACGAATGAAAGATTTACTGGACGTTTCTTTTTTTGATGAACCGGCGGAGGTCTGGCTCTGCATGGAAGATGGTACTTTCATTGCGGGAAGTGCAGGTTCCGAAGATAAAATAAAGAACGTCCGGACTTTCCTGACGGAGAATCCAGGCGTGAGTGAAGCAGAGAGAAAGAATCTGCTCCGTGCATTTGAAACCGGGGAAGGCTGGCATTTCCATTATCCCGACGGAAAAGCGGAGGAAAACGGATATATCTGCAAAATAGACAGTCAGGACTGGTTCCTGGTACAGACTTTTCCGACAAAAATAACGGATGCCATGTATGCCAGTGCGATCCGGGCGGGGATGATCCTGGAGATCTCCCTGATTGCGCTGTTTGTTGCATATATTCTTGTTTTGATTGCCGTCAACCGTCGGCAGAAGAAACGGCTTCTGGAGGAAAACCGCGATATGGGATACGTGATTCACGGAATTCCGCAGCTGTATGATCGGTTTGTGCTTCTGAATCCGGAGGCCAATTCGTATCGTTGTCTTATGGACCGGAAGGAAGAATCGGAAGCGCTGCCGGAAGAAGGCCGATATGATGAACTGACGGACTATATCGTCCGCTCCGTGAAGGAAGCGCGCATGCGGGATGAAATCATTCGCTTTCTGGATCCGGAAAATATACGGGAAAAGCTGGATGAAGAAACACGGGACATCTGGATTGAGTACCAGGACACGGGAGAGGATGGAGAATGGTATCAGCTTCATATTGTCTGCGTAGAGTGGAAAGCAGACAGTCCAGCTGTTTTGCTTCTTGCCAAGCAGAATGTTACCGATGCAAAAAAAGAAGAACTGCAACGCCAGGAGGTGCTGCAGACCGCCATAGAAGCAGCAGAGGCTTCCAGCAGAGCAAAAAGTACCTTCCTTTTCAACATGTCTCACGATATTCGTACGCCGATGAATGCAATCATCGGATTCGCAGGCCTGGCGGAGAAGCAGATCGGGGATGCGGATAAAGTCCGCAGCTGTATTGAAAAAATCCAGGGTTCCAGTGAGGTTTTACTAAAAATCATCAATGATATACTGGATCTGGCACGAATTGAAAGCGGAAAAGCGGTTCTGATGCCGGCACCTGCCAATCTGAAAAAGGGGGCAGAAGGAATTCGGGATATGTTTGCGGAATCAATGAGAAATGCGGGGATCTTCTTTCAGTCAGATGTGGAGGCAGCATGTCCGTATGTATATTGTGATATTTTGCGGATGAATCAGATCGCAATCAATCTGGTGAACAATGCACAGAAGTTTACGCCTGCGGGGGGCAGTGTCCTGTTCCGCATGGAGCAGGTCAGCCCGGTGCAGGATGGAAAGGCGGATTATCGGATGATCGTGCGAGACAGCGGAATCGGCATGAAGCCGGAGTTCCTGGAACGGATTTTCGAGCCTTTCGAGCGGGAAAGAACATCAACGGTGTCAGGAATTCAGGGGACCGGTCTGGGACTCAGCATTGTAAAGAATCTGGTGGATATGATGGGAGGGACCATTACCATCCAAAGTGAGCCGGATACTGGGACGGAAGTGGTTATCTGTCTGCGGCTTTCCGTCACTTCAGAAGAAGCAGCGAAACAGGGGCTGGAGAAAAAAACAGAGAGAATCGATTTTGGGAAAAAACGTATTTTGCTGGTGGAAGATAATGCACTGAACCGGGAACTGGCCCGGGAACTTCTGGAGGAAGAAGACGTGCTGGTGGAAGAAGCGGAAAACGGAGCGGTTGCAGTAGAACGGATCCAAAGCAGCTGTCCGGGATATTATGATCTGGTGCTGATGGACATCCAGATGCCGGTGATGGACGGGTATGAAGCCGTGAAAATCATTCGAGGGCTGGGTGATCCGGGGCTCGCCGCTGTACCAATCGTTGCCATGACGGCAAACGCTTTTGAAGAAGACAGGCAGAAGTGTTTGCAGGCAGGCATGAACGGACATCTTGGAAAACCGATAAATATGAAGATGCTGAATCAGGTATTATCGGAAATCTTATGCTGAAATGTTGTGCAGCAGAGAAAGAGAAACAGAAACAGAAAAAAGAATGGTGCATGAAAAAGTCCCTGCCCGGATACGCCGGTGCAGGGACTTTTGCTTCCATAGGATGACGGATTTTCTTCTCAGATCTGTGCCAGCGCGTTTTCCACGTCAGCAATGAGATCATCGATATTTTCCAGACCCACAGAGAGTCGGATCAGATCTGCCGGTACACCGGCGGATTCCAGCTGTGCATCGGTCATCTGCCGATGGGTGGAACTGGCCGGGTGGAGACAGCAGGTATGGGAATCTGCCACGTGGGTCTCGATGCTTGCCAGGGTCAGATGCGCCATGAAGGTTTCTGCTGCAGCGCGGCCGCCCTTCACACCGAAGCTGATAACACCGCAGGATCCCTTCGGCAGATATTTCTGCGCCAGATCGTAATACTTGTTGGAAGGCAGGCCAGGGAAGTTTACCCAGGCAACCTTTTCGTGACCTTCCAGGAACTCGGCCATTTTCTGTGCATTGCTGCAGTGGCGTTCCCAGCGGACAGGCAGGCTTTCCAGACCGATATGCAGCAGATAAGCTGACTGTGGGGAAGGGGTAGAACCGAAATCCCGCATGAGCTGTGCTACACATTTGGTAATAAATGCACCGCCCAGACCGAACCGCTCTGTGTATGTTACGCCGTGATAGCTTTCGTCCGGTGTGCAGAGACCAGGGAATTTTTCCGGGTACTTTGTCCAGTCGAAGTTGCCGGAATCCACGATGCAGCCGCCGATGGTGGAGGCGTGGCCTTCCATGTATTTGGTGGTGGAGTGTGTTACAATGTCTGCACCCCATTCAAACGGACGGCAGCCCACCGGAGTGGCAAAGGTGTTGTCCACGATCAGAGGTACGCCATGAGCGTGGGCTGCTTTGGCAAACCGTTCGATATCGAACACGGTCAGTGCAGGGTTTGCAATGGTTTCGCCGAAGACTGCTTTGGTATTCGGACGGAACGCAGCTTCCAGCTCTTCCTCGCTGCAGTCCGGATCCACGAAGGTGAATTCGATACCCATTCGTGCCATGGTAACGGAAAAGAGGTTAAATGTTCCGCCGTAAATGGTGGCAGAGGATACGATGTGGTCACCGCAGCTTGCAATATTGAAGACAGAGAAGAAGTTTGCTGCCTGACCGGAACTGGTCAGCATGGCAGCAGTACCGCCTTCCATGGCAGCGATCTTCTTCGCCACCAGATCACAAGTTGGATTGGCAAGACGGGAATACATGTATCCGTCAGATTCCAGGTCGAAGAGTTTACCCATATCGGCACTGGTGTCATATTTATAGGTTGTGCTCTGGTAGATCGGAAGCTGGCGCGGTTCACCGTTTTTCGCCTGATAGCCGCCGTGCAGGGCGATTGTTTCGATGCCTTGTTTTTTCATTATTGTATTTCCTCCACAATGCTTTTCAAAATAATATAGTCTATCATACCATTTTAAAAGGGGATTTTCAAGGACTTTCCCCTGAAATCCCCCGAGGTTACAGGGGTTTTGCCGGAATGGCAGGAATCACCCGCTCTAGCGTCCCATTACTCTGCCGGCAGCTGCAAACCCCAGGAAGCAGACCAGATCCACCAGTACGATGGTGGCACCTACCGGTGTGGAGGCAACGATGGAAATCAGGATACCCAGTGCGGCGCAGCACACGGAAACGGTGGCTGCGCAGACCATGACGCTGCGGAAGCTTCGAAAGACCCGCATGGCGGATAACGCCGGGAAGATGATCAGGGCGGAAGTCAGCAGGGCCCCCACCAGATTCATGGCCAGTACAATGATGACCGCGGTCACCACGGCGATGATCAGATTATATGCACCGGTGTTGACGCCGGTGGCTCTGGCGAAGGTCTCGTCGAAGGTGATGGCGAAAATCTTGTGATAAAACAGCACCACCACGGCCAGCACCAGCAGGGACATGACGGCACAGACCGCCACATCACTGGCTGACAGGGTCAGGATGGAGGTGGAGCCGAACAGGGAACTGCACACGTCGCCGGAAACGTTGGAAGACGGAGAAAAGAGATTCAGCAGCAGATATCCCAGGGCCATGGCACCGACGGAAACCATGGCCAGCGCCGCATCACCGCGCATTCTGGCATTTTGTCCGTTTTTCAGCAGGAAGACAGCAGTCACCACCGTCACCGGAAGGACAATCAGCATTTCATCGGTGACGCTGAGCACCGCCGCTACAGCCATGGCACCAAAAGCCACGTGGGACAGGCCGTCTCCCATGAAGGAATACCGCTTGAGAACCAGCGTAACACCCAGAACGGAAGAACAGAGAGCGATGAGCACGCCGGTAATGAATGCGTACTGGACGAAAGGATATTTCAGATATTCTTCCAGCATATGCAGCAGATCAGTCATTGCTGTCACCTCCCTCGGTTCCTGCGATCATGATGGTAGCGAAGGCCTGCCCGATGGAGCTTCGCAGATACTCCTCCTTGGTGCCGAAAAAGAGAGGCTCCTTGGCCAGGTGCAGAATATGGGAAGCCTGTCCCAGAGCCTGGGTGATGTCATGGGAGATCATGATGACGGTAATGCCTTCTTCCTTATTCAGTCTGCCGATAATATCATACATCTCTGCGGTTGCCGCAGGATCCAGCCCCGCCACCGGTTCGTCCAGCAGAAGCATTTTTTCCGTGGCGCACAGCGCTCTGGCCAGCAGAACCCGCTGCTGCTGCCCGCCGGAAAGATAGCGGTAGGATTCCCCCGACAGGTGAGAGATGCCCAGACGATCCATGATCTTTGCCGCCCGGAGCCGATCCTGCCGGGAATAGAAAGGACGCAGACCACAGCGGGAAAGACAGCCGGAGAGAACCACTTCACGTACCGAAGCGGGAAAATCTCTCTGTACCTCCGTCTGCTGGGGCAGATAGCCGATCTCCGTCGGCTTCAGCCCGTCGCCGGTGGTGATGGAACCGCGCATGATGGGATTCCGCAGGTGCAGGATCGTCTTCATCAGGGTGGATTTGCCGGAGCCGTTCTCTCCCACAATGCAAAGGTAGTCTCCCTGGTTCACGGTAAAATTCAGATTCTTTGTGACCGGCTGGCCTTCAAAGCCCAGGGTCAGATTCTCACAAGTGAGTTGTGCCATGTTTTCCTCCAGTCTATTGTGCCTGCAAGGCGGTTTTCAGCACCTGCAGATTGTCTTCCATGATGGAAAGGTAGGTGATGCCTGCGTCAGCTTCCCGCTGTCCGGCGGCCTGCATGGAATTCAGGGTCAGAATCCGGGCCTCTTTCATAGCAGAATTGCGGATCACCGTCTGTGCAAAATCCGACTTGCTGCCTTCCAAGAGGATGACGGACTGCAGCTGGTGTGCGGACAGTTCTTCCGAAAGGGCGATAATGGTTTCGAAACTTGCCTCGGTTTCCGCGGAGCAGCCGGGGAAGGCGGCGAAGCATTCTATGTCATAATCATGGGCCAGATAACGGAACGGAAAGCGGTCCGCAAAAAGCAGGATGGGACACTCCGCATTTCGGACGACCATTTCATATTCCCGATCCAGGGCCTGGAGACGGCTGCAGTAGCGCTGCAGATTCGATTCATATTCTTCGGCGTAGGCAGGATCCAGGCGGCATACTGCATCGGCGATGCTGCGGCAGGCATCCTGAGCGCAGCGCAGGGAAAGCCACAGATGTTCGTCGTATTCCACTTCTTCTGTTTCATGTTCTGCTTCATGACCGTCTTCCTGTGCATGTTCATGATCATGATCATGGTGGGCATCATGAGCCATTCCCGGGGTAAATTCTTCTTCCAGTTTCTCCACATGATCCAGCAGAGTGAGCACTGCTGCATCCGGATTTTCCGCCGACTCCAGTGCTGCCGGAACCCAGCTTTCGGAATATCCGCCCATATGGATGAACAGATCGCAGTTTGCCATGCTGACCATGTTGGCTGCCGTGGGCTGGAAACTGTGCATGTCTGCACCCTGGTGGTTCAACAGGGTGATCGAAAACTGGTCCGCACGGCCGCCCAGAATCTGCAGCGTCCAATCATACTGGGGAAAGGCTGTGCAGACGATGGAAGGCTTTCCGGTGCAGCTTCCGCTGACGCCGGATGGCATGTCCCCGGCACGGCAGCCGGAAAGGGTCAGGAAAGCCAGCAAAGCAGGAAGGAAAGCGGTCAGCAGCACGTGCCGTTTCTTTCTTCCCGTGTCTTTATTCATGGTCCCCACCTTCCTTTCCGGAGGCAAGACAGCTTTCGCACATGCCGTAAAGCAGTGTACGTGCCAGATCTACGGCGAACCGGTTCGTCCGGGCGATTTCTTCCGCCAGAGCCATGGACGCATCGTCGCTCATGTGGAGCAACCTGCCGCAGCCGGTACACTTCATGTGAATGTGACCGTGGCAGCTTTGACCGCCTACAATCTGATAGGATGCCTTCCGTCCATTCTCTCTGCTGAACCGATGAACCGTGCCGGCTTCCACCAGAGAGGGGAGCAGCCGGTAGATGGTGCTTTTCCCCGGACGGCTGCTGCAGGCAGGATCCGTTTCCATGGCAGAAACCATTTCATCGATGGTATAGGCCCGCTCGCTGTGCTTTTCCAGAAACTGCAGCAGTTCTTTTTTCTGTATGGTCTGATAGGTAGCCATTTTGTGCGTTCCCTTTCTGTTCTTGCTCAAATTGAGAAATTTTCTCACATTGAACATAGTACCCTTTTTTATGCAGTATGTCAAGGAATTTGAGAATTATTCCTGAATTGACACAGATTTTTCGGCCCCGACAGGACTTCTCTGCAGACATAGAAATACCGGAGTTCATCCACGCAGGTGGTCCATTTCACCAGCGTCAGCTGGCCGTAGGTCAGCTCCAGACAGGTGATGGATCCCGGATGGACACAGGAACCGGTATTGTAATAGAAACTGTCCGGTTCCATGGAAAGGACCGGACGGTGGGTGTGTCCTGCCACCAGGATCTTTTTCCGGCTGCCTGCCCATTGGCTCATGCGCTGCTCGGAACGGTTTTTTCTGGAGTAGTTTTTTGCGGCACTGGTGGGATCATTGACCCCGGCAAGCTCCAGCGGCTTCCATAGATAGCGTACCATCCACCGTGCGGCTTTCCAGAGCTGGTTGTTCAGAAGGTCCGTCTGGTGACCGTGGATCAGATGAAGGTCCGGACATCCATCCTGCCCCCGGATAATCAGCCCCTGCGAAAAGACAGGCGCAAGAAGCGGAAAACAGTCCTGCGAGGCAGTGAAGAACCGCTTTGTGGATTTTGCCCGGTCATGATTGCCCCAGAGCAGAAACAACCGGCCTGCCGTCTGGAAATCCGTCAGCAGCTGAAACACATCGCTGTGAATCTGGCAGATATCCGGATACCGGCGGTTTTCCCAGAGCTCATCGCCATCTCCCAGCTCGATATATGTGAAGTGATTGTTGCGGTAATAGTGCAGCGCAGCCATATACAGAGGTTTGTTCTGAAGAAAGCTGTCGTTCCACGTGCCGGTGCCCCGGTGACAGTCACTGCACATGACGATCTTCGGATGATCCTTCGCCCGGATGACCGGTGCGCTGCGGAGTGCCTTATCAATCTGACGATGATAGAATCCCATGGTAGTACCTCCTTGTCTGTTCCATTCTATGCAGCAGGCGGAGAGGGGGTGAAGAGAGAGCTTTCGTCAAAATTTTTTTTTACAAAAGCTGGACAATTTATCCGAACAGGGGTATAATACCACATGAAGTAAGAAACGGGGAGCTTGCGGAAAGCAGGCTGAGAGTAGACTGTATCGTCTTGACCCATGAACCTGATATGGATAATGCCAGCGTAGGGAAAATAATGAACGTATCGCGGACGTGTTCCATTTCGGGACGTCCGTTTTTGTTTTTGCAGAATGCAGTATATGAAGATTCTTTTGTGAAAAATAGGAGGGATCAAGGCATGCTCGGAATCTGTCTGGAAAATGTAAGAAAAAACGTACCTCTCGTACATAACATCACAAACTATGTGACCGTCAACGATGTGGCAAACGTGCTGCTTGCCTGCGGCGGCAGCCCGATCATGTCGGATGAACCGGAGGATGTAGTGGATATTACTTCCATCTGCGGCGGTCTGAATATCAATATCGGCACATTAAACAAGCGCTCCATTGAGGCCATGTTTGCGGCAGGCCGCCGGGCGCAGGATCTGGGGCATGTGCTGCTGCTGGATCCGGTGGGAGCCGGTGCCAGTGCACTGCGGACAAACACAGCGGTGAAGCTGATGGAACAGCTGCAGTTTGACGTGATCCGCGGGAATATTTCGGAAATCAAGACGCTGGCCCACGGCAGCGGAACCACCCGTGGTGTCGATGCCGATGCCTGCGACGCGGTGACGGAGCAAAATCTGTCCGCCGGGGTGCAGTTTGCCAAGGATTTTGCCCGGGAAGCAGGATGTATTGTGGCCATTACCGGGGCCCTCGATCTGGTCAGTGACGGAAATGCCTGCTATGTGATCCGCAACGGCAGACCGGAAATGGGAAAGATCACCGGGACCGGCTGTCAGCTTTCGGGAATGATGACCGCTTTCGTCACAGCCAATCCGGATCACAAGCTGGAGGCTGCTGCAGCGGCTGTCTGCACCATGGGTCTGGCTGGTGAGATCGGCTGGGCGCGCATGGAGAAAGGAGACGGCAATTCCACTTACAGAAACCGGATCATCGACGCCATCTATAACATGACAGGAGAAATCCTGGAGAAGGGAGCGAAGTATGAAATTCTCTAAGGAAGAACTGAAAAAAAGCCTTCTGCTGTATGCGGTAACAGACCGCCACTGGCTGCAGGAGGGGGAAACACTGTACCGACAGGTGGAACAGGCCCTGCGAGGCGGCGCCACCTTCATCCAGCTGCGGGAAAAAAATTTGGAAAAAGAAGCGTTTCTGGCGGAAGCCCGGGAAATCAAAGAACTGTGCAGAAAATATAACGTTCCCTTCGTCATCAATGATGATGTGGACATCGCGCTGGCAGTGGACGCGGACGGCGTCCATGTGGGACAGGACGACATGGAAGCCGGCGATGTGCGGGAAAAGCTGGGATCGGATAAGATCATCGGCGTATCAGCCCACACGGTGGAGGAAGCCCTGCGGGCACAGAAACGGGGCGCAGACTATCTGGGAGCCGGTGCGGTTTTTCCCACCGGATCCAAGGAGGATGCCGATGATATGAGCCATGAGACGTTGCAGGCGATTTGCGAAGCGGTGGACATCCCGGTTATCGCCATCGGCGGAATTACCCGCAGCAATGTGAAGAAGCTTTCCGGAAGAGGCCTCTGTGGTATCGCGGTCATCAGTGCCATCTTCGGTCAGCCGGAGATCGAAAAAGCCGCTTCTGAGCTGAAGCAGCTGACGGAAGAGATGGTGGCCGAAAAATGATCCGGGGCATGATCTTCGACGTGGATGGCACCTTGCTGGACTCTTCCTATGTGTGGGAAGACGCGGGAACCAGATACCTGGCAAACCGTGGGATTGCTGCAGAGGAAGGGTTGGGCAGGAAGCTGTTCACCATGACGCTGGAAGACGGCGCACGCTATCTGAAGGACGCCTATCATCTGCCGCTGGAGGCAGAGGAAGTGCTGGAAGGCGTGCTGCAGGTGGTGGAGGACTTCTATTACCATGAAGCACAGCTGAAGGAGGGGACAGCGGATTTCCTTCGCCGGCTGAAGGAAAAGAGAGTTCCCATGGTCATCGCCAGCTCCAGCAAAAAAGAGCACATCGAAGCAGCACTTTCTCGGCTGGATGTGCTGCAGTATTTCAAAAAAGTATTCACCTGCAGCGAAGCAGGCGTAGGAAAGGAGCAGCCGCGGATCTTTTTCCAGGCGGCAGACTGTCTTGGGGCACATCCGGAAGAAATCTGGGTTGCGGAAGACGGACTGTATGCCATGAAAACCGCAGCCGCCGCCGGGTTCCGTGTTCTGGGCCTTTATGATGAAGGGAGCCGGCAAGACTGGACAGAAATCCAGCGCACCGCAGACCTTGCGTTAGAAAACCTGAATGGGTTTGACATATTTTGGGAGAGGGCAGCAGCACGCTGAAACGGCGTGATGCATACAGCATTCCCCGCGGCAGATTGGGGGCACCACCTTCTGTCGCGTAAAAAAATTAGTGCAAAAGTTCATAGCAAGAAAGGAAGCAGAAAATGAGAACAGCATTAACAATCGCTGGAAGTGACTCCAGCGGAGGCGCCGGCATCCAGGCAGATATCAAGACCATGCTCGCCAATGGCGTATATGCCATGAGCGCAATTACGGCCCTGACTGCACAGAATACCACCGGCGTAACGGCAATCATGGATGTAACTCCTGATTTCCTGAAAGAACAGATGGAAAACGTATTCACCGATATCCGTCCGGATGCAGTGAAAATCGGCATGGTTTCCGCCAGTCCTCTGATCGAAACCATTGCGGAAGAACTGAAAAAATACCATGCGGCAAACATCGTGGTGGATCCTGTCATGGTGGCCACCAGCGGGGCGAAGCTGATCAGTGACGAGGCGGTGGCAACCCTGAAGGAAAAGCTGCTGCCTCTGGCCACAGTCCTGACACCGAATATTCCGGAAGCGGAAGTGCTGGCAGATCTGATGCCAGGCTCCATACGGAATGAAGAGGACATGCTGTCGGCAGCACGAACCATCAGCGAGAACTATCACTGTGCGGTTCTGTGCAAAGGCGGCCATCAGATCAACGATGCCAACGACCTGCTGTACCATGATGGTACATATCGCTGGTTCTACGGCAAGCGCATCGACAATCCGAATACCCACGGCACCGGCTGCACCCTGTCCAGCGCCATTGCATCCAATCTGGCCAAAGGATGTGATCTGGAAACCGCGGTACAGCGGGCCAAGGAATACATTTCCGGCGCATTGGCAGCCATGCTGGATCTGGGCAAAGGCAGCGGCCCCATGGATCACGGGTTTGCCCTCCATGGAAGCAGCTTCGCGGAGGATCCGGATAAAGACTGCGGAAAGGAGGCGGAACGGTAATGGAAAAGCGAACCTCTTTATTTGACAACGGTCTCATCTGGTTTGGTGCAGGCGTATCCATCGCCGAGATCCTGACCGGAACCTATCTGGCACCACTTGGGATGAGCAAAGGCCTGGCAGCCATCGTCATCGGCCACATCATCGGCTGCATCATGTTGTTTCTGGCCGGCGTCATCGGCGGCCGGGAGCGTCTGTCTGCCATGGAATCGGTAAAGCTCAGCTTCGGGCAGAAGGGCGGACTGCTTTTTTCGATCCTCAATGTGCTGCAGCTGGTGGGATGGACGGCCATCATGATCTATGACGGTGCACTGGCAGCCGACGGCGTCATGGCAGCGGGACAGTGGATCTGGTGCCTGGTCATCGGCGGCCTGATTCTGCTGTGGATCTTTATCGGCATTACCAATCTGGGCAAGGTGAACGTGGTGGCCATGGGCGCCCTCTTCATCCTGACCCTGATTCTGAGCAAAATCATTTTCTCCGGCAGTTCCGGTGCGGTGTTCGCCGCAGACGAGGCCATGACTTTCGGTGCCGGCGTGGAACTTTCTGTGGCCATGCCTCTTTCCTGGTTGCCGCTGATCAGCGACTATACCCGGGAAGCAAAGGACCCTGTGAAGAGTTCTGCAGTCAGCGCGGTGGTCTACGGTCTGGTCAGCAGCTGGATGTATCTGATCGGTATGGGTGCAGCCATCTTTACGGGGGAATATGATATCGCACAGATTATGCTGAAAGCCGGCCTGGGAATCGCAGGACTGCTGATCATCGTCTTCTCCACGGTGACCACCACCTTCCTGGATGCCTGGTCCGCCGGCATTTCCACCGAGTCCATCTTCCGCGGCCTGTCCGGAAAGAAGGTGGCACTGGTGGTGACCGTACTGGGAACCATCGCCGCCATCGTATATCCGATGGATAATATCACCAACTTCCTGTATCTGATCGGGTCCGTATTCGCACCGATGATCGCCATTCAGATCGCTGACTGCTTCCTTCTGAAGCGGAAGAGCAGCGATACCTTCGACTGGGTGAATCTGATGGTCTGGCTGGCAGGCTTCATCGCCTATCGGATCCTCATGGGCATCGACATGCCGGTGGGGAACACCCTGCCGGATATGGTTATCACCATCCTGCTCTGCGTCATCGTAAGAAAGATTGTGAAATAAAAACATTCGGTAAGTTAATATGTCTGGTAGAAAACCTCGAGTACAAATTGTACCCGAGGTTTTTTCTTGCGGAGCAGGAAATATCGTCAGCAGAAGGGCAAAGAAAAAACATTGCTGTTCGGAAACACTTTTTTCAAGAATGTAGCTTATCTCACGAATGAGAGAAGCTGTCTCTTGCTGTTTGGCCAATAGTATATTATCATAAATTGAGTACAAATTGTGTATAACGTATGAACCTGGAGAGAGATTCAGGCCCGGTCTTTGAAGACAGGAAACTAATGTAAAATCCAGGAAAATGAGGCGATTTGACCATTGAAAAAAACGGAGGGATGAGAATGAAAAAAGTATTTGCATTGTTGCTTTCTGTGGTGTTGATTTTGTGTGCGATGCCGATGACAGTATTCGCAGAGGATGCAGCCTTTGAGACGGGTTGCCCGTCCTCAGCCGATTCGGGAAAAATCAATATCAGTGAAGCAGTCGTTACGATTGAGAAGACAGAATATGTCTACACAGGAAGGGAAATAAGGCCTGCGGTCACTTCTGTAAAACTTGCAGAAGGTACAGAGGAAACAGTCCTGAAAGCAGGAATTGATTTTGACGTAGCCTATACAGGGAACATCAACGCAGGAACTGCTGTGGTAACAGTGATCGGCAAGGGCGTTTATGAAGGTTCTGTTTCCGTGAATTTCACTATCAGCCCTGCAAAACTGTCCGACTGTAAAGTGGTTCTCTCGCAGGATGCCTATACGGCTATCGGAACTGCTGTTGTTCCGACCTTCACCGTTATGCTGGATGAGTATATTCTGGAGGTGAATAAGGATTTTACCGCTGCGCTTTCCAATAATATTGCGATAGGCGACGGTAAGCTGACTGTCACCGGAACAGGTAACTTTACCGGAACCCTGGAAGTAAAGTTCAGCATTGTTTCAAAGGCGGTTTCTGACCTTTCCATCAGCGTGGTTACACCTGTAGTTTCCTTTGACGGACGGGCAAAAACGCCCGTTGTAGAGGTTAAAGACGGAAATGTGACCCTGATTGCAGGTGCTGATTATACTGTGCACTATGAGAATAACATCAACGCCGGAACAGCCAAAGCCATTGTTACAGGCAAGGGCAGATATGAGGGCACCGCATCGGTAGAATTCACTATCCGAGGCGCTTCCAATACGGTTACAACAGAATATACATCCTATACGAAATACATGACCAGCAAAATTTTCAATCTGAATGCTTCTGCAACAGGAAATGAAGCAGGTTCCGGATTCATCTACACTTCCAGCAATGAAAATGTGGTGAGAGTGACATCTGGCGGCGATGTGATTGTGGTGGGAACTGGTAAGGCAACCATTACAGTGAAGACTACAGGTACCCGGGAATTTGATCCGGCAGAGAAGGTGGTTACGGTGACTGTAAAACCGCTGAAACCGTCTGTAACACTGACTTCTCCTGCCAGGAAACAGGTAAAGGTAATCTTCAATAAGGTGGAGGGTGCTACGAAGTACCAGATCTGCTATGGAAGAAACGGTGTGTATTACTTCAAGTATGTAAAGCATCTGGACAACCAGTATACGAAAACCTACGCGCTTTTAAAGAATCGGACTTCAGGAAAGACATACTACATTAAGGTCCGCGCAGTCACAGAGATGGAAGATGGGACGGTGGTATACGGAAACTGGACGGATGTGAAGAGCATCAAATCGAAATAAAATCTGTTCGGAAAAACCTGCGGACGGCACATCTTGCCGAACGCAGGTTTATTTAAATAGAGGGTCATCAGGGGTTCGACTCCGGCTGCCTGCTGCGCTGACCAAGTATGTTTGAAAGAGCATTGATGAAGTCTTCCTCTACAATGGTGCTTCCGGACTTTATACGCAGGCGCAGCATATTGAGCAGACCGCCAGAGTAGAAGGATGCAATACCTTCCATCTGACCGTTGCTCATGCTTTTGGTAGAATTCATTTGCCGCAGGACACGGATTACATCTTCCGTGATATTATCGGAAAGGATGTCCAGAAGGACGGGAAACATGGTGCTGGAGGCTACATTCGATACCATTTTTTCATGGAGACTGATAAAATGCAGCAGTTCTCTGCTCATGGAAAGAAAATAACCGTTGAGATCCGTCAAATCCGCACCGCCCGGGATCTTACTCTGGAAGGTTGAGCAGATTTCTTTCATATAAAAAGTAAAGTATTCATATTTGTCCGCAAAGTGCTTATAGAAGGTTGTTCGCCGTATCATGGCGCATTGGCACAGTTCGTTGACAGTAAAATCCTCAAACCGCTTCTTCTCCAGCAGCTGGGTGAATGCATTGTGAAGAAGCATATAGGTTCGTTCAATTCGTAAATCCATTTTCTTTTCCATAAAACCTCTCTGTTCGGAAACATTTTCCCCAAGAATGTTGCTTATCTAACGTATCCGGGAAGCTGTCTCTTGCTGTTTGGATAATAGTATATTATCATATATTGTGTACAAATGTCAATTAAATATCTTTTGTACTATTTTATATACGCAGAGGGGGTTGCGGCTGTATGAAAGAAAGCCTGAAGGACAACAGCACATTTATGATAAAGCTTGCCACATTCATCGTGGACAAACGGAATCTGATTTTTTTGATTACCATTATCGGCATTCTGTTTTCTGTGATTTCGCAGAACTGGGTTATAGTGGAGAATGAGCTGGCAGAGTATCTGCCGGACGATTCTGAGACCAGACAGGGGCTGGATATCATGGAAGACCAGTTCATTACATACGGAAGTGCACGGGTCATGGTAGCCAACGTCGGTCTTCCGCAGGCGGAAAAAATACAGGAAGCGATTGCAGCGCTGGAAGGCGTGCAGAGCGTGGATTTTGATGAGCAAGAGGATTACAAGGATATTTCTGCCTTGTATACTGTGACCTTCAACTGGGCGGAGACAGATGAGCAATGCCTGGAGGCACTGGATCGGGTAAAGGAGCTGCTTTCGGATCAGGATGTATATATATCCACGGAACTGGGAGATCAGCAGGCAGAAATTCTGGACGAAGAAGTCCGCGTGATTATGGTGTGGGTTGCTGCAATCGTGGTCGGCGTGTTGTGCCTGACTTCCCAGACCTGGGCAGAAGTTCCGGTATTGCTGCTGACCTTCGTTACAGCGATGATTCTTAATCTGGGAACAAATTTTCTTCTGGGCACCATTTCTTTCGTTTCGAATTCGGTCACCAGCATCCTGCAGCTGGCTCTTTCACTGGATTATGCGGTAATTCTGTGCAACCGGTTCAAGGAAGAACATAAAAGTCTTCCGATGCGAGAAGCTGTCATCGTGGCTTTGAGCAAAGGCATTCCGGAAATAGGAGCCAGCAGTCTGACAACCATAGGCGGACTGGTAGCCATGCTGTTCATGCAGTTTAAAATTGGGCCGGATATGGCTATATGCCTGATTAAATCCATTCTGTATGCTCTGCTGTCCGTGTTTGTGGTGATGCCTGGACTGCTGATGCTGTTTGGTCCAATGATGGAAAAGACAGGGCATCGCAGTTTCATTCCGCATATCGATTTTGTGGGAAAATTCAGCTATGCGACACGGCACATTGTCCCTCCTCTGTTTATTGTTATTCTGCTGCTTGCATTCCAGCTTTCCGGTGCATGCCCGTACGCTTACGGTTACAGCATTCTGGATACACCGAAGCTGAATCAGACGCAGATTGCAGATAATATGATTGAGGAAGTCTTCGGCGACGACAATTATGTTGCACTGGTAGTTCCGGGAGGAGACTATGATGCTGAAAAGAAGCTGCTGCAGGAACTGGATGGCCTGGAGGAAGTGAATTACACCATGGGACTTTCTAACGTGGAGGCCATGGATGGATATATGCTGGCCGATAAACTGACGCCGCGTCAGTTCTCAGAACTGACCAATCTGGACTATGAAGTGGCGCAGGTATTGTACGCAGCTTATGCTGCCAGCAATGAGGATTACGGGGAGATAGTCAGCAGTCTGCCGTCCTACCGGGTACCGCTGATTGACATTCTTCTGTTTGCCTGTGAACAGATCGATTCGGGCTTTGTTACACTGGACGGCGAACAGTCAGAACAGCTTTCGGAGGCGAAGACCATGATGGAGAGTGCGAAAAATCAGCTGCAGGGGGAGGAGTACAACCGAATCCTCGTCTACCTGAATCTGCCGGTCAGCGGTGATGAAACCTATGCATTTCTGGATACGCTTCGGGAAACAGCGGAAAAATACTATAACGAAGACAGCGTATACGTGGTGGGCGAATCCACAACAGAGTATGATTTCCAGAAGTCCTTTGAGCGGGATAACCTGGTTGTAACGGTTGTATCGATTCTGATCGTTCTGGCAGTGCTGCTGTTTACATTCAAGTCGGCAGGGATGCCTGTCCTGCTGATTCTGGTAATAGAAGGATCCATCCTGATCAACTTCTCTATCCCGACCCTGACGGGAAAGTATATTTTCTTTATGAGCTATCTGGTGGTCAGTTCTATTCAGATGGGTGCTAATATCGACTATGCCATTGTTATCGCAAGCCGATTCAACGAACTGAAAGGAGAAATGCCGCATCGGCAGGCGATTATTGAAACGATGAATTTTGCCTTTCCTACAGTTCTTACATCCGGTACAGTGCTGTCCATGGCAGGCATACTGGTTGGCCGCATGACATCGGATGCGGCTATTGTGGGTATCGGCAGCATCGGACGGGGCACGATTATCTCCATGATACTGGTTATGTTTGTTCTGCCGCAGATTCTGCTGCTGGGAAGCCGGATTGTTGATCGAACGTCCTTCTCCATGCCTGCGAAGGAGCTGTCTGTCAACACCATCGGTAAAATGCGGATTGAAGGTATGGTACAGGGGGAAATCCACGGAACAGTCCGCGGTATGATCCGGGCGAGTGTAGATGGTGATGTGCATTTGCAGGTGATAACGGGAACCGTGACAGAGGAAGGAGATACTGATGATGAAGATGTGCAGTAAGAGTAGAGGTTGCAAGGATGTAAACTGCACCGCAGGGCTTTCGTTAATCCGGGTAACGGCACTGGTCTGCATTTTGGTACTGCTGAATCCAATAGCTGCTTTGCCGCAGGGGAAAGCAGCCGCTGCGGCAAAAACAAGTACCATCCATATTCGCACCGTGGAAGATTTCGAAGCGCTGGCGGAAAAATGTAAGCTTGACACATGGTCTCAGGGGAAAAGAGTTGTACTGGAAGACGACATTTCTCTGGAAGGGGCAGAAGTACAGGCGATCCCCACATTCGGCGGCATATTTGACGGAAACGGACACACCATCAGCGGTTTGTCTCTGACGGAGAATGCATCGCCGACAGGCCTTTTCGGCATTTTGCAAACCTGTGGCGAGATCCAGGATCTGCATGTCAGCGGCACAGTAGCACCAGATGGAGACTGCAGCAGTACCGGCGGTATCGCAGGTGAAAACTACGGGAAAATTGACAGCTGCACTTTCACAGGCAGCGTTGCGGGGAAATCAATGACCGGCGGCATTGTGGGAATGAATGCGCTGACGGGGCGAATTACGGACTGCAGTGTCAGCGGTTCTGTGACCGGAAGAAAAATGACAGGCGGCATTGCAGGCTGCAGCCAGGGCAGAATCCGGGACTGCAGAAACAGCGCATATGTAAATACAGAGAGCGTAGACCCTTCTGTCGATCTGGAAAAAATAAATCTGGAGTTTTCTTTGGATGTTAAAAAACTTCCTGCAATGGAAACTGCTGTGACTACAATGGATACTGGAGGTATCGCGGGATATTCTTCCGGGAGAGTAACCGGGTGCACCAATCTTGCGGCGATGGGATATCCGCATATCGGGTACAATATCGGGGGCATAACCGGCCGCAGCTGCGGCTATATTTACAGCTGTGAAAACAAGGCGGCCATTTCCGGACGCAAGGATGTCGGAGGCGTTGTCGGTCAGATGGAACCGTTTATTGCACAGGAAGTAAAGGAAAGTACGCTGAATCGGCTGGAAAAGGAACTGAGTACGCTGGATGGTTTGCTGAGCAAAGCACTGAATGACGGTAATGGGGCCATAGGGAATGTGTCATCCAGACTGAGCAGAATTGCAGACTATATGGACAGTGCCGCCGGAGCAGCCAGCGACATCCGAACCAGCGGAAGTCTTACCGGAAAAGTGGAAGGCAGCAGCAGTGCGGCCTCGTCGAAAACTGGCGGATCCGCTGACAGCAGAGCAGATGCTTCTGCACAGATGATAGTAACAACCTCTTTGGGAGGGCTCTCTTCTGCCATTTCAGGCATGTCCGGGCAGATGCGCCTGCTAAGTAATGAAATTGCAGGGGCTTCTGGTACCATGACAAATGATCTGAAGGCCATACAGAAACAGATTAATTCGATTTCAGATATCGCCCTGGAGCTGTTTGAAGGCAGCGATGAAAACGTTGTGACAGACAGTTCGGAAAAGAACATATCATCCGTAAAGCTGGGTAAAATATCATCCTGCACCAACAGCGGTACAGCCCAGGGCGATGTCAATACCGGCGGCATTGCCGGAGCCATGGCTATGGAGTATACGCTGGATCCTGAGGACGATGTGTCATCTGGTCTCAGTGGAAAGCAGCGCAGTGCAATGGAGCTGAAGGCCATCATCACAGATTGTATAAATACGGGAGAGGTTTCTTCACGTTACAACTATGCAGGAGGAATCTGCGGCAGGATGGATCTTGGGCTGATCAACAGGGGAGAAGGCTATGGAAGAATTTCCAGTGAATACGGAGATTATGTCGGCGGCATTGCCGGCGTAACTGCTTCTGTGGTACGTGACAGCTTCGCAAAATGTTTTCTTTCCGGAGGAGAATATGTCGGAGGAATTGCAGGATGCGGGGTGGATGAGGAAGCAGGTGGAGACTGCAGCAAAATATCCGGATGCTATAGCATGGTGGAAATTGAGGAAAGCACAGCATTTAACGGAGCCATATCCGGTGCAGATGCAGGAACGTTTCGCAGCAATTACTTTGTATCCGATACGCTTACCGGCATCAACGGCAGAAGCTACACGAACCGCGCAGAACCGATCTCTTACGAAAGTCTTCTGAAAAAAGCAGAAAAACTATCTCTGCCGGATGCGTTTCGGGAGTTTACTGCAGTTTTTGAAGCGGATGGCGAAACGGTACAGATGCTGACCTTTTCATACGGAGATACACTGGAAACATCATCATGGCCAAAGGTTCCGAAAAAAGAGGGATATTACGGGCGCTGGAACAAAACCAGCCTGCAGAACCTTCACTTTGATACGGTAATTAAGGCGGTTTATTCACCGTATGTCTCCACCCTCTCCGATACGGGAACTCGTTCTGATGGGCGTCCAATCTTTTTCGTGGAAGGAATGTTTGACGAAGGAGAAGAGGTAAAGGTGACAGCCATGCCCAACACGCCGTACGAATTTGACAATCTCGCAGATGGATGGAGCGGCTTGCTGACCAAAGGTCTGTCTGAAACGGAGGTGGGCCGGGAAATTGTGGAGCAGTGGAAGATATCCATTCCTGACGATGGAGAAGATGTACATACCGTCCGTTATCTTGCACCGAATGCAGATCCGTCTCATCTCGCCGTGTATCTGAAGGAAAAGGACGGGTGGAAAAAAACCGATGCCAAAGTGATTGGAAGCTATCTGTCCTTCTCCGTGACGGGACAGGATGCGGAAATCGCTGTAATTGATACAGTTGATACAGGCATAATCTGGAGCATAATTATACTTCTGCTTCTTATGGTGGCAGCTGCAGAAATCTTTCTGATCTGCAGAAAAATCGGAAAAAAGAGAAAAAAGGACGGTACTCAGTCTTCAATATCAAAAGAAATCAACGGAGAGCATACAGCTTCACGGAGAAGGAAACGACGAAGAAAACCCTTTGCGGCAATACTCCTGACACTGATCCTCATCGCTGCAGCAGCAGCGGCCTGCTTCCTGACCAACATCGTGGGAACACTGCAAATCTGTGATATTCTGAAAGAATATGCAGAGAAAGAAGAACTGTCCATGGAACTGACAGTGGATGCGATGCTGGGTTCTGAAACAGCAGATTTTACTGCGGAAATAGACAGAACCATCGTGGACGGACATCCGATCACAGCGGTATCACAGGATGGATGGGTGCTGTATTACAATGAAGGAACTGTATATCTGGAAAACGGAAACGCATACCGGATTACAGATGAATTTCCAGACTATCTCAATTTGTTGTACCATGCACAGGAGATATACGGTCGTGTAGATATTCAGCAAGAAGACCAAAGATGCACAGCAACAGCAGCAGGAGAAGATGCGCAGGCACTGCTGAAACTTCTGGTGCCTTCGGCATCTGAATTTCTGGGGAACACTGATAGCCTGAAATTAGAGACTGTGACGGAGGGCGATTTGCTGAAGGAGATACGTTTCAGCGGAAACGGCACACTGCAGGACGAGGAAAATACAAGTTTTCAGATATCAGCAGTTCTGCGGATCCGCAGCGGAGAGAAGGAAACACTTTCTGTACCCGCTCCGGTTCTGAAGGCAGTGTCAGAGGGGAAAAGAGGAACGGAAGCGATTCTGACTGACGTTCTGGTACGCATGGCTGCTGCCTGGAAGGATTTGCAGGAACAGGATACTTTGTGTGCAGAGATGCGTCTGCGGGCGGACTGCGGACCAGTGGCTGTGGAAGATACGCTGCAGCTTTGCCGCTGGAATGGAAGCTGGAAAGAAATATGGTCTGTCCGAAAGAACGGATATGTATTGTATTTCACGGACACAGCCATCTGTGGGGAGGACGGAAAAATAATTGCGGAAACGGATCCTCCTTCGGTAAAAGCGGCCGACCTTCTGTCTGTCGCATACCAGGCATTTCTTGCAGGAGGTCTGGAATACAGCAGCACGGAGGAGAAAGAAATCTTTACCGTTTCGTTGGACGAAGAAGGCATGGAAAAGGCGGCAGAAGCGATTGCACCGGAATCCGTAAAGCTGGATCCGCTTTTGAACAGCGGATCGGTGCAGGCAGTGGTTATTCAGGGCAGAATCTGTGAGATCAAGGTCAGCTGCAGCGGTACGGTACGTGTTGCCGCCTCTGATGCCGATGTACTGCTGGAAGCAGATATGAGAATCAGAGAGGATGATATCGGGGCAGTAATTCCGGATGAAGTAAAGGAAACACTTGAGCAATAGGAGGAGGTGCAAAATGGGAAATCAAATCATCTGTATCGGAAGAGAATTCGGCAGCGGGGGACATGAAGTAGCCGTACGGCTGTCAGAGATTCTTGGCATCCAAGTATATGAAAAACATCTGCTGAATTTGGCATGCGAATATGGGGAACTGGCAGTGCGGCTGATGGAATCCTCGGACGAGAAGGCAACGAATCCATACCTGTTTCAGGTGGTTTATGAAGGAAATCAGCGGGTACCACGGGGAATTCCCACTACGGAAGTGTTGTTTCAACTTCAGAGCCACGAGATCTGCCGGATTGCGAAAAAGGAAAGCTGTATCTTTGTCGGACGGTGTGCCGACTATGTGCTGCAGGATAGCGATGCGGTACTGCTGTCTGTATTCATCCGTGCACCAAAGGCACAGAGAATTCAGCGAAAAATGGAACAGGAGGACCTGAACCAGAGACAGGCAAAAAGAAAAGTGGAAAAAATGGACCGGCAGCGCAGAAAATATTATGAATATTATACAGGAAGAATCTGGGGTGGAGATCACTATGATATGATATTTGACAGCAGCCGGATGACACTGGAAGAGATTGCTGAAGAAATCGCAGTGCGGTACCGGCAGATGGAAAAAGGGCAGAAGGGGATATGACAAACAGGGCAGAGACTGTAAAGTGCTGCCCTGTTTGTTTGCAGTGTGACATCTACATCCGATATAGCAGATTCTGTTACTGCCTGTCTATGGTATACCCCTTACCTAAAACACTGTGAATTTCATCCACGACAACGAAAGCGGCCGGATCGATTCTCATGATGATCTTCTTCATCGGCACGACTTTCTGATAAGGAACGACGGAAAGGATGACTTTCATCTGTTTCTGCTGATAACCACTTTCGGCAAGCAGAGATGTCATACCGGTATCAAGCTCATGAAGCAAAGCCTCTCGTATCTCATCATGGCGCTCAGAAAAGATTACAATCTGACTTTCTCCGGTGCCGAGTGTTACGACGCGGCCGACGATGGCTGCACATATGGTAATGACGAAGATACCGTAGAGGGTTTGATCCAGAGGCTGTCCGATGGACTGCATAATGATGACGGATGCATCGCATACATTCAGCACAACTTGAATCGGAACCTTAAACTTTTTATTCAAAACAACTCCGATTACATCAAATCCCCCGGAGGATGCACCGCTGCGCAGAACAAGTCCCGATCCGACGCCGAGCATTACGCCTGCAGCGATGGTGCAGAGCATTTGATCCTGCCGGATAGAATGCAATGGGTAATGTGAAAAAACTTCGAGCAGCAGGGGAAAAAGGAAACTCACCGCTACGGTCTTGGCTGCAAATTTTTTTCCCACAAAAATAAGAGAAATTACCAACAGACTCATGTTAACCACGAAAACCATCACAGATAATGGGACAGGGATGATATTCACCAGAACTTTTGAGAAGCCGGTTACTCCACCGGCGGAATACTCCTGCGGAAGAATAATCATGCCGAATGCTGCGGCAGTCAGTGCTGTACCGATCAGTGTTTCCATCGCGTAGAATAAATCATGTATGTATTTCTTCATTTTTTCTCTCCATTAAAATAAGCCTTTCTATATTATAATTCTGTATTTTCAGGATGACAACGACCGTAATTGCATGATATAATAAGAAAAACTTATACTATAGGAGCTGGTTATGCATATCAATCAGTTAAGATATTTTGTATCTGTGGCATCCTGCCGCAGTTTTACCCGTGCAGCGGAGCGCCATTTTTTAACGCAGACTGCAATCACCCAGCAGGTAAAAGCGTTAGAAGACAGCCTTGGATTTCCGCTGATCAATCGGCAGAGACGTCCCATAGAGCTTACACCGGCAGGGAAGGTGTTTTATCAGGAAGCAAAAGCAATTCTTGCAAGAGTGGATGCTGCGGTTGTGAAAGCACAGGAAGCTTCCACCGGTACAGTGGGCACCATACGCATCGGCTATGAGAAAGGATTTGAGCGCTCGGATCTGTCGGACAGGCTGCGGGCTTTTCGCCGGGCATACCCGAACATTCTCATTTTCTGTTACCGCGAAGACACAGATACGCTTTCCGAAAAACTGCTGACCAACGAGCTGGATGTTATTTTCGCATGGGACAGCACGAATCTCAGATCCAATGAGGAAGTGGAGTGCAGACTCGATACCCGGTCAAGGCTCTCGGTTGCTTTGTATGCCGGTCATCCTTATGCTGCACGAAAATCCCTGCGGCGACAGGATCTTCGGGATGAGAACATTCTGTTTATGACACCTTCCCGAAGCGGTGATTCCTTTGGCGATATGCGTTATATGCAGCTGTATGAAAAGGCAGGGTATGAGCCAAAGATTATTCTGAAAAGCAACGATATAGAAAGTCTGCTGATCATGGTTGCCGCAGAAGAAGGTATCTCTGTGCTGCCTTCGTACCTTGTGGAAAAGCTGGGAAATGCGGATAACATTGTTTTTCTGCCGCTGGATGGAGACGATGAATTTGAGGAGATCTTCATGTTCTGGAAAAGCAGCCACAGCAATTCTGCGCTGCAGTGCTTTCTGGATTTTGTGAATGGGTAAATCAAAATAGCAGTCTGGATAGAAAATTTTCTTGCTTTTTTGCCAGGATTGGATATAATCTCATGTTTTACAGTTCATAATTAAAGGACGTTGGAATTTCAAGGTCCTTGTGCTATATAAATTTCGGTGCAAAACATCCGGAAGTTTGGATTGACTTGGCACTTTTGAAGACGTATAATAGACATAGAAAGAGTTACCGATGAACGGTTGCTCAGAGTGATCGAGAAATATCACGTCAGCCGCCAAGCATGGACGTGATATTTTCTTTTCCGAAAGTATCTAATGCTTGTTGTTCAACAACAAGGTGATTACTGCGATTACAAACAGGCCGACAGTGGCAAAAGCAGAAATTGCTTCATATGTAACCATAAAATCACCTCTCTCATGAGGAGCAGCCGTCCACCGTATCTGTATTCCTAGTTTAACATACTTTATAGAAAAGAACAAGTGTTCCACAGAAGCATTTGCTCTTTTTTTATGCAGAAAACAGCAAAGAAATCCTTGACTTTCTGCCTATAGCAAAGTAAAATATTATAGTACGTTTTTACGTGCATCAACTGAATCAACAGACGTTGAAGGAACCAGTAGCAGGATGTAAGAACCTTACAGAGAACCGTCTGCGGGAGACGAGATGCGAAAGCCGGGAGAGCGGATTTTGTGAAGTGCCCTGTGGTGAGAGGACGGTGGTGAAGTCTGTGTGAATATCACTCCGGAGTCTGACACGCTAATGAGAGGCGGCCTTGATGGAGGCGGCAACTAGGGTGGTACCGCGGTTAGGAATAATCGTCCCTAAATCAATTTTTGATGTTGGTTTGGGGATTTTTTATATACCGGTAAACCAAAATCAGAACGAAAACTTATATTTAAGTATTTAGTACGAAAAGAAAGGAAAAGAGAATGTTCAAAAACTTATCAGAAAAGCCGGTTGCTGAAGTTCAGAACGAGCAAGTGGCGAAATGGAAAGAAGAAGATCTGCTGCATAAGTGCGTCTCTGCCAGAGAGGGTGCACCGTCATTTGTATTCTATGAAGGACCTCCGACTGCCAACGGCAAACCGGGTATTCATCATGTTATGGCAAGAACCCTGAAGGATTCCATCAATCGTTATAAGACCATGCAGGGTTATCAGGTAAAGAGAAAAGGCGGCTGGGATACCCATGGACTCCCGGTGGAAATCGAAGTGGAAAAGCAGCTTGGATTCTCCGGCAAGCAGGACATCGAAGCGTACGGAATCAAGGAATTCAATGAAAAATGCCGTGAATCCGTCTTCACTTATACAAACATGTGGACCGAAATGTCTGACCGTATGGCATACATGGCAGACATGGACAATCCGTACATCACCCTGGACAACAACTATATTGAAACCGGATGGTGGATTTTAAAGCAGGCTTTCGACAAAGGTCTGATTTATGAAGGATATAAGATTCTGCCTTACTGCCCGAGATGTGGAACAGGTCTGGCTTCTCACGAAGTGGCACAGGGCTACAAGATGGTGAAGGTAAACACTTTAACCTGCAAATTCAAGAAAAAAGGGACAGACAACGAATACTTCCTCGCATGGACCACAACGCCATGGACCCTTGCATCCAACATTGCCCTGACCGTAGGACCTGACATTGACTACGTGAAGGTAAAGATGACTTCCGGAGATAACGAAGGAAACATTTTCTATGTATCCAAGGGTCTGGCTTCCAAGGTTCTCGGAAAGGATGAATACGAAATTCTGGAAGAACTGAAGGGCCGCGACATGGAATACTGGGAATACGAACAGCTGATGCCGTTCTGCGTTCCGGAAAAGAATAAAAATGCATTTATTGTAACCTGCATGGATTACGTTTCCACAGAAGACGGTACCGGTATTGTTCATACCGCGCCGGCATTCGGTGAAGACGACTATCAGTGCGGACGGAAATACAATCTGGCCGTTCTGCAGCCTGTGGATGAAAGAGGCGAATATACGGAAACGCCGTGGAAGGGCCATTTCGTTATGGAAGAAGGTCTTGACGTTGAAATCATCAAGTACCTGGCAGAAGGCGACAAAATCTATAAGAAAGAAAAACTCGAGCATAACTATCCGCACTGCTGGAGATGCGATACACCGCTGGTTTACTATGCGAAGCCTTCCTGGTACATTGAAATGTCCAAGCTGAAGGATCAGCTGGTTGCCAACAACAACACCGTAAACTGGTATCCGGATTTTGTCGGTGAAAAACGATTCGGGAACTGGCTGGCAGATGTGAAGGACTGGGCAATTTCCCGTTCCAGATACTGGGGTACACCGATTCCAATCTGGAGATGTGAATGCGGTCATCTGCACTGCATCGGTTCCAGAAAAGAACTGGTGGAACTGGCCAATGAAGACATCGACGAAAGCATCGAACTGCACCGTCCGTATGTGGATGATGTGACCCTGACCTGCCCGGAATGCGGCAAGACCATGCACAGAGTTCCGGAAGTTATGGACTGCTGGTTTGACTCCGGTTCCATGCCGTTTGCACAGTGGCACTATCCGTTTGAACATAAGGAAGATTTCGACCAGCTGTTCCCGGCAGACTTTATCTGTGAAGGCATCGACCAGACCAGAGGCTGGTTCTATTCCCTGATGGCGATTTCCACCATCGTAAAGGGCTGCGCACCATACAAGAACGTTCTGGTAAATGACCTGATTCTGGACAAAGAAGGAAAGAAGATGTCCAAGCATAAGGGCAATACGGTATCTCCGTTTGAAATGCTTGACAAATACGGTGCCGATGCGACAAGATGGTATCTGCTTTCCGTTTCTCCGGCATGGACGCCGACCAAGTTTGATGAAGAAGGTCTGAGCGATGTTGTCAGCAAGTTCTTCGGAACCCTGAGAAACGTATATAATTTCTTTGTTCTGTATGCAAACCAGGATGATCTGAATCCTGCGGAATTTGAAGTTCCGTATGCAAACCGTCCGGAACTTGACAGATGGATTCTGTCCAAGTATAACCAGCTGATTGCAGATGTCACCGAATATATGGATTCTTATGACCATATGAAGACGGTTCGTGCCATCACGGATTTCGTGGCAGAGGATTTGTCCAACTGGTATATCCGCCGGGCAAGAAGACGGTTCTTCGCAGAGGAACTGACCGAAGATAAGAAGAGTGCATATGCAACCACCTACGAAGTGCTGGTTGGCGTAGCGAAGCTGATCGCACCGATTGCGCCGTTCATCTCCGATGAAATCTACACCAACCTGACCGGTGAGGAAACCGTACATGTTGCATACTTCCCGAAGGCCAACATGGATCTGGTGGACAAAGGCGTCGAAGAAAGAATGGATCTGGTCAGAGCCCTGGTTACCCTGGGCCGCGGCACCAGAGAAAAAGAAAAGATCAAGGTAAGACAGCCTCTGAGCGAAGTGCTGGTTGACGGTAAGTACGAAGCACTGATCAGCGACCTGACACCGCTGATTATGGAAGAACTGAATGTAAAGAAAGTCGTTTTCGAAAACGATCTGGAAAAATATATGAACTTTACCCTGAAGCCGAACTTCAGAGCGGCCGGTCCTGTACTGGGCAGCAAAGTGAAGGCATTCGGCGGCGCCATGGCGAAAGTCAATGCAGCGGAATTCGTCGGGAAGATGGAAGCAGAGGGTAAGGTTGCCATTGAGCTGGACGGGGAAACCTTCGACGTGACGAAGGATCTGGTGGATATCCGCATCAGTGCCAAGGAAGGCTTCGCAGTCGCTATGGAAAACAACATCTTTACCATTCTGGATACCACGCTGACCGATGAACTGATCGATGAAGGTCTGGCCAGAGAGCTGATCTCCAAGGTACAGCAGATGCGTAAGCAGAAAGACTTCGAAATGATGGATAACATCGTGATTACCATCGAAGCCGACGAAGCGGTGAAGGCTGCAGTTTCCAAGCATGCTGACTATATCAGGAAGGAAACCCTGGCTGTGGAAATCGCGGAAGCAGGTGCAGAGTCTGGTCTGGACAAGTTCGATCTGAATGGACACAAGACCGGTATTGATGTGAAGAGAGTGTAAGAATTTAGTAACGTAATTCAAAATCCCCCTGGTGGCGGAAACGTGATCCGGGGGATTTTTCTTGTACTTTTTACGGTTTTGACGTATACTGAAGAAAGAAATTCAGGACAGAGAAAGGATTATGGTATGATCAACCTGAAAGACCTGCAGCTGCAGGAGCTGGAAAACTTCATGAAGGAGCTGGGCGAGCCCAAATTCCGGGCGAAACAGGTCTTCGGATGGCTGTACAGGGACAGTGCCGAAGGTCCGGGCGGCGTGACGAACTTCGACCAGATGACCAATGTGCCGAAGTCGCTGCGGGAAAAGCTGGCGGAACGTGCAAGTCTGGGGATCCTGAAGCCGCTGAAGGTACAGGTGTCGAAGCTGGACGGAACCCGGAAGTACCTTTTCGGTCTGGAAGACGGTAACGCCATTGAGAGCGTTTTCATGAAGTATAAATATGGAAATTCTATTTGTGTGTCCTCCCAGGCAGGCTGCCGGATGGGGTGCAGATTCTGTGCATCCGGTATGGACGGGCTTCGCCGGAACCTGACACCGGGAGAGATCATCGGCCAGCTACTGGCGGCGGAAAAGGACACGGGAGAAAAGATTAACCATGTGGTGGTCATGGGAACCGGTGAGCCATTTGATAACTACGAAAATCTGTCTGCCTTTCTCCGGATTCTCCATGCACCGGAGGGGCTGAACCTGAGCTATCGGAACATCACCGTGTCCACCTGCGGCATTGTGCCCGGGATAAAGAATTTTGGGGAAGATTTTTCCCAGGTGAACCTGGCTATTTCCTTGCACGCTCCCAATGACGAGATCCGGTCCTCCATGATGCCGGTAAGCCGGGCCTATCCGATGGATCAGCTGCTGGCTGCCTGCCGGGAATATACGGAAAAAACGTCCCGGCGGATCACCTTTGAATATACCCTGGTAAAAGGCGTCAACGATCAGCCACAGCATGGAGAGGAACTGGCTGAAAAACTCAGAGGCATGCTGTGCCATGTGAATCTGATTCCGCTGAACACGGTAAAGGAGAGCGGAATGCATACTACAGAAAGAAAGGATGCAGAGCATTTCCGGGATCTGCTGGAGACAAAAGGAATTCCTGCAACTATCCGAAGAGAGCTTGGAGACGATATTGACGGTGCCTGCGGACAGTTGCGGCTGTCAAACTGCCGAAAAGGTCGAAAAGAGTAAAAAGATTTATGAATTTACCGTTGAATTGATGAAGGATTTAGTATATAATGAAAAAAATGCTCCTCGACGTTCGGGGAATACAAACTTAGGAGGCGATTTACCATGGTTAAATTATTAGTGGGACATAAAGGCAGCGGAAAGACAAAACAAATGATCGATCTTGCAAACAGTACGGTGGAAACCAGCAAGGGCAGCGTCATTTTTATTAATAAGAATCACAGACTCATGTATGATCTGAAGTACAGAATCAGAGTTATCTGCATGGAAGATTTTGAACATATCACCAATTGTGATGAATACATCGGATTCCTGTATGGAATCATCAGTTCCGACCACGATATCGAAACGATTTTTATCGACAGCATTTTAAAGCACGCAGATTTCAAGATCAGCGATCTGCCTGAATTCATTGCAAGACTGAAGGACATCTCCAAGAACTATGGCATGGACTTCGTTGTAAGCGTAAGCGCAGAGAAGGAAGAAATGATCGGTGTTGATTTCGAAGGCTGCGAAATTCTCAACTAACTGCTGAATGTACTGCTTTCTATGGCGGTGGCTTTGCCATCGCCTGTTTTGCTTTTTTGGAATCGGGGAATCAAATCGGGGAATAACAGAAGTGGGAGGATATGAAACGGATGAATTTGAAGCAGATGAATTTGGAGCAGATTGAAAGAAGCCTTTCGGAAAGACGTGTCGGTGCTGTTGGCGGGAGAAAATATTTCAGCGTAATGGTACTTCTGGTGCAGGAAGAAAGCGGAATTCGGATCCTTTTCGAGCAGCGATCCGGAAAAATGAAGACCCAGCCCGGTGACGTGTGTTTTCCGGGAGGAAGGATAGAAGCAGGGGAAACGCCTCTGGCGTGCGCTTTGCGTGAAACCGAGGAGGAAATCGGGATCCGCAGAGAACAGATTCGCGTTCTGGGTCAGTTCGATACACTGTATGGATTTTCAGACATTACCATATATACCTTCGTGGGTACCGTGGAAAAAGAAGTGCTTTCGCAGTTGAAACTGAATCCCGCAGAGGTAGAAACCGTGTTTACCGTTCCATATGATTTTTTCCTTGAGACGGAGCCTCTCCGTCATTCTTATGATATCGTACAGAAAATGGAGGATTTCCCTTATGAGGCGGCTGGAATCCGTTCTGATTACAAGTGGCGGGTGGGCAAAAAAACCATGCCCGTATATCATTACGGGCATGGGGATCAGCGTCAGATCATCTGGGGAATGACCGGAAGTATTGCCAGCTGGTTTGTCAGCGAGATGGAGCGTATGAACCACATGGATGACGCGAAGCCAGACAGGATGAATTTATAACTCTGCTTTGCCGAATTCCAGAGACAGATTATAATTTTCGTCCAGGCTGTCCTGGATGACCCTGACAATCCGGGGCCAGTCCCTGCCCAGATTGGTTTCCAGAATTTCCTCACCCAGAATCTGCAGTGTGGTAAAACTGGAAATGGTGGTCAGGGCATCATGCATGGCGTCCAGGTTGGAAGCCATGGGAATGCCGCATGGAAGCTGCTTTCGAATCGCTTCGAAAAACTCTTCCCGGTCACCGATGAGGCTGCCGTCAATGGTGATGATACGAATGTCTTCTGCCATAATTATTTCTACTCCTCTCCATACAGCAGGGTAAATGTTTCATAATGATCTGCTGTGTAATAAATCAGGCCGTCATCGGAAAAGACGATGCGCTCGGCACCACGTCGATCTGCCCCAAGTGTGTTGATATCACATTCATAATAGGTTCTGCCGTCTTTTTCCGGCAGATTCCCCTCATAATTTCCAAACTTGTCGCCGCCGATGCACATGCCCGGCGCGTATGGTTCCAGAGAGCCGCCTTCCCAGCCCAGATCCCGGGCTTCTTTTTTTGTTATGAAATTCTGCGGCAGCCGGCCGTAAGTCAGGAGATACGCTGACACGTCTTCTGCGGAAGTATAACTTCCATCGGGATCCGGCGCCGACTGGCTGATGTCAGGTTCCGCTGCAGTGTCTGTGCTGCCCGGTTCTGCCGGTGCACATGCAAACAGAAACGAAAAAAGAAGAAGAAAAACCGTCAGCAGGGACAGCTTCTTCCATATGCTTTTTTTCATGTTCAAATCCTTTCCTTTTGTCCACGCATGATATTTCCTACTATTCTACAGAATCGCGGCCCGTTTGTCAACGAAGGGATGAAAACGCGGTGCAGACGCCTAAAACATGGCAGAGCCGCCAGATTTTGAGGGGTAGGCACAGGGAGCAAAGGACGTTATAGTAAAAGAGTCTTCTGAAGACAAGACGAAAAGAAATGCCATGAAAGGAGACTGTTATGAAAAAGAAACTGATGACTGTGGTACTGAGCACCATGGTGGTGCTGGGAGGTGCAGGAAACGCACTGGCGGCTGAGACCGGTGCAGGCACCGCAGAGAGAGCCGGAGGATGCTGGAAGCTTTTCGGCAGCCAGAGCTATTTCACAAAATACATCTGCCAGGCGGGTGTATGGAAGCCGGGCACTTCCGATGGTGTCACGATTCCGGGTGTGCAGAAGCCGGATACGGAAAGCAAGCCGGAAAGCGGAAGCAGACAGGCCCAGGTTGTGCGCCTGGTCAATCAGGAGAGAGCGGCAGCCGGACTGGGAAGCCTCTCCTACGACAGCCAGCTGGCTGTGGTTGCCCAGAAGAAAGCGGAGGATATGGCGAAAAACGGATACTTTTCCCACACCTCGCCGACCTATGGTTCGGCCTTTGACATGCTGAAGGCGGCAGGCATCTCTTACCGGACTGCAGGAGAAAACATTGCGAAGGGACAGAAGACGGCGGAAACCGTGATGAACGGATGGATGAATTCCTCCGGTCACAGGGCGAATATCTTAAGCAGCAGTTACACCAGAATCGGTGTGGGCTATGCGGTGGATGGCAGCGGCACGCCGTACTGGGTACAGATTTTTGCAGGATAATCCACGGAAGGATGCGGAATGAATGCCTGCCGGAATGATCCGGCAGGCTGATTTTGAATGTGCGCCCGGCGGGCGCACGTTCTAATGGGTGAAAGTCCCTAATCCGC
>JBJFHL010000077.1:0-5950 GCA_051893555.1 Anaerovoracaceae bacterium
ATGTGGGTGGCACTTTTCTTTTGCGGTGATGTCATCTTTATGCGTATGTCACTAACGTGTCGCTTCCGGACGATTTTGACAAAATCCTTTCGGTCATGCGTTCGCGGGAGATCTCGGTTTCTATCATCCTCCAAAATCTGGCACAGCTGAAGGCGCTGTTTGAAAAACAATGGGAAAGTATCGTGGGAAACTGCGATACGTTTCTTTATCTTGGGGGTAATGAGCAGGCGACGCATAAATATGTCAGCGAGCTGCTTGGAAAGGAGACCATCGACACCAACACCTACGGCAAGTCCAGCGGAAGAAGCGGCAGCTATTCCACCAACTATCAGAACAGCGGAAGAGAACTGCTGACACCGGACGAAGTGCGGATGCTGGATAACCGAAACGCACTTCTTTTTCTTCGCGGCGAGCGTCCGGTCATGGATGAGAAATATGACCTGATGCGACACCCGAATATCAAATACACTGCAGACGGCGGGAAGCCGCCATATGAGCACGGCACGGTAACGAAAGCCGCAGCAAAGATTGAAATATTGGAGGTATATGAAAATGAACAGAAAGCAGAAACAATTGAGACAGATGGAGTGTAAACTAAGCCGTGTGAGAAGCCTGCTGCTGACAGGGGCAGCGGCGCTGCTGACACTGGTGCCGGAAACCGCACTGGCGGAAGGCGGAGACCCCATCGCCGTGGTCAACAACTTCTCGGATTTTCTTTTCGCACTGGTGAGAGCCTTCGGCATGATCCTGATCGGCTTCGGTATTGTGCAGGTGGGCTTGTCCCTGAAATCGCATGATCCGTCGCAGCGAGCCAACGGAATCATGACCGTCGCCGGTGGGATTGTGATTACCTTTGCGAAAGAGATACTGAATCTGATTGCAGGGTAGAATGATTTTTTCACTTCTGCCCTTTGAAACAGTTTTACTTTTCCAGATTTCATTATGTGAAGCTTTTCATTATATGAAGATGATTGAACAGTGGGGGACAGGTATACCAAGAATCATTAATCAATGCAGAGAGTATGGACTTAAGGAACCGCTATTTGAAGAATTTGGTGATGGAGTTAGAGTCGTAATGTATAGAAAAAAATTAGATTTAGATAATGCAAAACTAGATTCTAACGATAAAGAACTAGATTTAGGTGATAGAAAACTGAATTTAGAAATTTCAAAACTGTATTTTGAGAAAGTAAAAACTATATTAAAAAATCGAAACTCTACTGAGAAAACGATAAAGCATATTTGTAAATTATACATTGCATTTGGAAATGAAATAGCGTTTGACAGGAGCCAAATTGCTGAAATGCTGGGATGCTCTATATCAAATGCATCATTAATACTGAAGACATTGAAAGAAAGTGGAATAATTGAGCATGATGCCACAATGGAAAGAGGCCAATATGCTTTTGTAGATTTTGAACAGTTGGAGTGAACATATATAGTTTCAAAAGTCGTCATCTTCGGGTGGCGATTTTCTTTTATAGAAAGAGAGGTGATACCATGTCAGACAACTGGGTGGTGCAGAACCTGCAGCGCGCCCTGGACACATGGAATGAGAAACTGGCGGAAATATGGACCCTGCTGCTGCAGTCCCCGGAGGACTTTAAAGGCGGAAGGATCTGGACGGTCATATTGGATATACACAGCACGGTACAGGCGATCGGAATCGCTTTGCTGGTGCTGTTTTTTCTTACCGGTATCATGCGGACCTTCGGGAGCCTGGCAGAGATCAAGCGGCCGGAGCAGGCAGTGCAGCTGTTTCTGCGGTTCATCCTGGCAAAGGGGGCAGTGACCTACGGACTGGAGCTGATGCTTGGAATCTTTGAAATCATGCAGGGAATGATTTCAGCCATTATGCAGACTGCAGGTCTTGGAAGTCAGGGTAACTCTGCCTTGCCCGGAGAAATGATCACAGCGATAGAAGAATGCGGCTTTTTCGAATCAATTCCCTTGTGGGCGGTGACTCTGATTGGGAGCCTTCTGATCACGGTTCTGTCTTTCATCATGATACTCACAGTATACGGCAGATTCTTTAAGCTGTATCTGTATACAGCCCTTGCGCCGGTTCCGCTGGCAACCTTTGCAGGTTCGCCGACCCAGCAGGTGGGGATCAGTTTTCTGAAGTCCTACACCGGCGTGTGTCTGGAAGGAGCCATTATCATTCTGGCATGCATTGTCTTTTCCCTGTTTGCATCCGCACCGCCGTCCATCAATACGTCAGATTCTGTAGTTACAATGGTATGGTCATATATCGCTGAACTGGTTTTCAACATGCTGGTGCTGGTGGGGACCATCAAGATGGCTGACCATGTGGTAAAGGATATGATGGGCCTGTAAATCAATATATTATATCAATATTTGCAAAAAAAATGCAAAAAATTAAATAATATAATTGAAAATGCGAACCATACCAGATATAATAAAGAAAAAAGCAGTAGGAGGCACATCATGCTTATTCAATTCAGTGTAAGTAACTACAAGTCGATAAAAGACGAAGTGATTCTGAGCGTTCTTGCCGGAAGTGATAAAGAACATGAAGATTCTTTGATTCATTTTAAAAAGGAGACGATACTGCCAAGTGTAGCAATATATGGTGCCAATGCAGCAGGGAAGAGTAATCTTTTCAAAGCACTTTCCGCTGCGCTGCTTATCGTACGCTCATCAAACAACAGACAGATTAATGAACCGATTCCGCTGCTTGCGCCATTTGCCTTCGATGATGAAAGCAAAAATCAGCCAACGAAGTTCAGCTTTATTTTTGTAGCGGGAGAAAAGAAGTACGAATATGGTTTTTCTGCGGATATTCATAAGGTGCATGAGGAGTATCTCTATGAGTATAAGTCAGCGAAGGCGTCTAAAGTTTTCGAGCGGACGAATACCACAGAGTATTCTTTTGTTTCTGCACTGGAGAAAGAGCTTCGTTCTTATGTGGCAAAGAATACGGATAATAAGTTGTTTCTGTCTACGGCTACGGCATGGAACTGTGAAAAAACGAAAGATGCATATATGTGGCTGGCAGAAGGAATTGATACCTACGGCGGAGAACGCCCGGAGGTGGTGGTGATGCCGGAACTGGAAAACGACGCTGACGGAAAAATACAGAAATTCGTAACCGAAATGCTGAAGGAAGCAGACATTAATATTTCCGGATACCAATTGAAAGCAAAAGATATTCCCCTGGGTGAAGTACCGAATATCCCATTACCGCCTGGGGTGGAAGTTAAGCTGCCTGCCGGTATAGTACAGAAACAGTATGAAATGCTTACAAAGCATACGGTTCAGCATTCTGACGGTATGAAGGAATATCTGCTTCCTTTCGGGGACGAATCAGAAGGAACGAAGCGGCTGTTCTTCTATTCACCGATTATCCGAAAAGCCATGGAAACAGGGAAGACCATTGTAATTGATGAGATTGATGACAGTTTGCATCCGCTTCTTGCCGTGCTTCTGATTGAATTGTTCCATGATAAGAATGTCAATAAGAAGGGTGCACAGCTCATCTTTAATACCCATGATGTCAGCTTGCTGGATCTGGAGCATTTCAGAAGAGATCAGATCTACTTTGTGGAAAAAAACAATATGACAGGTGTGACAGACCTCTATTCACTGGATGAATTCTCACCGAGAAAAACGGAGAATATCCGAAAGGGTTATCTGCAGGGACGATATGGTGCAATTCCGGCAGTGGGATATGGAGGTCTGGAATGGTAGCAAGAACAAAACAAAAGCAGAGAGGGCGCATATCCCGCAACCGAAAGAAGATGATTCTCATCGGTGCGGAAGGAAAAAATGAAACAGAGCTAACATATTTTAAAGCCTTTAATCGGAAACAAAAGACGTTTACAGTCAAGGCTGCTAAAGGCAATAGCACTGATCCGAAAGGCATTGTGGAGGATACGGCGAACAGTGTAAAGCGGGAAGAACTTGATTTCGAAGAGGGCGATCTGGCATTTTGTCTATTTGATGCGGATACGGATATCTCCAAACAAAATCAGATTGATGCTGCGGTAAGAATGGCAGCGAAAAACCATATAGAAGTATTGCTTTCCGTACCTTGTTTTGAAATATGGTTTCTTCAACACTTTGAAAGCAGTACTGCAGAACTGTCCAGTGACGGAGCAATCACCAGACTTTCCAGATATATTCCCACGTATGGGAAAAGCATGGATGTGTTTTCCGACCTGGAGCCTTTCATGGAGGAAGCAATTGAGCGGGCAAAGCGCTTGGAAAAGCACCATGAAAGTCTGGGAAGACATGAAAAAAGTATGGAACGAAATCCGAGTACAGAAGCATATAGGCTTGTTGAAAAGCTAAAAAAGAAAATTGATAATTAAATTTTAAATCGTCATCACTTCGGTGGCGATTTTTTATTGGAAAAACAAAATACAAAGGAGAACTCAAAATGGAAATCAAAATGAATAAGGAGATCCGGGACTACGCGGAGACCATGTTTTTCGGCCTGTCGCTCCGTCAGTTCCTGTTTTCGGCTTTGGGATGCCTGCTTTCGGTGGGCATCTTTTTTTTATTCCGCGACCGGCTGGGAACCGAGGCGGTCACTTGGGCGTGCATTCTGGGCGTCTTTCCCTGCGGGATTTTCGGCTTCGCAAAATATAACGGCATGACGGCAGAACGTTTCCTCTGGGCTGTCATCAAGTCGCAGGTGCTCTATCCGAAGCAGCTGGCTTTTCACAGCACTAATCTGATGCAGGAACTATTGAAAGGAGGCAGGAAACATGCTTAAATCCATCCGAACCACCATGAAGCTGGACCGGGAGAAGGTAAGAATCCCGCACCGAGTACAGGATGCAATTCCGGTGAAAGCGGTATACGAGGACGGAATCTTTCAGCTTGCAAAAAATAAATACAGCAAGTCCTGGAAGTTTACCGATATCAATTACGACGTGTTCTCCGACGAAGAGCGCATCGAGACCATCAAAAGCTACGGGGCGCTGCTGAATTCCTTTGAGAGCAGTGCGACCACCAAAATCACCATACATAACCGGAGAATCAGCCAGAAGGATTTTGGGGAGAGGATCCTGCTGGAAGAAAAGGACGACAGCATGAACCGGTACCGCCGGGAATATAACGAGATGCTGCAGGCCAAGGCTGCGGGAAACAACGCAATCCTGCAGGAGAAATATATCACGGTGTCCGTGCATAAGAATAGTCTGGAGGAAGCGCGGGGCTTCTTTCGGCGGGCAGGCACGGAGCTGACCACGCGCCTTGGGAAGCTGGGCAGCCGGTGCCAGGAACTGGACGGGCTGGAGCGGCTGCAGATTTTGCACAGCTTCTACCGGGTGGGTGAGGAGGATCACTTTCACTTCGATCTGAAGGACTGCAGGCGAAAAGGCCACAGCTTTAAGGACTATATCTGCCCGGACAGCATGGAGTTTGCCAGCGATCATTTCCGGATGGGGCAGCGGTTCGGGCGATGCCTGTTCATCAAGGATGTGGCGGCCTATCTGAAGGATACGCTGGTGGCGGAGCTGAGCAGCCTGAACCAGAACATGATGCTTTCCATCGATATTTTGCCGGTGCCCATGGCGGAGGCCATCCGGGAGGCGGAGAACCGGCTGCTGGGTGTGTCCACCAACATTACCACCTGGCAGAGAAAGCAGAACGCCAATAACAACTTCGGCGCCATTGTCCCTTACGACATGGAGCAGCAGCTTGCAGACAGCAAGGAGTTTCTGGACGACCTGACCATCCGGGACCAACAGATGATGCTGGCTCTCATCACCATTGTGCATACGGCGGACAGCAAGAAGCAGCTGGATGCAGACACGGAAAGTCTGAAATCCATCATCCAGACACGCCACTGTCAGATGGGGATCCTGCGCTTCCAGCAGCTGGACGGGCTGAACACCGTCCTCCCGGCAGGGCAGCGGAAGATTGACGCCCTGCGGACGTTTACCACGGAATCTCTGTCAGCCTTCATGCCCTTTCATGT
>JBJFHL010000078.1:0-5797 GCA_051893555.1 Anaerovoracaceae bacterium
ACGCCCTGCGGACGTTTACCACGGAATCTCTGTCAGCCTTCATGCCCTTTCATGTGCAGGAGATCAGTCACGACCACGGCATCTATTATGGACAAAATGTGATCAGCAAGAACATGATCATCGCCGACCGGCGGCAGCTGCTCAACGGTAATTCCTTTATTCTCGGCGTGTCCGGCTCAGGCAAGTCTTTCACGGCGAAGAGTGAGATCATCAATTTCGCCATGGCAACCGATGCGGATATCATCATTGTGGATCCGGAGCGGGAGTATTCTCCGTTGGTGAAGGCCTTTGGCGGGGAAGTCATCGAGATTTCTGCAACCAGCCCTAATCACATCAATGCCATGGACATGAGCCGATACTATGGCGACGGGGATCCGGTGGCAGAGAAATCCCAGTTCCTGCAGTCGGTCTGTGAGCAGATCGTCACCGGCCATCGGTTTGCCAAAGGGCAGCAGTCTATCATCGACCGCTGCACGGAGTTGGTGTATCAGTCCTATCGAAAACGGAACTTTGAGGGGGAGCCGCCCACGCTGCAGGATTTCCGGGAGGAACTGATGCGGCAGCCGGAACCTGAGGCACAGGATCTGGCGCTGGAACTGGAGATCTTCACAAGGGGTTCCCTAAACACCTTCGCCCGGCAGACCAACGTGGACACCACAAACCGTCTGATCTGCTATGACATCCTGGAGCTGGGCGAGCAGCTGATGACCATCGGCATGCTGGTGATTCTGGACAGCATTCTGAACCGGGTGACCCGAAACCGGGAGGCCGGAAAGCAGACCTTCATCTTCATCGATGAAATCTACCTGCTGTTTCTCCACGAGTATTCCGCCCAGTTTTTGGCAAGGCTGTGGAAGCGGGTGCGCAAGTACGGCGCATACTGTACCGGCATTACCCAAAACGTGGAGGAGGTGCTGCAGTCACAGACGGCCCGGACCATGCTGTCCAATTCCGAGTTTCTGGTCATGCTGAACCAGGCGGCAACCGACCGTCAGGAGCTGGCAAGGCTGCTGCACATCTCCGAGCGGCAGCTTGCCTATATCACCGATGTGCCTGCAGGCCACGGGCTGCTGAAGGTGGGAAACAGCCTGATTCCATTCGAAAATCACTTCCCGAAGAATACGGAACTTTACCGATTGATGACCACGAAGCCGGGAGAAGGAGGCATCTGACATGTCTGATCTGAAAATCAAAAAGGTCACGGTGGCAGCGAAAAAGACTGCGCTGAAAAGCGGAAGGACGCTCCGAACTGCAGGAAGCCGGGAAAAGGAAGATACTTCGCAAAATCCGCCGGACCCGCAGCGTTATGCCCTAAGGCAGATATCCACCCGCTCTAAAAAAGTCGCGGAGAGGGGCATTCTGGCGGTCACTTTTTCAGCCAAAACCGCGATAAAGCGGAAAATGAACGCCAAAACGCCGACTTCGCAAAATCCACTCTCCCGGGTTTCTGGTTTCGCTGAGGACAGGATGGAGTCGAAGAACATGGCTGCAGGAATCGGAGCAGCGCCAGTACAGTCTGCGGTAAGCGCGAGAAAACGGAAGACGCACCGAAGGAAAAACCAGTGGGAAGCAGTGAGGCAGAAACAAAGGCGGGCGCAGCTCCTTTCTCTGACCAGCGGTGGGATCCTGCTGCTGGTGTTGGTCGTCATTCTGATTCTGAGTATCGCAGCCGGAGCCTATGGGACAGATATCAGCGATGAGAGTCTGGCCGGAGAGGGGAGCACGGCTATAGTCATGATCGCCTCATCACAGATTGGAAAGGAAGGCGGGGAAGAATACTGGCGGTGGTACGGATTTACTTCCCATGTAGACTGGTGTGCCATCTTCGTTTCCTGGTGTGCGGATCAGGCGGGGTTACTGGAGGATGGAAGCATGCCCAAGTTTGCGGTCTGCGATGACGGAATCGCCTGGTTTATGGAGCGGCGGCGATGGATTACCGGGGCAGATCGAGAGTTCATACCGCCAGCCGGCACCATCATCTTCTTTGACTGGGATCAGAACGGCATGTCCGATCATGTGGGCATCGTGGAAAAATGCGAAGGCCGGTTTGTCTATACCATAGAAGGAAACAGCAGGGACGTCTGCAGACGGCGGTGCTATCCGCTGGGTAGCGGGACGATTGCAGGATATGGAATCATGGAATACAGAGAGGAATCATTACAGTGAACGGAAATCTACAGAAGCAGCGAGTGAAGGAAATCACCGAACAGCTGGAACAGGGAATTAAAGACTTGTTTGAATCAGAGCAATACAGAATGTGGCTCACCACCATGAGCCGGTTTCATCAGTACAGTCTCAATAACACTATCCTGATCTGCATGCAGAAGCGGGATGCCTCGCTGGTGGCAGGCTTTCATGCGTGGAAGAAGATGGGGCGGCATGTGAAGAAAGGGGAAAAAGGAATCTGGATCCTGGCACCGATCCTATACGCCAGAGAGCAGCGAAATGCAGAAGAAGAGCCCCGGGAACCACATGAAGCAGAGAAAGAAACAACAGAAAAGAAGGAAATGATCTGCACTGGCTATAAAGTAGTCAGTGTTTTTGATGTCAGCCAGACGGAGGGACGGGAGCTGCCGTCAATCGGTGTGAATGAACTGACCGGTGATGTGGAAACATACCAACAGTTTTTCGAAGCATTGAAAATGAGCTGCCCGGTTCCTATAGAGTTTGAGGAAATACGAAATGGAGCGAAGGGATATTTCCACCAGGCAGAGCAGCGGATTGCCATTCAGGAAGGCATGAGCCAGGTACAGACGCTGAAAACCGTCATCCATGAGATGGCACATCAGAAGCTGCATTCCATACAGGGCGGTCCGGCAGATCTGACGCCTGTGCAGAGGATTATCAGCCGCAATGCGAAAGAGGTAGAGGCCGAATCGGTGGCTTTCACTGTCTGCCAGCACTATGGGATCGATACATCCGACTACAGCTTTGCCTATATCGCGTCCTGGTCAGAGGGAAAAGACACGCCTGAGCTGAAACAGTCCATGGATACCATTCGTAAAGCAGCATCCGAAATGATTAGAGAAATTGATAGAAATCTGCCGGGGAGAAGAGAAGTGCAGATAGAACTCGAGAAAGAGAATGAAGAAAAAGATAAAGGGAAACAACGATGATAGTAGAGACTGTAAATAATTTTATGGTTTACACAAAATTATTTGGCTCTTCTGGCATAATCGTGGGTCAAAAATCCTCTTAGCTGTGTAATTCTATGGCTTTGCTGCTTTTGGTTTCCGATTGGGAAGTGGTATGGTTAAATTGGAGCATACAAGATAAACCATATCAAGCATGTTCTGTATGTTTCGGAAACCATAAGCCTTACATATGAGCAGCTTGATTTTATTGTTCGTCGATTCAATTCTGGCGTTGCTCATTCCGAAACGTATTGTATTGAGAATGTGCTCCTTGTGACGTTTAATCTTTTGATAAAGTGCCTTGAATGACGGTATCTGGCTGTGACTTGCCCACTGTAACCAATGATTCAGCTCTTTTTCAGCCTCCTGTACATCATCAAGCTTTAGAAGGAGGCGCAGGCTCTCCTTCAAACGATAAGCTCGATACAAGCGCGGGTTATTGATTTGGATCATTTCCAATTTTGTTCGCTGATTTTCCGTCAGATTTTCGGGTGCTTTCCCCAGTGCAAAGGTTGAGGTTTTGATATCATTCGCCTGTGTTTTTGCGCGATTGATTGCAGACACTACGGGATCGTCTGCCCTTGCTCTTCCGGCCGTTTTCAATACTCTGCCTGAAATTGCTTCGGCTTTGCTGCGAGCCTCACGCCATGCTTCACGCCGGACTTCATCAAGTGCTTCCATAGCCCATTCTACAACGTGAAACGAATCAACACAACGCTCACAGTCTGGGGGTGTATTCATTAACACAATCTGTGATCCATCTTGCTCCGTCTCCTGTCACTACTTTGATGCTGGAAAGCTGCTCTGGCGTGAGTGACTGGTAGAATTTTTCCAGTACTGATTTACCGTGGCCTTCGCTTGCCCACACAACCGTGTTGGTATCATGGTTCACAACAACAGTAATGTACTTATGACCTTTTTTGTAACTTGTTTCGTCAATGCCGATATGCACCAGTCCGTCAAGACGTCTGGACCGTTCCGGCTCGATATCATTCAGGGTACGGGTGATGCAATGACCTACAGTTTCCCAATCGATACGCATGTAGTTTGAAACTGCACTGCGGGGGAGATGGGTGGCCAGCCACGCGACCGTAAGATCAAAATCTCTGGTAAAGCGGCTTCTTGGATATGCCCATGGGACAGCTGCGGTGACGACTCCGTGCTCCGGGCAGGAGACTCGATGGGTTTCACACTCAATTTCAACCAGAATACCACCAAAGTCAAGACTTCTCCAAAGTCGTTTTACAGGAGTTGCACGGTCATAACGCGGGCAGTGTCTTCCACTTTATTAGGGGTGACACTATGTTTGACAACTTAGTGATGAAAAATCTGTAGTGTGCTCTAGATATATGAAATGGAAAATCCGTTGGGATTTGGAACTTGCGGTTTCATTTACTTGGGAAACTCAAAGGCGGGAGGAACGGGACAGTCATATTGGATATACACAGTACTGTGCAGGTAAGCGACATCGCCGATGCGTTTAACTATAGATTTCCCTATATCTGTTTTTGGTCAGAATGAAAAGATACCATGGAGCTGAAACAGACCATGGTTTCTTTTCTAAAGTACATAAGCCGGAATACTTAGTCTCACAGCTTATGCACAAATGCAAATATGAAAATGGAGAATATAAAAAACTATGCGAAAGTGATTTCCGTTCCGACGTTATCCCGCTTCGCACAGGCGTACAAGCGGGAAGCGATGGAAATATCCTGAACGGAAAGACCTACAGCGTCAAACACGGTGATACCAGATAAATTGCTTCGGCCGCCGATCTGCCCAAGGGCAAGCTGCCCGATTTCACCGGCAATGTCGCTTTCTGTCATCAGATTTTGACGTAGCGCATGCTGACATTCTCCCCGCTTCATACATTCTGCTTTGCTATCAACATAGACTTGCGCATTTGCGAGGATTTGTGGGTCCAGTTCCTGTTTCCCTTGTGTATCGCAGCCAAAGGCATTGATATGGACACCGGCTTTCAGCCACTGGCGGTAGATGATAGCTTCTCTGCTTGGAGTAGCAGTGGCGATGATATCTGCATTCTTTACCGCTTCCTCAGCGGATTGACAATTGATGAATGAAAGATATGGAAATTCTACAGATAATTCACTGATGTAGGATGCCCGCTCTTCCGGAACATTTCCATAGACATAGACGGTTTTAAGCGGAAATACGTGAGAAGTCATGCGCAGATGCATCCGGGCGAGTCCACCGGTACCGATCACCGCCATGATTTCAGAGCCTGGATGTGCCAGAAGGCTGGCAGCATAAGCACCGGCAGCTGCAGTGCGGTAATAGGTGATCATACCAGCGTCCAAGATGCAGAGAGGATAGCTGGTGCGGGCGTCCAACAGAACCATGAGTGCATACATGGAGTCCAGCTGGTATTTCTCTGGATTGTCAGGATAGCCGCTGGCAATTTTTATTCCGATGGTCTCATCAGAAGTGTTATAACCGCTTTTTATATCCAGTTCACCATTATATCTGCTGATATCAAAAGAAACGATGGGAGGCTGGATCATCTGGCCGCCGGAATATGCCTGATATGCTTCTTTTGCGCTTTGAAGGCAATCGTCAGGACTCAGGAGCCTGGCGATTTCTTTTTTTGTTAACAATAATGTACCCATTCTTTGGTTACCTCCTAAAGTAGTCCTTGATTGATT
>JBJFHL010000079.1:0-30857 GCA_051893555.1 Anaerovoracaceae bacterium
GTCGACCTCCAGCGTGACAGGCTGGCATTCTAACCAACTGAACTACCAGGCCATCATTTTGGAAAATGGTGGGCGCTATAGGGCTCGAACCTATGACCCTCTGCTTGTAAGGCAGATGCTCTCCCAGCTGAGCTAAGCGCCCTTGGTGTTCGTGTCTTAACTACTTGACACATTTAATAATTTTACATTATTTACATCCGTTTGTCAAGACTTTTTTTAATTTTTTCTTAACATCTTGTTCTGCGATTTTCAATCAGCAGTTCAAGAGCCGTTTAATATATTACCACATTCAGGTGGTATAGTCAAGGACTTTTTCAGAAGATTTCTGAAATCTTCTTTCCTCCTTCTGCCTCTTTCGGAACCGCGTTTCTGCAATTCTTTCGTGCGACAGCTTGTTTATATTACCACTTTTCCAGAGGACTGTCAAGCATATTTAAAGAAAAAAACGACATTTTTATGCACTATTTTATGCACATTTCCCGTGCCCGCTTTACCAGCCGACTCTGCCGTTCCTTCACAATACCTCTGCCGGCTGTCAGGTTGGCAAGCAGCGTTTCCACCCCTTCCGCATCCTCCGGCAGACAGGACAGTTCCAAAGATACCACGTCCGTATACCGGATGTCCTCTATGGCAAACACCGCACCGCTTTCCGACGCCAGATTCTGTATCTTAGACAGATGGGAGTACTCCACCTCACAGGTCAGAACCGACATTTCTTCCACATCACACAGCCCTGCTGCTTCCAGCCCCAGCTTCGCACTGGAAGTATAGGCACGCACCAGTCCGCCGGTTCCCAGCTTGATGCCGCCGAAATAACGGGTCACCACAACCACCACATTGGTAATGCCCTCCTTTACCAGCATCTGCACCATAGGCGCACCGGACGTGCCCTGGGGTTCGCCGTCATCGCTGGCCCACTGGATCTGCATTTTGTCTCCGAGCACGATGGCAGGGACGTTATGGGTCGCATCCTTGTGCTTTTTCCGGATGGAAGCGATAAAGGCATCCGCCTCTTCCCTGCTCTGTGCAGGACTGACATAAGCAATAAATCTGGATTTCTCAATCACCTGCTCTGCGTGTGCCTCTCCCGCCACCGTACTGTACAGCTTCATACTTCATACTCCTTCAGTCTCTGATAATCCGCCTCCTTCAGACGAACTTCGAAATACGTACCGTTCTCCCGATAATCCATCACCGAAACCTCCGCCTTCTCGCATAAATAAGAAGACAGATCCCCCCGGCTGTACGGAATCAACAGGCAGGCCGAAACCTCGTCCGAGAAGATTTTGCTCCGAATCATGTCCAGGAGACGGTCGATGTTGATATCCTCCCTGGCTGAAAGAAAGAGATTCTCTGTCCCCGGCCGCGGCACGACAACCGCAGCGTCCACCAGGTCGATTTTGTTAAACGCCAGAATCTTTTCCTTATTCCCCGCACCGATCTCCGACAAAACCTGGTCCGTCACATCGATATGAAAATCATGGTTTTCGTAGGACGCATCCACCACATGGATCAACAGATCGGCATAGGTCACCTCCTCCAGCGTCGCCTTGAAGGCGTTCACCAGAGAATGGGGCAGCTTGCTGACGAATCCCACCGTATCGATCAGGATGAACTGATGATTGGAATCCAGCACTACGCTTCGCTGCTGCACATCCAAAGTGGCGAAAAGCATGTTCTTTTCGAAAACCACCTTCCGCTCTTCTTCATTTTTTTCTGTTTTCGCCAGGATCCGGTTCATCAGGGCTGACTTGCCCGAATTGGTATATCCCACCAGCGCCACCACCGGAACCTGATTCTTTTCCCGGCGGGCACGCTGCACGCTCCGCGTGTTCTTGATCTGTGCCAGCTCTGCCTTGATGTCCAGCATCCGCTTTTCGATATGCCGCCGGTCCGTCTCCAGCTTCTTTTCGCCGGGTCCCCGGGTACCGATTCCGCCGCCGAGCCTGGAAAGAGACTTACCAAAACCCGTCAGACGCGGCATTCTGTATTGCAACTGCGCCAGCTCCACCTGAAGTTTCCCCTCTCTGGAAGAAGCCCGCGCCGCGAAAATATCCAGGATCAGGATCGTCCGGTCGATGACCCGTACGCCCACCGCGTCCTCCAGATTTCGAAGCTGCATTCCGGTCAGCTCGTCGTTGAAGATCACCGTATCCGCTTCCATGTTCTGAACCAGCTGGGTCAGTTCCTCCACTTTACCCTTTCCGATTAAGGTCGCCGTGTTGGGCCGCTCCAGATTCTGCACCATCTGTCCCAGCACCTCCACATTGGCAGCCTCCGCCAGTCCTTTCAGCTCCGCCATGGAATAGGAAATATCCTCCTGCCGTTCCCGCTGCAGACCCACCAGAATCGCGCGGTATTCGTCTTCTCGTATAATCTCGTTGTTTTCATTAAATCTAAGCATAGTCTTATTCTACCATATTCTGTTCTTCTTAGCAAAATATTTCTGCCCGGCTTCGTCCGCTTCCCGCGGCTTCAGGTCACGTCGAGGATGTCGTCCTGCGGCACCCGTACGTAATTTTCCGGTACATCCCCTACGATCACTGCTTCCGCCAGCAGGACTTTCCGGTTGATTTCGGCAGTCTCCCGGCTGAACGGTGCCAGGATCTGTACGTTGCTGGTTACGGTGCAGTATACTTTATATCTGGTCTGGTTGATGGCCTGGGTTTCAAACTCCGTTTCGCACTGAAATTTGGTCAGGCTCAGGGGCATAACTTTCACATTGACGGTCAGGGGCAGCTGGGACAGGATTTTGTTTCCTGTCAGAATCCCCAGATTCATCGGCACGACCTCTGTATCTCCCAGGTTATAGTTTTCATTCATTTTCATGGAAAAAGCCAGCACAAGCTGTGTTATGAGCCTGGAATCGGCTTCCACATACCGGACCTTCCCTTCCCCGTCTCTCTCCACATGAAGTAGATCCCCCTGCAGTTCTCCGTTTCGAATCCCTTCCCGCAGGCTCTGGTTGATCTTGATAGCGACCACATTGACGGCCACCGCCCGCGCCGCCGCGTCAATGCTTTCCCCATAAAAATCTCGGAACAGAAAACCGCTGCCTGTGAGAATCAGCAGAAGTCCCATCAGGATGATCATACTTTTTTTTATGTAATAGCGCAGCAGACCGACACCGCATCTCTGTCTTCTTCCCATAAGAAATCCCCCTGCACCAGTATATGCGCCGTATTTGGGGCATGTGCAGGGGGAAACGGTGTTTCCGCTGTCTTCGTTATTCCGTTTTCTCTACGGTTCTTCCACCTGCACACACCGCACCGTCACACGACTCTGGCCGCCGATGGTACAGGTAAACAGGGTCAGATCCCACGCACCGTCTTCTTCACTTTGCATTTCATCAATGGCAGTCGGTTCCAGGGTCTCGCGGACAACCACCTGATAAGTAAACCGGTTTCCGTCCACGTCCGTGAACCAGACGTTCTCCCCTTCCTGCAGATGCTTCAGATTTCCGAAATGGGACGGATAGTTGTGTGCTGCAAGGATCAGATTCCCCGAATAGGCAGATCCCGTATAACGACATGGGGCCACCCGCAGATTCGGATAGTTCCACTCGCTCAGTACAGGAAGCACCAGATTCAGTGATGGGATTTCCAGCGTACCGATGTAATCCATCCCATCGATGGTTTCCACCGGCATATCCATCCCGGGATTCAGAATATAGTCCGGAATCTCTCCCTCCCGCAGTACCGGGGTCTCCTGCGGCTTCATCTGATCCAGTACATGATCTACAGACCGCTCCGCACGATGCTCGTCATAAAGATTGAATCCAGTCAGAAGAAGGGCTGCCGCAATCAGCAGCAACCCTGTAAAAATCAAAATCGAACTTCTTTTTTTTCGTGCCTTTCGGCCGGTCTGCGTCCTCATGCTCTGTTCTCCTCCGCCTCTTCTCTTCTGCGGTATAGGATTCCCGCACCGAGAAGCAGTAGGCCAAGCGCTGCCAGCGCAGGCACAGGCCACCAGAGCATGCCGGTCTGCGGCAGCTTCGGTCCAAGCGGAACATCCGGTTCATTGACATCAACCGAGCCGCCCGGATTCCCCGGCCCCAGCGGAACCTCCGGATCCTCAGGAATCACCGGAATCACCGGTTGATCCGGATTGTCCGGATTGCTTTCGTCATACGTGTTCTTCACCACGAAGGTAATCCCTTCCTGGGTGATCTCAACCTTATAATCTCCTGACACTTCCTCCACAACATTCCAGCTGTATCCAGCGCTGAGATAATCCCAGGACCATCTCCAGCTGTTGGCTGCAGTCAGTACAGCGGTATCATACACCTTTCCGTCCCGCAGCAGATGCACTGTGACAGACTCCGGCCGCAGCGCTTCCTTTCCGCTGTCGTTCCAGACCTTCAGTACCTTTTTGGAAATATAGGTCGGCGGCGAGGCGACAATACCGCTCTCTTGCTTCGGCTTCGCCGATACGTCATACACCCACTGGTTCTTTTCCATATCCAGATCCGGCAGCAGGATCATGAACGGAGACGGATCATAATAATAGCCGCCCTGCACGAAATAATGTCCCACCACCAGATAGAGTCCTTGCTTCAGAGCGCTGCCGGAAGATGTAGGAAACGTCAGATTCCCCTGTGCATCGGTCCTGCCGCTGTCTGCCGGTTTCAGGCTGCCCTGATAGGCCGCCTGCTGTACATAGCCCTCCAGCGTAGAAGCAAGCGCACGCCAGGCTTCGTCATTCTTTCCGGTAATCTTGATGTTCTCCGCAAAACCTTTGAATTCATCCGTTATGGTCATCTCGCCATAAGCATTCAGATCGGCCACCCGGTAAATGTCAAACTGCTGGCCTGACAACCCGCTTCCGCCATCGGTCTGACAGGAAATCGTCAGGCTGACCGGCCGTTCCGGATCAATCTTTCCCGCCGCCAGCGCCGCTGCCGGCAGCACCATGGCCGTAATCAAAATACAGGTAAGTATTCCTTTCCATCCTTTAAAAACTTTCATCCAATCACCTCTCGACCGTTTTGGTCTGATTTTCATCGTTTCCTTCTTTTATTGCTTTTTTTCGTCCGTTGTCCATTTTCCTGCTCCCCGGCAGCATCACCGCAATCAGAAGCAGCAAAAGCATCGGCACGGCCAGAATCGGTGCCACGATCAGCGGTTCAATCTGCATGGCGTCCGCCGTCACATAAATGGAATTGGCATCTTCCAGATTCTCAATCCGATGTCCCCTTACCAGCAGCCGATGGGTATTGATCCCATACGGCGTACAGGTCACCAGCGTGCACAGGTCCTTTCCCGCTTCGATGGTCAGAGCCCCTGTCTCCTGGGGCTCCACGATGAGGATCTGATCCACTTCATAGGTCAGCACCTCATCCAGCACACGAAGCAGGAACACGTCCCCTTCCTTCAGCTGATCCAGATTGGTAAACAGCTTGGCGCTGGGCAGCCCCCGGTGCCCCGAAAGGACGCAATGGGTACTTTCCCCGCCCACCGGCAGGCTGGACCATTCTAGATGGCCCACCGCAATCTGCAGTGCAGACTCTTCCGTCCCGTGATAAATGGGCAGACTGCACCGAATCGACGGGATCTCGATATATCCCATGATTCCGGTCCCTGAGATATCCAGAAGCTTCGTATATTCCTTTTTCTGCGCCTCAGGCAGCATAAAAATGCTGTCCTGCTTCGCCAGCTTTTCGTTGTATTCCTGCGCCTCCGCCCAAAGCCTGTCATATTCCACCTGATTCAGACCGGACACTTCCTCCGCATAGCTGGCAATGGCCTGGGTCTGATGGAACGAGTTCCAGTAATCACTGACCGACGGATACAGCAGCAAGGACAAACCTGCAATCATCAACAAAACTAAAAATACAGTTGTGAAATTCGGCTTTTTCTTCATGCAGGGTTCTCCTTGCTGCTGCAGACCGGGGAAATCTTCCCCGGCATGCAGCAGATTGTTTTAGATTTTTCTTCGCAAAATCCGTTCTCCCGGTTTCACGTTTTCTCTTTAGTTATTCTTGTTCATCCGTCTTCTGGTTACCAGCAGTACGCCTGCCACGATCACCAGTGCTGCACCCAGCACGTAGAAGATGGTGGTACCGATGCCACCGGTGGAAGGAAGCTCAAGACCAGACTTATTTTCAATCTTTTTGATCTGCTCATACTGACCGTTATTAGTGGAAGTTGCTGTGCTTGAAGCAAGTGTTCCATCAGCATTATAAGTTGCTGTGATTTCAACTTTTACATCTTCCTTCAGCAGATTGTAGCCTGCAGGTGCTGCAGTTTCATGGAGATAATATGTACCAGAATCCAGTCCCTGGAACTTCGCTGCACCATTTGAATCGGTGGTAACTTTTGTAATTGTGTTCGCTTTAATCGCAGCAGCAACTGCCGCATCGTCTGCAAGTTCAATCCACTCTACTTCTTTATTTGCATTGTTATAGAAGTAATAAAGTTTCTTACTGTCGACAGTCTTATACAGAACGAATTCAGCGCCTGCCAAGCGTTCTCCTGTAGTTTCATCGCCAGTATACTTGTCGATTACGATATCGAAATCATATACGTAAACAATCTTATCCGGTGTCTTTCCCTTGGAAGTATTATCATTCGGGTTGTTGGAGTATTCCAGATTTACAGTATTGGTTTCCTTATCAGTAGTCAGAGCCTTTTCGTTAATGGTTGCAGAGTAGGTGATTACAATATCTTTACCAGCGTTCGATTTCTGATTGATAAAGTTATTGAAAGTGATCGTAAAGGACTGACCGTTCTGTACCACTGTAAAATCAGAATATTCAGCACCATTGATGGTAACTGCTACATCATCTTTGAAAGTCAGACCTGCAGACATGGTATCGTTTACAATATAGGTATATGTATCGTATCCATCCATTGCTGGTACCTTGGAAGTCAGTTTAAAGTCAACTACACTACCCATATCCTGTGCGGTACCTTTGCCCTCGCCACCGTTTGCAGAGTCAGCATTCACAATGACTTTGTCGATGGTCGGAGTTTCCGCCTTTGCTTTTACCGTTACATCTTCAACTACCTTTAAGATGTACTTTGTAGCAGCATCATCGGTTCCAATCATTCCAGTATCTTTAACGATATAGTACCCGTCTCCAGTTACACTGATGCTGTATGGAGATGATGCTGCAGTGGATGAGCCAGCTGCAGTAGCAAGATGTGCACCGACAACTTTTGCAAACGCATCCAGTTCAGCACTATCGTCCTCGAATCCAACTAAAACATCCGCAACATCTTCTGCAGTCTTGCAGTCTTTGTACGCATTCAGTTTGACCAGTTCTGCAAGAACTGCATTACCGTCAACGCCAGTTCCCCAGACGATATTGGTCAGCTTTCCGCTAGAGATATCGCCAGCGAAAACCTGATAAGCAGTATAGGTATGGCCTGCTTTATCATTGGTGATTGTGATAGTATGTGCAGTTGTGTTTGCTGCGAACGCAGTACCGACTGTCATCGTCATTACAACAGCAATGAGCAGCAGTACGCTTGCTAGTTTTTTCAATTGCTTCATTTGTCTTTCTTTCCTTTCTGTGTATTTTGCTTGATGCAATATGAAAAATATAAGTGATAAGTTCTCCTGCGCATCAGGAGAGAGTATTGTCCTCCTTTCTGCGCTTTCTTTGGTTATATATCAAGAGAATGCCAGCCGCCGAAATCAGCAGCAGTCCTCCGATTATATACATGTCTGTTCCAATGCCTCCGGTTTCCGGCAGTTCGTAAGCCAGCAGGGTATTCACAAAACTTACCGAATTCGTCAGTCCATTTGAAATCGTGCCTGCGGCGATATAACCTTCATTGTCATTAACAGCGGTATGGTAGCCCTCTGTTGTCAATTCTGTCACCCGGTAGAAAGATCCTGCTGGGATGCCATTTATGGTAACAGACTCATCCGCATGCAAAGTAATTGTTTCGCCGTTCTTAATGGTTCCATATGTGTCATCACTGCGTCTGAAACTGAATGTCTGATTCAGTCCGGATCCATTCTCCGAAGTCAGAAGTTCAACCTTAAACTGATAGTTCTCACTGCTGAAGTCAGCATTACCGATACCGTCCACTGCTTTGCTAATCTGTAAGCCACCTATGTCCCTGCCAGTAGTGGCACTAGTAACAGATGGTAAGGTGAAACTCATCCAGCAGGTAGAACCGGATGCGCCTCGTTCCGTATAATAGAAGGTCAGCGTATGCTGTCCAGACTCACCAATCGGCAGATAATCCCGCAGATTTACATACTCACCTACGGATGAATGTACACCACCGATATCACAGATCAGCTGCTTATCCAGGAACACCCACATATCATCATCACCGAAGAAGATGTATTCCAGTGGTCCGGTGTAGTCTTCTGTTAATGTGAAGGACAATGAGAAATTCATACCGAAGAACCAGTTATGGGCCCGTCCATCATCACTGACCGGAACCTGTACACCATTGTGATTCGTTCCGACCGTATTCTGCTCATCCCAAAAACCATTCACCTGCACATCACAGGTTCCGGCGCTATTGATCGCACCCATCAACGGATCCGTCTTGTTGGCTGCACTGTCCATCGGCCAAAAGTTGTTGGTAAATATCTTATTTTGCCATGACATCCCGCTGCGTTCACCATCCCAGACACAGCCATTCTTTGGTGAAGGATTGAAGAAATACTCCAAATCCTTCCGTGTTCCCACCGAGGAATCTACAGAAGATAATGTATATGTGTCACCAGTCTGACTGAAACAAAGACTACCGTTATTGTAAGTATGCTTTCCGTTGGCAGTTCCGTCATTAAACAGGCGCGGTGCTGTAATCCATTGATCCCAAATCAAGTCTCCGTTATTATCCAATCCGGTTACCAGACCAAAAGTACATCCCCTGTAAACATCATTTCCAAAATGTGGTTTGCTGTTGTCTTTCATCGTAATATCCACCCCATTGTGGGCATTGATATTGTTTCCTCCCCATTGCGCAATTCCCAGTCCGGTCTCACAGTTGGCGTTACCAAAAGCAAAGGTATCCGCTGCAGCACCTGCCTCATGTGTACCGTTAAATTGACGTTCACCGTTTCTGCTTGTCACATAGTTGCTGGAACTGTTAATCCCGGTGATACCGGACCTCCAGGTTCCGTCTTCATTCTGACCGCTGGTGATATCATAATCATGGAAATATGCCTGATTTGTATATGTCTGGTTGTTGGTTTCGTAACGCAGACGAATTATAGTACCTTCCTGGAGAAGAATGCAATATTCACCATTTGCACTCTGTTTTACTCCCTCCTTCCGAGGTGCTTTTTCCTCAGAAGCAATATTCGTAAAGGTAATGTTGTTCCAGGTGGTCTGGTTAATCTCATACCACCACCAGTCATCATCATTCATACTGTCTGCATCTTTTCCATCCTTCAGAACCAAAACCGCATCCAGTTTGTAATTGGACTTTCCCCAGAGCTTATCAAAATATGCCAGCCCCGGATGTTGCTCGAAATAATACGTTCCATCTGTAAACATCTGGGTAAGACGTTTCTCTGTCTTAACTCTGTGAAGAAGAGTAGCCTCTCCATTATTCTGATCCGTATTCTTTTCGTTCGATTCCAATGTCAGCCAACGTAAAGATTGCGTCCCGGAGTTTTCAGGAAGCTTCCTCCCTGAAGTATCGATTATATCCAAATCGCCACTGCTGCCCAATACATATTGATCAATATTTGCATAATACTGCACCGTAAACTGCGGATTTGCTTTTGTCGCCACAACCTTTATCGGCTGCGTAATGTTGCTGATAACAAATGTGGTGTAGCCACCAGACTGCGTAGAAGTAATATTTTCAGCTGTCGCACCAGCGACAGACCATAGAATACCATCCGCGTTACGCACAGTTACGGTTGCTTCCCCGTTTCGTTCCACAATCTGCGTCATGCTGCTCAATTCCCCATCAGAATAAACAGAATGCGTATCATCCCGTACAGAAACAGACCAGAAACTGTTATCACTTGAAATTTCGCTTTCAGATTTATTTTCTAATGAGAACAAATCATCGGCCTCTGCAGGCAGATAATAGCAAACAATATCGCCATTGGTATCTTCGGTCAGTCCGATTTTCCAGACATCATTCCCCAACGGTTCAACTTTTGTATTATTGAAAATCCGGTACTGCTGCACCATATACCAGTAGTGGGCACCACCTGTGGAACTCCATACCTGAAGTATGCCCCCGTTTGTCATATTATTGCTGCTCAAATCGATAACCTGATCCGTCGGTGCAATTGCTGACCAGAATGTTGTCCTGCCGTCAGCACCGGTATCAACTTTCCATTGGGAATTCTCATTGTTTGCAGATGAAAGCTTCAGCTGTGTACCGGAAACTCCCTGTCCTGATGAAGGTGAATATCCGTAGGCATTCACATACAGCGAACTGTTTCCAATCGGTGTAATAAAGGAATACCCATTCCCGGCACCCCAAACTCGGAAGACCTGTGCGTCCGTATTATTGCTTGTATAAAGTTGAATGACCTGTGCGTCCTTCACCACACCGGTACTGACATCCATGCAGAAATTGGTCTTCGTCGTGCCGTTTGCATAATACAGCGTATAAATATCATTATAGCTGTATCCGATGTTCTTTCCCGGCTTGTCGGAGGCATCAAAACCATAGTCACCGAAGAACTGTGCCGCCATGTCAGATGTAATATATGCTTGCGGACTGTTGTTCACCGTTCCGGAATAGTAGTACGGAGAACTGCCTACCGTCTGCCACTGGCCATCTATCATCACCTTATAGGTCACGCTCTTGTTCACAATAGTACCATCTCTTTTCGGAGAAATCGTAACCGGTGAAGAAATATTTGTCAATGTAATTGAAGTCCCGGTAACCCCTTGCGTTGTGCCGTTTCCATAAGCTACAATCCAGTTATTGATTGTTTCGTTTCCGGAATAGGTATAGTTTCCACCGGTAGGTACAACGCCAGAATCCAACAAAGATCCGTTTTCATCATAAACTTTTACAGTATAGAAACCATTCGCAGCTTTATCAAGACCATCCGGTGTATCTTTGCTCACCGTTGTTTCAGTGTTTCCCGGAATGTAATATAAATTATATCCCGGATGGTTTCCATTTCTGGAAAGCGGATATATTATCTTTTCTTCAAATTCTACGACATTTGTATCAGAATATACTCTTGTATGGCCGCTCTTCTGCTGATATGCAACCATCCGTTCAAGGTTCGTGCCGTTCGCAGACAAGCCGTAACGTCCCAGAACAGATACGATCTGTTCTACCGTAATATAGTCTCGATTGTAATTCGTTAAAACTTCATTATCAGTTGAATACCACCCCGTCTTCGTGGAACCGACACAGGTCCACTCGCCGTCGATGCAGACATAGTAATCCACCGGCAGGTCATCCGGTCCATTGTCTGCTGCATTATGGTCTGCCGCAACCGTTACCAGATCGCCCACCACAGAAAAGCTGTCCTGTACATGGGTAAACCGTGTGCTGTCATCCTGAAGCTGTTCCGCTTCGGCATACAACAGTTCCGGACCATTTTCACTGAAGTGAATCACTTGGCTGTTACCCGGATCGCTGAGGTCAACTGCTTGCTCATAAGTAATGGATACAGAAACCGGAGCCTGTGGTTCCACTTCCTTTCCATCTACTGTAAAAGTGATGTCGAAGAACCGGGCGAAACGTACTTTCTCTTCACTTTCTGCTTCCAGTGTTTTTTCGGTCTGCTGCAGATACTCTTCATATTCCGCAGTACCATTTTCAATTTCTCTTACCTGCAGTTCTGTATTTTCCGTGAGTCCTGCATCCTCGCCATAGGAAACCCTTACTTTAAAATCTGCGCCTTCCCAGGTCAGTTTCTTCAGAGAAACGTTTTCTGCCTGTTCTTCGGTCTCTTCGTCATTGGAAATAACTTCGCAGATGTCTGTGTGAATATGTTCTTCCAAGGTGCAGATCAGTTCTTCGTCTGCACCATAGCATTCTTTCGTATGAACATGACCTTCTTTTCCGCAGGTGAAATCCTGCTGCGGCAGAATGCCGTAGCCCAAAATCTCCTCGCTGCCCAGTTCATAGGTATGGTATGCCACTTCATCGGATTTATTACCTTCGATGGTGATGATCTTCGCCGGTTCTTCTTCGTCAGCAGGTATCACTTCTGAAACGATACCAATATGATCCGCACTGTCATTCTGATCCCATGTGAAGAAGACCATGTCACCGGCAGAAGGGGTATAAAGCTTCTCAGAACCGTCTTCGGCCTCTTGGCGGGCTGGCATATACAGATCATATTCCTTCTCCTGCAGCGTTTCCATCCAGGTACTGCAGTTGTTATCCTGCGGGAATATCTCCTCCGGCACATCTGCATAATGGAGACAGAAGGACACGAAAGATGCACACCACTCTTCATACGGATTTCCGTCCCAGGCACCGTATCTGGTGTAGCCCCTGGTGGTCTCTCCGTCTTCCAAAACGATATAGTTCTTTTGGCTTTCTCGATAGCCAAGCTGCGTCTGTGCCACAGCCAGCAGGTCGTTTCTCCATTCCCCGGTCAGCGGTGCGTCCGCCACGGTCTGCTCCCAGGTATTCGGATTTTCCACATCGATCGTCGGATCCGCATAACAGGCCTTGGTATGAGTATGTTCCTGCATACCGCAGGTCAGGATTTCCGTGTCAGAAGGCACTTCCACCACCTCGTAGCATTCTTCCGTATGTACGTGCTGCGGCTTTTCTTCCAGTCCGCAGATCAGGTTTCCTTCCGTATCGTAACATTCTTCCGAATGTTCATGATAATCCGATGGATCGATGGTGCAGACCAGCTGCTTTTCTTCCACGGGATCCGCCTGGGTATAGCAGGCATCCGTATGAACATGCTCCGTTATGCCGCAGTATGCTTCCTCCATGGTGATTGCAGGAAGAATCAGTGCATAGGTGGTACAGAACACAACGACAGACGCCAGACCCATGACGATTCTTCGCCAATGTTTCTTTCGCTGATGGGTTTTGGAATATTCTGTTGTCTGCTGCCAAATGTCAGGCTTCATACTCTTCACCACACTTTGCTTAGTTTATTAAACATAAAACCTTTTGTACTTACTTTTCTCTGATGCATTATATTCGTTTTCTGAACGCCAGGAATGCCGCACACAGAATCAGAATCGTTCCCAGTGCTTCCATCCATTCGGTACCAATACCGCCGGTCTCCGGAAGCACATAGCCAGCCTGATTCGAAAAAGTATAGTTCAATTCCCGATTAGTCCCAAGTTCAGATTTGTCTTCTTTCAGATAGATATTTCCGGCATTTTCAAGTTCAACCTTCTGACCATCCACATACAATTCACTGGTCACTCTGTAATTATTCTGAATCCCGGCTATGGAAAGCTTAATGACCACGTTTTCATTACCGTTGTACCCTGCCGGTGCTTTCGTTTCCCGGATGTAATATGTGGTCTCCGGCATAAGACCATAGCAGTGAAGTCTTCCTTCTCCATCGGTCACAAAGGTTCCAGAAGAAGAAATCGTTCCATCTTCCTTCAGCAGACTGTTGACCGGATTGGTACAGGCTTCATCGCTGTAGAAGGTGAACTCTGCCCCAGGAAGTTTTGTATTCGAATCTTCCCGGTCTGTCTTGGTCAGTTCCAGGGAGTATTTCTGCGGTGCGATGTTGAAATAGATCGCACAGTTGGACTGAGATGCACCCCGCTCCATATAATAGATGGTCAGGATATGCTCACCGGCAGTGAAATTCTGAATTTCTGTATCACCATTATCTAAGCTTCGCCACACTTCACCCGTGGAGAAGTTGATATAGCCTTCTTCTATTCCATGCAGTCCGCCGATGTCCAGTACCAGATCACCGTCCACGAAAATCCAGACGTCATCATCTCCAGAGAAACTGAACTTCATATCAGTGCCTTTGGTTGACTGGTTCTTTTTCCCCGAGCCGTTCGGAGCACTGTTATCCGGCAGATAAAACTTGATCTGCGAGCTCATGCCGAACCAGTAATTGGTACCTGCCTGACCGGGACTACAGGTAACGCCGCCCTCGGTACTGTCATATTTGGCGTCATACTGATATCCTGTCATACCATTATCTGCATTATACGTCTGAACTGTTTTCCCATTGGTATTGACATATGGCGAGTTGAACGGCAGAAAATCCGAATCTCTTCCGGTTTCTGCTGATGTACTGTCCTTCGGCGAGTCCGATGTCCGCTCCAGATAGTCGTATATATAGAATCTGGAATCGCTCCGGTTGTAGGAAGCAGCATTTTTCTTGCTGTCATAATAGTAATATCCGGTATCCGCATCATACTGGTACAGATAATTACCGGTACCGACGTAGTTCTTGCCGATGCAGCCCGTTGTCGGATGAAACAGTACATTTAATATACTTGGGTTGGAAATGCCGCTGTAGATATCCGAATTGAATGCATTCGGCATTGCCATGGAATTATCATTTTCACTTTGTGCGCCAACTGGATACGAAATACTTTCGTTAAACGTATCCCAGTCACGGAACACAAGATTCAGCGGACTGGAGCCATAAGAAGGATTATTCGTTATTGTCCAGATTTCCTTGTGCCCAGCTGGATCGGGTGTGACGTTGGCGTTACTGCTCATCACATTGAACAAGGCACCGTAATCAAATACATGCGTCGTAATGAATGCACTGGTATCCAATGAAGACACGGTGTGTTCATTCTTCTGTCCGATATCATAGGTCACCGGCTCCCAGTCTGCGTAAAATACGGTGTCATTGTTGATCATCACAGTTTTACCCGGAGAATAGTACTGCGATTGATTCACATCATACCAGCCCTTCAGCTTATAGGCATATTTGTCCGGGGATTTGAAACTGCTCGGGAGTGTAATGCTCTCGCCCGCACTTACTGCTTGGTACTCATTTCCGGCTCCGCCCAGGCTCATGATGCTGCCGTCGGTTCCGTCCAGCCAGACATGGCAAGGACGTTTGGTGACTTTCGCAAAATAGAACCAGGCCTCATTTTCACCCTCTCCATTATATGTATGGAACGTATGACTATCGCCAAAAGCAATTTTCGGCCAGTATGGATCATCGGGATAAATGGTTGCGGCATTTGCATTGGCCTCCTGAATCCACAGGTTTACAGTTGTTTTACTGTCAGTGATCAGACTCGTTCCATTCGGATAGAGATATTTCCCGGATTGCGTATTATTTATCACCATCCGTCGGTGAGAACTGTTCTGTGAATTTGAATCCGTCTCTTTTTCGGACATTTTCCAGCATAGTTTATTGATGTTTGCTGCCGCATCACTGCAATAGGTCAGCGTTGATCCGTTTTCCGTCAGTTCATAGGTCTGACCATCTCCGCCGAGAGCATAATATTTTCCTGCCTCAAGGGCAAGCAGCAGATACTCGCTGTCATCTCTGTCATTGTACATAGTATCGACCGATACCGTCTGTGCCTCCAGAACATATTCACCATCAGAAAGTGTCATCAGGCTGTATGGGCGGAAACCACAGCCTTCTTCCATCTCCTGCAGAATCTCCCCAAAGGCTGCTTCAATACGCTCCAGTTCCTCATCTGTAAGGCTTCCGCTTTCATTCTGATCATAAGCCAGAGACAAGTCCTCCATCATGTTATCATAGAGATTCTGGCAGAGGGCCTGCTTCTGGTCATCGCTATAGTCAGACCGGAGAATTTCCTGTGCCTCAAGCCGAAAAGCCTCCAGTTTCTCCAGGTGTTCTTCCAGTTGGCTGATTTCTCTGATGACAGTCCCTGCAATCAAAGTGCCGTCCGGCGAAAGAGAAAAGGTTCCTTCGGATATATTTTGTTCAGAATCCGGGCTCTCAAGAAAAAGCTGTCCGCCGTCAAAAACGAAACTCCGAACAGAACCTGAGATCGTTTCGTCAGTATATGTAATGGATACCGCAGACAACGTCTCCGGAATTATCGTTTCTTCTTCATTATGTATATTCAGCGCAAATAACCGGAAAGCGCGGATTCCCAGCTCATTTTCTGCTTCCAGAGGGCTTTCTTCCAGAAGCGCTTCTGTCGCCGCACTGTAAATCTCCTGATAGGAAGAATATGCTTCCGGAAGTTCCCTTACGGATAAGACTGCTGAATCCGCCTGGTCAGCAGAGATCCGGCAGGAAACGCTGACAGTATAGTCACTGCCGTAATATTCCAGTTTCATCTGCCCTGTCTGATTATAAAGTCCCTGGCATTCTGCACTGTGGGTATGTTCTTCAAGACCGCAGATCAGTTCCGGAACGACGTCAGGATCCTCTGACTGTGCATAGCAGGCATCCGTGTGGATGTGTTCTTCCAGTCCACATTGCAGATTTTCCATCGTGATGGCCGGCAGGATCAGTGCGTACGTCGTGCAAAAAACAACAACAGACGCAAGACACAGAACCATCTTGTGCCAGCGTTTTTTATTCTGATGTTTTTTCGTGTAATTTTCTGCCTGTTGCTGTATGTTTGTTTTCAAGTCTATTATACCACACTTATTGTATATATTATTCAATGTTTACAATGAAGCAAGTTTCGTCAGCGGCCATACACGGAATACGATCTTGCCTACGATCTGTTCCTCTGACACGCAGCCGACGGCCGTATTTCTGGAATCCACCGAAGTGGATCTGTGATCGCCCATACAGAAATAACGGCTTTCCGGCACCTGGTACGGCAGCTTGATATTACAGTCGCCCAGTGCTTTTTCCGTCAGATACGGTTCCTCCAGCAGCTGTCCGTCCACAGATACATTGCCGTCTTCGTCGATGTCCACCCACTGACCCGGTCCGGCGATGCACCGCTTCACCAGAATCTTGTTTCCCAGATAAAAGGCGACCAGATCTCCCGGCTCGAAGTCGGAACCCTTGACAGAAATGACAATGTCGCTTTCCTCCAGAGTCGGTGTCATGGAAGATCCATAGATCTGCAGCACCGGCATCCAGATGGTCGCTACCAGAACTGCCACAGCGGCAACCACAATCAGCGTATAGATCGTGCTTCGAAGTACGCTGCGGTACCGGGACTTGTAGTTCTCACGGTTCAGTTCCGCTTTCAGCTGTTCCAGATCGGGTAGCTCCGCAGGAGCCGCCTTTTCTGTCACTGCATCGGTGTTTCCTGTATCGATATTTCTGTTTCTGCGTTTCAGATTCATTCTGCTTCGTTTCCTCCGCCTGCGTGCAGCAGATCACGAAGAGCGGCATGATTCTGCAGAAGCGTTTCCACCTGCTTCTGTACCTGTACCCAGTATTCGTCCGCTTCTTCTTTCGCTTTTTTCTTATATTCTTCTGCTTCCTTCAGAAGCAGCAACGCCTTCCGTTCTGCCTTTTCCTGAATGCCGCGGCAGATTTCCTCCTGCTGCCTGCTTGCCATTTCAATATTCTCCAGATATTGGCGGGCAGCGTCATCCGCCGCCTGAAACACACCGTTCAGTGCCAGTGCAGCCTCCGCCAGAGATCCTGCTTTTTCATATTTCAGCTGCCGCTCCGCAAGCTGGGCTTCCGCCTTCTCCAGGCGTTCCTGCAGTGATTTATTTTCTTCGACCTGATCGATCAGCATCTGCAGCAGTTCGCTTCGGTTCAGTTTTCGTAATTCCTGATCTGTCATACCATTCTCCTGTCTTATACACTCAGATTGCATATTTATGCATCTATAAAATGTAACCTCAGACGCTCTGTTTCCGGTTACGTTTCCTCTCAAAAAGCGGTTAAACATTGCATTATCCGCCGGTTACGAAAAATTATACCACTGTCCAAAAAAACTGTCAATTACAGGACTGCAAAAAAATGTTAAATGTATGTTTCATACGGTAAAAAAACAGAAAAAATACAAAAATAAACAACCCCGATCCATCTTTTCGGGGTTGCTTTTATCCTTTTATCTGTTTTTTGTCTGTGATTTCGCCCGGGATTTACCGGTCGAAATGTTCCACCGTTTCCTTCAGATACGGGTTCAGAATCTTGATCCTGGTGCCTTTCATACCGAGAGATTTGGCTTCCAGTATGCCGGCACTCTCCAGTTTCCGCAGCGCATTGACGATGACAGAGTTGGTCAGACCGTACTGCGAGGCGATTTTGCTGGCTACCACCAGTCCTTCTGCGCCTTCCAGTCCGGATACAATCTTGCTCACTGCGTCTTTTTCCGAATAGGACAGTGTTCCCACCGCCATATCCACAGCAAGCCGCAGCTGGGTTTCCCGTGCCTTCTGCAGCGCGATCTGCCGCTGGATCTCCAATCCGACCACCGTCGCACCGTATTCGCACAGCGCCAGTTCCTCGTCATCAAAACAGGATTCCCGCCGGGTCAGCAGCAGCGTTCCCAGCCGCTCTCCTCCGCAGACGATCGGGACAATGGTATGATATTTCTCCGCCATGGCATAGCTGTCACCCAGCAGCTCCTTCATCTGCGCACCATACAGGTTGGCAGCACTCTCCGTTATGCCCAGGAATTTCACATTATCATCTTCCACAATCTGCTCCACGCTGCCGCTGTCGCCAATGGTGGACTTGTCCTCAATATTGCTGTAAGCGGACCCCAGCACATGGCCGGAGATATCAAAAATCAACACATTGGCATTGATCAGTTCGCAGAGGATCTGGCTCAGATCTTTATAGGACAGGCTTCCTGTCGTGGTTTCACTGAGCACCCAGTTCATACGTCTGATTTTTGACAAAATTTGACTACCCATAACATATACCTCCATCACACAGCCATCTTCTGCATGCTACAGAATATATTTATCCAGATCTTCCTCTTCGATGGTTTCCTTGAACCGTTCTTTGACATAGGCCTCATCGATGACGATTTTCTCTTCATCCATTTCCGCAATGTTGAAGGAAATGTCCTCCAGCAGTTTCTCCAGCACCGTGTGAAGGCGCCGTGCACCGATGTTTTCTGCCTGCTCGTTCATCAGGAAGGAGATGGACGCCAGTTCTTCAATGGCATCTTCGGTAAATTCCACTTCAGCACCTTCTGTCTCCAGAAGCGCCTTATGCTGTTTGATCAGTGCGTTCTCCGGTTTAGTCAGGATCTGGACGAAATCCTCCTTGGTCAGACTTTCCAGTTCCACGCGGATCGGGAAACGACCCTGCAGTTCCGGGATCAGATCGGTCGGTTTCGCTACACTGAATGCACCGGCACCGATAAACAGGATATGATCCGTCTTCACCGGACCGTATTTCGTGTTGATGACGCTGCCTTCCACGATCGGCAGAATATCCCGCTGTACGCCTTCCCGGGACACATCTGCACCGGAGGTGCTGCGGGATGTGGAAGCAATCTTGTCGATTTCATCAATGAAGATGATACCGTTCTGCTCTGCATTTTCCACCGCCTCGTCGGTCACCATATCCATATCGATCAGCTTCTGTGCTTCCTGTTCCCGCAGAATCTTGCGGGCATCCTTCACCTTGACGTTCTTTTTCTTGGTCTTTTCCGGCATCATATCGCCGAAGATGTTGCCGATGGCAATGCTCATGCCCTCGTTGCTCATATCCAGCTGATTGCCCTTCGGCGCGGCCACCACTTCAATTTCGATATACTGTTCTTCCAGCAGACCCTGGCGAAGCTGGGTGCGTACCTGCTCCCTTGCCATTTCCACATCCATATCCTCTTTGGTCGGCTCTGCTTCCTTCGCAGCCTGGCTTTCCAGATACTGCTGCTTCTGGCTGGTATATCCGCCGCTGTTCATGATGAAATCAAACGGATTTTTGGAAGTGCCCGGTTTCTTCTTCTGCTTTCCCGGAATGATCGCTTCCACAATCTTTTCTTCCACGATCTTATCGGCGATCTCATATTTTTCTTCCAGCTTGCTCTGCTTGGTCACACGCATGGATGCTTCCACCAGATCGCGTACCATGGAATCCACGTCACGGCCCACATAGCCGACTTCGGTAAACTTGGTGGCTTCCACTTTGACAAACGGTGCATCCATCAGCTTGGCCAGACGTCTTGCGATTTCCGTTTTACCACAGCCGGTAGGTCCCATCATCAGAATATTCTTCGGCGTGATTTCTTCTCTCATTTCGTCAGAAAGAAGACTTCTTCTGTATCGGTTCCGCAGCGCGATTGCTACCGATTTCTTGGCCTCATCCTGACCGATAATGTATTTATCCAGTTCCGCCACGATTTCCTTTGGCGTCATGCTGTATAATTTGCTTGCCATGTCCAATTTCCCCCTATAGTTTTTCCACGATAATGTTGTCATTGGTATAGACACAGATGGAAGACGCAATCTTCAGAGATTCTCTGACGATCTCCTCTGCCGTCATGTCTGTGTGGTTGAACAGACCGTTGGCTGCCGCATAGGCGAAATTTCCGCCGCTGCCGATGGCGACGAAATCCTGGTCCGGTTCGATGACCTCCCCGTTTCCGGAGATTACCAGCATATTGTCCTTGTCCATGACGATCATCAGTGCTTCCAGGCTGCGAGCGCCCTGATCGGAACGCCACATCTGCGCCAGATCCACAGCTGCCCGCTTCAGATTGCCCCCGTGTTCTTCCATTTTCTTTTCAAACTTGTCTGTCAGTGCAAACGCATCCGCTACCGAACCGGCAAACCCGGTCAATACGGTGTTTTTATAGATTTTTCTGACTTTTCTTGCTCCATTCTTCATGATGGTGGATTCCCCCATGGTCACCTGTCCGTCGCCGCCGATGGCGATATCATCCGGACCGCGTCTTACTGCGCAGATTGTGGTTGCATGAAATTGAATCATCTCAAATACCTCCCTTTTCTCGTTTGTTGCTTTTCCATATATGTGTTATTTATTCTTTATAGCCGCACTGGTCGTTGGAGCAGGCCAGATGGCTTGATTTGGTCTTTCTTTCCAGAAGAAGGCTTCCGCACTGCGGACACTTCTGATTGGTCGGCTTATACCAGAATGCTTTTTTGCAGTCCGGATAATTGCTGCAGCCATAAAAAACCTTGCCGGATTTTCCCCGTTTCACCACGATGTCTCCGCCGCAGTCCGGGCACTTCACATCAATGGTCTGCACGATCGCTTTCGTGTTCTTGCATTCCGGGTATCCGGTACAGGCCAGAAATTCGCCGAACCGTCCGGATTTGATGGCCATCGGCTTCCCGCAGATCTCACAGACTTCATCGGTGATCTGATCTTCGATCTGGACTTTCTCGATGGCTTCATCCGCCACTTTCAGTTCCTTTTCCAGTGTTCCGTAGAAGTCGCGGATGATCTCTTTCCAGTTTAAATCCTTTACCTCCACGTCGTCAAGCTTATCTTCCATCTCCGCGGTAAATCCGGTATCGACGATTTCTTTGAAATATTCCTCCATCATATCGGTTACCAGGAATCCCAGATCGGTAGGCAGAAGGGTCTTTTTCTGCCGCTGAATATACTTTCTTTCCAGCAGCGTCGCGATAATCGGCGCATAGGTACTCGGCCGGCCGATATTTTTTTCTTCCAGATCCTTCACCAGACTGGCTTCGGTAAATCTGGAAGGCGGTTCCGTAAACTTCTGCTCAGAGGTAATCTTCTGCGCCTTCAGCACTTCCCCCTCATCCAGCAGAGGAAGGAAGGAATCCTTATCTTCATCCATGTTCGGGTTATAGACTTTCTGGAAACCATCGAAAAGCAGCTTGGAGCCGCTGGCCTTCAGCAGGTATTCCCCGTTTCGGATCCCGACCTGCATGCTGTCGAATACGGCGGCTGCCATCTGGCTGGCCAGAAACCGGGTCCAGATGAGACGGTACAGACTGTACTGATCCTTCGTCAAAGAGTCTTTAATGGACTCCGGATCCAGGGAAATATTACTCGGGCGGATCGCCTCATGGGCATCCTGAATATCCTTTTTCTTATTGGAAAACACATTGTTTCCAATATAGTTCTGACCGAAATGATCCTGAATGTAGGATCTGGCGGCTGCCTTTGCTTCATCGGAAATGCGGACAGAGTCCGTACGGATATAGGTCACCAGACCCACGGTTCCATGCCCTTTTACTTCCACACCTTCATAAAGCTGCTGAGCCACCATCATGGATTTCTTCGTGGTGAATCCCAGCTTGTTGGAAGCGTCCTGCTGCAGACTGCTGGTGGTAAACGGTGCGAAAGGTTTTCTGCTCCGTTCTTTTTTCGTGATGGATTCCACCGCAAATTCGCCTGCTTTCAGGTCGGCAATGATATTCTCTGCCTGCTGGCCGTTTTCCACCACCAGCTTCTTTCCTTTATATTCTGCCAGTCTGGCTGTGAATTTCTTTTCTTTCTGAAAAACGGCGCCGATGTTCCAGTATTCTTTCGGTACGAAATCCCGGATCTGCTTTTCCCTGTCACAGATGATTTTCAGTGCGGCAGACTGGACACGGCCTGCTGACAATCCTCTGCGGATCTTTCTCCACAGCAGCGGACTGATCTGATAACCCACCAGCCGGTCCAGCACGCGGCGTGCCTGCTGTGCATCCACCAGCTTCAGATCGATGGGACGCGGGTGTTTCACTGCATTCCGGATGGCATCCTTCGTAATCTCATGGAAGACGATACGGCAGGGGGTCTGCGGATCGATGCCCAAAAGGAACGCAAGGTGCCAGGAAATCGCTTCTCCTTCCCGGTCCGGGTCTGTTGCCAGGTATATTTTACCTGCCTGCTTTGCTTCTTTTTTCAGTTCTTTGATCAGATCGCCCTTTCCTCGGATGGCGATATACTGGGGTTCAAAATCATTTTCGATATCAATTCCCAGCTTGCTTTTCGGCAGATCCCGCACGTGGCCCACCGATGCCACCACTTTATAGGATGCGCCCAGATATTTTCCAATGGTTTTCGCCTTGGACGGCGACTCCACGATTACCAGTGTTTTTTTCGCGGCTTTCGCCGTTTTCGAAGTTTTCGCTGTTGCCATTCTTCCTCCTAAAAATATCCCTTTACGGGTTTTACGGCAGGAGAAAGCCGGATTCTCCGGCCTTCCGCAACCGTAAATACTCTTATGAACAAATATAATACTGCCTTTTTCAAAATTTTGCAATAAAAATTTTTCCAAAGTTGACCGCCACATATCCTTTCATCTCCAGGATCATGACAATACCGTTCATATCCACTGGGCTGACCGACAGGTTCCGGCAAAGAAATTCCAGGGTTACCTCCCCCTCCTGTTCCAGGATCTGCAGAACCTTTCGTTCTGTTTCCGACAGACCCTCCCTGGTATTTTCCTCTGCCACAGATACACCGCCCAGTTCCCGGATCAGATCTTCCACCACCACCAGCGGCATCGCCCCGTCTGCGATGAGCCGGTTGGTTCCCAGGCTCCACGGGCTGGTGATATTCCCCGGTACCGCATAGACCGGCTTTCCCAGATCTGCCGCCAGTTCTGCAGTGATCAGCGCACCGCTGCCGGTCCCCGCTTCCACAATGCAGACCGCTTCTGCCAGACCTGCAATGATTCGGTTCCTCTGCGGAAACATATACGGCATGGGGCGGGTCCCCGGCGGATACTCCGAAAGGATCAGTCCCTCCGCCGCAATCCGCTCATACAGCTTTCGATTGTCGGCAGGATAACAGACATCCACCCCGCAGCCCAGCACCGCCACCGCATGGCCTCCGCTTCGCAGTACGCCCTGGTGGCCGAAATTGTCGATGCCCTTGGCCATACCGCTGACCACGGTAATTCCGGCCCGGCCCAGTGCACTGCCGATGGCCATGGCTGTCTTCTTCCCATATTCACTGCATTTTCTCGAACCGGCCACTGCTGCCATCTTTGTGTTGAGCAAAGTGAGGTCCCCGATGCAATACAACTGCTTTACTGCAGGTACCACAGTCTTCAGTGCCTCTGGAAACAGTTTGTCTCCCTTTTTGATTTCTATGATTTTTTCTGCCATGTTATGCACCTCTTTCCTCAGTGCATGGCAGAAGATACCGAAACGCGGATGCAAGATGGTAAAGGGAGATTTCTCCGCAGCCGGCCAGATCCGCTGCTGTCCTCGCCACCCGGATCAGCTTCAAATACTTACGTGTGCTGAGATGATATCGCTGAACGGCTTCTTCCACAAACCGGCTCTCTTCCGTGCCCAGCCGGCAGAATTGCCGGATATGCCGTTCCTCCATCTGACTGTTCAGGCAGATATCGCTTCCGCGAAACCGTCTTTCCTGCATCTCTCTGCCCAGCAGAACCTTTTCTTTCAGCACCTTCGTGCTGCCTTCTTCCTCCGACCGGAGCGTTTTAAAATCCACAGGGAATACCGGCACCGTCATATCGATCCGATCCGCCACCGGCCCTGACAGACGGCTGCGATACTGATCCAGCTGGGCCTGTGTGCAGGTACAGGGATGATTGGGATCTCCGTAGTAACCGCAGCGGCAAGGATTGGAAGCTGCTGCCAGCAGAAACCTGGCTGGAAATGTATACAGCTGTCCGCCGCGGACCATGCGGATTTCTTCCTCCTCCATGGGTTTTCGCAATGCATCGATTTGCTTCCGGTCCATCTCCAGGAATTCGTCCAGAAACAGTACCCCCCTCGCACGGGTTCAAGCTCTTTATGCCAAACGGTTGGTCAACTCCATATCGTGCCATTACGGGGTAAATACCCCGGTGTTAATTGCCCCAACCCCGGGGTAGCCGTAAGGGGGTATAATCACCCCATAAAAAAAGAACTCCAGAAGACTATTCAATTCTGGGGCCCCATATTTACTTTTTCTATTATAGCCATTTCATACAGAGTTTTCAACTATTGGAGTCACTCCGAGAAAAATATTCTACATTAACTCGTGATTTTTGTCGCGTTTCTTCTTATTATAAAGCGAATGTAAAACAGAAAAGTGCCGATGGCGGCTCATTCCACCATCGACACCCGTTACTTCATTCAACCCCCTTATTCAGTTTCCTTGCGGTTGAAACGCTGGTATACCTCCGCAGACTTGAGATCAAAGACAATCGCCTTGTCCTCTTTGCTCAAGATGCCCTTGGCGCGATACTTCACCCCTTTCTCCCAGGAAGGCATCACACCACGAATCAGATCCACCATCACAGCGTTCTGATAAACGATGGAGGTTTTCTGGCTGTCCTTGTCTGAGGAGAACTTCACCACATTGCTCTCGTTACCCTTGGCAACCTGGATGGCAAGCCGCTGCCCCGCATCGTCCAGCAGGACACGGATGAATGCGGGGTAACCCAATTCAATGGCGACAGGCTTGGTGAAACGCATCTTGTTATCCTCGATGATAACGCAAGCAGGCTCCGTGGTTTTGGTGATCTCGATTACTTTAAAATTGTCTAACATTCCCATGATAAATTATCCTTTCTTCTTATAGCGATTTTCGATTCCCTGGCGTACCTCTGGTATGTCCTTCGCTTTCCAGTTCGGGTCAAGCACCAGGAAGCCTTTCAACTTGCCACGCTTATACCACTGCAAAGAAAGTGGTGGCGGTGGCGGTTTCTCTTTTCCACGCTTGATATATTCCTTGGTGGAAAGGCGGCGTTGCACTTCATTCCAGTCCTCTTTGGAGACGATGGCCGGATGGTAATCGTGCATCATGTACTGTCGCTCTTGGCCTGTATTTTTTACAGAGCGATGTGTTAAGCAGTCCGGCGTGTAGGTTTTTTGCATGAGGACATCTCCGCAATACTTCTCATTTTTCAGTATCCCGTAGACTGCTCCCGGTGTCCATACGGTCAATCCCTTCACGGTCGGAATGCCAAGGGCTGTAAGGCTCTTTGCAATTTCGGGACCAGAAATGCCACTCAAGTACGATTTGTAGATATACCGCACCACTTCGGCTTCCTCTTCCACGATAAAGATATGGCCGAATTCATCCTTGTCGTAACCCAGTATGCACCAGGTCGGAAATAATGGAATGCCACGGGAAAACCGATTTCTACAAGCCCATTTGATGGACTCGGACTTATTTTCGGACTCTCCCTGCGCAACAGAACTCAGCAATGCAAGCATCGCATCGGTATTTCTGTCCGTGGTGGTAATCCCTTCGTTCTCAAAAAATATAGCAACAGGAGGGTCCTGCTGCTTTAGCTTTCTGGCAATGGTCAAGCAGTCCAGCGTGTTTCTGGCAAAACGGCTGATGGATTTAGTGATTATGAGATCGATTTTTCCTGCCTCACAGTCCGCAATCATCTGCTTGAACTGCTCACGGTGATGGATGTTCGTCCCACTAATCCCCTCATCAGCATAGACCCCGACTAACTCCCAATCTTCTCTTTTTTGGATGTACTGGGTGTAGTACTGCACCTGCAATTCATAACTACCTGCCTGGGCTTCTTGACCTGTGCTGACTCGACAATAGGCTGCCACTCTTAGGATTTTGGGTGTATCAGCAGTCAAATCCCGTATTGCCGGAATAACCTCGACCTTGGCTTCTTCAGCATAGGCAGTCTTGATTCTGTCTTTTGCTGCTTTGCGTTTTTCAGCCTTAGTGCTGCCCTTCCACTTCGCTGCGGGTGCTACTAATACACCTTCCTTCTTCTGTTTCATCATATCACCTCCAATCCCACGAAAAGGCCCATCGTGTAAAGGATTTGTGCCTCCCCTGGGGCCATCTAATTATACATCAATATGTGGATTTTTATATTGCAAAGTAATTCCTATAGAATTAACTCATAACGCAAAAAAGCTCCGCACCACCCATCGCTGAGTAGCACGGAGCCAGAGTATATTTTAATCCCCAGTCACCAACCCAATGTGGCTACCATCCAGGAAATAGAAGTCAATAACTCCCAGCGGCTTGATCTCGCAATGGTCAAGGGTCTTGCTGACGATGGTCACATCCAGTTCTTTCATCGGCTTCGCCTTTTCCGTCAGCTTCATGAACTGCTTTGCTCGGAATGCCACCAAAGGTTTCTGGTCATTCAATTGGGCTTTCCAATGTTCCAGGAAGTCCTCTCGATTCTCCAGCATGGCGTTCCATGCCATCACAAAAGCCTTGTGCAGGTCTGCTTCCAGGAGCGTGTCGTTAATGCATCCTTTAACTTCCTTGCCTTTGCATCGGCTGGCACACATCCAAGCCTTGATACTGCCGTTCAGTCGGTAGAGGGTGCGCCGCCAGAAAAGCTGACCGCAGACACCGCAGAATACCCGGTTGGTAAAAGGCTGCTCGTCCGTGTTACGCCCCATCGTGCGAAGCCCGTTCCGTTTCATGTAGTCTTTTCTCCGCTGGATTTCCAGCTGGACAACCTCCCAGAGTTCCTTGCTGACAATTGCCTCATGGTCATCCTTCACATGGTACTGGGCAAGCTGACCTTCATTTTTGACCTGCTTTTTGGTAAGGTAGTCGGCGGTGAAGGTCTTTTGCAGGATGGCATCACCCATATGCTTTTCGTTCTGAAGGATTCCCATGATGGTATCCACCGTCCATTTCGGTTCTCCCATGCATCCAGGCACTCCCTGCTCCATGAGCCGTCTGGCAATAATGTCCGGGTTGATGCCGTCCATGTAGGATTCAAAAATCCAGCGCACCACCTTTGCCTGTTCGGGGTTGATGACCAGTCTGCCGTCCTCGTCCTTGTCATAGCCGTAAAAGCGGTTCGTGTTGATATGCACCACTCCCTGCTTGAAAAGGGAGCGAATGCCCCACTGGCAGTTCTCAGAAATGGAGCGACTTTCGTCCTGCGCCAGTGAGGAAAGAATGGTAAATAGCAGCTCACCCGTGCTGTCCATCGTGTTAATATTTTCCTTCTCAAATGTGATTCCGATGCCCAGGTCTTTCAGCTTTCTGGAGTAGTTCAAGCAGTCCTGTGTGTTACGGGCAAAGCGGCTGATGGACTTGGTAATGATCATATCGATTTTGCCGGCCTCGCAATCCGCAATCATGCGGTTGAACTGATCACGCCGCTTGGTGCTGGTGCCAGAAATGCCCTCATCGGCATAGATACCGGCCAGTTCATAATTGGGATTTCTGTTGATGTACTCCGTATAGTAGGTCACCTGGTTTTCAAAGCTGTTCAGCTGCTCATCCTGCTCCGTGGAAACCCGACAGTATGCGGCAACCCGGATTTTCGCATTCTGGGCAACAGCCCTGTTTGCAATGTTCCTCTGTGCGGGAATGTGTACGATTTGTCTTGCCATGTCAATCTTCCTTTCTGGTGTACGGGCATTCGTCCGATAATTCATACTCTGCTTTGGGATAAGCGGTGAACTGCTGCATCCCATATTCATCCTTGTAGCCGACCACCGTGGTCGGTTCGTTGATCTCACCCCAGCTGTTCGCTATCTCTGCCGGAAGCCAGATGCCCTTGCAGGCTTTGGCACCGACCTTAACATTGGTACTGCAAGCCCAGTATTCGTTCTTGCCATGGTTCGACCACTTGTGGTGGAGCTTCTGACCGCACAATGGGCAGAATAGCTTGTTGGTTAGTGGGTACTGGTTACGGCTGGAACGGGGCTGTGCTGGCTTCTGGGGCGGTTTGGGGGCAAGGCTCTCGCTCCTTGTCGCAAGAATTTCCTGCACCGCATCCCATTGTTCCGGCGACACGATGGCTGGGTGGTTGTCCGTTATGAACCACTGGTCTTTCTGGCCTTCGTTCTTATGGCGAACACGGTTGGAATCCAGATACGTTTTCTGAAGTACCATCGAACCTTTGTAGGCTGGGTTGTGTAGGACCCTGTGTACACCAGTATCATCCCACTCCCCACCAGAACAACCCTTTATGCCGTGATTGTTCAAGTACCGCCTAATCTTGCTGGGCCACACGCCTTTCTGGGCAAGGTCAAAAATAAGCCGTACCGTCTGAGCCTGTTCCTCAACAATGTAGGTGTTGCCGCCTTCATCAGTATCAAAGCCGAAGGTGTACTTGAGGTCTTGAACCGGGATGCCAGCCTCAAATTTTCTCTTTACGGTAAGGTTCGCATTATCAGAAGCTCCCTGGCTCTCAGCCTGGGCAAATGCAGCGATGATGGTCAGCATCAATTCACCAGCACCCGATAAGGTGTTGATGTTCTGAAGTTCAAAAAAAATACCGACACCGATGCTTTTGAGTTCTCTGGAGAACTTCAGCACGGTTTCGGTATTTCTTGCGAAACGGGATACGCTTTTCACCACGATCAAATCAATCTTCCCAGCCCTGGCGTCAGCAATCATTTTCTGGAACTGGGGGCGGTTTTCCTTAAAGCCGGAGATGCCCTGGTCAGCGTAGATACCTACATACTCCCAGGCAGGGTTACTTCGGATGTAGTCTTGGAAATACGCTATCTGGTTATCCAGAGAATCTTCCTGTTCCAAACTGTCAGTTGAAACACGCACATAGGCGCATACCTTTAGCCGTTTATTCTCTGTTGCTACCGTAGGCTTAATGACTTTGATTCGCATAGTTCCTTCCTCCTTTCTTTTGGGGTTACTGTATTAACCCGTACTATCGCCGATTAGTCAAGCAATAAAAGGGATATTTCTCAAAGAATTTTTACGGGTAAAAAAGGGGTGCCCGGCAGCATAATACCACCGGGCAGAGCCTTAGATTTTCTTGGCATAGTCCAGAGAAATCCAGCCGTTTCGCTTATCAGCATAGGACTTCAAAAGCCCCCATTTCGATGCGCCCGGTCCATCAGCTTCCGCTACAATGGTAAAGCACCCTTTTCCCGTGTAGCCAGAACTGCCGTAGCCCGTGCCAGGGCCTTTTCGGATATTGAGATCGCTGATGGAAACCTGAACCATGAACGGGCAGCCGGAAGTATCTGTGCCACCCTCACCGACAGGAGCAGACTGTTTGCCGGTATACACGGCATTGCCATCTTTATCAAACACGCTGTAGCCTGGATTAGCATCTGCACACTTCTTTGCGTTGGTCAGAATCTTGTAGGCGCCCTTCTGGGATTTGGAGTCTGCCCAGGTCTTGCGGACACGGTAAAGTTCCGTTTTAGCGTGTTCCTGTGCCGGGGCGGTTTCAGTGGGGACGGAGCCAAGAGCGGCGGTGACCCTTGAAGCCAAATCTCCGAGACGGCTGTAGAGCCAGTCGCCCGGACAGGACTTGTTGGCAAACCAGCGGTGAACCGTCAGAACCATTTCGTCCGCTTGGGGGGCATAGTTCAGTGTCTTGGTCTTATCCGCAAACCAGAGTAGCTTTTTCTTGCCATTGCGCTGGCAGATGTCGGTGCAGAGTTTAATAAGGGACTCATAGACCTTGCTGTTCATGGCGTAGGGCGCGGAGGTATCGCTGGCGCACTCGATGGTCACAGCCCGCTGGTCATTCTCCCTGCTGGAAGAACACCAGGAGCGGTTCTTCTCCTCCACACAGAGAGAAACCCTGCCGTCCGTGCCAATGCCGTAGTTGCAGCTGGCCTGACGGTCAGGGCTGATGAAGCAGTCGCAGATGCGTTCAGCGGTGGCCTGTCCCACAACGCAGTGGGGTGTGATCCGGTCAATGCTGTGCGTTCGCTGACCAGAGTGGTTAGGGCTGAGTTTGGTGTACGCCACCAGAGGGCTGTTGGTATAGGCCATTACTGATCCCCCTTCCCGTCAGCGCGGTCATGGAGCTGCTCCAGAACCGTCTTGATGGCATCCGGCACAGGCAGACCCAAGTGTGCGGCATTCTCCAGCAGGGACACACCCTCATTGGAAAGGTAGAAGAAGATCACCGCCGTGCGCAGGACACCGGGCGAACCCAGCACCTGGACATCGATGATATTGCCGATGCCCACCAGCAGGAAAATCAGCACCTTGCGGCAGATGCCCTTGAAGCCAACCTCACTGGAAAGGGTCTTGTCCGAGATGGCGCACATGACTCCGGTGATGTAGTCGATGGCCACAAAGGCGATCAGGGCGTAAAGCAGGCCGTCACAGCCGCCGAGAAAGTAACCCAGCCAGCCGCCCACAGCGGCAAAGATGAGTTGGATGGTGTTCCAGAATTCCTTCATAATAGTTGTCCTCCTTTGAATTTTGTATATGAGAAGAGCGGCCACCCGTTATGGGCAACCGCTCTTGACTCTGTTGTTAGGTTACTGACCGCAGATTTCGGGATA
>JBJFHL010000080.1:0-5766 GCA_051893555.1 Anaerovoracaceae bacterium
AGTAGTTGCCATTACACCTGAGAATTTTATCGCAGATTTTTCTTTGATATCTTCATACTCTGTGCTATACTGAAATCAGAGTATGTCCGGGTGACTGTCCGGACAGGGGAAACGAGGAGGATTTGAAATGAAAAAGTATATCTCAGTTGTGCTGATGCTGGCACTGGCAGTGCTCTGCTTCACCGGTTGCATGTCCGGCGAAGATAAAATCATAATAAACGAAGATGGCAGCGGCCAGAGCTATTCCAGAATCGTTATGGATAAATCTGTGGTGGATCAGATGCTGCAGGTGTCTGGAATGACGTTTGAAGAATTGGGTATGGGAGAAGCCAGAGTGGAAACCGTAGATGGCGTAGAGAGTTATGTCATTGAAGAAACGGTGGATTTTTCTGACTATGCAGCATTGAAGGAAGGCCTGGAAGCATCCGGCTATTCCGGTATCTATGCATTGGAAAGCGGCCTGCGGTATGTGTTCAGTTCCGGTGTCTCAAAAGAGGATGTTGCATCCATGGAAGAACTAGGCTTTGATCTTGGAGATTCCATGAAAGCAAGTGTGTCTATTACCATGCCGAAGGAAATCATAAAGACGACTGGAACACTGTCCGAAGATAAGAAGACAGCCACCTTTGTATTTGAAGGAAATGACCTGTATCAGACTCAGGACATCATGGTTTCCACTGCAGAGGAAACGAAGAAGCCGACACTGAGCGGCGTGACTAACAAGAAGACCTATGCAAGTGCGAAAACTGTAACTGCAAAGGATGCCAGCGGGATTCAAACGGCAAAGTATAAGAGAAATGACGGCAAATACTACTCTTTTACATCAACGCTGGAGAAAACCTTTACAAAGAACGGAAAATACACGGTTTGCGCCACAGACTATTACGGAAATAAGACGGTGAAGACCTTTACCATCAAGGACAAGACCAGACCGACCGTGTCCGGCGTTACCAGCGGTAAAACCTATTCTTCGGAAAGAACCCTGTATTTTGAGGATAACTGTGAGGTAAAGAGCGTGAAGTGCTATATCGATGGTGAAAGAGTCACCATGCCGGATGATTATCTGCAAAACGGTGTTCTGGCTTCCGAATCCGGTTCCTATAAGTTTGTTGTAACAGATGTCAACGGGAATACCCGGACGGTCAATTTCAAAATCAAATAAGTGAAAATCATGGTGCCGCGCACAGCTGACACATGAGAAAGAGAAGACCCCGGCGGCTCCGACAAGGAGCCGCCGGGGTCTTCCGTCTTTTTGCAGGAAGAGGAAAGTCGTTGAAAACCGACTGGTCCTGCGATATAATGAAATCATCGGGACAGTGGATTTTGATGGGAGGAAAAGGGATGGCAAAAGCATCAAACCAGAAACTGAAGATGGCGTATATTGCCCGGATTTTGCTGGAAAAAACCGACGATGAACATGGTCTGACCATGGGCCAGCTGATCGAGGAACTGCGGCGGTACGGCGTACAGGCGGAACGGAAGAGCATTTATGACGATCTGGAGGCCCTGGGAATTCTGGGAATGGACATCGAAAAGCGGACGGAGGGAAAACGGACGGAATACTATATTGCCAGCAGAACCTTTGAACTGGCAGAACTGAAGCTGCTGGTGGATGCGGTGCAGTCGTCCAGATTCATTACGAAGAAAAAGACCGAGACCCTGATCAAGAAAATCGAGGGACTGACCAGCGTACATCAGGCCAGAAAGCTCTCCAGACAGGTTCACGTGGCGAACCGGATCAAAACCATGAACGAGTCGATTTACTATACTGTGGATGATATTCACAGTGCTATTTCCCGGGAAAAACAGATCACGTTCCAGTATTTCAAGTGGAATGTGAAGATGGAGAGGGAGCCCCGGCGGGATGGAAAAATATATCAGGTCAGCCCGTGGGCGCTGATGTGGGACGATGAAAATTACTATCTGGTGGCCTTTGACAGCGAGGCAGGCAAGATCAAGCACTACAGGGTAGACAAGATGAAGAACCTGACGATCACAGAGGAAAAACGGGAAGGGGACGAGGCGTTTCAGAACTTCGATCTGGCTCTGTATTCCCGCAAAACCTTCGGTATGTTTGGAGGAGAAGATGTGCAGGTAACCCTGCGCTGCGAGAATGAAATGGCGGATGCGGTCATTGACCGGTTCGGTCAGGATATTTTCCTGCGCCCGGCCGACGACAGCTGTTTCGATGTGACGGTGAAGGTTTCGGTCAGTCCGGTATTTCTGACCTGGGTTATGAATTTTGGCGGGAAAATCCGCATTACCGGGCCGGAGGATGTGATCCGGCAGCAGGTGGAACTGGCAAAAAAAACCATAAAACTGTACGAGTGAGTCCGTTTTATGGGACAGGCAATGTGAGACAATGAAGTCAGATAAAACGTCAGATATCTCATAACTGATATCGGATAAAGGAGGACGAGACGATGACTGACAGAATGATTCACATTACCGAATATGTACTTTCCGTGATTGCATGTGCATTGGTGCTTCATATCTGGCTTTGGTAAATTTCAATCCTTTCATTCTGCTGCTTCCGGTGTCAAGGGGGAAGACGCCGGCATAGTATGTAGGAAGCCTTCCGATACAGGGAGGCAGAGAAAGGAAATGAAATCTGATGGGTATAACAAATTCCAACAAAGAACTGAACAAGGACCATATTGACTGCGGGGGGACGTTTAAAGTCACCCTTTCCCTTACGGCTGAGCCGAATATTGCAAGCAATCCGGTGGATATTGTGCTGATTCTGGACCGCTCGCAGAGTATGGCAGGAAGTCCGATTGCAAACCTGAAAAGCGGGGCGAAAAAGTTCATCCAGATCATCGATGAAGCGACAGACAGCAGTGAAGACGGACAGATCGGCGGAGGAAGCCGAATCGGTATCGTAAGCTTCTCCAACCAGGCGACGCAGGATACGCAGCTGATCACGTCGGTGGAGGATCTGGAGACTGCCGTGCAGAATCTGTCTGCCGGCGGACTGACCAACCACAGGGATGCATTCACCAAAGCGCTGGAACTTTTTGATCCGGCTTCGACCAACGAAAAGATCATGGTCATGTTCACCGATGGGAGGACCACAACCGGCGGAGATGCTTCCTCTGTGGCAGCAGCGGCGAAGGCACAGGGCGTTTCGATCTATGTGATCGGTCTTTCCGGCAACGGCGGAATCGACGAAGATGCGCTGAAAGACTGGGCATCCGATCCGGATTCCGCTTATGTGGCCATCACACCGAGCGATGAAGAACTGGAAGACCTGTTTGAGGATCTGGCTGAGAATATTTCCAAGCCGGGTGCCACAGGTATCGTCGTGGTGGATAAGGTGGCAGAATGTTTCCGCATCCTTTCTGTGGATTCACCGACAAAGGGCACTGCCACTCTGCTGGATTCCAGAACCGTGCAGTGGAAGATCGCCCAACTGGGCGTGCATCAGAGCGAGGGTGCTGCCCTGGAATTCACCGTGGAGCATGTGGGACCTTGCTCCGGCCTGACGGAAGTCAACGAGTCTGTATCCTATACGGATGATGACCATAACGTGGTTCACTTCCCGTCGCCGAAGATCCGGGTTGACTGCGACATGAGCATTTGCCCGGAAGGCTGTCCGGAACCGGCAGATGTGACGATCGACGGATGTGAGGATACCGTGGAATACAATGCAGGAGAGCTGGGGCTGGATTCACCGGGAAGAATCCTGCAGCTGGATGTGACACTGAAAAACGTGTGTCCGCATCGCAGGGTGGCACTTGCAGCGATTCTCAATGAAATTGACGACAAGGGCATCGAGCATAAACGCGGCTTGAAGACCATTACCGTTCCTGCCCATGACCGGCCGGAATGCCGTGATGTGACAGTACGCTGCATTCGATTTGTCCTGCCGGAGGATCTGGATGTGTCTGGCGACCCGGATTCCATCTGCAATCAGAGAAAGTTCAAGGCAAGATTTATCGCTCACTATATCGACAACGATTTTGAATGTTGCTGTGAAGTAACAGTATGAGTATCGAAAAATAAGGATACCATGACGGTACCTGAAGGCGTCAACGCTGTCCGGCAAGGCTCAGAAGAGCCGCCGGATACATAGGAAACCAGATAGAAAAAACACTTAACAAATCTGTCCGGGTATGATACAATGAAACCTGAATTGTATATTATTTGACAAACAACATGGAAAGGACCGGTACGACGGATATGGGAATTGTAGTAGGAATCGATATCGGAGGGAGCACCACGAAAATAGCGGGGTTTCAGGGTGAAACCATGCTGCAGCCGGTGCAGATCTCGGCGAACAATGCCATCGCGTCGCTCTTCGGCGCATTCGGCAAGTTTTTATATGATAATCATCTGGAACTGAAGGACATCGAGCAGGTCAATCTGACGGGAGTGGGCAGCAACGGCGTATCTCAGCCTATTTACGGTCTGCCGACCTATAAAGTGGACGAGTTTACGGCAAACGGCGTAGGCGGCGGCTATTTCGCCGAGGGTTCCGAAGAATTCATGGTCGTCAGCATGGGTACCGGAACTTCTTTTGTTCGGGTGAAGGACAAGATTCCAACCCATCTGGGCGGTATCGGCATCGGCGGCGGCACGATTATCGGTCTGTCGAAAATGATACTGAACACCAGTGATATCGATAAAATTCAGGAGATGGCAGCGGAAGGCCGGGTCGGAAATATCGACCTGCGCATCGGGGACATCTCCAGTGAACCGCTTCCGGGGCTGAATCTGGAGATCACCGCGTCAAACTTCGGCAAGGCATCTTCTCGTGCAACCTGCGAGGACAAGGCCGCCGGCATTGTACATATGGTTCTGGAGACCATCTGTCAGACTGCAGTGCTGATTTCCCAGGGAACGGAACTGAAGGATTTCGTCCTCATCGGCAACCTGACCAATTTCCCGGAAATTGGCCATATCTGTGAAATGATCAAAACCATGTATCCGGATATTCACGTGATCGTACCGGAGGACGGCGAATACGCTACGGCGGTCGGTGCAGCACTGGCAGAACACTGCTGTCTGCGGCGGATTGAAGGCTAATGCAGCGCACAGCGTTGGGATCTCTTCGCAAAATATGTGGTCACGGCTTTTTCGAGGCAGCACAGGCTGCCTCTTTTTTTTACCTTGGATGCAGGAAAGCGAAAAAAGCTGTTGACAAGGATAGTTGTCAATGCTATACTACATTCATGAGTGATGACAAGAATCGTTGTCAAAATGAAAAATAAACTTGTCAGATTAGAAGGCAAAAACAGAAACAGAAAGCAGAAAGGAGATGGCAGCATGCCGCTGTATAACAGGCTGAAGGAATACCGTGCCAGAATTCATGTGAATCAGTCGGAAATGGGCCAGCTGGTGGGGGTGTCCAGACAGACCATCAGCCAGATTGAACGGGGAGACTATTCGCCGTCGGTGACGCTGGCACTGAAGATTGCGAAAGTATGCGATGCGAAGGTGGAAGATATATTTTCCTATGAGGAGGAGCGAGATGATGAATAACCAGAATGAAGCAATCAAAAAAGAAAACAGAAAAGCATTAAAGGTATATATTCCGATTCTGATCGTCAGCGCCGTCGTCGGCGGGATCATCGGATTTTTCTCCGCCACAAATGGAATTCAGAACATCGGAGAAGCCTGCAGCCAGACCATGTCCCATCTGCTGTATCTTCTTTCACCCTATGGTGTGATTGTGACGGAAGCTGTGACGGTATTTGCAGGAATCCGTTTGTCAAGCGTTTCTGAAAATGTCCTGAAATTTTTTTAATATTAGCACCGGAAAAT
>JBJFHL010000081.1:0-5606 GCA_051893555.1 Anaerovoracaceae bacterium
TTTCAGGTGGCTGCGCCGCATAACCGGTGGATGAACCCGGAACCTGTCGTCAGCATTACAATCCCGAGCACAGTAACTTCATTGGGAAATTTCTGTTTTGCCGAACTGCCGAATCTGAAGAAAATTACAATCCCTTCTTCTGTAAAAGAATTTGGAAAAGGTCTTTTCGACTGGTGCACTTCTTTGGAGGAATTCACAATACCGGCAAATATGAAGGAAATTCCTTCGGAGACGTTTGAAAACTGCACTTCCCTGTCGAAGGTAACCATTCATTCCAAGGTGACCAGTATCGGATATTTAGCATTCGCCGGCTGTACTTCTCTGAAGCAGATCAAGCTGCCTTCAGGCCTTAAGAGCATCGGAGGACAGTGCTTCCTCGAAAGCGGTCTGGAAAGTATTTCAATACCGAACAGCGTATCCGATCTGGGCGGAAGTATCTGTGATTATTGCACAAACCTGACTTCTGTCAAGTTTACGACCAATGCGGATGTCAAGGATTTACCGTATAACAGTTTTTACCGCTGCTCGAATCTAAAGACGATTACGATTCCGTCCAATATCAAGAAAATGTTCTCTGGTTTTAGTGAATGTCCGAATCTGACAACGGTAATCGTCCGCAATGATAACCTTGATATCATCGGCGGTCTTGAGCAGACTGCAGTACTTACAGCATACTCTTCCTCAAAGGCAACCAAACTGAGAGAATACTGCTCGAGGAAAGGTATCCGCTGGAAACCACTGGATCCGCCGGCATGGATCAGCAAGAAGCGGACAGACACAACAGCATCCCTGAAATGGAAGTCCGTTACAGATGCTGTGGGATACAAAGTCTATAAAAAGACCGGCTCCGGCTCCTATAAACTGCTGAAGACCGTTACCGGCACAAGCTATAAGGCCACGGGTCTGAAAAAAGGCACCACTTACAGATTCTATGTAACAACGCTGAAAGAGGATGCTCTGGGCAATCTGATCGAAAGCAAGGGCTCATCTGTATATAAAACGTATCTGAAAAAAAGCTGAGAGCGAAAGGAATATTACAGGAATGTTACGCGGATTATTTGGACGAAAAGCACCCTCAAAAGAGACGGTACCGAATGACACGGAAAAGAATCCTCCACCAGTCAAGTCGATCAGTGAAATGAAGGATCTGGAAGAAATACAGCAATATTATGATATGGTTTGCAAGATCGAAGATCCGGCAATCCGTGCCGGTGAACTTCAACCGTTTGCCGAAGCCGGGTTCCATCAGGCTATGCTGGAACTGGCACTGGCAAATGAAGCGTGCGGAAAAACGGAGGAAGTTTTCACATGGCTGAAAAAAGCCGCAGAAGCGGGAAATTATACTGCGTATTATGAATGGGGAATCCGAACGCTGCAGGGGGCCGCAGAAATGGCCAAGCAGCAGGGATATACGGATGAGAAACTTTTAAGAGCCGGTTTAAGCCAGCTGTGCGATGCGGCAGGCGGTGGCGTGCAAAAGGCAGTACAGGCTTTGACTGCGTATAACCATGCGGAAAAGGAAGAGGCGGCGCAGGTGATTCAGCCTGTTCTGGATGAAAATCTGAAAGAATGGGCGCAAATTCTGGATGAGAATGATACTCTGGCGCATGCGCAGTATACCAAAGGGCTCTGGTATTTTTACGGGGTAGGATACGCCCAGGACCTGGACAAAGCCAGAGAGTGGCTGCAGAAAGCTGCGGCCCAGGGGCACCAGGATGCAGGAGATCTTCTGGAGAATCCGCTTCTGGCAGAATTTTAAGATTGGAAGGTGAAAATGATGGGACTTTTTGATAAGAGAAGTGCACAGGAAAAAGAATTTGACAAGGCGCTGAAAGCAGCACTGGCAAAACCAAATGAAAAGACGTTCGGGAGTCTGGAAGCAGCCTGCCGAAATTATGCGACGGGATGGCAAGGATGGCTTCTTATGGGATTATGCTATGACTGCGGTGCAGGCGTGACCAGGGACGCTGCAAAGGCGGCAGAATATCATGCGCAAGCGAAGCAGTGTGGGGATAACTGGGCGTTAGGCTTTTATGCATACTACGAGCGATCCGCCGGAAATATTTACATGGAGGATCTGACTGAACGTGCGCTGGCCTGCAGACGGATGGGAACGGCAGCAATGTATTTCGTCGATACCAGCGAGCAGCATCTTTCCAAGGGTGCTTCGGGCAGCGATATCGAATTTTTCCGTTCGATTTATAGTAAAGTCGATACCGGCGGTTTACTGCGATCCAGCGATGAGCAGCTTCAGGTGTCTATACACGAAAGCCCGTTTACCAGCTGGCTTGCCGCAACGGCCGCTTTCAAAAACGGAAAGGGCAATGCACAGGATGTGCAGATGTTCTCGAAAGAATTTTTTAAACAGGTCAAGGCCGTACAGAAAAGAAATGCTGATACCATTTCTTCGGCATATGCAGATTCCTGGCTCTATGTGGCAGGCGCGGCACTTTTGTTTGCCGGAAGCTACGGTGGATTTGTCTATGATTTTTCCGACGACGATCAAAGCAACCGGATCCAAAAAGGCTTTCATATGATGTGGCAGGCTGCAGATCGCGGAAACGTGGCTGCCATGTATCTTTTGGCCGATATGGCGGATGACAAGGACTATCTTCCGTTGATTATCAACAGTTCCACCCATAGCGACAATCTGATTACGCTGGCATCTCTGCTTTCCATTGCCGAGGAAAAGGGACATGCAGGGGCAAAGGAAAAGGTAGAAGAATTGATGAAACTGATGGCAAAACTGTAAGAACGATATGTTTGGAAGAAAAGCATCAATACAAAACGGCTTTTATATGGAAATGGACGATATTTCGACGGAGTGGAAGGGTGACCGGCTGTGTCTTTGCCAGAACGCGGAGGAAATGCATGTGAGTGAGTTTCTGCAGCTTCTGCGTGACAAGGATTCCTTTTTGCCGGTCTACCTTGACCGGAATACGCTGGCGGGAAATCCTGTCAGCCGTCTGCAAAGCCGTATTATTTTTCAGGGAAAACAGGAAAAGATACCGAATCAGTTAAAAAAACCTGTGCGCCCGGCCGTACAGGGACCGGGAACGTTCGAGAGGGAGCAGATGGAGCGGGATATCCGTGCCATTAAAGATACGCTGGAACGTGAACTTCGGGATATTGACCGGCAGCAGGATTTTATGGAACGGTTTGCAAATGGTGGTTTTTTCACAGATGAAGAACAGATGTATATGGGAAGGATGGATGGAAATGCCTATGCGGATTCCAGAAACTTCCGGGAATATCTGAAGCAGGAGAAAATCGAAAAGGCGAACCGTGCCATTTCTCAGCGGCGTTATGCCGTTGAGCAGCAGGAGAGGCGCGCCAGAGAGGCACAGGAACGTTATGAAACGCTTGTCGCTGCTTATGAAAGGCAGGAACGCCGCCAGAATCAGATCACGCTCATGCGCTGCGGGATGGCAGTCTATCAAAAGAACAAGCTGGTCGGTCTTTTGGCACTGCGAGAGAAACATCCGGTTTGGCATCTCTATGGACCTGACGAGATCAGTCTGACCGATCTGTCGGGAACAATTTATGAGGTAGAGGTTCTGGGAGAGAAAAAACCGGATGGAAAGCCGCTTCTGGAGTACATGGAGAAGGCATATGGTGAACTGCTTCCTTCCGACTTTGACTTTCGAAAAGTGCGAGAGAAATTATGATATCTATAAAAAGTGGCTGAGAGGCCACTTTTTTAGTGCCGCCAAGTTTGACAGCCTTCCGGTGCCGCAGAGAACGTTACTCTCCTTCATACGTTTTGCGAAGAAAAAACAGAACCCAGAAGAGAACGCCGGCAAGCGCAAGGGCGCAGCCCAATCCGGTGTAAAACACAGCGATAAACACATCCGGAACCAGACCGGAGGCGCGAAGGGCAATGCCTCCGCCCATCATGACGGCCATGATGCAGTAGGAACGCAGGTCGAAGAAATGCCAGATCGGCTTCCAATCTTCTTCATAACCGTGAATCCGCTTCCGGTGCTTGATGCTCATTTTGGCGAACATGAAACCGAAAGCACAGAACACCAGCAGGGAGAGCAGGATATGAATGACGAAGATCTGCGTCAGCGTTTCGTAGGAAATCAGGCCCAGCCTGGCCACATTAAATCCTGCCAGAAGCCATACACACCCGGCAATCGCCAGAAGGGTGTGTTTTTTTACATGGAAGATGGAATCTCTTTTCACAGGCTCGCGCTTCCTTTCGAAATACTTTCCTTCATTGCAAAATATCCAATCAGAACCGTCCATACATAGGCGCAGGTTTTCGGAACCATCAGCATGCCGATCGCTGGAATCGTGTCTGCAAATAATACGACCGGCAGATAGAATCCGAAGCTGAGGACAATAGTCAGCCACAAAAACCGAAAAGGCAGGTCCTGCCCGCCCCGGGTGCGCTTCCAGAACAGCACGATGATCAGAAGACCCAGCAGCAGGAACGGAATGTTGCGGTAAATTCCCCAGGAAAGAGGAGGATTCACACAGGTCCATCCATTCTGCGGCATTATGCAAAGGAGAATACGAGCTGCAGCCAGAAGCCAAACAGCAGCAGTCAGGCCGTTCTGTCCGCAGACCTGATAGCGACAGCGCCAGACATAATATAACAGCACATAAAAAAGTGTCATGGTAATGGAAGTGATGAACTTACCGGTTCCCAAAGCGGCCGTGTAATTTTCCAGTCCTGACGTGCACAGAGCCACGGCACGGGGAATCAGATGAAATGCGTCACCGCAGCCGAGAACCACCGCCATCAGCCCGAAGAGCCGATACTGTCTCACCTTGCCGGATTTTCGGATCATCTGTATTCCCAGCGTAATCACGGTGACCAGATAAACAATGTCAAATGCTGTTTCAAAAATTGCCTGCATAAAAGTAAAACCTCCTTCTGTTTCAATATGGACTCTGTGTATATAGGATTCTTCGCAAAATTTCCACAAATGCGGAGCAGTCCGCCTCCTTCTGCACCAGAAGAAGCAGAAGATGGTCCAGAACGAATTTCACGAAGTCTTCTTCTGTGAAAGCCGGAGAAAAAGCAGACGCAGAGACACGGGGATCTTCGCGAAGCATTTTCTGCATGCCTTGCTTCATGTGGTCAAAGTAATGTTCCATGATGCTTTTCGCTTCCCCACGTCGGGCGGCAGCGATGCTGATGGAATGGGCGGAGAAAAAACCGGGATACCTGCCGGAGCCTTCCCGGGCGCAATCAAAGAGATAGGACACATACTCCGGAAAGGAAAAATCCGTCCGGTATGCCGCATCCATACATGCAGTGTCCATATGAAAAATATCCTTCCAGATGCTTTCCACTGTGGCCAGAAGAAGCGCATCCTTGTCCGGAAAATAATTGTACAGTGTACCCAGGGCAATCTGGCACCGGTTTGCCACAGCCCGCATGCTCAGCGAGGACAGACCGCCGGACGCTGTGAGCCCACGGCAGACCTGCAGGATCGCCTCTTTCGATGTAATTGCAGAATTCATAAACTTTCCTCCAACATGAACATTGTTCATTATAGCATCCCGGCTCCTCACTGTCAACTTTTCTGCAACTTTCGGTCGTGTCAAGTTGTTGTGGAGTTTTTTGTTGACAGCTCCAATGTATTTTTAGC
>JBJFHL010000082.1:0-5595 GCA_051893555.1 Anaerovoracaceae bacterium
CGGACCGGAAGGTGTATTCACAGGCCTGGCTGAAGTAGATATGCCGCAGGCTGGGAAGCGGATCCTCTGAGAAAATTCCGTATTTTCTCCGTTCCATCGGATGAAGTTTGCACAGATATTCCTGAATCATCGTGTCCATGATTCCGCGCCGCTCCTGGTAGATTGGACTGCCGGCAGAGGAGGCATCAAAGACCAGATCACTTCGGTCAGCATAGACCTGCAGCAGATACTGCTGATCTTCACCGCTCAGTTCCAGTGCCTTTCCGAACATCAGAATCTGCTTCCGGTCAGAAGGGACATGATGTCCGGTTCGCCAGAATCGAACCTTTGTAATTTGTGAATCCTGCTCTGGCAGAGCAGCATACATTTTTTCATATAGAAGCATATCGGCATCTCTTTTTGTGGTCAGACCGTTCTTCTTCATAAAAAGGAGATACTGCTTTTGCAACCATTGCACTTCCGGTCTGACATCAAGCGATTTCAAAAGGATGTCATCCAGAATTCTTTTCAGTTCATCCATCGGTATTGTTCCTTTGATTCATGATTTGTGATACGAGCTTCAGAAAGTATTTTGCATTCTGTGACGCATGAAGCGCCGATAGCGGAGAATCGCAGCAAAACCTGCTCCGATCCTGCTGAGTGCAAGCCCCAGGCAGACGGCAAGATAGCCCATCCGGGGAATCAGCGAAGCCATGGCAATGTTGATCGTCATTTCGATAAAGCCGAAGAAAGGCATGGCCCGGTAATCTCCCATGGATTGCAGAGAATATCGCAGAATGACCAGTGCGGTGAGAAACGGATAGGACACAACGATGATCCGCATCTGAAAGATTCCTGCCTGAACGGCTTCAAAAGATGCTCCATCTCCTGCCAGAGCGCGGATCAGAGCGGGAGCAAACGCAAGGGACAGAACTGTGATCAGCAGACAAACAGGCAGAGAACGACGATAGAGTCGACAAACATAATCATGGACCATGCGGTAGTTGCCGCAGCCCGCATTTTGTCCAACGATTACAACGGCCGCCGTTCCGTAAACACTGAGCAGTTCTGTGAACAAAGAGGTATACTGATCGGAATAAGTGTCTCCGGCCAGCAGGTCGGCAAGCAGACTGTTTTCCATCCGCTGCATGAAAAAAGAACCGACGGACAGGAACAGGAACAGAAGGCCCTTGGAACAGCCGTTGACCAGGGTATCCAGATAATGTGCCCTTTGTATGGAAAAGGGGGAAAGAAAGGAAATCCGGCCGCCGGATCGCTTTCTAAGAAGCCAGGCAAGGACCAGTACCTGCCACAGATGATTGATCAGCATGGCAAGCGCCGGGGCGGTAATTCCCATATGCAGGCCGGCAACCAGAAAAATAACCAGAAAAGTCTGCACCACAACGCCTGCCATGGAAAGAATGGCAGGAATCGTGCTGTTGCCCATTCCCTGAATGGTACTGATCAGGATCAGTTTCAGATAAAGAAGCCCTGCGCCGAAAAGGATGACCCGGAAATAGGCGATCGCATCCGACATCAAAGCTTCCGGAACATTGGCCTGCTGCAGGATGATTTCGGAGAACAGAGGAAAGGACAGACAAAGGATGCCCATGGCTGACGTCAGATATATTGCGCCCCAGAATCCCTGCCGGATTTCTTCCGGATCACCGGAGCCGATACAGCGGGAAAGGCGTACGCCAAATCCACTGACAACGGCCGCAAACATGGAATTGATGATGGACACACATCCGGAGCATGCGCCGGTCACTGCCACCGCGTTCTGACTCAGATATCTGCTGATGACTGCCGTATTCACCATGGCATAGATACATTGAAATCCTGCAGAAAGGAAGAAGGGAAACAGAAACCACCGCAGTTCCCGGTTTCCGATTCTCTGTGTGAAATCAAGCTGTCGGAATTGTTTCATTTGACATTCTCCGTATGGTCCATAATCAATGGTCTGTGTACAAACAGGATTACAGGATAATTTAAACATAAAAGCAACATCAGAGCAAGCAAGTAAATTTTAACATTTAATTGTTAACTTTCACTTGCTTGACGGTAGGAAAACGGAATGCTAAAACAAAAAATGTATAAGACTATCAAAAGTATCTTCTAAGCAAGGAGGAAGCGAATGTTTATTGTAATTATTTTAGTCATTGTTGGCATTCTCATTTTTCTGAAAATCAAGAAGGATAAAGCGGCCGATGCCCGTTTTATGCAGGAAGAGAAGGCGTGGGAGCAGCAAGTGGCGGAACGGAAAAAAGACGGAGAACCGAAGGTATGCACGAAAATGCCGCCTCTTGAAGGAAAAGGCAAAACCATTCTCGGGCCGGATGGAAAAAACTATCCCAAAACAGTTTTGGAAAAAAATTATTTTAGCGTTATCTGGGATTTTTTCCTGGAGGATGCAGAGGATTACGCACATGCAAAATACGAATGCAGTCCGCTGTTCTGTATGACTGCGATGGAATATTATATCCTGGAATATTTTTACGGAAGTTTCGACTGGGGGAAACCTGAAACTCTGACCAAAGAATATGTGGAAAAAGGCATTTCCTGCATTTATGAGGTGGCAGAAAATTATGCATATCCGGCCATGCAGGATAACGATATGATTCAGGCACAGCATTATCTTGTACGGAGAACGGCAGATAAAAAGCGTGCCATGGAAGGCAATGGCTACTATAAAAATGTATACGAGATCCCTGTCAATATGGATAAAGCGCTGAATTTCTACAGAATGCCGGAGAAACTGCGTGAGAAATATACGGATTATGTGGCACAGGTCGGGAAAGACTGTGTCATTACCATGGTAAAATGCTGGCTCCAAACGGCGCATATTTATTCTGCCCGGCAGGAAGCAGAGAAGGCAAAAAAGCTTTACAGCCAGGTATATCAGATGGCAGTACGCTATTCTCTTGACGATATGATTATGGAGCTGATCCATGCTTTAACATCAGGGTATCCGAGAAATCCGGCTGACTATCAGGATCATGCATATAACATTTTGGCAGATTGGGCCTGCACCAGTGACCTGGGACTTGCCATGTATGTGGAATATGTACTTCATATAAATGGTCTGGACAAGACCCGAATGGCAAAGAGTCCCGAAGAAGCTGTCAAACTGTATCGGGAACAGGCAGAAAGCAATCACTATGCCGCTTATCTGCTTGGTCAGGCAACGCTTTTCGGCTACGGAACCGCAAAGGATGAGGCGTATGGGCGCAGGATGATAGAGATTGCGGCAGAAAACGGCTGTATTTCTGCTTTGTTTGCACTGATTCAGCTTTCTGCGGAAAACAGGGAGGAATCAAAGAAATGGCAGTCCGATTTCGAGAAAACAGTTGCCGCTGTTGTGGCAGAAAGTGGATCTGTGAGAGACGAACTAAAGCGGAGTGGAAAGAATGTAACGGAACAGCGTTTTTCGGAGATAGAACGCAGTCTTGCGGAAGCGGAACGAAAACGGCAGACGGAAGCAGCAGCGGAAACACAGGAGAGCTTCACTTTCCCTGTTGCTTTCTGCGACGAAAAACTGAATCGCTGGGAACGGGGAGACGTTTTGTTAGGCGTTGCCCGGTATCAGTGCATGAGCACGGGAGAAATCAGAAATCTGGATCGGCGCGATATCCAGCGGCTTGAAAGAACCCCAGGCATTCAGGTTGAGTATTGAGAAAGGAGATTTCCACATGAAAATGACAAAGCGTTTTCTAAGTATAATGCTCAGCATTCTGCTTATTCTGTCAGTATTGCCGATGGCATCTGCACCTGCATTTGCCGCCGAAAAGACAAAAAGTCAGGATGGAAACTGGGGAATTTACGCGGACTACAACAAAAATACATGTATAATCTACGGGTATTACGGCAGCGATGCCAACCTGAAGATCCCTTCTAAAATCGATGGATTGAAAGTGACGAAAATCCAGCTGTCCACAGGCGGCAGTCCATGGACAAACAATTACACAAACCGCCAGGCGATTGTAACGATCGAAGTGCCGGATACCATAACGGAGCTTGGATATGCATCCTTTGCGAACCTGCCGAATCTGAAAGCCGTGAGCATTCCGTCTTCTGTGAAGACTTTTGGAGCCAGCCTTTTCGCCTGGTCCACATCCCTGGAAGAGTTTACGATTCCAAAAAATATGAAGGAAATTCCAAACGGAATGTTCAGCAGCTGCACTTCATTAAAGAATGTGACCATCCACAGCGGTGTCACGGCCTTAGGCGAGGGCGCTTTCGCCGGATGTATATCCCTGAAGACCATCAAGCTTCCGTCTAAGCTGAAAACGATCGGGGAAAGGTGTTTTGGCACCTCCAGTGCAGACTGGTGCGGACTGGAAAGCATCTCTATTCCGAATTCTGTGACCTCCATAGGCTGTTATGCCTTTAACCTCTGCAAAAATCTGACTGAGGTGAAGATGTCCACAAGGATAGAAGAAATCGGAAGTAATGCTTTTAGTGAATGTGAAAATCTGAAATCCATCACGATCCCATCCAGCTGTAAGAAAATAGAATACGGGGTCTTCGACGACTGTGACAGCCTGACTACCGCAGTCTTCAGAAGCGATCTGAAGCTGCCGTCTTACAGCTCACCGCTTCATGCCTCTTCTCTTTTAACCGTATATTCTGCGTCCTCCGAAAAGGCTGTCAGAGAATACTGTTCTGAAAAAGGAATACGCTGGAAATCACTGAATCCGCCGAAACTGACCAGCAAGAAGCGGACAGCGACGACGGCCACCCTGAAGTGGAGTTCCGTTTCCGGTGCCGTGGGCTACAAAGTATACATGAAGACCGGAACCGGTTCCTACAAGCTGATGAAAACGACTACCGACCTCAGCTATAAAGCCACCGGCCTGAAAAAAGGCGTCACCTACCGGTTCTATGTAACCACTTTGAAAGAAGACGACCTGGGTCAGAATATTGAAAGCAAGGGCTCATCCGTATATAAAACATATCTGAAATAGTTGTTTATAATCGGATCCTTCTGACGCATGCTATTTGTCTTGATCATAGATAAGCAGGTCATTCGGGGTACAGTTAAAGAGAGCGCACATGGCGTCCAGTGTTTCATACTTGATGGACTTGGTTTCGTTGTTCACCATCTTATTGAAGTTCTGGTAGCTCATACCGAGCTGCTTATATAGCCAGTATTTGGTTTTTCCATGTTTTTCAAGCATAGCCAGTGCATCTAATTTAATCATATCTCATGTCTCCATACTATCTTATGTTTTTATTAGATAATAAAGGGAGATTTTGATTGAAATATAGACTTTTACATTATATAATGAAAACAGTAGATATCTTTAATAATAGAAAGGAAAATATTGATGAAAAAGATGAAGAAAATACTCTGCATCCTGCTCGTGATCATGGTTGCCGCAATGGCATTTCCTACGGTGAGCTTTGGTGCAAACGAAATCGTAAGCCAGGACGGAAACTGGCGTTACATCCCGGATTATAACAAGGACACATGCACAGTCATCGGCTACTACGGTTCTGATGCGGATGTGTCCATTCCATCCGTTGTGGATGATCTGAAGGTGACCAGACTGGATTTTCAATTTCAGGTGGCTGCGCCGCATAACCGGTGGATGAACCCGGAACCTGTCGTCAGCA
>JBJFHL010000083.1:0-27786 GCA_051893555.1 Anaerovoracaceae bacterium
GTAGCCAGAGTGAAATACTTTGACTACACTGATGTGGCGAAGCCACTTTTTTATGGAGCTGGAGAAATACTTAAATTTGCAGAAAAATACGAATTCTGTACTTTTCATTTATCGCGGAATAAGGTAATATATTAGGGACGGGCAGTTTCTTGCCTGTCCCGAAACAGACACATATTGCACTGCAATCATATATGAAAAACTGGAGGTATGAGTATGACATTCAAATCCGATATCGAAATTGCACAGGCGTGCCAGAAGAAGAAAATCACGGAAATTGCCGCAGTGGCAGGGGTAGAGGAAAAATACCTGGAGCAGTACGGCAACTATAAGGCCAAGGTGGACTACGCTTTATTAAAAGATAAGGCAGACGCACCGGACGGCAAGCTGATTCTGGTCACTGCCATCACCCCGACACCGGCAGGCGAAGGAAAGACCACCACGTCCGTGGGTCTGGCCGATGGACTGCGCAAAATCGGAAAGAACGCGGTTGTGGCACTCCGGGAGCCTTCTCTGGGTCCTGTGTTTGGTGTAAAGGGCGGTGCCGCCGGCGGCGGATATGCCCAGGTGGTTCCGATGGAGGATATCAACCTGCACTTTACCGGTGACTTCCATGCCATCGGTGCGGCCAACAATCTGCTGGCAGCCATGCTGGACAATCACATTCAGCAGGGAAATGCACTGGGCATCGATGTGAAGCAGATCACCTGGAAGCGTGCGGTAGACATGAACGACCGGCAGCTGCGCCATATCGTGGACGGTCTGGGCGGCAAGATGCAGGGTGTTCCGAGAGAAGACGGATTTGAAATCACCGTAGCTTCCGAAGTCATGGCCATTCTCTGCCTGGCTTCCGACATTAAAGATCTGAAGGAAAGACTGGCCAGAATCATCGTGGCCTATACATATGACGGCAAGCCGGTAACGGCTCACGACCTGAAGGCAGAAGGCGCCATGGCGGCTCTGCTGAAGGATGCCCTGAAGCCGAACCTGGTGCAGACCCTGGAAGGCACGCCTGCATTTATCCACGGCGGACCGTTTGCAAATATTGCCCACGGCTGCAACTCCATCACTGCTACTCGCATGGCCCTGAAGCTGGGTGATTATGCGGTAACAGAAGCCGGATTCGCTGCAGATCTGGGTGCAGAGAAGTTCCTGGACATCAAGTGCCGTATGGCAGGATTCAACCCATCTGCCGTCGTCATCGTTGCCACCGTAAGAGCACTGAAATATCATGGCGGCGTTGCCAAGGCAGATCTGAACAACGAAAATCTGGCTGCACTGGAAGCCGGTATTCCGAACCTGCTGCAGCACGTTTCCAATATCAAGAATGTATTCGGCCTGCCTTGCGTGGTTGCCATCAATGCATTCCCGACCGATACGGAAGCAGAACTGAAGCTGGTGGAAGAAAAATGTAAGGAACTGGGCGTCAACGTGGCTCTGTCCGAAGTATGGGCCAAAGGCGGAGAAGGCGGCAAGGCACTGGCAGAGGAAGTGGTCAGACTTTGTGAACAGCCGAATGATTTCCACCAGTCCTATGCACTGGATACCACCATCCAGGAAAAGCTGGAGACCATCTGCAAGAAGATCTACCACGCTGACGGCGTGGAGCTGACCGCCAATGCGAAGAAACAGGCGAAACAGCTGGAAGAACTGGGCTTCGGCAATCTGCCAATCTGCATGGCCAAGACCCAGTATTCCTTCTCCGATGACCCGGCACTGCTGGGTGCACCGACCGGATTCACCGTAACCGTAAGAAATCTGAAGGTTTCTGCAGGTGCCGGCTTTATCGTGGCACTGACCGGCGACATCATGACCATGCCTGGTCTGCCGAAGGTTCCGGCAGCCGAAAAGATCGATGTGGACGAAAACGGTGTGATTACCGGCCTGTTCTAAAGTACGGATCTGAAAGGCAATCTATATGAGAGAAATGAATCTGAATCAGTTTCTGGAGCAGCTGGCCTCAGCTGCTCCGGTTCCCGGCGGCGGCGGGGCTTCTGCCCTGGCCGGCGCACTGGGCGTAGCACTGGGCAACATGGTAGGCTCTCTGACGGTGGGAAAGAAAAAATACGCTGCCGTGGAGGATGAAATCCGTGAACTGAACGGGAAAGCCGCAGTTCTCCGGGAAGAACTGCTGAGCCTGGTGGAAAAGGACGCAGAAGTGTTTGAGCCGTTATCAAAGGCCTACGGCATTCCGAAGGACGATCCCGGCAGAGAAGAAGTCATGGCCAGAGTACTGAAGGATGCTGCAGAGGTACCCCTTGCAATCATGAAGAAATGCTGCGAGGCGCTGGACCTGATTGCTGTTTATGCGGAAAAAGGCAGCGTGCTGGCAGTGTCTGACGCAGGATGCGCTGCGTCGCTGTGCCGTGCGGCCATGGAGAGTGCAGCACTGAACGTATATATCAACACCAAATCCATGGCAGACCGTCAGCTGGCAGAATCCCTCAACGGGGAGGTCTGTGCCATGCTGCAGGAATACGGTCAGAAGGCAGATGCCATGTATCAATCTGTATCCGGGAGGCTTCATTAATGGCTGAAATATTAAAAGGCGCGCCGGTCACTGCGGCGCTCAATGAAAAAATGGCGGCGAAAGCTACCCAATTGAAGGAATGCGGCGTGGTTCCGACCCTGGCCATTCTCCGTGTGGGAGAGCGGCCCGACGATCTCTCTTACGAGAGAGGCGCCATGAAGCGGTGCGAGACAGTCGGCGTGGAAGTCAAAAACGTGGTGCTTCCGGAAGACGTCAGCCAGGCGGATTTTGACCAGGCGCTGCAGCAGCTCAATGAAGATGACAGTGTCCACGGCATTCTCATGTTCCGTCCGCTGCCTGCCCAGTTGGATAACGAAAAGGCACGGCAGATGCTGAACCCTGAGAAGGACATCGACGGCTGCACCGACGGATCTCTTGCCGGCGTATTTACCAATACGAAAACCGGATTTCCACCGTGTACGGCTCAGGCTGCCATGGAAATTCTGGACTATTACGGCGTCAACTGCACCGGAAAGAAAGCCGCAGTCATCGGCCGCTCTCTGGTGGTAGGAAGACCGGCGGCCATGATGCTGATGCATAAAAACGCCACCGTAACCATCTGTCATACGAAGACGGTGGACATGCCGTTCATCACCCGGGAAGCGGACATCCTCATCGTCTGCGCCGGAAAGATGGAAACCATCGGCGCAGAGTATCTGCGGGAAGGCCAGGTGGTGGTCGACGTGGGCATCGGCTGGAATGAGGAAAAAGGCAAGCTTTGCGGCGATGTGAAGTTTGAGGAAGCGGAGCCGGTGGTGGGCGCCATCACGCCGGTACCGGGCGGGGTTGGAACCGTGACCACCAGTGTGCTGGTTTCTCATGTGGTGGAAGCCGCTGCGAGAAAGGCGGAAATGCGGTAAGGGCGCCGCAGAAAAATTCGATATATTCGATATAGTAGGAAATGTAGAAAGAGTAATTGCAGGCGGAGTGTGGGCTTCGCCAGAAAGGATAATGTTATGGGCAGTGGTCTGAAGACCTTTCTTTATGCAGTCGTGGCAGGACTCTGTATTGCGGTGGGCGGTACGGTATTTCTGTCCATTGAAAACAAAATCATCGGGGCGCTTTTCTTTACGGTGGCCCTGTTTACCATCTGCACCTTCGGGTTGAATCTGTATACCGGGAAGGTGTGTTATCTCTTTGAAAACGACAGAAAGTATGCGCTGAATGTGCTGATTATCTGGCTGGGAAATCTGGTGGGAACCTGGGCATCCAGCATGCTCATCGGGGCAACCCGGATTGCCGGGATTTCCGAAAAGGCAGCCGCCCTCTGTCAGGTCAAGTTTGACGACAGTCTGGTCAGCATTTTTATTCTGGCCATTTTCTGCAACTTCCTGATTTTTATCGGGGTAGACGGGTATAAGAACAATCCCCACGAAGTCGGGAAATATCTGGCACTGTTTTTCGGTGTTATGGTCTTCATTCTCTGCGGGTTCGAACACTGTGTGGCCAATATGTTCTATATTTCCATGGCCGGCATGTGGAGCGGGAAAGCATTTATTTTCCTGCTGGTGAACACCCTGGGAAATGCGGTGGGAGGCTGGATCGTGCCCCTGCTGCGAAAAATAAAATAGTCCGGCGCATGCCGGAAACAATCATTCTGTTGTCAGAGTAAGGACAGCGCGTCAAGTGCCGCCGGATGGGATGTTGCCGGCGGACGAAGAGGGGGATTCCTTCGCGGTGCTGTGCCTGCGTCCGCTGCCATGGAAGGTACGTGCAGCGCTCCTTTTGTGGCAACTGTCATGAAAGGAGTATTATTATGCCAAAATCACAATCACAAAAAATCAAAACACTGTCCATGAACGCCATGATGGCCGCCATGTGCGCCGTTCTGGGCTACCTGTCCCTGGATTTGGGAAACCTGAAGGTGACCTTCGAAAGTCTGCCGATTCTGGTCAGCGCCCTGCTTTTCGGACCCCTGGACGGCATGGTGGTGGGCGGCATCGGTACGCTGATTTACCAGCTGCTTCGCTACGGACTGAGCATTACTACGCCCCTCTGGATGCTGCCTTATGTGGTCTGCGGCTTGCTGGCCGGCTGGTATGCGAAGAAATACAGCTTCACTCTGTCCGGCCGTCAGGTGATGGTCCTGGTGATTCTCAATGAGCTGCTGATTACGGCTCTGAACACCGGCGTGCTGTATGTGGACAGCAAAATCTACGGCTATTATTCGGCGGCTTTCATCTTTGGAAGTCTGCTGCCGCGGATCATTATCTGCATCGTCAAAGCAGCAGCTTTTGGTCTGGTCCTTCCCGGTATTACCCGAGCGGTTCGCCATCAGCTGCAGTAAAGGAGAAGGAAACCATGAATCAGCAGGAACGGCAAAATCTTCGAAAATCACGGATCGCTGCCCGCGACGCCTTGTCGGCAGACGAACGTGATCACCTCTCAAAATCCATCGTCTCGCGCATTCTCGCATCCCCGGTTTTCCGGCAGGCGAAGACGATTCTGATTTATAAAGGAATCCGGGGGGAAGTCCGCCTGGAGGCACTGGAAGAAGCCGTGCATGCGGATTTTGCGGAGAAACGCCTGGTCTACCCCCTCTGCATCAGCAAAACGGAGATGATCGCTCTGGAGCCGCTGGGGGAGGACAGCTGGAAAGACGGTTACTGCGGAATCCGGGAGCCGGTACGGGAAAAGTCGGTTGAAATTCGGCCGGAAGAGATTGACCTGGTCATCTGTCCGTGCACCGTGTTCGACGAAGCAGGTGGCCGCATGGGTATGGGCGCCGGATTTTACGACCGTTACCTGCCGCAATGTACCAATGCCCACATTGTGGCGGTGGCCTTCGAAGCGCAGAAAGCAGACTGCATACCTATGGAGCCCTGGGATCGGCCCATGGGGCTGGTGTTTACGGAGAAGGCTGTGTATGGCGGGGAATGAAAGATAATTCAGACAATCCGTTCTGTTCCGGAAGGTTTGGACAGTTGAAAGGGACGCCAAATGCTTCGTTTCAACTCGATTGGCGTCCTGAAGAAGCCGATTGAGACACGAAAAAGGAAAATAATGTATTTTCTGAGTTTGTAAGAAAGAGAATTCGGCCGATATCTTTCGGAATGAATTGTAAAAAAAGGAAAAATATAGAATCTATAGAAATATATACGAACATACCTAGATAATCTATACACGCCAATTGCCTCGAAAAAGGGTGATTGGCGTCCTTTTTTGTGTGCAGAAAAAATATGGACATGCGCGCAAGGAATCTCTTAATGCACAAAAATAAAAACATGTAAATATCTGTTAAAAAATAAGTCGAAACATGCAGAACTTTTGTCTAAATAAAAAGGCCTGGAAGCAACGCAGACTGTTTCCGGAGCAGAAAGAAGTAAGAGAAAAGAGAGGACAGAAACATGAAAAAGTTTTTTGCTGTTTTGATGTGCCTGATCATGGTAGTGGTGTTCATGCCGACCATGGCCTGGGCGGAAGGAGAAAGCGGTGCACTCAGGGTTTTTAAGGGTATCGATGAAAGCGGGACGCCGTGCTATGGGGATACGATTGCCATAACCTCTGAAACGGAATGTCATGTTGCAATCCATTTGGGGACTGCTGCAGGTACGGGTGTATTCAGTCCACTGACAGATCCATCCATTGGAAATCCAGAAGTTACCGCTGCATTGAAAAAGGGTGATGAAGATTTCAATGCGGAAGGATCCGATGCGTTTTTACTGACCGATGCGGCCTGGGCAGAGTGGTCCGACAGAAAGGAAAATCTGTATTCTTTTTATGAAATCGGATTCTACATTGATACTGCTGCAGAAGGATATAATGAAGAAAACCTTCCTGACAGTATGGAAGCGAGCTGGACGGTAGAAGGTGTCCTGTATTCGGCGTCTATTGCCATTACATACGGTGATGAGGAAGGCGGTGGGGCGGAAGACAATCCTGTTCCGCCTGAAATCTGTATGTTTGCTGCTTCTGATGTAACGTCGGCTGACGAGAACAATGTGCTTCAGCTGAAAGCAGATGCACAGCCGAAGGAGTATGTGATAATCAATCTGGATGGGGTGACGACAGAGAAGGAATATTATTTTGCAGAAAAGATGGAAACGGAAGAGGGAGCTGTATATTACACAGCAGTTGAGATTTCCGATTATGAAGGGGATGAAGAAAATCCGGTTCCTTTTACTGTAAAGAAGAAAGCAGAATCCTCTCTGATTTATTCCGTTCAGCTGAAGGAAACGGAGGAAACACCGTTCGGGAATTACTATTTCCCGGTCCGGATCGGGGAAAGCACACTTGGAGGAAAAGATGTAATTATCGGAAATGATAGCTGGCTTGGTATAGACTTTTATGGTATTCCGGATGAATATGGATATTTCCCACTGAATCTTTCGAAAAATCCGGATGAAAACTATTTCTACATTTCCTATCCGGGCATCGAAGATGCGGTGCCAGACTTTACCGTGACTGCCAATCCAAACGGAGAAGGGTTCGATGGGGATGTGGATCCGGAGGCAGAAAAATATATTCAGATCAGTGAAGCGGAAGATTCCGAAGTGTATGGACATGTCAGAAAAGTATATTTCGAGCCTTATGGAGACCAGCAGTACTACGGAAATGAGAACCTTCGCATTGATTTTACGGTTGGAGAAATGAAGGGAAGCGTGGAGATAAACCCTGTGGTTGAGGTGGTTTATGATTCCAACGCAGTAGATCAGGTAATCTCAACATATGAAAATGCGGATTACGCACTGGGAAATGCAGACAATGCCAAGGCACTGGAAGTAGATGAGCCGGACAGCAATCATATGACCGCTGCACGTTTTACAGAACTGGGGACAATCACTGCCGACGGCAACCCGTATCGCGGCGGCATGATGCCGATTGACATTACGTTAAAGCCGGGCTATGTCATCGAGAAAATCACTTCTGATGCAGAAGGCAACAATATTATCCCTTATACCATAGAAGCAAACAGCTACTATGCCATCTATGACATAGAAAACCAGAATGCACGTGTAAACCTGACGGAGCACGAGAAACTTTTCGGCGGTTATCTGTCATCCGGCGATGAAAACGGTGTCTCTGCGGAGCAGACCGCTGCTGTTATCGGTGCAGTCATAGGCGGGTATGCACAAACGGAGAATGGGCTGATGAAGATTGAAGTATCTGCCGATGATCCTATGCAGTTCCTGAAGGAAGCATGCGGTGAAAGGTATACAGCCGGGCTCTTGAAGGATGTTCTGACATACAGTATTACATTCCCTGACAGATGTGCTGTCAACAGAATCTATATTCATACGCAGAAGATTGATACCCCGGATACTCCGACAGTCAGCGGTGGAATTCTGACCAGCGGCAAGACCATTGAAGCTGGCGCCGTTGAAGTGGAAAACCTGAAGAAACTATACAGTGAAACAGCAGCTGTCAGTCGAATGTACGAGTTAGAAGCAGAAATCACTTCTGACGACGGAACTGCAGATGTGATGATTCCTGTGGAAAATGCGTCGGATTATCAGGTTGTATGGTTTACCGACGATGGGAATCCGGTTCCGGTAAGAACGCAGTACACGGAAGATAATGGTGCAGTAATTTATACTACCGGTCATTTCTCCAAATACGCTTTGGTAAAGGAAGACTCCGGCAAACCGGATGATCCGAATCCGCCGGTGAATCCGGGCGTTCCGTCCACACCATCCGGCGGAGCAGGAGAAAATACACCGGCAGGCACGGAAAACGGTGATCCTGCAGATCAGACGCTGGAGGCACAGAAAGAAGCAATTCGGAATGTGAATATTACTTTGCAGTCGAAACAGGTAATCATGAAGTCCGGAAAGAAAGCAGTGAAGCTGACCTGGACAGCGGATCGCGATATTGATTTTGACGGGATTGAAGTTTACCGATCGGTGAAACGGTACAGCGGGTACGGCAAAAAGCCGATCTTCATTACTTCAAAAGAAACCTACTATAATACCTCGGTGAAAACGGGAATCCGATATTACTATAAAGTAAGAGGTTTTGCGGAAGTGGAAGGTGAGAAAATATATACGGACTGGTCTGCGAAAGCATGGCGGAAAGTACAATAAAGCCGGCAGCCTGAGGACGAAAAAAGCGTCCCAGGCTGCTTCTTTTTATTGACAAGCCATAGACCCTCACGGTAGAATAAGGGTGGATTTGGGCGAATCAATGGGAATTTACAAGGAAAGAGATTCAGTGGAAAATGAATGAAGAACGACTGCAGGAAATTGTTGATGCCGCACGCGGAGGAGATAAAAGCGCATTTACCCGGCTGTATCAGGAAACTTATAACCGGGTCTATTTTTATGCCTATAAGATTTTCGGCAATCAGGAAGATGCAGCAGATGTGGTGCAGGACGTGTTTGTCAAAGTTTTTACCGGTATCGGCGATCTGAAAAGTACAGACGCATTTACCAGCTGGCTTTACCGCATCACGGTCAACGAATGTAAAAATAAAGTGCGCAGGGACAGCAAGACAATCCTGATGGAAGAAGGAGAAGAATTCTTTCAGAATCTGGTAGATGACGAACCGGGATTGGATATTTCCCTGGAACGGAAGGACGTGAAGTCCTATCTCTTTGCGATCATCGATCTTTTACCGGAGGAACAGAAACGGGCCGTACTGCTGTATTTCTATGAACATCTGACCATGCGGCAGATTGCGGAAATTGAAGAGGTTCCGGAGGGAACTATCAAGAGCAGGATCTCCATGGCACGCAAGAAGCTGAGACGGGCGGTGGAAGCGGAGGAACGGCGGTGCGGCGTCAAAATGTACTCCATCGGTGCGCCGGCGCTGGCTGCAGTTCTTATGGAAGGCGCAGCTTCCTGCCTCATGCCGCTGGATCTGGCGCAGAAGGCTCTGGCAGGCGCACTGGCTGCAATTGGATTCGTGGAAGCCGATGCGGTGCATTTTGTTGCGGTAAATGAATCCGAGGCGCAGAAAGGGTTCTTCGGGAAGCTGAAAGACGGCATTATTCTGGAGGTAAAGCCGGTGAAGATTGCCGTTGCTGCAGCGGCCCTGGTGCTGGTGCTGATTTTTGCAGTGTACGGCGTATCCGGATGCATTGCAGAAAAGAACCGGATGGACGTATACCAGATGAAAGTGCAGGGGGATCAGAACGGATTCCTGCTGAATATTGATGCATTGCCGGAGGAAGTCCGGGAGAAAGCGGCATATTACTATACCGGATTTTATATGCGGCCGATGGAACAGGTGACCGCAGAAATGGCTTATCTGCGTGTTCTGGAGGGTGTAAACCACTATCTGGATCAGGAAGAATACTACATGGTGGAAAACGAAATGTGGGTGGACTGGTATGTGCATAACACCAATCTGGTCTGCTTCTTCGACAAGGATCGGAAGCTGATTGCCTATGCTTACCAGTATTGCACCAATGTGAACCAGGCAAACTATGATCTGGAGCTGATCTACGGCTTCGAACTGGATGAAGAAAAAATCTGGAAGGAAGTCGGGAAAACAGTCGAGGATGCGCTGAAAGACGCACCGGAGATTCCACAGGACTGCTTCTACTATTCTTATTATGCAGAAGACGATGTATATATCCTGGACATCGACTATGGCATGGCCGGGCTGGAGCCGGGCTCCATCTGCGGTTACTCCAATATCTGGATGGATTCCGAGGATCCGGAATTCAGAATGAAAGGCATCCGGTCGCTGCTGGCCAAGTATTATACCGCGGATGGATCATTTCTGACAGAAGACCAATATGACCGGGGCAACTGGGGTCTGGGAGGTCAGTATTACGGCTCCACATGGCTGGAATACGGGGATTATTTATATAATGTCCTGGTGATGACGGACGAAAACGGCAAGGTCATCGGCTATGCGATTCTGAAGGAAGAGGACATGCAGTACCGTGACCAGCGGAGTGATCTGCCGGCATAAGCCATATCAGAAAGAAAGGAATGCATTTTATTCTATGGAAATAAAGAGTGAGGCAAAGCTGACGTTTTTCGAAGCGTCCAGTCTGATTATCGGACACGGTGTGGGTGCAGGAATTCTCTCTGTACCGTATATCGCTTCAAGAAACAGTACAGGAGATCTGCTTTGGATCCTGGCGGCAGTTTATCTGATCAATCTTCTGCTTCATTTTATGATCGCAGAACTGTCTCTGCATAATGGAGGCGCGCAGTTCATCAAGTGCTTTGAAAAAGACCTGTTCATCGGAAAATACGGAAAGGTGCTCACATGGGGCGCGTTCGTCCTGCTGGGCCTTTCGGTGATCGTCAATGTCAGCGGCTTTATTACCGGCGGCGGTGCGGTCCTGGTCTCCTGGCTGGGCATGCCGGCCTGGGCGGCCATGACAGTTTTCTATGCAGCGGCAGCGGCAGTGGTGTTTTTTGGCATGAAGCTGGTTGGAATCTGTGAAAAGATCGCAGTACTGTCCATGGCAGCAGTCATCGGAATCCTGGTGGCTGCAGGCCTGAAAAACGGATCCGCTGACTTCGAAGGCGGCCGGGTGGCATGGTCCAATGTGATGGCGCTGTACAGCATGGTATCCTTTTCTCTGTCGGCCGTCATGTCGGTGCCTCAGGTGGTGAAGGGCCTTGACGGTGACCGGAAACAGATTGCCGGTGCCATCGCTGCAGGAACCGGCCTGAATCTGGTACTGGTGGGTGTGATCACATTTATTACATTATATACGGTAGGTGGCGGCATCACAGAAAACGGTGCGCTGGTGGATCTGTCGGCGAAGCTGGGAGGCTGGGTCAGCATCATCGGCTATGTGTTTTCTCTGCTGGCCCTTGCCACATCCTTCTGGGCCAATACGCTGAATCTGCGGGATGTATTCGCAGAGCAGACCGGGATGGGTAACCGAAAGAGCTGGCTGATTACATCGCTGCCATGCCTGTTTATCGCCCTCCTGGGGCTGACCAGCTTCGTAGGCTTTTCCCGTCTGGCAAGCCTGGTGCAGGTTCTGACCGGCGTGGGGGTCATCGCGGCATATCATCACGCGAGAAAGCGGACCGGCACCAGTCCCATCTGCGGGCGGCTGGGAAGTCTGCCATTTCAGATACTTGTTGTAGCAGGGTCTCTTGCGGCGACCGCAGGGGCACTTTTCAAAATCTTATAACCCGGAGGTGTATTATGATGAAAAAGGATTTTAACCAGTCGGCTTTTCACCCTTTGGATCTGACAGCGATGCGCCCGACCATTGAAGCTTTGCTGGGGCTGAAGACCACCAGAGCAACGGATTATAATGTGAAACCCATTGAGAGAGTCCTGACTATGGCCAAACTGAAATTCGGGGAACGGCAGCAGAGAGTCATTGACTGTGACCGGGTTTTTGTTTACAATCCCGATGCCATCGGAGAATGGATCGTGGAAAAGCATGCGGACCATTTCCGGGAAGTCATGACGCGGGTCGATCTGACGGAGAACCTGCGTGCTGCATATCCGCCGGTGACGCCGGTATGCTTTGCAACCATGTATTCCGGCATGGCACCGGCAGAACATGGGATCCGGAAGTATGAAAAGCCGGTGCTGAAAGTGAATACCCTGTTTGATGACCTGGCAGCGGCAGGAAAGAAGGTTGCCATTGTCTGCACTGCGGGAGACTCCATTGCAGAGATCTTCAAAGAACGGAATATAGACTATTACATCTACGAGGACAGGCATCTGTGCAATCTGAAGGCACTGGAACTGATCGAAGAAGACCGGCATGACCTGATCGTGCTGTATAACGGCAACTATGACTGGGCCATGCACCGGTTCGGTCCGGAAGGGCGGAGATCCATGAAGGAGCTTTCCGAAAATGCGGATACCTTCTGCAAAATCCACGATGCCATCGAAAAACACTGGAAGAATCACAATACCGTATTGTTTTTCTCGCCGGATCACGGCTGTCACAGGAGCCTGCTGCCGCCGGGAAAACACGGGGCTCGGATTCCGAAGGATATGAATATCCGGCATCTGTACAGCTTTCTCTGCCGGGAAGACGATGAAAAATAAGAAAAAACAGCGAAAAACCTTGAATTTCAAGGTTTTTTGCATTTTCCTATTGACTTTTGGCGAAAACGTGATAAATTAGAAAGTGTGTAAAAAACATATTGTGATTAATCACAAAAAAACATGAAAAAAATTGTTAGACTGGAGGAAATATGCAGGCGGCATCCTTTGTGGAAAAACTGAAACATTTTTATACTTCCACCTTTGATCTGGAGGATGGACTTCGTCTGGGCGGCCAGCTCTATGATGTGTACGGTCACTTTAACGTGGACAACTCACGGTATGTGCTGGTGAAGAGAGCTAAGCTGTGGGAAGCCAACAGTCAGGAGCATCTTTTCATCCGGAACTGGAAGGATGAAGAGGGACCGCTGACCGTAGAAAAGCTGCAGGAACTGATCCGGCCGCTGGAAGAGATCGCAGAACCGCAGTACGTGCGGGGCGGAGAGAAATATCCGCCGAAGAACCACATGTATTCGTTCCTGACGCTGGTGGTCGTCACCGACGAAAAAATTGAAGATGAGACGCTGCGTTTTGCGAAGAAATACAAGTTTGGAAAAACGTATCTGTTCAACTTCCGCGGATATCTGGAAACACGTCTGGTGCTGGTTTCCACCCGGGACAATCTGGTTACAACCAATCAGCAGGGAAAGGAATTGAAAAAAGCCTACCTGAAGCTGATGGCGTAATAATACATTTTATATTTTATTTTAAATCAGGAGGAAATTTTTACATGAGTAGCGTAGTACTTCTTCTGGTTTCCATCGCTGTGTTCATCATCGCATATGCGACGTATGGTTCATACCTTGCGAAATCATGGGGCATTGACCCGAACAAACCGACACCGGCTCACGAAATGGAAGACGGTGTGGACTATGTACCGGCAAACAAGGCCGTACTTCTTGGACATCATTTCTCATCCATTGCAGGCGCCGGCCCGATCAACGGACCGATTCAGGCAGCCGTATTCGGCTGGGTTCCTGTACTGCTGTGGATTGTGCTCGGCGGTATCTTCTTCGGTGCTGTGCAGGACTTCTCCGCACTGTTTGCATCCATCCGCCACAAGGGCAAATCCCTGGGTGAAATCATTGAAATCAACATCAGCCACAGAACGAAAATGTGCTTTACCGTTTTCGCATGGCTGGTTCTGATTCTGGTTGTTGCTGCATTCGCTGATATCGTAGCAGGTACTTTCTCCGGCTTCAACGCGGAGGGTGCACAGGTTCCTGCCAACGGTTCCGTAGCAACCGCTTCTCTGCTGTTCATCCCTCTGGCTGTTGCCTTTGGTCTGTTCAACAGAAAGTCTTCCCATCTGGGAATCAATACTGTAGTCGGCGTGGTACTGCTGATTGCATGTATCGCCATCGGTATTGCATGCCCGATCTATCTGCCGAAGACCACCTGGCTGATCGTAGTATTCATCTACATCTTCATCGCTTCCGTGGCACCGGTTTGGATCCTGCTGCAGCCGAGAGACTATCTGAACAGCTTCCTGCTGTACTTCATGATCATCGCTGCGATCGTAGGTATCGTATTCACCAACCCGACCATGCAGCTGAACGCATTTAACGGCTGGAGCACCTCCGGCGGCACCATCTTCCCTTACCTGTTCGTTACTGTTGCGTGCGGCGCGATTTCCGGCTTCCACAGCCTGATTTCCTCCGGTACCACTGCAAAACAGCTGAACAATGAAGGCGACGCCAAGGCCATTGGTTATGGTTCCATGCTGGTAGAATGTGTACTGGCAGTCATCGCTCTGATCGCTGTAGGAAGTGCTTCCATGGATTCCTGGGCAGGCATGACGCCGCCGCAGGTATTCGCAGGCGGTATCTCCGCAATGCTGGGCAAGCTGGGCTTCCCTGAAACCACTGCACACACCGTGCTGCTGCTTGCAATTTCTGCTTTCGCACTGACTTCTCTGGATACCGCCACCAGACTGGGCCGGTTCCTGTTCCAGGAACTGTTTGCTACCAATAAGGACGGTTCCAAGAATATCCTGGGCAACATGTATGTTGCAACTGCCATCACCATCGCTGCTGCAGCTCTGCTGACCATTGCCGGATACGTAAAGATCTGGCCTCTGTTCGGTGCCTGCAATCAGCTGGTTGCTGTTCCTGCATTCCTGGCAGCAGCATGCTTCCTCAAGAAAATCGGCAGAAAGAACAGCATGTTCTACATTCCGCTGGTGTTCATGCTGATCACTTCCGGTTCCGCTCTGGTTCTGAAGTTCATCAAGAATGCGCAGGTTCTGATGGCCGGCGAAGGTTCTGCCATCGTAGAAGGTCTGCAGTGCGTTATCATCATTCCGATCCTGGTACTGGCTGTTATCCTGGTTGTGGATGGCTTCAAGGTACTGTTTGGTAAGGAAGAAGCGACTGCAAAATAAGATTTGCATTATTAAGTAAAATGAATCGTGGCGTCAGGCCGCATGAAAAGACACTGGACTGTAATGGTTCGGTGTCTTTTTTTGTACACCTGGAGGGCTTACACATCTTATAAGAAAAAGGAAAAATAATTCCTAAAAACCTATTGACAATATAGGTTTACTATGCTAATATAAGACTATCCTAAATGGCAGGTCGAAAGGAGACTATTTAGATGAAGCATTACTTTGAAGAACTTGTACGTGCCAATTTCCGATTCGGACGAATGTGCTGCTGCCCCCGGCGGGCAATGTGAATCATGAAAACGAAATGAACAACTTGTTAGAAACTAAAACGAAAGCATAACATTTGAATGAACAGAAAGGAAAGAAAATCATGTCTGAATATAAATTTGAAACATTACAGCTCCACGTAGGTCAGGAAACCGCAGATCCGGCAACCGATGCAAGAGCCGTCCCAATTTACGCAACCACCTCTTATGTATTCCACGACAGTGCTCATGCGGCAGCAAGATTCGGTCTGGCAGACGCAGGAAACATTTACGGACGTCTGACCAACTCCACTCAGGATGTACTGGAAAAGAGAGTCGCTGCACTGGAAGGCGGCGTGGCCGCTCTGGCCCTGGCATCCGGTGCGGCAGCCATCACCTATGTGATCCAGGCTCTGGCACAGAACGGCGGCCACATCGTGGCACAGAAGACCATCTACGGCGGCAGCTACAATCTGCTGGCTCATACACTTCCTAATTTCGGAATCACGGCAACTTTCGTGGATGTACATAACCTGAAGGAAGTGGAGGACGCCATCCAGGAGAACACCAGAGCCATCTACATCGAAACACTGGGCAATCCGAACAGTGACATTCCGGATATCGATGCGGTGGCAGAACTGGCACACAAGCACGGTCTGCCGCTGGTAGTGGATAACACCTTCGGTACGCCATATCTGATCCGGCCGATCGAACACGGCGCAGATATCGTAGTGCATTCCGCAACCAAGTTCCTGGGCGGACACGGAACGACCCTGGGCGGCATCATCGTAGATTCCGGCAAGTTCGACTGGGCAGCCTCCGGCAACTATCCTGCCATCGCAGCACCGAACCCGAGCTATCACGGCGTATCCTTTACGGCAGCTGCAGGTCCGGCAGCCTTCGTGACATATATCCGGGCCATCCTTCTGAGAGATACCGGCGCTACCATTTCCCCGTTTGCGGCCTTCCTGCTGCTGCAGGGCGTGGAAACCCTGTCCCTCCGTCTGGAACGCCACGCAGAAAACACAAAGAAGGTGATCGACTTCCTAAAGAACCATCCGCAGGTGGAAAAGGTGAACCATCCATCCCTGCCGGATCATCCGGATCACGCACTGTATGAGAAATACTTCCCGAACGGCGGCGCATCCATCTTCACCTTCGAGATCAAAGGCGGACAGGCGGAAGCCCATAAGTTCATCGACAACCTGAAGATCTTCTCCCTGCTGGCCAATGTAGCCGACGTGAAGAGCCTGGTGATCCACCCGGCCACAACGACCCACAGCCAGCTGACCGAAGAGGAACTGCTGGATCAGGGCATCAAGCCGAATACCATCCGTCTTTCCATCGGAACCGAACACATCGACGACATCCTCGCCGATCTGCAGGGCGGATTTGACGCCGTAGCGAAATAAGCGTAAAATGCGAATTAAGATTAAGAATAAAATCGAGAGAATAGATTTTGAAAGGAGAAACCATCATGTCCGTTATTTATAAATCTGCCGATCAGCTGATCGGAAAAACACCGCTGTTAGAACTTACCAATATTGAGAAGGAACTGGGCCTGGAGGCCACCGTGCTGGCAAAGCTGGAATACTTCAATCCGGCGGGCTCTGTGAAAGACCGTATCGCCAAGGCCATGATCGATGAGGCCGAAGCCACCGGAAAGCTGAAACCGGGTTCCGTCATCATCGAACCGACCTCCGGAAACACCGGAATCGGCCTGGCTGCAGTGGCTGCCGCCAGAGGCTACCGGATCATCATCGTAATGCCGGAGACCATGTCCGTGGAACGCCGTCAGCTGATGAAGGCATACGGCGCAGAATTGGTTCTCACGGAAGGTGCCAAGGGTATGAAGGGCGCCATCGCCAAGGCGGATGAACTGGCAGCGGAGATCCCGGACAGCTTCATTCCGGGTCAGTTTGTCAATCCGGCCAATCCGAAGGCTCACAGAGAGACCACCGGTCCGGAGATCTACGCGGATACCGACGGCAAGGTGGACATCTTTGTTGCAGGCGTCGGTACCGGCGGTACGGTGACAGGCGTCGGCGAATATCTGAAGGCGCAAAATCCGGACGTCAAAATTGTAGCGGTGGAGCCGGCTTCTTCTGCAGTCCTGTCCACCGGTGTGGCCGGTGCCCACAAAATCCAGGGAATCGGCGCAGGCTTCGTGCCGGATGTGCTGAATACCGGGGTTTATGATGAGATTATCACGGTCTCCAATGAGGATGCCTTTGCCACCGGAAAGCTCATCGGCAGAAAAGAAGGGGTACTGGTGGGTATTTCCTCCGGTGCAGCAGCTTTCGCCGCCATCGAACTGGCAAAGCGTCCGGAAAACAAGGGCAAGACCATCGTGGCACTGCTGCCGGATACCGGCGACAGATACCTGTCCACACCGCTGTTCGCAGAATAAAATCCATAAATGCTGATATATTTTCATCACCGGAGCGCATGGACGTTCCGGTGATTTTTTGCTTTTCATTTACATGCAGATGGGATATAATGGTATCGGACAGTATTATGAAAGAACGGGGTGCAATTCGATGACAGAATCAGATCATTTTTTCGAAGAGAAAATCATCCGGGACAAAGGGCTGGAAGAGGAGATCCGGGAAATCCGCAGACACCTTCATCAATATCCGGGTTTATCCGAACACGAGGAAGAAAGTGCAGCGTATCTGGCAGAAAAACTGGCACAATGGGAAATTCCATATGAAATAGTTCTCAATGGGACCGGGATTGTTGCGGTATTGCAGGGAGATCGTGAAGGGCCTGTGGTCGGACTGCGTGCTGATATCGATGCACTGCCGGTACAGGAGGAAACCGGGCTGCCGTATGCTTCGAAGATCTCAGGCGTTATGCATGCCTGCGGACATGATGCACATGCGGCCATTCTGATGGGTGTCGCCAGAGTACTTTCCGGGGTGCGAAGTCAGCTGAAGGGAACTGTGAAGTTCTTTTTCCAGCCGGCAGAAGAATCGGTCGGCGGCGCGGAGCGGATGATCAAAGCGGGATGTCTGGAAAATCCCCATGTAGACTTTATGCTGGGCCTGCATGTGTCACCGGAGTATGAAGCCGGTCAGGCAGGTATCCGATACGGAAAAATGTATGCCGCCTCTGATATGATCGACATTACGGTGCACGGAAAAGGGGCACACGGTGCACAGCCGGAAGCAGGGGTGGACAGCATCATGACAGCTGCCGCCATTCTGAACGGGATACAGTCGGTGATCAGCCGAAATGTGGCTCCGACGGATTCGGCAGTTTGCTCCATCGGTAAGATCCATGGCGGAACCGTTCGCAACCAGATCGCAGACTGTGTGGAAATGTCCGGTATTATCCGCACGCTGGATCCGAACACGCGGATTGCGGTACGAAATCGAATCCGGACGACAGCAGAAGGCATCGGGCGAGTCATGGGGGCTGAAGTGGACTTTCATGTGACCGAAAGCTACGGACCGCTGATCAATGATGATATAGTGACAGCTGCAGTAGAGCGAAATGCGAAGGAAATTCTTGGAGATGAAAATGTGTTTCGGGAGGAAGTACCGGAACTGGGATGTGAAGACTTTTCGTATTTTGCGGCAGCACGTCCGGCATGTTATTTTCATCTGGGCTGCAGCAGCCCGGAAACTGCACCGGAGCGGAGGCCGGTGCTGCATAACAGCTGTTTTCAGATTGATGAGCGCTGCCTGATGATCGGCGTGGTGCTTCAGGTGAAGAATGTGCTGACGCTGCTTGAAACCTGCAATAAGACAGGAATATACACAAAAAAGTGAAAGGAGTTCGAGGTGGGAAGAAAAGTATTGATTAAAAACGGGCATATTGTTGATCCGAAACAGAATATCGACCAGATCCTGAACCTGTATATCGAGAATGGGAAGATTGTGAATCTGACTGCAGAAGAACCGGAGGCGGATCTGGTGATCGATGCCTCCGGAAAAATCGTCTGTCCGGGCTTCATTGATATCCACATGCATGAGGACGAATATGATCCCCGTACAGACACCATCGAAACCGGCATGGCGGAATCCGCGCTGCGGATGGGTGTGACCCTGGATATCGGCGGAAACTGCGGTACCAACAACTATGATCCTGTCCTGTATCTGGATATTACAGATCGCGATGGTGCGCCCGTCAATATTGGACTGATGGCAGGACATACCTGGCTGCGAAATCTGGATGGAAAACGGGATAAGTACAAACCGGTGGATGCCGCGGCCATTGCGGAAATGAAGGAAGCCGCACGGACCTGTCTGGAGCAGGGCTGTCTGGGTATTTCCTTCGGCGTCAAATACGTGCCCGGAACCACCTGGGACGAAATCCTGACGCTGATTCGCCTCTGCCAGAAGGATGACAAGCTGGTGACATCCCATGTTCGTATGGATGTGGACGGTGTATTTGAAGCAGCGGATGAGCTGGCGAGAATGGGACAGGAAGGCCGGGTAAAGGTGCAGTTTTCACATATCGGAAGCATGGGCGGTTACGGCCAGATGCAGCAGCTTCTCTGCAATATAGAGGACTATCGTGCCAGGGGCATCGATATGCTCTGCGACTGTTATCCGTACGAAGCCTTCAGTACCGAAATTGGCGCAACAACCTATGATGAAGGATTCCTGGAAAGCTATCAGTCCGACTATGACAGCATTCTGATTGTGAATGGAAAATATTCCGGCCAGCGCTGCACGAAAGAAATCTTTGATGAGCTCCGGGAAACAGCGCCGGATACCGGTACAGTCGGCTATTTTATGAAGAAGGAAGACGTGGAGATGGCACTTCTTTCGCCGCTGGTCTTGATCGGCAGCGACGGCATTCGTATGGAGGGAAAAGGACATCCGCGTGCTTCCGGAAGCTTCGCCAAATTCATTCGCGAGTATCTTGCAACCGGCAGACTTTCTCTGCTGGATGGTGTGCGTAAAATGTCAACCATGGCTGCGGATCGTCTGAATCTGCCGCAGAAGGGCAACTTCCTGCCGGGAAGTGATGCGGACGTGGTAATCTTTGATCTGAACCGGGTAACAGACCGCGCCACTTTTGAAGACGGACAGATTCCGTCAGAAGGATTTGACTGGGTTCTCATCGGAGGCAGGGTGGCTCTGCAGAATGACCGGATCATCAACAACCGGCTTGGCCGGTCGGTAAGGAGATAAAACAGCGGATTCAACAGCATCGAAAGGAGTAAACTGTTATGGATGACAGATTGAAATGTTCCATTCTGGACAGAATGAAATTGCAGACCGGGCATACCGGATTTTATTATAAAAATCTGATTACCGGAGAGGAACTGGGATATCAGGAAAATGAACCGTATCTGGCAGCCAGTGTGATCAAACTTCCCATTTTCATGTGCATTTCCAAATGGGCAAGTGAGGGAAAATGCACTATGGAGGAAAAGATCCATGTGGGGCAGGAAGACAAGCTTCCGATCTGCGGTGCCCTGACTTTGTTTACGGACGAACTGGATGTGGATATCCGCACCCTATGCAAGCTGATGATTTCCATCAGCGATAATGCGGCCACCAACCTGCTGATCAAACGGTTCGGAATTCCTGCTTATGCGGAAGAATTCCGAAACATCGGTCTCACAGATACGAAGCTGAATCGCCTTCTTTTCGATGCAGAAGCCTCTGAAGCAGGGCTGCAGAACTATATTGTCCCGAAGGAAATGGGCATGCTTCTGGAGAAAATTTACCGCAGAACCTTTGTCAGCGAGCAGGTTTCGAAGGAAATTGAAGATGTTCTTTTCCTGCAGCAGATCAACCACAAAATCTGCGGTATCATCGGCTGGGAGGTCCCGGTGGCACATAAAACCGGGGAAGACGAAGATCTGACCAACGATGTGGGTCTGATCTATGCAAAACAGCCGTTTGTAGCCTGCTTCGCAGGACACGACACCAGCGTGCCGGAGTTCGAAAACCTGATCCGTCATGTGAGTGCGGAGCTGCTTGCTGCTTGTAATGAAGAGGCGTAACTGTCTGAAAGACAGAAAGAATAACAGTATTCGAGCTGAAAAAGGAAATACAGTAAATATCGTCAGCCATATGTGGAAGTGACTTCCATGGCAACCTCTGAAAAATATATAAAATGCTGGTGGAAGGAGATAGCCATTTCGTATAATCAATATCCAAATTGGAAATAATATATTAAAAAAAACTTGGTTTATCTACAAAACAGCACAGTACTTTGGATAATTCAAGATTTCTGTCTGCGGACATAGCTACAGAGTTTAAAGGAAGAAGCTGTGAATTGCATGTGCAGCCATTAACTTTTTCTGAGTATGTAAACGGTACCGGACAAGAAGTCCGTCAGGCGTGGGCAAACTATATTGTGACAGGCGGAATACCTCTGGTTGCATCGATGGGAGATGAACAGCAGCAGATTCAGTATTTGAAAAATCTTACAGCAGAAACATATCTCAAAGAGATTATTCAAAGGAATAGAGTCCGCAAGAAACAGGAATTATCTGATACCTTTGATATTCTGGCATCAGTAATTGGTTCACCGGTGAATCCGAGCAAAATCGCCAATACATTTACAAGTCTTGGTCACGGTGAGATAACGGCGGAAACAATCGACCGTTTTATTGATCATTTTTGTGAAGCATTTATTATAAGGCGGGCGGCAAAGTATAACATCAAAGGAAGAAAATATATTGATTCGCCGTTTAAAATCTACTTTGAGGATATAGGCGTGCGCAATGCAAGACTAAATTTTCGTCAGATAGAAGAAACGCATATAATGGAAAACATTATCTATAACGAACTTCGCTATAGAGGATTCAATGTTGATGTGGGAGAAATGAATATAAGTGAGGCTACCGGCGCAAAGACAAAAACGGCCATGCGATATATGCTCAGAAGTCTTTAGAAGTTGATTTCATAGCGACTCTGGGCAGTAAAAAATACTATGTTCAGTCTGCACTTTCAATGGAATTGCCTGAAAAGCAGGAACAGGAAAAGAAATCTCTGTACTATATAGATGATTCATTTAAGAAAATTGTGGTTACCAGAAATGGACTTAATGTTATGAGAGATGAAAAAGGAATAACGACAATAGACTTGTTCGACTTTCTTATGAACGAGGATAGTCTGGATTATTAAACCACAGATATGAATCTGAAACATATTGTAAGAAGGCCGTGAAGATCACCTGGTACAATGAAGACGGTGAGATGATGGATTTTGACGGGGTGGAAATCTACCGCTCCACCAAGAGATACAAAGGCTACGGCAAGAAACCTATTTTCACCACAGAGAAGAGTGCTTACTACAACACGGCAATCCAGGAAGGCACGAAATACTACTATAAAGTACGCGGCTTCGTGTTCATTGATGGAGAAAAGATTTACACGACCTGGTCCAGAAAGGCAATCAGAACCGTGAAATAACGAGGAAACAAGAAAGGGCATTGCTCTGGCGGAAAACCGTCAGGGCGCTGCCCTTCTTTTCGATTCAGTGCCGGCAACTGCCGCAAAGGCTGCAGCCGGTCGGTGTACCGGCGTTGCCGCCCAGAGCGGTCTCGCGTAGCTCAAAGGGCAGGGATTTGCCGACTTTATACATGGCTTCGGTCATTTCGTCAAAGGGTACCGGATGGTTTACACCAGCCAGCGCCAGCTGGGCGCTGGTGAAGGCATTGGCCACGCCGATGGCATTCCGGGTCTGGCACGGCGCTTCCACCAGTCCTGCAATGGGGTCGCAGACCAGACCCAGCAGGTTGGAAAGGGCCAGACTGGCTGCCTGCAGGCACTGCTGCGGGCTGCCGCCCAGGAGCTGGGCGATGGCCGAGGCGGCCATGGCGGAGGCGGCACCCACCTCCGCCTGGCAGCCCGCTTCCGCGCCGGCGACAGAGGCGTTCCGCATAAACAGATAGCCGATGGCGCTGGCGTTCAGCAGCCCGTCGAAGACGGCTGCGTCACTTAGTCCGTAATCCTCACAGACCGAAAGCACCGCACCGGGTATCACACCGGAAGAGCCGGCTGTGGGTGCGGCTACGATCAGCCCCATGGAAGCGTTGACTTCCAGCACTGCCATGGCGTAGGCGATGGCTTTGGAAAGGGTCATGCCGCAAAGAGGAGCCGGGCCTGCGGATTTTGCGCCGTTCCAGACCTTCTGCGCTTCGCCACCGATCAGGCCGCCCATGGACGGAATGGGATCCGTAAGGGGCTGGGTGGTGGATGTCCGCATGATCTCGATGGAACGGGACAGCTTTTTCAGCACGGCCTCCCGGGTGGTTTCGCCCAGCTGGATTTCCCGCAGGAGCATGGCTTCGGAAATGGGAATTCCGTTGGCGGTGCAGAGAGACAGCAGCGCCTTTCCGCTGTTAAAGTCATAATTTTCAGTTCGTTCTGTATGCATGGCAGTCTCCCTCCTTAAACCTGGATGACGGTGGTTTCATAGATACCGTCGTGTGCTTTGATGGAATCGATGATTTCCGGCGGGATGACCTGGTCGGACTCGATGATGGTGTAGGCGGTTTCGCCCTTGGCTTCCCGGTAGAGGCGCATGAAAGCGATGTTTACATTCTTTTCGCTGAGACAGCTGGAAATGTGGGCCACGATGCCGGCGGTGTCCTTTTGACGGACGATCAGCGTGCTGTACTGGCCGGTGAAGTCCACGTCGATGTTGTTGATGCGGACGATTTTCATGCGACCGCCGCCGGTGGATACGCCGCGGACGAACTGCCGGCTTCCGTCGGTTCCGGTGAGCAGGATATCTGCCGTGTTGGGATGATAGCCCAGGTTTTCGTGATTTTCGGTGAAACTGTACTGGAGCCCGGTGCGGTCGGCAATGGTGAAGGCGTCGCGGATGCGGATGTCATCCGGTGTGAAGCCCTGAATGCCGCCCAGCAGGGCTTTATCGGTGCCGTGGCCGTGATAGGTTTTGGCGAAGGATCCGTATAGGGTGAAGTCCGCGCGGGCGATCTGCCGGCCTGCTGTGTCTTCCGTGCAGGATGCGCCTTCCAGGTCAGATGCGCTTTCCGTGTCATTTGCGCCTGCTGCGCTGGTTTTCTCTGGTGCACCGGGCCGGATGAAGAGCTTTCGTGCCATCAGGGCGATGGCCACGGCGCCGGCTGTATGGGAACTGGACGGCCCGATCATGTTGGGGCCGATCACATCGAAGATACTGGTATAACTCATGTTCTGCTGCTCCTTTCTGCAAATCGATGATACCAAGGAAGGACGTGTTTGTCAACGAAAATTATATCGAAAAAAGGCGAATTATTTCCTGTTTAACCATTGCTTATTTATCCATTTCGTTGTATACTGAATTGACATTTAAATCTATATGTAAGCAGAAATGTAAATTTTGGATGGTGCCTGAAACCGTAACACATGAAGGCATCTACTGGCCCGGCATTCCGGGAGTTTGACCAAAGGAGAGAAAGGCGTTCTCTCTCAGGGCTGCACGATCGATTAAGGCAGCGATATCCTGAAACAAAACGAGGTTCCCGCGACATGGCGGGGGTACCGATCTGGAGTTGATAGTTCTAAAATGGAAACAAAAGAATACTTTAAGGTCAAGGCGGAAATGAGGAATTCCGCTGCAGCGTCTTTTTGTGTTGAGGCGCTTTATGGTTTTACGACCTGGGTAAAATATGAAATCAGAAACCACAGCTCAGATTCTATCTGGGCTTTTTGTAATGCTTTGAATTTGGTGAAGGAATCTGGTGAAGGAGGGCGTGTGAAATGATTGAACTGAGACATTTAAGAAAGGAATTCGAGGATGTTACCCCTCTGGAAGATGTCAATGTCACCATAAATAAGGGCGACGTGATTGCCGTCATCGGTCCTTCCGGTACCGGCAAATCCACGCTGCTCCGTTGTATCAACATGCTGGAGCCGCCTACATCCGGCGAAATCATCGTGGATGGGCAGGTGATCAACGATGGGAAGTGTGATCTCAATGAAATCCGGAAAAAGATGGGAATGGTGTTCCAGTCTTTCAATCTCTTCGGGCATCTTACCGTTATTGAAAACATCATGAATCCGCAGATCACCCTTCTGGGACGTTCCCGTCAGGAGGCTTATGACAAGGCCATGTACCTGCTGAACACGGTAGGTCTCAGTTCCAAGGCATTTAACTACCCGGAGGACCTTTCCGGCGGACAGCAGCAGAGAATCGCCATCGCCAGAACTCTGGCCATGGATCCGGATATCATCCTTTTCGATGAGCCAACCAGCGCCCTCGATCCGGGCATGATCGGCGAAGTGCAGTCCGTCATCCGCATGCTGGCCAAATCCGGCATTACCATGATGATCGTAACCCACGAGATGGATTTTGCAAGGAAAATTTCCAACCGGGTCCTGTTTATGGATCAGGGCGGGATCTACGAAGAGGGTACGCCGAAGGAAATCTTCGAACATCCGAAGAAGCCGAATACCATCAAGTTTATCAAGCGTCTGACCTCGCTGACCTATAAGATTGAAACGGACGATTATGACTTCACGGATGCATACGACGAACTGCAGCAGTATGCAGAAAAGCTGCTGATTGAAAATGAGCGTATCAGTGATCTGCAGATTGCCATGGAGGAAATCGTCGTCAATAACATCATGGAAGCAACGGATCATCCGGAGGTTCTCATCCGTGTCGACTACTCCGAAAAGATGGACCTGCTTTCTCTGAGCATCCGGTATAAGGGTGAGCACCACGATCCGAAGGATTCGGATAACGAGCTGTTCCTGGAAATGCTCAATGAACCTACCACGGAACTGATTGACCGGGTCATCGAAACGGACAACGATATCTACAACAACCTGATTGAAATACATTTCAAATGGGAGGAGGCATAAGATCATGAAAATCACTGCAAAAAAATATGCTTCTTTCGTACTCCTGCTTCTGACGGCAGTGGTGATGCTTTTCGGCACCATGTCCCCGGCTTATGCTTCGGAGTATAAAAAAATTGAAGATTTAAACGGAAAGAAAATCGGTGTGCAGACCGGCTGCCTCTACGAAACCCATATTGCGGACGAGTGCCCGGATGCGGAAATTCAGTATTTCACCATGCCCCAAGACATGATTCTCGCATTGAATTCCCAGAAAATCGATGCCTACCTCATTGAGGAAGTGGGATATTATGCCACTGCGGCTGCACACCCTGAGCTGGCCACGCTGGATGAAAGTGCCGGCCTCTGCGAGGCGGCGGTCATCATCGGAAATAATGACAAGCAGGAGCGGCTTCTGGCAGAAATCAACGAATTCATTGCAAACCACGGTCCGGACGGCGACGGTATGCTGGACGAGATGTACAATTACTGGGTGAGGGATTTTGACGCGGAAACCAGCAAAACAGAGCAGGGCGGCTTCACCGGGGAAAACGGAGAGCTGATCATTGCCTGTGAAGGCGGATATGAGCCGTTCTCCTACGTCAACGATGAGGGGGACTGCGGCTATGACATTGACTTCATGTTCCGATTCTGCAGAGAATACGGCTACACCCCGAATATTCAGCGCGTTGCCTTTGAATCCATTGCACCGGGCGCAGAATCCGGAAAGTACGATATCGGCCTGAATATCATCCTGAGTGATGAAAGAGACGACAATGCATGCCTTTCGGAAGTGTACTACACCTGCGATATTTTCATGGTAGTTCCCGGTGAAACGGATGAAAACGTCGGTTTTATCGCGAAGCTGAAGGACAACTTCAACAACACGTTTATCAAGGAAAGCCGGTGGAAGCTTTTCGCATCCGGTGCAGGCACAACCCTGCTGATCACCTTGAGCTCCATCATTCTGGGAACCGTCATCGGCTTTGCTGTATTCATGGTCTGCCGCAAAGGCAACCGGATCGCCAATGGAATCACCAGCGCAACCCTCTGGCTCATTCAGGGAATGCCGACGGTACTCCTGCTGATGATTCTGTACTATATCATCTTTGGATCCACCCGCTTGAGCGGTACCCTTGTGGCCATCGTGGGCTTCACCCTGATTTTTGCCTGCTCCATGTATGACATGCTTGCCGTTGGCTTCGGTGCCATCGGAAACGGGCAGTATGAGGCAGCTACGGCGCTGGGCTACAGCGACAGACAGAGCTTTTTCAAAATCCTTCTGCCCCAGGCTGCCAGACACTTCCTGCCGATTTACAAGAATGAAGTGGTTACGCTGATCAAAGAAACTTCCGTTGCCGGCTATATTGCCATTCAGGATCTGACGAAGATTTCGGACTTGGTGAGAGCACGTACCTATCAGGCATTTTTCGCGCTGATCTTTACAGCTATCATCTACTTCATCATTTCCGGCGCTTTGACGCGGATTGTGGGTATGGTGGAAAAGAAGATTGATCCGAAGTCCCGTTCGAAGGAAAAGATTCTCGAAGGGATTACGGTGGAAGAGTAGAAGGAAAGAGCACCTGCGGCTGTCAGTACAATTTCAGCTACAGGTGCTTTTTTTTACGTTTAAATTATGTATTGGCTTATGCTTTCGGATTCTTCCTCTGCAAGCCTCTCCATTTCTGCCAGATGGGTTCTGACGTTCCGCGGATCCCGGTTGAAATCATAGGCAGACAGATTGGATCCGTCATAATAGTTGTCCGTTCTTGGCAGTGCCCAGTCGAATCGGTTAAATTCGGTGCAGATGCGGTACAGTGAATGATAAACCTGATTGATTTCCTCCGGTGTCATAGTTTCAAAGGACTTGCTCACATTGGCCAGATTGTTAATGCTCCCGTGTTTTGACACGGAATTGCTCTCTTAAAATGTCATCGA
>JBJFHL010000084.1:0-5080 GCA_051893555.1 Anaerovoracaceae bacterium
GTTCGATGACATTTTAAGAGAGCAATTCCGTGTCAAAACACGGGAGCATTAACATTTTGATTTCTGAATCTCTTTTCATCAAATCAACAATACACATTATTGCATCAATTTTTTTTTCGCCACTTCCAACCCATACATCTATTTCTTCCCCATCCATAGATGATGTACCTTTCAAATATCCATAATCAACTCTATAAATGAAATTAGGATACTTGGGATGTGCTGTTCCTTTTGGTCTATCAATTACAATTTCTGAATTAGCTAACAATTCATCTAATGCTTCCCAAAATTTTCTATTGTTATACATTCTTCCAATCCCTCACAAATTCTGATTTGTTCAAATACAGTATATCAAAAGGATTTCAAAAAATCTACTGCTGTCATGCAAGAATCGTCCGAGCATTCATCTACCCTAATTCAGCATCCAGATGGACACCCAGTTTTCTTCATGAGATGTAGCGTCCTCCGGTTCAATCCACATGCACATATAGTCCAGTGCATTCCCGTAGTTCTCCATATCCAGCCGGATTGTCTCTTCCAGATCCGCTTTTACCATGTCCCAAGACTGGTAACGGCAGTAGCTGGCTGGCCAGAGGGCAGACCAGGAGGTAAATCCATCCCATGGATTCTTTTTCACTCCGGTCGAAAGCGTATCATCCAGAGTGATCCCCGGATAGGTCTTCAAAAGATATGCTTCTCCTGCCTCCTTCAGCATATCCGCATCCCAGTCAAACCCATAGCTTACCACATCAGAAAAGAAACCGTATACTTTCTTTCCCTTCACTGTACGGTATGCACGAACCTTCAGATCGTAAAGGTTCCTTGTATCCGGAATCGCAAACACTGCCGATGTCTTTGTATATGTTCCTGCCAGCTGATACTTTTCCGTACCCTGCTGCCGGATATATACCTGATAGCCGCTTGCCCCGGAGACAGGCTTCCATTTCAGATGAAAATCAATCAGCACATCTCCACCGGTGGTCAGGCTCGCTATCTTCACCTTGTTTGGCCTGGCGTAAGCATTGACCGGTTTGGAATATTTCGTATAGACCCTCTTCCCGTTTCTGATGCAATATCCGCGAACCTTGTAATACCAGGTCCTGCCGCAGGCTCTTCCGGTATTGATATACCAGTTTTTCTCCGGATTCGATGTGGAATACGCTTCCGCATACGTTCCGTTTCTGCTTTCGGAACGGTATACGATATATCCATCTGCGCCGGGCACCGGATCCCATGTGACCTTGATCTTGCTGCAGCTGTAGGATGCAGCTTTCACGCCGTTCGGCACGGTCGTCTCTATCTGCTGTTCGGAACATTCCACCGAAGATGTGCCTGCAAAGGCGGGCACTGCCGCGGCAAGAACCAGTAATATCGTCAGGAATATGCTTGTCATCTTTTTCATTCTGCTTTTCCTCCCTGCATGCTTTCTCTGTTTTCATTCACCGGAACCTTCAGCGTTCCTTCTGCCTGCTTTTTCTTTTCTGCAGCCTGCGCTGCCGCTCCTCCGAAAGGGCTTCTTCCAGCCCCTCCAGGTCGTTCATACCGTATTTGTCCGCATTCCGCCGCATGTCAGCAGCAAGCTTCGACACCGCAGCATCCGCCTGGAGCACGGATTTTGCGGAGAAACCGAATTCTGCCCGAAACGCTGCCCGGCTTTCCGCCGTGTAATCCTTATCCCGCAGATAGTTGCGGACGTATTCTTCGTCCCAGATTTTCTCCTGCGCAAAATATGCCTGCTCCATTTCTTCTTTCGTCAGGGTGATTTCGGTTTCATGACCGTTAATCTTTCGGGAAATCACCATGCTGCTCATGTCCGATTTGTCTTTCGCTGGCAGCTCTATGATCGGTTGATTCATGCCTTCGTTTTTATCGAACTCAAAAACACTGCAGAACCTGCCCCTGGAACCGCAAACAATATGATCTACCACGCGGATTCCCATCAGTTCGCCGCAGAAAACAAGTCTTCTGGTTACTTCTATGTCATCCTGACTTGGGTTCGGATCTCCGCTGGGATGATTGTGCAGAAGAACGATACCTGCTGCGGAGGCGAGAACTGCGCTTTTGAATACCTCCCGCGGATGTACCAGGGTGGAGTTGATTTCTCCTATGCTGGTGATACTGGCACTGATGGGATAGTTTTTTGCATTGAGGTGCAGGACGCAGAACACTTCCCGATCATACTGCGCCAGTTCTTCCTGCAGGAGTTTCACCGCATCTTCGGAGGTAATCAGCGCAGTTTCGCTGTACAGCTTATATTCCGGAACGGGGCGAACGCTCACCATCTCCAGTTCTTTATTCGCTTCCATGGGTAAACCTCACAAGCAGAGTACTTCCCGGTTCCGTCTGCCATCATCGTTCCTGCTCCTTTCGTTCTCTGTATTTCGCATAGTAAGTCAGGGCTTTTATAATGTAGTCTTCCCGTTTAGCCAGGGGAATTCCCGCCGGGATCAGATTTCTGACCCGTTCATCCCTTAATATGATTTTCTCTTTTTGGTTCGGTTTCTCTTCATGCAGCATGTCCCGCAGGATTTCCTCTGTCAGCGCATTTCTTTCTGCCAGCCTGCGCATCTGGATTGCCTGGACGTGAGACGGGGTGCAGTCTTCCTGCTGGATGGCTTCCAGCAGCACGGTCTGCATCTCCTTCGGCAGATAGGAAATCTCCACTGCAGGGCGAAGGGCAATCTGGCTCTGATCCACCAGTTCCAGAAGGGGCGGGATCAGTTCCGTGAGGCGGATGTAGCGTTTAATTTGCGTTGCACTTTCTTCGACTTCCTTAGCCAATACATTACTTGAACGTAAATTGGGTCCCACTGGGTCCCCATTTTCTTTCGACGGTCTACCTGCTTTTCGCTTCATGGCCTCCAGCCGCATCTTGTATGAAAACGCTTTTTCACTCGGCAGAATTGTAGTCCGCTGCAGGTTGCTGTCCACCATATAGATGGTCGCCTCATCCGGATCCAGCTCCACCACTTCCGCCCGGAGAGTATCCAGTCCAGCCAGCTGGCAGGCCCGCTTCCGTCGGTGCCCGGCAATCAGCTCGAATCTCCCGTCTTCCTTCTCCCGGAGAATCGCCGGAACCAGAATGCCGTGCTCCTGCACACTTTCCACCAGATGCATCATATCCTCGTCATCCTTCACATGAAACGGATGCTCCGGAAAGTCATCGATCTGATCAATGGGGATCTCCCGGATTTTGCTGAGGGACTGTTCTTCTCTTGTTTCCTGCGTCGAAAACAGATCATCGACACCGGGAAGCCCTAAGTTGAATTTTGGTTCTCGCTTCATCGTCCTGAATCTCCTTTGTCAGATTTTGATACGCCTGTGCTACGGTGCTCTTTTTATCATAGGTGAAAATGCTCTTTCCTGCAACGGTGGCTTCCGCTGCCTTGATTCCCATGGGAATCTCTGTTTCAAAGATCCGAATTTGACTTCCGTATTTATTTCGAATCTCGTTGGAAACGTCCTTGGCAAGGTTTGTCCTTCCGTCCACCAGTGTCATCAGAATGCCTTCGATCTCCATGGACGGATTGATATTTCTCCGCACCAGCTGGATGGACTGCATCAGCTGTGTCATATCCTCCGCCGCAAGGTATTGTGCCTGCACCGGGATCACCACGCTGTCAGCGGCTGCCATGGCATTGATGGAAAACAGCCCGAGGGAAGGTACGGAATCGATCAGAATGTAGTCGTATTCCCCACGCAGGGAGTTCACATACTGCTTCAGAATCGCTTCCCGGTTCATCACCATGACCAGCTTCAGTTCCATGCCTGCCAGATCCAGATTGGCGGGCATCAGGTCGATCCCTTCCTCATGGTGAAGAATGCCTTCTGCAGGCGGCAGCGGGCTGCCCTCGATGATCTGATCCATTACCGTGGTCAGTGTCACGTCCAGTTCATACTTGTTTTTATATCCCAGGCTGGATGTGAGATCACCCTGCGGGTCCGAATCGATCAGCAGCACCTTCTTCCCTTCCCGTGCCAGTCCTACCCCCAGGTTTAAGGTCGTTGTCGTTTTCCCGACACCGCCCTTCTGATTTACCACTGCGATTACTTTTGTCTTTTTTGTCATTTTCCTGCTCTCCTCTCTCAGATTCTTCCGCTGGCAATATCATGCTGTGCCAGCGATGCATAATAGCTGTTTATGGTCATCGGTGCGTTGTATAGTGCCGTAAGGAGGTATTGCCGCATGTTTTTGATCTTCGTCGTATTTTCCGCCATGCAGTCCAGAACGAACCGTATATGCTCCGGGCCGAGCTGCAGCAGCTGCCTTCGCACCTCTGCTGCCGGTTTATCATCCCGGGCAAGCCGTATGGTTTTCCTGTGGGTACAAAGCGTGTCCGCCAGAAGCTGTAATATTTCCATCAGCAGATCTTTGTCACCCGGGCGTTCCCGCAGAAGCCTGTCCATCATCAACTGCTCCCGAAGAAGATTTTCAATCTCTGTTCTCCCTTCCGCTCCGTTCTCCTCCTGCTCCTCTTCGGAAGAAGGGAAGGGATCCGTATTATTAAAATCAGTTTTAATAGATTCAGTCTTATTTGACCATGATTTTCGTGAGTCTGGATTCATGGGATCCATGATTCTTGATTCATGATTTTCATGACTCTGTGAATCATGAAAATCATGAGTCTGGGAATCCGGCTGAATTTCCGGCTCTGCACGCTCTCTGGAGAAATTCTTCACGTAGATCAGCGTTGGTTTTCCCAGTCCCTGACGCTTTCTTTCAATCAGCCCTGCTTTCTCTTCCAGCTCAACCACCAGCTTCGTAGCCTTCTGGTTGGCACAGTCCAGTTCCTCCATGATCTCTTCCAGCGTAAAGATGATATATACTCTGCCTTTCTGATCAATCCACTGGTTTTTCACAGAAAGAGAAACCCGGTCCAGCATCAGGCCATACAGAACCTTTGCATCTGTGCTGATGTTCTTAAACTGTCTGTCCCGAAACAACGCTTTCGGGATGCGGAAAAAAGCAAACTGTTCTGCCTGCTCCGGATAAAAGTAGTCAAATCCCATAATTGTCTCCTGAATAATAAAAAAGTGGCTTCGCCACATCAGTGTAGTCAAAGTATTTCACTCTGGCTAC
>JBJFHL010000085.1:0-26278 GCA_051893555.1 Anaerovoracaceae bacterium
GTAGCCAGAGTGAAATACTTTGACTACACTGATGTGGCGAAGCCACTTTTTTATGCGAAAATGGAAATGCCGAAAAATAAAATGGAAATAAAATGGAAATATACTTGACGAAATGGTTTAAAAATGGTAATATTTTGGCATAAAACGGATGATGCTGCCGGATGATGAAGCCGGATGGAGGGGGCGCCTGTTATAGTTGAATCGGAATTGACGATGCGGGGGTGAGCGCGATGCGTATTGAGGAACTGAAAAAACGAAAGGAAGAACTGGGCTATACCAACGAGCAGATTGCGAACCTGTCCGGTGTGCCGCTGAGCACCGTACAGAAGATCTTCGCCGGTGTGACCAGCCGGCCACGGCTGGAAACCCTGCAGGCACTGGAGACTGCTCTGTATCCGGATTACCATGTCAATGGAGGGAAAATGGCCGGATATGTGCGGGAGACAGGGCTTTTCTATGAAGCCGGCGGGAATGGGAAGAACGGCCGGCAGAAAAAGCAGGGGGAATATACGCTGGAAGATTATTATGCTTTGACCGGAGACCGGCGTGCGGAACTGATCGACGGGGTGCTTTATGACATGGCAGCGCCTTCGGTGGTGCATCAGTCACTGGTGTTGGAACTGAGTACGGCGTTGAAAAACCATATTCAGAAAAAGGGCGGCGGTTGTTTTACCGGGGTGGCACCCCTGGATGTGCATCTGAACCGGAACGATGAAAAGAATATCTTGGAACCGGATGTGTTTGTGGTCTGCGACCGTGAGAAAATTACCTTACAGCGCATCGAAGGCGCACCGGATCTGGTCATGGAAATACTGTCATCATCGACCAGAAAACGGGATTTGGGTATGAAATATGCCAAATATCTGGAAGCCGGTGTACGGGAATACTGGATCGTGGATCCGGAAAACCGTCGGGTTGTGGTTTATGTGATGGAAACGGAAGCACTTCCGAGGGTGTATACCTTTGATGAACAGATTCCGGTTTTTATTTTCCACGGGGACTGTATCATCGATTTTTCAGAAATACAGAGAAAAACAGACGATTTGTACGAACTGGAAGAAGGATGATTTTCATTTCATGGGCATACCGGACGGCCCTTTCACATACATTAAAGTGACTGCACAGAGAATATGGGAAGGGGCGGCATTTTTATGTGGAAAAAAGATGGAGACGGCAGACGCTGCCGCATACCGAAGATGCATCTGGGGACGAACGGCAGAAAAGTGGTTTCCACCTGCCTGGGCTGCGCGCTGATTCTGGGAGCTTTCGCAGGGGTCGGCAGGATGCTGCCGAAACAGGAACCCATTGTCATCGATGAAACATCCATCGTGACGGCCGGGGAAGCACCGATGACCGATACGAAAAAAAGCACATTTCAGGTTGCGGCCAAAGGGGCAATTCTCATCGATGCTTCCACCGGAAAGGTGCTGTTTGAACAGGACAGCCATAAGGAACTGCCCCTGGCCTCGGTGACAAAGGTCATGACCATGCTGCTGGTGATGGAAGCCGCAGATGCAGGCAAAATCACGCTGGATGACAAGGTGACCATCTCTGAGCGGGCGGCTTCCATGGGCGGAAGCCAGATGTACATGGAGGTCGGTGAGACCCACACGGTGGCGGAGCTGATGAAGGGGGTCGCCATGGCCAGTGCCAATGACGGATGTGTGGCTCTGGCCGAATATGTGGCCGGCAGTGAGGAAATCTTTGTGGAGCGTATGAACCAGAGAGCACAGGAACTGGGCATGCGGGATACACATTTCGTCAATACCAACGGTCTTCCTGTGGCAGATCATTATTCCAGTGCATATGATATAGCATTGATGTCAATGAAACTCTATGCATTTGAGGAAACCCACCAGTGGTTCACCACCTGGCAGGACACCATCACCGTGGGCCTGCCCGGAAAGGAAAAGGAATTCGGTCTGACCAACACCAATAAGCTGATTAAGGCGTATACCGGCTGCAACGGGATCAAAACGGGATTTACCAGCGAAGCAGGTTACTGTCTGTCAGCTTCGGCCACCCGGGGCGATACCCACCTGATCGCCGTAGCCCTGGGCAGCGAGACCTCCAAAATCCGCAATGCGGAGATCGCGAAAATGCTGGACTATGGTTTCGCCAATTATGAAACGGCAGTGATCGCGGATGCAGGACAGGTGATGGGAAAAGTGGAGATCGAACGGGGCACGCCGACCAGCGTCAATGCGGTCACCGCAGAAAAGATTACGGTGCTGGCAGCCAAAGGAGAAAAGGATGCAGTAAAAAGCAAAGTCATTATCTGCGATACGGTACCTCTGCCTTTGAAAAAAGGCCAGGAAATCGGGAAAGTGGAGGTCTGGCAGGGAAAAGAAAAAACAGCAGAATATCCTCTCATAGCCGAAAAAACGGTAGAAAAAGCTTCCTTCCGGGAACTGGTTTCCAGACTGGCGAAGGCTGCATTTTCCTGACAGGTGGCCGTGAAGTCATCATTTTATTCTTCGCCGGATACATACAAAAGACGAAAATCCGGAGAAACAGTAAGGAGGCTATGAGATGGAAAAAGAATATATTTTGTCATTCTCGTCTTTCTATAAGGCGGCTTACGCGCAGGAAGTGCTGGAGGAGGCCGGCATCCGAAGCAGCCTGCGGAAGCTTCCCGCGGAACTGATTCATTCCTGCGGTACAGGGCTGTATCTGAGGACCGACTCCATACAGCAGGCAGTTGACGTCTTTGACGGCAAGCAGATTGTACCGAGGGGAATCTTTGAAATCGTGGGCCGGGGGCGTGAGAACCGGGAATACAGAAAAGTGCATTGAATGACAGGACGGGGCTGCTTCCGTGAAATGTGGAGGCCGTCACCGTCTTTTTTCGTGGTCTCGAACGCATTGACATCCTCATTGAAAAAATATATGAAAATTTTTTTGGGAAAGGGATTGACAGGCATATGGCCATGTGTTATTTTAATATTGTCTTAAGCACTTAAGACAATAGGCATAAATAATTCGAAATTGTCATACAGACAATTTCAGAGAGGGGGCTATATCATGGAATGGGATCTGGATGACAGCCGGTCCATCTGGCCGCAGCTGAAGGAACTGCTGATCCGGGCCATCGTATCGGGGGAGTACGAGAAAGGAGGAACCTTTCCTACGGTGCGTCAGCTGGCGCAGGAAGCCGGCGTAAACCGGAACACCATGCAGCGGGCCATGGCGGAGCTGGAAGCGGAGGGACTGCTGATCACCAACCGGACGGCAGGACGCACCGTGACTACGGATCAGGCGTTGATTGACGCCATGAAGGAAAGACTGGCAGAAGCCAATATACAGACGTATCTGAATGAAATGCAGTCTCTGGGCTATACGGACCGGCAGGCTGTGGAACTGATCAATGAAAAATTCGAAAGAGGGGAAATGAAATGAGTGAAATCGTAAAATGTGAGGGACTGTCGAAAGTCTTTTCCGGCTGCCGGGCGCTGGATCAGGTAAATCTGACCATCGGCCGCGGCAAGGTGATTGGCCTTTTGGGCCCAAATGGGAGCGGCAAGACGACGCTGATCAAGATCCTGAACGGTCTACTTCAGCCGACTTCCGGAAATGTCTTTATCGACGGACATATCCCGGGCCCGTATACCAAATCCATCGTAAGCTATCTGCCGGACAGAAATTACTTCGCCGACTGGATGAAGGTGAAGGATCTCTTTGACCTGTTCAGTGATTTTTATGCGGATTTTGACCGGGAGAAGGCCGCAGACATGTGCCATGCCCTGGGAATCGAGGAAACCGCACATCTGAAGACCATGTCCAAGGGCACCAAGGAAAAGGTGCAGCTGATTCTGGTCATGAGCCGTCAGGCACAGCTCTACCTGCTGGACGAGCCTATCGCCGGCGTGGACCCGGCGGCAAGAGAATACATCCTGGGCACCATCATCAACAACTATAACGAAGATGGGACCGTGATCATTTCCACCCATCTGATCTCCGACATCGAGCGGATCCTGGACGAAGTGATCTTCATCCGTGAGGGAAAGATCCTCTGCCATGAAGGCGTGGATGAAATGAAGGAGCGGGAGGGCAAATCCGTAGATGAAGTCTTCCGCGACTACTTCCGCATGACGGCATATCAGGGGTACAGAGACCCGGAGCGGGAAACACGGGAGAAGACCGTATACAACGCCGGGCGTAAAGATTTTGAAAAGCGGGGTCAGAAAGAGGAGAAAAAAGAGGTAGAAAAAGGGGGCGAAACCAATGACCGGTAAACTGATAAAATACGAATTTCGTTCGATTCTGAAAATTATGGGGATCGGTTGGGCGGCGCTGTTGTCCATGGCTCTGTTTGCGGGGCTGTTTGATCATATCACTTTCCGCCAGAATGATCTGAACGGGTTCGGTCATCTGACGGAGATTGCATCGGCCATCACGTCATTCCTGTACGGCAGCCTGTTCGTGGCGATCATCGTGGTGACCGTGCTGATCATTCTGATGCGGTTTTATAAGGGGCTTTTACGGGATGAAGGGTACCTGATGCATACCCTTCCGGTGAAAACGTGGCAGCTGATTACGGCAAAAGGGGTTGTGGCTGCGGTGGTTTCTCTGATCAGCATTCTGGCAGCTACCCTGTCGGTGTTGATTCTGATGGCCTTCGATGGGGGCATCGAATACTTCGGGGAGTTTATGGCGGAGCTGTTCCGGACACTGGGGAAGTACCCGGCTTATCTTGCCATCATGCTGGAAGCTTTGCTGCTGGGTGTGTGCTGGATTGCAGCGATGATCTATAAAGCTTATGCGGCCCTATCCATCGGCCAGCTGGCCCAGAAGCACCGGATTGCCCTCAGCGTCGGCGCCTGGATCGGCATCGGTGTGGTTTTCCTGATTTTCCTGTCCATTCTGGGCAACCTGTCTTTCTCGTCAGCATTTTCCGACTGGCTGGAAGGGCTTCTGGAAGGTATGGTGAATGACTCGCCGCTGAATGCCATTCAGGTGGGAATGTGGATCCTCATTCTGGTGGAGGCCGTGCAGATTGCCATTTTCCATGTGGTCAGCGAGCAGATTTTGCGCCGGAAGCTGAATCTGGAGTAGGCGTCCGGAAGGCGGCGGGGAGCGTGCTGCAGCGGGCGTTGCAGGGGAGCAACGGTTCGTTGCAGAAAAACTGCTTGCGTTTCTTCCCAAAATCCATTATCATGGTTTTAGCAAAGGACGGAGGTTGTGCCGCAGTCTCAGAAGAGACATGCGCCTTTCAGAAGAAAGGGTTCGCGAAACGTCCTGACGAAATGTTTTGAACCGAAATGTTGCCACGAAGGCAGCGCGCGGGCAGAAGCCCGCCCGCACCCTTCGTGGCTTTTTGATTGTACGCGGAAGCTTCGCTGCCGAAGTGCCCGGCCCGCGCCCGGCAGCGCAGTCGAGCCCTGCCAGAAGCAGGACCGGGCGGCCGGTCAGTGTATGACTGGGCGGTGGGCTGAAACAGGCCGAGGACCACTGGCCTGATACTTGCATAGTAATGGAAAGAAAACATGTGGGAAGAAAAGAGGAAAGAAAATGAACTTACAGGATTTTTTTCATGATAATCCGAAAGCAGCCATCGCCTTTTCCGGCGGTGTGGACTCTGCGTACTTGCTATATGCCGCACTGGCGTGCGGCGCCGATGTGCGGGCCTATTTCGTAAAGAGCCAGTTTCAGCCGGAATTCGAGTTGAAGGACGCACAGGAGCTGGCGAAGAAACTGGAAGACCGGTTCGGACGCAGCGATATTTTAAAAGTGCTGTCGGCAGATGTGCTGGCAGATCCGGTGGTAACGGCTAATCCGCCGGACCGGTGCTATCATTGTAAACAGAAGGTCTTCGGAAAGATTCTGGATGCGGCAGCAGAAGACGGATATCATCTGATTCTGGACGGGACCAATGCATCCGATGAAGAGGGTGACCGTCCCGGCATGCGGGCTTTGCGGGAGATGGAAGTCCGGTCGCCGCTGCGGATCTGCGGGCTGACGAAGGGAGAAATCCGTCGGCTGTCCCGGGAGGCGGACCTGTTCACCTGGAGCAAGCCGTCCTACGCCTGCCTGGCCACCCGGGTGCCCACCGGAAGGACCATTACGGCGGAGGACCTGATGCATGTGGAAGACGCCGAGAAGGCGCTGGCTGACATGGGCTTTTCCGATTTCCGGGTGCGGCTGTATCACGATGCGGCCCGGATTCAGCTTCCGGCAGACCAGATGGCACGTGCCGTGGCGGAAAAAGAAAAAATCCTGGAGGCGCTGAAACCATCCTTTACATATGTTTTGATCGATCTGGAGGGGAGATAAATGGAAAAATACGAAATCAGAGAAATGCTGCAGCGAGTCGCATCCGGTGAGACATCGGTGGATGAGGCCATGATGAAGTTGAAGACCGCGCCGTTTGAGGAAATCGGCATCGCATCGCTGGATCATCACCGGGGACTGCGGCAGGGCGCTTCCGAAATTATATATGGTGCCTCGAAAACACCGGAGCAGATAGAAACCATCGCCCGTACCTTATATGAGCGGGGCCAGAAGTCCATTCTGATTACCCGCATGAAGACAGAGGCGGCAGACAAACTGTCGTCCAGCGGACTGCCGTTCACCTGGTATGAAACCGGTCGCATCGGTCTGGTAGGTGCGATGCAGAAGCCGCGGCGGGACGGATATATCCTGGTGGCCACCGGCGGAACCAGCGATATTCCGGTGGCAGAAGAAGCTGCACTGACCGCGGAAATCCTGGGAAACCATGTGGAACGCCTTTATGATGTAGGTGTATCCGGGCTTCACCGGCTGCTGGCGCATACGGATCTGATCATGAACGCTCGTGTCATCATCGCCATCGCAGGGATGGAAGGGGCTCTGGCCAGCGTCATCGGAGGTCTGGCTGACTGTCCGGTCATCGCCGTGCCCACCAGCGTAGGCTACGGGACGGCCCTGGGCGGCGTGACGGCGCTGTTATCCATGCTGAATTCCTGCGCCAGCGGTGTCAGCGTGGTGAACATCGACAACGGATTCGGTGCAGGCTATCAGGCCAGCCTGATCCACAATCTGGGAGAATAACGGGGAGGAAAAGAATAAGAATGAAGACATTATATATTGAATGTAATATGGGGGTTGCCGGTGACATGCTGATGTCGGCACTGCTGGAACTGCTTCCTGCAGAGGAACAGGAAACGTTTTTCGAAACGTTCCGCAGCCTGGGAATTCCCGGTGTGGAGATTTCTGCGGAAAAGACGGTAAAATGCGGCATTACCGGAACCCATATCCATGTGCTGGTGAACGGGGAAGAAGAAGGTCACGACCACCATCACGACCATGACCACCATCATGATCATGACCATCACGGCCACGACCATCATCATCACGATCATGATCACAAGCATGAACATCCCCACGTCCATCACGGTCTGGCGGATATCCGCGGCATTATCGAAGGTCTGGACGTGCCGCAGCAGGTGAAGGAAGACGCCCTGGCGGTGTACGATCTGATCGCCCATGCGGAATCCACGGTTCATGGCCAGACCATGGAGCACATCCACTTCCATGAGGTGGGAAGTCTGGACGCGGTGGCCGATGTGGTGGGAAACTGCCTGCTCCTTTCCATGCTCGGCGCCGATCGCATCGTAGTTTCCCCGATCCATGTGGGCAGCGGCACGGTGAAATGCGCCCACGGCATTCTGCCAGTGCCTGCACCGGCCACTGCCCTGATTTTGTCCGGACTGCCGGTTTACAGCGGCCAGATCCGGGGCGAACTGTGTACGCCGACCGGGGCGGCGCTGATGAAACACTTCGGCCAGAGCTTCGGACCGATGCCGGTGATGTCCATCGAAAAGGTGGGTTACGGCATGGGTACCAGAGACTATGGCGATGTGGCCAACTGCGTCCGGGTGCTGCTGGGTGAAGAGGCCGGGGCGACCAGAAAGGAAGAGGCGAACGATACCCCGACAGACATTCTGGAGCTTGCCTGCAATCTGGATGATATGACCGGAGAGGAGATTGCATTCGCCATGGAGCGCCTGCTGGAGGCAGGCGCACTGGATGTGTTTACCCAGTCCATCACCATGAAGAAGTCCCGGCCGGCTGTGATCCTGACCGCCCTGATCAGGCCATCGGATCAAGAGAAAATGACAGAGCTCTTTTTTCGCTATACCACCACCATCGGCGTACGCTGCCGCAGCTGGGAGCGGGCCGTGCTGAAGCGGGAAGCTGTGACCCGGCAGACTCCATGGGGACCGGTGCAGGTAAAGCACTGCAGCGGATACGGCTGTGAAAAAGAAAAAGCAGAATTTGAAGACCTGGCTCGCATTGCCAGGGAGCAGAACCTGTCACTGCGGCAGGTGAAGGAGCAGTTGAAATAGTGCGGCCGGACGGTCAATTGTGCTGGAACGTTTCCGGAATTAAGCGAAAGAATATGAAGAATGCATAGTTCTCCACATCTGGTAGCCTAAGCCTCTTTGTGGCGAAGTTTTTGGAAAAAGTTCGCCACATTACTCTTTTGGGAGAAGAATGTGTCGAAGATTTTATCAGGAAATTCCCGTTTTCAGCAAAATTTAAAAGAATATCCACTCATTTTTCGTAATTTGTTCGCCACAAATCATGCGGACGCAGCGGATGTGGAGAACAATCCGAAAAAACTTCGCCACATACATCCGAAATCCACCGAATGTGTAGAACCATTTGCAAATCGAGTGTGCAGACCGGCTTAGCGCCCGCCGCCCGCCTCAGGCGGCGGGCGGGCGCAGCGGGCGGGCGCGGGGACGGCGCCGCCTTCAAAAGAAATAAAGGAACCCATATCTATGAACCATACTATCTTCCCGAAAATCAAATACGCTGCCGGCAAGCTGCTGCAGATGATCGCCGTTCTCGTGCTCCTTTCCATGGTGGTCTTCGTGCTGGCCCGGCTCTGCCCCGGCGACCCGCTGAAAGCCTGGTACGGAGACGGGGTAGAGCACATGAGCCAGCTGGAACAGGACGCCGCCCGGGAAAAGCTGGGCCTCAACGACTCCATGGTCACCCAGTATCTCCGGTGGGGCGGAAACCTGATCCACGGCGATCTGGGGATTTCCTACCAGTATAAGCAGCCGGTGACCGCCATCATCGGGAAAATGTGGCCCAATACCCTCTGCCTGGGGCTGACCGCATACATCCTGACCTTTGGACTGGCCACCGGGTTGGGCTGCTTCTGCGCACTCCGGGAAGGGCGGCCCATCGACCGGATCCTCTGCAAAGCCGGTGTCATCTCCGCCAACATACCGGCCTTTTTCCTGGCACTGGTGCTGATTCTGGTCTTCGCCGTCAACCTGAAGCTTCTGCCGGTGGGCGGAGCCTATTCCTACGGCCGGTCCGGCGATGTGGCAGACCGGATCCTTCATATGATCCTGCCGGTGACCGTGCTGGTGCTGGAACATCTCTGGTATTACGCCTACATGATCCGCAATAAGCTCATCGAAGAAGCCCGCCAGGACTATGTGCTCCTCTGCAAAGCCAAAGGCATGTCACGCCGCAGGATCCTCTGTGTCAGCTGTCTGAAAAACATTATGCCGTCCATGGCAGTGATCATGGCCATTTCCGTGCCCCACATTCTGGGCGGGACCTACGTGGTGGAGTCCGTGTTTGCCTATCCGGGTCTTGGCACCCTCAGCTTTCAGAGCGCCATGTATCAGGATTACAACATGCTTATGGCGCTTTGCCTGCTGACCGGCACCGTGGTGCTGGTCTTCAATCTGCTGGCCCAGCTGCTGGGAGAATTCCTGGATCCGCGGACGGCCTATGAGGAGGTGCAGTCATGACCACACTGGACAAAATCCGCCGTCACGGCCTTCCCGGCGGCGCCCGGCGCCGTCCCTGGGGATCTCTGGTTCTTCTGGGGTTGATTACGGCGGCCTGTCTTCTGGCCGGCCTGTTGGCACCTTATCCTTCCGATCTGATGGACAGCGCTGCCATCAGCCAGCCGCCGGGAGGCAGTCATCTGCTGGGGACGGACCATATGGGGCGGGATCTTTTCAGTCTGCTGCTGTACGGCGGCAGGGCATCCCTCTACATCGGTCTGCTGTCCGGCAGTCTGTCCACGGTCATTGCCGTGGTATACGGCACCGTCAGCGGCCTGGCAGGGGAACGGGTCAGCGACCTGATGATGCGGTTTGCAGAGATGATTATGAGCGTGCCGTCGATTCTGCTGGTTTTGTTCCTGCAGGCCATCTGGGGCACGGCGACGCCTACGTCCATCGCCGTGGTCATCGCGGTGACCAGTTGGATGAATATTTCCAAGGTGGTCCGCAGCGAGGTGCGTCAGATCCGAAACAGCGACTATATCCTGGCAGCTCGTACCATGGAGGCACCGTTCTGGTATTTGCTGCTGCGCCATCTGGTGCCCAACTTTATCTCTTCCATTATGTTCATGGTGGTGACCAATATCGGACAGGCCATGCTGACAGAATCCACCCTGAGCTTTCTGGGCTTGGGACTGCCTCTGACCACCGTATCCTGGGGTAGTCTCATGTCCTTGTCACAGAACGTACTCCTTTCCGGCTGCTGGTGGATGATCCTGATTCCGGGACTGGTTCTGGTGACCACCCTGGTATGCATCACCAATATCGGCGAATGCATCCGAAGAGAAAATAACAGAATTTACAGCAATCTATAACCTATATACGAGGAGAAGACGAAAATGAAAAAGCTCACTGCAATTATTTTGATCTGCATCATGATATGCACACTGGCAGGCTGCGGCGGCCAGACTTCCGGTGCAGACACGGAAACGGCCGGCACGGCCATGGCCATGGACAATGAGACCCTGGTTTACGGCAGCGGAGATTACACAGCCATCAACCCGGCACTGTATGAACACGGAGAAATCAATACCCTGCTTTTCGCGGGAATGACAGCTCACGACGCAGAAAACAACGTGGTGGCAGGACTGGCCGAGAGCTGGGATTTTGCGGAGGATACCCTGACCTGGACCTTCCGCCTCCGGGAGGGCCTCACCTTCCACGACGGTCAGCCCCTCACATCGGAAGACGTGAAATTCACTCTGGAAGCCATTCTGAATCCGGACAACCAGTCGGAGATCGTCTCCAACTATACCGATATTGAAGAAATCACCTGCCCGGATGAACGGACCGTGGAGATTCGCCTGTCCCAGGTCAATGTGGCGTTCCCGGATTACATGACCATCGGCATCCTGCCGAAGCACCTACTGGAGGGAGAAGACCTGGCCACCTGCAGCTTCAATCAGAACCCGGTGGGCGCCGGTCCGTACAAGCTGACGGAATGGGATATGGGCCAGTCCATCACTATGGAAAAGTTTGAAAACTATTATGGCGGCGAACCCAACATCGACCGGGTGATCTTCAAAATCGTGCCGGACACCGATGCCAAAGCCATGCAGCTTTCTGCCGGAGAGATCGATATGGCACAGATCACCGCCAAGACGGCAGAAAACTTCCGCGGCAGTGAAAACTATGCAGTTTATCAGATGGGAACAGCGGACTACCGGGCTATCGCATATAACTTCTGGAATCCGTATTTCCAGAAGCATCCGGAGCTGCCGAATATCCTGAGCTACGCCATCGACCGGCAGGCCATCGTGGACAGCGTGCTGCTGGGGGAAGGACAGGCGGCATATTCTCCGCTGCAGAAGAATGAATACAATAACGAAGCCATTGAGCATTTTGACTATAATCCGGAAAAGGCGGTGCAGCTGCTGGAAGAAGCAGGCTGGGTCAAAGGTGCAGACGGCTATTATGAAAAAGACGGCGATCCGCTGGCTTTCGTGATCTCTGCCATGGCCGATGACCAGGTCCGTGTGGACATGGCCACCATGTGTGCAGCCCAGCTGCAGCAGATCGGTGCCAACGTGACGGCTGAATCCCGTCCGTCTCTGGACTGGGGCGGCCAGCAGGCCTGCATCATCGGCTGGGGAAGCCCGTTTGATGCCGATGACCATACATATAAAGTATTCTCCACCGACGCGGGAGACAACTATACCGGATACAATAATTCAAAGATCGATGAAATTCTGGCAAGTGCCCGCCACACTGCAGACGACGCACAGCGCAGGCAGCTGTATGCACAGTTCCAGGAGGCCATGACGGAAGCCATGCCGTATACCTTCATCGCCTACGTGGATGCGGATTACGCCATGAAGGCGCAGGTGAAGGGCATTACGCCGTCTACCGTTCTGGGACACCACGGCGTAGGTGTATTCTGGAACATTGCGGAATGGGAGATTGCAGCATGACATTACAGGTAGAAAACCTCAGACTGTCCTTTCACGGTCCGGACGGCAGGGTACCTGCCGTCCGGGGCGTCAGCCTGCAGGTAAAGCCGGGAGAAGTTGTGGCCATGGTCGGAGAATCCGGCTGTGGCAAGACGGCCCTCTGCCGGGCGATTCTGGGACTGCACAGCCAGCATGCCGTCATCGAAGGGGGATCCATTACCCTTTGCGGCAAAACGATCACTTCCATGACGGAACAGGAACTGCAGCTGGTCCGTGGAAAAGATGCGGCCATGGTCTTTCAGGATCCCATGTCCTCCCTGAATCCGACGGTATCCGTGGGCGGCCAGATTGCGGAAACCATTCGGCTTCATGAGAAAATCAGCCGAAAGGACGCCATGGAACGGGCCGAAGAACTGCTGGGTCAGGTGGGAATTCCGGAACCGCACCTGCGGAGCCGTCAGTATCCCCACCACTTCAGCGGCGGCATGCGGCAGCGTGTGGCCATCGCCATCGCCCTGGCCAGCAATCCTGCCCTGCTCATCGCCGATGAACCCACCACAGCGCTGGATCTCCGTACCCAGAACCAGATCATGGAACTGCTTCAGTCTCTGGTCCGGCAGAATCCGGACAGAGCCATGCTCTTTGTGACCCATGACCTGGGACTGGCAGAAAAGCTGGCCGACCGGATCGTGGTCATGAAGGATGGACAGATCGTGGAGGAAGGATCCACTGAAATGATTTTCTCCGAGCCGCAGCATGATTACACGAAAAAGCTGCTGGGCTTCGCCGCTTACGGAAAAGGAACCAGTCACCATCATGGCCATCTGGGGGATCCGGCCGATGGAAGCTGTTGGAGAACCGACCAGTGCGACGGCCGGCCGCTGGTTACCGTCAGCCACTTGACGAAAGCCTTTCCGCTGGGAAAGAATCAGATGCGGACCGTGCTGAAGGATTTCAGCCTGAATATCTATAAAGGAGAAGTCGTAGGTCTGGTGGGGGATTCCGGCTGCGGCAAGTCCACTCTGGCCCGGTGCCTCATGCTAATCTACCGCCCGGAAGCGGGGGAGATCCGGTTTGAAGAGGGCTGCAGGAAGCAGATGATCTTTCAGGATTCGGCGTCGGCCTTCAATCCCCGCATGACCCTGGAGCAGATCATCGCAGAACCCCTGACCATCGAAGCCCTCCGGCAGAAGAAAACGCCGGGAGAGCGAATTTTGCAAAGAAAAGAGCGCTTGCGGGAAAAAGTCCTGGAAATGATGGACCAGGTGGGCCTGCCGCGGGAACTGGCACAGCGCCATCCTTATGATGTTTCCGGGGGACAGCGGCAGCGTGCGGCCATTGCCCGGGCATTGATCACGGACCCGGATTTTCTCATTGCGGATGAGCCCATCGCCTCGCTGGATGTTTCCATGCAGTCCCAGATCATCCATCTGCTGAAGCAGCTTCATGACCAGCGGCAGCTGACCCTGCTGCTGATCGCCCACGATCTGCCCATGGTGGAACATATCAGCGATCGGGTGATTCACGTGGAGAGAGGAGGGAATCCATGAAACAGATTCTGGTGATCGATGCCCAGGGAGGAGGCATTGGAAAACAGCTGGTGGCTGCCATCAAACAAAACATCCCGGAGGTGACGGTGACTGCGGCAGGAACCAACGTTATGGCTACCCAGGCCATGATGAAAGCCGGCGCGGACCAGGGTGCTACGGGAGAAAACGCAGTGGTGGTAAATTGCAGGCACGCGGATATTATCGCAGGTCCTGTGGGCATGGTCATCGCAGATTCCCTGCAGGGAGAGATTACGCCTGCCATGGCGCTGGCTGTGGCACAAAGCCGAGCAGATCGGGTGTTGATCCCTTTCAGCAACTGCAGCAATACCATCGTCGGCATTAGCGATTACCGGGTGAGCCATCTGGTACAGCAGGCAGTGGAAGAAATCAGAAAGAAACTGTAAAATCTGTATATAATTTCATAAAAAGCAATTGACAGGCGAAAAGACGAGTGGTAAAATGAAAGTAACAGCAGGAAGCTGTGATCGGAGTGCTGGAGCATTCCATCCGTGCCGTCTGACCGGCCGGATTGCAGAATGATGTATTGAAGAATTTGTTTACCAGGAAGGTATTCGATCTCTCAGAAGAGAGGGTTCGCATACCTTCTTTTTATTTTTTATAATCAGGAGGAAAAAATATGGCTTGTTTTTTAGTACCTGCAACAGAAGCAGTTGTAACAACCATCGCAACGAAGTGTATGGAATCGAAGAACGCGAAACCCGAACTTGCCGAGGTGCAGTTTGATCGCAGTGAGTTTGAAACCGCAGAAAGAATCCCGTTCGTAAAGAAGCTGAAATGGCTGAACCATATGCTCTGGGGAGGTTCTGCCCTGCTGGCCTTCGAACACGTATGGCACGGAGAAGTCACTCCATGGTTCCCGTTCCTGACTGCAGCAGCAAATCCGGCGGACGCAGCAGAAATGCTTCATGAAATGTCCACTGCCGGTGTCAGCATGGCCGTACTGGTTACAGTGGTCTGGGCAGGCATGGTGGCAGTGACCTCTTCCATCGAAAAGAGAGCGCTGAAGCCGCAGACAGAAGCATAGCTGCGCGGCCTGAAAAAACTGAAAAGACTGGAGCGTGAAAAAATGACATTACTTACGACAATTTTTGCTGCAATTATCTGCACGATCATCTGGTATAAATACTCTCCGGAGAGTCAGATGAAAGTGGGCATCCTCTGCTGGATGTACTGGGGTGCATCCCTTATGTGGCTCATCGATGCGGTATTCGAATACGTAGAACTGCACGAGGAATTTTTCACACCTGCACCGGTGGACATGCTGAATGACTTTTATCTGGGTCTGTCCGTCGTGGCGCTGGGACTGATCATCTGGCTGGTGATCCTGCTTTATAAGGATCCGAAGGGTGTGGTGAAGGCAGCACTGTTTCAGAAGAAAGCAGAATAACTGCTTCCCGTGGGTGGCCGCTGGCAAATGAATGGAATACCTCACGTTATTTCTTAACGCAAAAAACCGACATGATGCAGATACATGCCGGTTTTTTATTGCAGAGATGCAGAAGTGTTTCACAGATGCAACGGAATTGTCCGCAAAACGCAACATACACGGACCGAATTGAACAAATGAAAAAAAGTCCGGCAGCGTAAATAAGGATCAGAATTATGGAGAAATGGCGGAATTTCAAGGAGTTAAAGGGAAAATAACCGGACCGGAACATTTTTGGCACGATGCTTGCTTTATATTCATGCAGAAGAAAGCTGTACTGTCAGCAGGTTATAATCCACATCATTTTTACCTGTACATACCTTTCACGACTTACGCGATCTGCAGGCAGCGCAGCCATCTTTCACACCATTTTCCATAATTCTATTTCCACTTCTCCTTACATAGTGGGATGCCGGGGTGCGAAACCCCGGTGTTTTTTTAAGAAAAGAACGGAGGAAGTCTATGTTTGATTTTCAACTCAGTGTACCGACACAGATTCATTTCGGCAGAGACTGCGAGCGGCTGGCCGGCGCTCTTATGCGCCCTCTGGCACAGAAAGTTCTGATGATTTACGGCAGTGACCGGATCTTCCGAACCGGACTGGGACAGCGGCTGCAGGAAAGCCTGGAAGCGGAAGGATGCACCGTGATCTGCCTGGGCGGGGTGAAACCCAATGCGGAAACCGACTGGATCGAAGAAGCACGGCAGCTGGTGCTGCGGGAGAACATCGAGGGGATCCTGGCGGTAGGCGGCGGCAGCGTGATCGATTCTGCCAAGGCGCTGGCCGCATCTGCGCATTTTCCGGGCACCGTGATGGAGCTCTATGAAAACCCGGAGATTCAGCCGGAGCACTGTCTGCCGGTGGGTGCGGTGGTGACCATTCCGGCAACTGCCAGCGAATCCAATCCCATGTCCGTCATCAGCGATTCGGTCACCCATCGCAAAATCGCCAAGCCTATGCCGGCTTCTCAGCCCCGGTTTGCCCTCCTGAATCCGGCACTGACCTTATCCGTACCGGCCTGGCAGACGGCCAGCGGCGGTTTCGACATTTTCGCCCACGCATTTGAACGGTATTTCGATCTGCGCCGGGAAAGCAGTCTGCTGGATGCCATGACGGAAGCGGTGATGAAGCAGGTGGTGAATCTGCTGCCGAAGATTCTGGCTGGCATTGAAGACGGGGATACGGCGCAAAATCTGCAGCTCCGGGGGGATCTCATGCTGGCAGCCACGGTGGCCCACAACGATATGCTGGGTCCGGGCGGTGATTTTGCCTGCCATGAAATTTCTCACGTCATTACAGAGAAATTCGGTGTGGCCCATGGCGCAGCCCTGGCCATGATCATTCCGGCATGGTGCCGCCTCATGTGGAAAAAAGCGCCGGAACGGTTTGAACGGTTTTTCCGGGTAATCTGGGCTGCAGACGGAGAAACTGCGGAGGCTGTGATTCTGGACGGCATTGCAAAGATGGAACGGTTTATCGATGGGATCGGGCTGGCCCGGTGTATCGATACTTCGGCATCCTCGGAAGAAGAACGGGACCAGATCCTTGGGAACATCGCAGCAGAGGCTGCCGGTCCTGCAGGCAGAATCGGCGGCGGTCTGGCAGAACTCCATCAGGATCAGATTGCAGAAATCTGTAAAATATTTCTATAGCTCGTTGCGGGTGCGCAACGGAAACGATTTTTGTTGCAACATGGAAACGGAGAAAAAATACCTGTTTTACGAAAAAACCGCTTTTTTAGCGGTTTTTTCCTTTGAAAAAGGGTTGGCACGCTATTTGCTCTTAGGAATTGGTGTTAAGAAATTATCGATATCTTTATTGAGGAATATCATAAAAGTGAGGAGGAAGAAAATGAGCAAGAAATCCCTGGTTGCTCTGGCTAAGAGCGACGACATTCAGGCCAATGTGACGAGAGTCTTCGACCTGATGGGCGGCGTGCAGAACGTGATCCGTAAGGGAACCACTGTGGTACTGAAACCAAATGCAGGCCACGCAGAACCGCCTGAAACTTCCGTATGCACCAACCCGGAAGTGGTACGTGCAGTTATCCGCGAAGTGAAGAAAGCAGAACCTAAGAGAATCATCATCGCAGAAGCTGCAGCCATCGGCTGTGATACCCTGGAATGCTTCAAGGTAAGCGGCATTCAGGCGGTTGCAGAAGAAGAAGGCGTAGAACTGATCGATATCAAGAGAGACAAGGACCTGGTAAAGGTTGCAGTCCGCGGATTCCGTTCCAATATCGACAGCGTAAAACTGCCTAGATTCTTACTGGAAGCAGATCACCTGATCAACCTGCCGATTCTGAAGGCACACGCTTCCATGGTATTCTCCGGTGCGCTGAAGAATATCAAGGGTGTGGTACAGGATAAGGTACACATGGATATGCATAAGCAGAATCTGACCATGGCTATGATGGACGTATGGTCCGTATGCCGTGCAGACATCAACATCATGGACGCACACCGTGCAGCATCCGGTTACAGCCCGCACATGCCGGTTCCAATCGAAACTCACATGATCCTGGGTTCCAAGGACCCTGTAGCCATCGACCGTGTTGCCTGCGAAGTCACCGGTATCGATACTTCCGCAGTGGATTACTTCAAGGTTGCAGAGGAAACCGGTCTCGGCAAGTACTCCATGGATGACATCGAAGTGGTGGGTGATTCCATCGAAGACTGCTTCATGAAGATGTGGATCCCGTACATCGGCGACATGAGCACCAGATGGCCGGAATACGACGTAAGATGTGCAGGCGGCTGCTCCAGCTGTCAGGCACTGCTGGCCATCAACATGGAAGAACTGAAGGCTGTCAACGCTTACGATGAAAATGCCGGCATGACCGTGGTCATCGGCGGACTCAATGACATTCCGGCAGACATTCCGGATGAAAAGATCGTTCTCCACGGAAACTGCACCAAGAAATATCTGAAGCAGCATCCAAATGCTTATCACATCCTGGGGTGCCCTCCGAATGAACCGGCTCTGTATCTGACCATTCAGAGACATGAAACCATCGACGGAACCGGCGATCAGGAAGATGAGATCATCCGTCCGTGCATGGCAAGAGACGCACAGGTATGGCATGACTACGTATTCCAGAAATTTGATGAATACAAGAAGGAAAATCCGGACGCATAAGCGGATCGAAGAGGAGGAAGCACAATGGAAGGGTATATCAGGGTCAAAGCCGGAAAGGAATTCTGGGATTTGCTGAACATGATATTCACCGATGAATTCATGGCAAAATATACCAACTTTGAAAACTTCGAATACTTTCGCTATTCCAGCGCAGTTATGGTAAACTGGGAAGGGGAGTATATGATCTATCCGGAAACGGTATTCAACAATTTCATTATCGAAAGTACCCGTTTTCAGACCTGGGATGAAATGGTCATGAAGGCGGCAGACGAACGATTCACAAAGACGAGAGAAGAATAATTTTACATGAGGTGTAAAAATGGCTGACAACAAACAGAAATTACAGTCTGAAAATACCAAATCCAACTTTGGTAAAGGCTGGATGATTATTTTCTACAGCATGATCATGTTCTGGTTCCTGATCGGTTTCTCCATCGATGGACAGAACATCGTCATCGACGTATTCGCAGGTTCCCACTGGCAGGAACTGGGCTTCGCAGATCAGACCGCACTCCACGCCAAACTGCTGGAGCTGGCTATGTGGGCTGGCTTCATCGGCGTAATCGCTTACTTCATCATCGGAAGAATCTGCACCAAGATCGGCGGAAGAGCCTTATCTTCCATCTTCCTGGTACTGGCAGGCCTGTCCTACATCTACTATGGACGTGCTGATTCCATCATGAGCTACTTCATCGGACTGACCCTGGTAACCGTATGCATCAACGGTGCTGCCTACATCGGCGGCGGCAACCTGGTAACCCAGTGGTTCCCGAAGAAAAAAGGTCTGGCAAACGGTTATACCACCATGGGTCACAACCTGGGTTCCGCACTTTATGTTCCTCTGATTGCATTCCTGATCGGTGCAAGAGGCATGGCAGGCGGTATGATGGTAACCGGTATTGCTGCCATCATCATCGGTATCGTAGCTTACTTCATCATCCGCAATACCCCACAGGAACTGGGCGTATATCCGGATAACGTAACGAAGGAAGTATACGAAAGAGAATATGCAGACATGAGCGAAGGCACCAAGAGCCGCTGGACGGTTTCTTCCCTGCTGAAGACCAAGGAAATGTGGCTGGTAGCTATCATCGTTGGTATCAACCAGCTGGTAACCACCGGCGTAATGAGCCAGCTGGTTCCAAGAAACATGGAATTCGGATTCTCTCAGGCACAGGCTGTATCCCTCATGACCGTATGTGCTCTGGTTGGTCTGGTTGGCTCCTTCGGTTTCGGTTTCATCGACCAGAAGCTGGGTGTGAAGACTGCCATCCGAGGCTACCTGGTATGGTACATGGTTGCTCTGCTGATCAACGTCATCCTGAATAACCAGATCGGCGGCTACATCTGCGTAGCTATGGTTGGTATCGCCATCGGTGCTGCTGCCAACTTCATGACTTCCCTGCCGGCATCTGTATTCGGCAGACACAACTTTGACCTGGTATATTCCATCTACTTCCCGATCATGGAAATCGTACTGATGCTGAACTACATTGTAAACGCCAAGGCTCTGGAACTGACCGGTTCCCTGCGCGGTGCATACGCAGTATTCGTGGTTCTGCTGGCAGTAAACTTCATCCTGATTTCCGTACTGGATACCAGAAAGTACAACCTGGACTACAAGAAGGAAGAAGAACTGGCAAAGAACGCTTAATTCCACTTTCATCTGCCTGCAAGCAGAGGCAGATAAATATGAAATCATACATAAGACCAAAACCAGAAAGGGCTGCCTGCGGGCAGCCCTTTCAAATTATATCTTATTTCATTGTCTTATTTCTGTGCCGGCGGATAGTCTATGCCGTACTGATGAATCTTTCGTGAGATGGTGGAAGCATTGACCCCCAGCTTGGCGCCGGCTTCCCGGAGGGAGCGGGAGGTGCTGAGGACATTTTCAATCAGCTTCTTTTCATAATGCTCTACCGATTCCAGAAGTGTCTGTCCGGTTACGATGCCGCCGTCTTCCTCCTGGGAAAAGTCCAGAATACCCAGAAGCATGTTTTCGTCGATTTCGGCATTTCCCTGGGAACAGATGGTCAGGTACTCAATGACGTTTTCCAGTTCCCGGACATTTCCGGGCCAGTTATACATCATGAAGATCTCCATGTGCTTTTCATTGAGATTCAGATAACGGTTATGCTTCTTTCCGTATAATTCGACGAAATGACTGCAGATCTGCCGGATATCTTCCTTTCTTTCCCGAAGAGGCGGGATATGAATCGGGATGACATTGAGCCGGTAGTACAGATCCTGGCGGAAGGTTCCTTCTGCAATTTTCTTTTTCAGATCGTTGTTGGTGGCAGCAATAAAGCGGATATCCAGAGGAATTGGTTTCGTTCCGCCGACCTTGGTGATTTCCCGGTTCTGGATGGCTCGGAGCAGCTTGACCTGCAGATCCATCGGCATGTCGCCGATTTCATCCATCAGAAGGGTGCCGCCGTTGGCCATTTCGAAAAGGCCCTGTTTCCCGGATGCATTGGCACCGGAAAAAGCTCCTTTCTCATAGCCGAACAGTTCGGATTCCAGAAGATTTAAAGGAATGGAGGCGCAGTTTACCTTGATGAACGGCTTGGTACTTCGGTTGCTCATCCGGTAGATTTCATCCGCAATGATTTCCTTTCCTACGCCGGATTCGCCGGTGATGAGGACAGTAGCATCTGTTGGCGCCGCCTGCTGCAGCGTCCCCCATATTTTTCGGATTGCCGGAGAATTTCCGATCAGCTTGGTGGACTGCATGGCAGGTGCATCGGCATCCGGCAGCATCTTTATCTTTTCTTCCGTTTCTTTCAGTGCATTGGCCTCTGCCAGGAACCGGTCGAAGTCGTCCTGCAGTGCACGCAGGGAAAGAATCGGACGGCTGCTTGCCACAACCTGTTTCAGGTTCCCGTAATCGTCGAAAATCGGAACGCCGATCACATAGCCGGTCTGCGGCGGATTGGCCACCATCACGTTGGCAAGCCGGAAGACCTTTTTCCTGGATTCCAGTACGTCAAGAACGGCACCGCCGGTAAATATTTTTCCTTCGGAGACGATGTCGCTGACCTTTCGCCCCAGGATCAGCTCCGGATCAATGCCTGTATTGACCGCGTAGTTTGGGTTGGTGTAGATGACCCGGCTTTCCTTATCGGTGATAAGGATACTGTCGTCGAGGGAATTGACAACCGCTTTGAAATCGATGTCGTCAATCAGAAACGCAGATAAATCGTCCAGGATCTCGTGGAGCAGATGTTCTGCAGCCTTTGGGTCCTCATAGCTTTTCGTTTCCAGTGCATGGTTGATTTTCTTTGAAACATTTTCGATGGTTAGATTCTGATCCACGGTAGCCCTCCTTTGTTTCAATCTTGTTATCAGTATAACAAATCCTTTGGAAAATGAAAAGAGTTTCGTTGCCAAACAGCAACAAAATTCTTGCAATGCAACAGGAAGGACAATCGCTTTGATGGTATCATAAGCATTTTCAATGTTTCGAAGGAGATGGGCCGTTGGCACAGTGCTTGCTATATATAATGCCGAATGAAAAAATGTTCCATGCAAATGAAAAGAGGGAGATAAGATGTCAGATACAAGAAGATTAAACAGTAAAGATAAGGTCATTGTTACGGCAGCGCTGACCGGTGCTGTCACCACGAAGAAAGACAACCCGAACCTGCCGACCCAGCCGGAAGAAATCTGCAAGGCTGCACTGGAAGCCTATGATGCAGGTGCTGCCATGGTACATCTGCACATGAGAAATGAAGATGATACGCCGACCATGCGTTTTGACCGGTTTGAAGAGACGGTTAAGCTGATCCGTGCAACGGGATGCCCGGTTCTGCTGAACCTGACTTCCTCCGGCGGCCAGGGCTTCGGATGGGAAGAAAGAATCAAGCCGTTCAAGGAACTGAAGCCGCATATGGCTTCCTTTGATGCAGGCACCATGAACTGGCTGAATACGGTGGTATTCATGAATGAACCGGGATTCCTGGAACTCTGCGGCAAGGAAATGATCGCAGCTGGAGTAAAACCGGAAATCGAAGTCTTCGATATGGGTATGCTGAACACCGCCAAATACTATCTGAAGAAGGGAATTCTGCAGGGGCCAGCTCACTTCCAGCTGTGTCTGGGTGCGCCGGGCGGCATGGAAGCCACTACGGAAAACCTGCTGTACCTGGTAAACCATCTGCCGGAAGACTGTACCTGGAGTACCTTCGGAATCGGCAGAGGCGCCAATGAAGTGATGCTGGCAGCACTGGCCCTGGGCGGTAATGTCCGTGTTGGCCTGGAAGATAACGTATACTACAATGCCGGACAGAAAGCAGAATCCAGCGCACAGTTCGTAGAACGTGTGGGCAGAATTGCAAAAGAACTGGGCAGAAGCCTGGCAACGCCGGACGAAGCGAAAGAAATCCTGGGACTGAAATAAAGCCGGCGAACGGATTTTGCGAAGGGAATCTGTTGCCTGACCGCAACGAAGTTTCCGTGGCGCAACGTGGAAGCGGGATCGGTACAGGAAAACCATTGAAAACATCCGGTTGCAAAGTTGGCACGAAATGTGCAATCTATCTGGGTATAAAAATCAGATCAATCTATTTGAGATAGAAAAAGGAGAGAGTATCATGTCAGAAATCGCTGTAAGACACACACGTGAAGAGTGCTTCGCGCACACCAATGACTGGAAAAAGCCGTATGACGGAAATATCTTTGATATGTTCAAAGACGGAACCTTCGAACTGGTTGACCTTTCCAACCCGTTCGGCAGAGGCAATCCGCTCTGGCCGTCCAACGGAGACTTCCATATTGACAGAGTACAGCATATGCCGATGCATTATCGTCTGCTGCAGACGTTCAATGACTTCCATATGCACAATTCCACCCATGCAGATTCTCCGGCCCATGTAATTCCGGAAAGCCCGTTCACCCACGAACTGCCGATCCAGAACTATTTCGGCGAAGCAGTCTGCCTGGACATTCCGAAAGGAAAGTGGGAACTGATTACTGTAGAAGATATTGAAGAAGCTGCAAAGAAGGTTCCTGGCGGAATTAAAGAAGGAGACTGGGTTCTGCTGAACACCGGTACACACAGACGCTGGGGTGAAAATGACGATTACTTCGCATACAGCCCTGGACTGTCCATCGACGGTGCAAAATGGTTCGTGGAACATCATGTAAGAGGCGTTGGCTTCGACATGCAGGCCATTGACCACATTCTGTACACCTATGCAGCAGACCACGGCCCTGGTCCATATGTTCCTCGTATCGTAGAAGAATATGAAGAACAGTTCGGCCACCCTGCACTGGAAGACTTCCCGGAATGGGAACCTTGCCACGACATCCTGATGGCAAACAACGTAATGGGTATCGAAAACCTGGGCGGAGACCTGGATAAGGTGACCAACCAGAGATTCCTGTTCTGTGCATTCCCGCTTCGCTGGTACATGGGGGATGGCACCATCGTTCGTGCCGTTGCGTTTGTTCCTTCCGACAGAATTGACAGAAGCGTTCCGGATAAGCAGTATCCGTACGGTGTATATTAAAATTCCCTGTGATCACACAGAAAACAGATTGAAACGACAGGAGCATAATATATAAATGTTAATGCAGAAAAAGAAAATTGCGGTCTTGGGTGCAGGTGTCATGGGCACGGGAATTGCACAGACTTTTGCAGCCAAAGGCCATGAAGTGATGCTGATTTACGTCTATGATGACAAACTGAGATCCAAACCGCTGGAAACCATGAAAGGGAATCTGGAAATTCTCTGCCAGAACGATGTGATGACAGAAGAGGAAATTCCTGAAATCCTGGGCAGAGTGCATTTCACCGAAAGCCTGGAAGAGGCAGCAGAATTCGCCGATGTGATCTTTGAATGCATCGTGGAAAAGCTGGAAGTAAAGCAGGAATATTTCCAGACGCTGGACCGGCTTTGTCCGCCGTCCACCATTCTGGCCACCAATACTTCCGCGATCAGTGTAACAGAAATTGCGGAAAAATCCATTCATAAAGAACGGATCATCGGTACACACTTCTGGAATCCGGCCTATCTGGTTCCGCTGGTGGAAGTCATCAAGACGAAGTACGTGTCGGAAGACATCGTAAAACAAACCTATGATCTGATGGAAGAGGCAGGAAAAGCACCGGTTATCGTGCAGAAAGATGTGCCGGGCTTCCTGGCAAACCGGATGCAGCATGCTTTGTTCCGGGAAGCCATCTCCATCGTGGAGAGAGGCATCGCCACGGCGGAAGATGTGGACAAGGCCATCAAGTACGGTTTCGGTATGCGTCTGGGTGTGAGAGCCCCGATGGAGGTCATCGATGCCGGCGGCACCGACCTGACCTGGAACATTCACAGCTATCTGTTCCCGCACATTGAAAATTCCACGGAGCCTTCTCCGCTGCTGAAGCAGCTGCTGGAGGAAGGCAAGCTGGGATTCAAGTCCGGGGAAGGTTTCCAGAAATGGACACCGGAACAGATTGCAGCTTCCCAGAAGGAGCTGATCGAAGGTCTGATTAAAGTGGAAAAGGCACTGGATCGGATCTGATGGATCCAATGAAAACGGAATTCATTTCAGAATCAATGCATTTGCGGCCTGCTCCGTCCTATGACCGGGCAGGCTGCTTTATAGGATGGAATATCATGCAGGTGTCAGAGCCTTCTGGCGCCGTGTTATAGATAAAACGGAAACCGAAGAAAACAGAAACCGAAGAGAAGAGGAGAGAAAAAATGAGAAATGTAGTCATCGTATCCGCATGCAGAACCCCGATCGGTGCACTGGGCGGCCAGTTTAAAACGTTAACTTCACTGGATCTGTCCATTCCGGTCATGCAGAACCTGGTAAAGAGAGCCGGTATCGATCCGGAGATCATCGACGATGTGATCTGGGGCTGCAACTATCAGAGAACCTATAAAGAAAATAACCTGGCGAGAGTGGCTGCCGTGAAGGCAGGTCTGCCTGTGACGGTGCCTGGCATTACCATTCACAGAAACTGCACTTCTTCCATGTCCTCCATCCAGATGGGCTACTATCAGATTAAGGCGGGAGAAGCAGACTGCATCATGGCCGGCGGTGCCGACAGCATGAGTACCGCACCGCACATGGTATTTGAAGCCAGATACGGAAAGAAATACGGCCACATGGAACTGAGAGACTCCATGTGGGATTCCCTGACCAATCTGGGTGTAGGGCCTGCCATGGGGATCACCGCAGAAAACGTGGCGGATGAATATAATGTGACCAGAGAAGAAATGGATGCCTATTCTCTCCGTTCCCAGCAGAGGGCCGTTGCGGCCATCGACGCCGGCAAGTTCAAAGATGAGATCATTCCAATCACCGTTCCGGGAAGAAAGGGGGATACGGTGTATGATACCGACGAATATCCGAAGCGCGACGCGAGTCTGGAAAAGCTGGCGAAGCTGAAACCGACTTTCAAGGAAGGCGGAAAGGTGACCGCAGGCAACGCATCGGGAATGAATGATGCATCCTCCGGTGTGATCCTGATGGCAGAAGAGAAGGCAAAGGAACTGGGCGTACCTGTTATGGCAAGAATCGTATCCACTGCCACCACCGGCGTCAGACCGGAAGTGATGGGGATCGGACCGATCAGTGCTTCTCAGAAAGCTCTGGAAAAAGCAGGCCTGACCATCGACGATATCGACCTGTTTGAAATCAACGAAGCCTTCGCAGCACAGTGCATCGCATGCCAGAAGACCCTGGGCATTCCGGAAGAAAAGCTGAACGTCAACGGTTCCGGCATTTCTCTGGGACATCCGGTAGGAGCCACCGGTTCCAGACTGGTACTGACCATGATGTATGAACTGAAGAAGAGAGGCGGCAAGTACGGCCTGGCGTCCTTATGTGCAGGCGGCGGTATGGGTACTGCTGTGATCATTGAAGTATTATAGAAACCAGTGAAGGGTAAGGAGGAAACAGTATGGCACTGATGACAGGAGCTCAGTATATTGAGAGCTTAAGAAAATTAAACA
>JBJFHL010000086.1:0-70838 GCA_051893555.1 Anaerovoracaceae bacterium
ACATGAAAAGAGGGCCGCCACCCTAACGGTGAAAACCGTTAATGCGACAGCCCCTGCTCTTCGAGTTTCTATATAGTCTACCCATACATATTGGCCAAAAAAGGTCGGGTTCTCCCTCACCATAGCAATCCATTATTTTATTTTACTTTACATCCATTTAATTTCATATTACAGGCACTTTTTCCTCGTTTTAGAGCGAAAATCGAGGAAAATCAAGCAATGGCAAAATCGGGACGCAACCTTTTTTGCGTTTTTTGATGTCATATGAGGTGTCAGGCAAAGCAAACCGAGGTGATTGACGTTCCGGGACGAATCATAGTTTTTATATGGGGGCATATCAGCAATAAAAACCATCAAAATGTTCCCCAATGGCATGAACACACGACATCGCTGCCCATAGTGGATCAGAAAAGAAACACGCCGGTGTGTGCGTCACCAGCGTGCTTCAAGAAGGGATTATTTTATTTCACAGTTCTCCATGCCTTACCGGAGTATTCCGTGTAGATTCTTTCACCGTCAAAATCCACATCCGCGTCGGTGAACCATGTGATCTTTACGGCTTTTTTTCCGGACTTCATGGTTACCAGTTTGGACCGAGCATGGAAATTGTCTGCATTTACTGCTCCCAGTTCTGCTTTCACTTCTTCCAATGTCGGCTTCGTTTCCTTCGCTTTGGTGGTAATGACAACCTTATCTCCGGTCTTCAGTCCGGTCAGTTCGGTCACAGCACCCTTGGAAGCGCCGTTTACGGTCACATCCACCAGCTCATAGCCGTCCGCAACTGTAATCGTGGCCTTGGTGCCATCGCTGCTCAGTACTGCCTTGGCACCGGCATCGGTAGTGATTTCCGGCTTCTGTGCCGGGGGTCGTCGGATAGTATCCGCCGCCGGTGGTTACCTTCGGAATGACCGTGATTTCGCCTTTTGCGACACAGTTTTCATCGGTGCACGGCTTATATTTCAGACTCGTTTCCGTGGTGGTTGCTTCCTTTTCAACCGTAAAATCTTCTGCCCAGACGTGGGTGTGCTGGCAATCATATTCCAGTCTCAGAACTCTGTCGCCAGCGGTAATTTCTACGAATGCAGTTGCAGCCGCCCATGCATCGAAAGCCTCGCCCTTTACTACCGTCCAGTCAGAGTCTCTTCCTTCCGTGATTGGAGTTCCGTTGTACTCCTTGTAGAACGGTGCACTTTCCTGACCAGCTTTCTCCCTATGGGCCGAAATCCTGTGCCACCGCAACGTCAGTTGGAGCCGGAGCGGTACTGGCAAACGCCATGGTCGGCATGAAACATGTAATCATCACTGCAATCATCAGGACTGCAAAAAACTTCTTCATTTCTTCTTCCTCCTGTTCTTATTTTGATGAGTGCCTGTTCTTCATCTTCACACATAAACAACAGGCATTCACATGATTACATTATCAGCATATCACAATACGTTCAATTGAGTAATATTATTTTTACAAATGAATACTATTTTCTGATTCAGTAGAACATTAAAATAAATACAAAAGAGCTTTTACGGAGGGACTGCCATGGATGTGATCAATCGAATCGACGCTCTGATGAAGGAAAGAAACTGGAGTGATTACCGGCTGTCTCTGGAGTCCGGCCTTTCCACTTCCACCATTGCCAATATTCACAGAAGAAACACGGTGCCGTCCATTCCGACGCTTGAGGCAATCTGCATGGCATTCGGCATCAGCCTGTCTCAGTTTTTCGCCGAGGATGAGTCCTTCTCCATGGTTTACCTGTCCGAAGAACAGAAAAAAATGTTCGATGACTGGCTTTCTCTGACCGCACAACAGAAAGACATTCTTTCGGACATCATCACAGAATTCAAAAAAACGGATGCATGAATTTAGATTCGTGCATCCGTTTTTCTATGCAATCATATTCTTCAATTATAATCTTCTTGCTGTCAGCAGTTTTCCTAATTCGGCGAAAAGTTTTCTTTTTGAAAACGATTTGAGCATTTCGGAAAACCGGGATTGTGGTTCCGGTGAAATTTCGGTTTGCACCGGGAGTTTTTCGGGAGTTTTTATGGGGTCTTTCCTTTGTAAACGTCCGACGCGCCAACTTCCCCGGGGAATTTGCGGATTTTGCCGGACAAAATCCGTGCTGCCGGCATGCATATCCATGCTGGTTTTCCAAAACCGGCGAAAAGTTTTCTTTTTGAAAACGATTTGGGCATTTGGGAAAACCGGGGCGTCACCATCAGGCCTTCTTTTCGGGCTTCTTTTCTTTTTTCGCAGGCAGCGGCTGGCTGACGATTTCTTCGGCACGCTCGATGGCGGCATCGATGTTCCGGCAGATGTTTTTCAGGCCAACCTTTTTCACAAATCCCGCCTTTTCCATCACATGGAGCGGCTGCTCGTTGACGTGGGACAGGATCAGGGTGATGTTCTTTTTCCGGCAGCGCTTCAGGAGATCGTTCAGCGCATTCATGGAAGTGGTATCCAGCGCCGGAACGCTGCGCATGCGAAGGATCAGACAGCGGGTGCCAGGGTGGGCCACGATATCCCGCACCTGGTCTGCCGCGCCGAAGAACAGCGGCCCGGTGATTTCGAATACGGTAATGGTTTTCGGAATCCGGCGGAGATGGGCCTGCTCTGCAGCTTCCTGCACATGGGCGATTTCACGGTCCATAGGAGTAACATTTTCCTCTGCAGTATCTAACGGAGATTCCGCCAGGTCTTCCACATCTTCTGCATATTTCCACTTGACGACGTCGGTCTCTTCACTCATCCGCTTCATGAACAGCACACAGGCCATGATCATGCCCACCTCGATGGCAACCACCAGGTCGAAAACAACAGTCAGCACGAAGGTCAGCAGCAGTACCAGAATATCACTCTTTGGAGAAGTGCGGAGAATGCGGCGGAAGGTTCTCCACTGGCACATGTTGTACGCCACCATGATCAGAATGGCTGCAATGGTCGGCATCGGAATCAAGGCTGCATAAGGCATGAGCACCACCAGAACCAGCAGCAGCACCAGCGCATGGACCATGCCGGCCACCGGCGTTCTGCCCCCGTTTTTCACGTTGGCTGCGGTTCTGGCGATGGCGCCGGTGGCCGGAATTCCGCCGAAGAGTGCGGAAGCCACGTTGCCCAGGCCCTGGGCCGTCAGCTCGGTATTGGAGCGATGCCGTCCGTTGATCATGCCGTCTGCCACCACGCAGGACAGCAGAGACTCAATGGCTGCCAAGATGGCGATGGTAAAGGCATCCGGCAGCGCGGTTTTGATCAGTCCGTATGTAATATGAGGAATATGAAAGGTCGGCAGCGCATTGCTGATGGTATACAGATCACCGATGGTATTCACGTCCAGCGGCAGCAGTTTGGTCATGGCGATACCAACCAGCACAGCCACCAGCGATGCCGGAATCCGATCGAAGAATTTCGGCAGCAGATACAATACAGCCAGGCAGACCACACCCACGATCAGCGCGTCCAGGTTCCAGGTGGAAAACCCGGCTGCGAAAGCCTGAACTTTTTCCATGGTTTCCACCGTCGGCATGCCGTCCGGATAGGTTACGCCGAAGAAGTCCTTCAGCTGCCCCAGCACGATGGTCACTGCAATGCCGGAGGTGAAGCCGGTGGTAATGGTAAAGGGTATGAACTTAATCAGATTCCCCAGGCGGAACAAGCCCATGAGAATCAGGATGATCCCTGCCAGAATGGTAGCGGTGGCCAGGCCGTCCATGCCGTTTCTGGCCACGATTCCTGCTACGATGGTGGCAAAGGCAGCCGTCGGTCCGGACACCTGCACGGCACTGCCGCCCAGGGCAGAAATCAGGAATCCCGCGATAATCGCTGTGAATATTCCCTGTTCCGGGCCAACGCCGGATGCCAGCGCCAGCGCGATGGACAGAGGGAGTGCGATGATCGCCACGATAACACCGGCGATCAGGTCTTTTGTGAATTGTTCTTTGGAGTAGTTTTTTAATGTCGTAAAGAGCATGGGCTGCATCTTTTCCATGGAGTGTGATTCCTTTCTGAAGTTCCGTTCTTCTCTCATTTATTTAGCAAAATTTTAGCACAACATTTTAATTATGCCAGATTTTACCCGGCTTGTCCAGAAAAAACTTTACAGAAAAAAGCGTTGACAGTGTACTATTCATCATGGTACACTTAATACACAAAAGGGATTTCAACATACACGCATGAAACATGCAGCATACACTACGAAAGGGGGATTCAAATGTTCGAACTTGACCTGAAAAGTCGGAAATCCATCTACGAACAGGTCATGGACAATCTGAAAGAGCAGATTATGACAGGAACGCTGCAGGCCGGCGATAAGCTGCCGTCTGTACGGGAGCTGTCCAAGGCCATCACCGTCAATCCCAACACGATCCAGAAAGCGTACCGGGAGTTGGAGCGCCAAGGCTACATCTATACCACGTCAGGGGTGGGGACCTTCGTGGCAGACCGCAGCCAGGTGCATACCGACCAGCGTGCGCTGGAAATCGCGAAAAAGAATTTTGACGAGGCATTCCGCCAGCTGCTCTACCTGGGTCTGACGTATCAGGAGGCCCGGGAGACCGCCATGACCATTATGGAAGAAAGGAGACCCGACTATGATTAAAATAGAAAATGTCACGAAGCGTTTCGACGGGTACGCTGCGCTGGATCATTTCAGCCTGACCGTACCAAAGGGCGCCATCTATGGCCTCATGGGCCTCAACGGTGCCGGCAAAACCACCATTATCAAGCATCTGTCCGGCCTGCTGACCCAGGACGAGGGCACCATCACCATCGACAATCAGGAAATCGAGGGCAACGAAGCACTGAAGGCCCGGATGGCCGTCATTCCCGACGAGCTGTTCTTTTTCCGTGGCTACAACCTAATCCAGATGAGCAAATTTCACCGCAAAATCTATCCCCTCTGGGATGAGGACCGGTTTCAGGCCATGGTGTCGGATTTCGGGCTGCCGGAGAAAGGAAATATCGGAAAGTTTTCCAAGGGAATGAAGAAGCAGGCCGCCTTCTGTCTGGCACTGGCCGGAAAGCCGGATTACCTGATTCTGGATGAGCCGGTGGACGGTCTGGATCCCATCGTGCGCCGCAAGCTGTGGCACTACATTATGGACGATGTGGCAGACCGGGAAATGACCGTGCTGGTTTCTTCCCATAATGCCAAAGAAATGGAAGACATCTGCAACTACATCGGCATCATCGCCGGCGGCCGCATGGTCTTCGAAGGCGATCTGCTGGAGCTGCTGCCTGCAACCATCGAGGAAATCTTCATCGAAAAGCTGGGAGGTGGATTGAATGAAAAATAAGAAACTTTTCAGCCTCTCCGGGGCGCTGATCACCGAAAATCTGAAACTGTACTGGTATCTGCCGGCCCTATCCTTTATCGCTTACTTCATGGCAGGCATCTTCCCGCTGATCATGGACAGCAGCCTGCGGACGGATCCCAACCGCACCTATCTGGAAGATTCCCTCAATAATATGAATGTCTTCTTCGGTCTGCTGCTGGTGGCGGTGCCGCTGATTGCAGCTGTCATGGTGATGGGATTTCTCCATAAGCCGGCCCGGGCCATGGCCATCCATGCCCAGCCGTTTTCCAGAAACCGGATCTACTGTTCCCAGATTCTCACCGGCTGGCTCCTGTGCGTCCTTCCGGTGGCAGCCATGACCCTGCTGTATCTTCTCATCGCCGGCATGCCGGCGGCATCCCTGTACTGGGGATGTAATTCCGTGGCCATCCTCACCTTCTTCTACGGCCTCTTCGTGCTGGCCGGAAGCCTGGTGGGAAGCAGCGTCATGCAGGTGCTGCTGTCCGGAGTATTCTTCGGCATCGTGCCGCTGATCCTCTGGCTGGTGTGCTGCTACTGCGAAAACTTCCTGAACGGCTTCTATACCATGCCGGAAAGCATGGTGGATTTCATGACCCGATCCAATCCGCTGCTGTATCTGGTGACGGAAATGTGGGGCGATAAGACCATGCCTCTGTCTCTGACTCTGGCTTATCTGGTCGTCGGTCTGGTCCTGTTGATTCTGGCAGGACTGGCTTACGAACGGGCACGGCTGGAACGAGTGGGCGATTCCATGATGTACCGCCTGTTTGAAGAGATCATCACCTGGCTCATTGTCTTCGTGGGTATGACCGTCTTCGGTTACTTCTTCTACGGCACGCTGGACAGCCGGTCCATGATGCTGGTGGGTATGGCGGTGGGCCTGCTGCTTTCCTTCGTCATCGTGAAGATCATCATCGCCCGCTCCATCAAAATCCTCACGAAGCAAAATCTTCTCTCCCTGGGGATCTTCACTGTGCTGGCGGCTCTCTTTACCGGCATCGTCATGTTTGACCTGGCCGGCTACGGCAGATGGGTGCCGGATGCGGAAGATGTGGCTTCCGTGGACAGCGATTCCATTTATTATAACGACGGCTATAACTATTATCAGTTCGCAGATGATTTTAACAAAGAAAACGAAACCCTGACTTCGCCGGATGCCATCGAAAAAGTGGTGGCACTCCATCAGTATGCGGCAGCGCACAGTCTGGGGGATAAGGAATATACGGCACTGGTGCAGGATCCGAAAAACTACCTGAAAAAGTATGTTCACCTGACCTTCCGCTACAAGATGAAAAACGGCAGCAGCCGCGACCGTCAGTATCGGGTGGAAATGACCGAAGAAATGGTCGGCCTACTGAATGAAGTCCTCTCCTGTGAAGAGTACCGTGCCGATGCCTGTCTGTCGGAACAGATCACCGCAGAAAACGTTTCCTATATTTACATCAGTGTTTACGACAGCACCTGGGAAAAATACGGATACGATGCGGAGGCTGCAGTTGAAGAAGAGAGTGCTGATGCAGCGGCAGTACCGGAAATGACCGGAACAGTGAATACGGCAGAAGTAAAGGATGCCGTCGAATATGAGGCGGTACTGACCATCAATAATCCGCAGGAAATCGAAGACTTCCTTGCAGCTCTGCGAAAAGACGATTATAATAGAATCTATACGGTGGAGCTTTCGGATGATACAAAGGACCGGATCACAGATGGTGACCTGTCGGTCTACTGCTCCATCGCCATGAAGGAAGGTGCAGAAGGCACGGCAAATGCAGCAGGTACAGCCGGTGCAGGAACGGACGGTTCCTCCGGTTTCATCGACAAATACCTGGTTCCGAACAAGTCGGATCTCTGTGCATCGGTGGATTTCAATCTCAACGGACAGGACAGAGAAAGTCTCCGCCTCCTTCGTGAGATGCTTTTCGCGGAAGGATATGCCAGACATGCAAAACTGCTTGAAAACTACTGAATATTATGACACGATCATCGTCGGGGGCGGGGCCGCCGGGCTGTATGCAGCAGCCCGGCTGGCCTGCGGCCGCGGCGCCGAAGGCGCCGGCCAGGCCCGCAGGCCCGGGCGCGCAGCGCCCGGCCCCGCCCCCTCCATATTGCTGCTGGAAAAAACCGGCAGGCTCGGAACGAAACTTCTGATGTCCGGCGCAGGGCAGTGCAACCTGACCCACGCCGGAAACATTAAGGAGTTTTTGTCATGTTACGGAAAAAACGGTCCCCGTATCAGAACCTGCCTCTACGCACATAATAATCTTGCAGTCTGCGAATTTTTTGAATCTCTGGGTGTGAAACTGACCCGGCGGGAAGACGGAAAGATCTTTCCTGCCTCCATGGACGCCCATGAAGTGCGGGACGCACTGGTCTGCACCGCAGAAAGCGGCGGCGTGCGCATCCGAACCGGCTGTGAAATTACAAAGATTGCATCCATCCCTTACGGAAAAATATCTTCTGCGGTTTCCTGTCCTTCTGCTCGTTATCGCCTATCGACGATGGACGGCACATTTTGGGAATGCAGAAATCTGCTCATCACTTCCGGCGGATGCTCTTACCCTTCCACCGGTTCCGACGGCGGTATGTTTGAAATTCTCCGCCGTGATCTGGATCTGGAAATTGTCCCGCCGGTCCCTGCACTGACACCGGTTTTCGTGGAGAACTACCCGTTCGCAGAACTTTCGGGCATCAGCTTTCCGGAGGCCGGAATCACCCTACGGGACCGGGAGACCTCTGATCCGCTTTTTTCCGCTTCCGGCAGCCTGCTGCTGACCCACCGGAATTTTTCCGGTCCGGTGATTTTAAATCACTCCCGCTCTGTGAAAAACGGGATGGGGCTTGAAATAAATTTTGTTTTCCCATATACTATAGATAGTATACTTGCCCGGATGAAAAAAGACTTTTCCGCAAATCCCCGGCACATCGAACACTGGCTGGCAGAAAACTATGGCCTGCCGAAACGATTTTGCGAAGCGGCGGCGCGGGAAAGCGGGCTTTCCGGACAGAAAGTCTCGGGACTTTCCGGAGAACAGATGCGAAAGCTGGCAGAAACCATTTCTGCCTGGAAATTCACCGTCAGCGGACTGGCCGGTTTCGGACAGGCTATGGTCACCTGCGGCGGTGTAGCCCTTTCGGAACTCCATCTGAAAACCATGGAAGCCAAAAACCATCCCGGTCTGTATCTGGCAGGCGAAGTGCTTGACATCGATGGGGACACCGGAGGCTATAACCTCCAGTTTGCCTTCGCTTCTGCCGCAGCTGCAGCCCGCGCACTGGAAACAGGTGCCTGACGCTGCTGAGGATTTTTTATGAAAGAGGTATTCTGAATGAGGAAAAAATTTCTGAAATGTATTTCTGTTGCTCTGATGGCAGTTCTGATGTTCACAGTTCTGCCGGCAGAGTTTTCTTATGCCGCTCTGGATGAAGTCAATGAGCCTGCACAGGTCACCACCTTCAAGTCTACGGAAACCTTTGATCTGGAATATCTGCGGGGCTATGTCACCCAGGACGATGACCGGGTGCTGAAGGTGGTATACCGCACTCCGCTGGAAACCAGCCTGTTCCGCCTTTCTCTGTATCGCATCGGCGAAAACAAAGGTGATATGAATCTGAACATTTTCGTCACGCCGAAAATGCAGTATGCGTCGGACGGCACCCAGACTTATAACTTCACCTATTATCTCAACATGGAAGAAAACAATATTCCCGACGGCAAATATAACATCTATATTCGCCGCTGTGCCACTGCCATTGACGCGGCAAACCTGAAATATACCTCCAGCGGCGTGCTGAACAAAAACATGGTGCTGCAGGTGGAAAACGGCCATGTGAAGCTGCTGCGGTATATGGATGTGATCAACTATAACCGGGAGATCAAGGCGATCGGCGATCTGTATGACACCAGCCGCTATCTGGATCAGACGCTGGAGGATATCCGGTTCTGTCTGAAAAACCCTTCCACCAATGTCTATGCCGCTATGACGGCAGATAAGATTTCTTTCATCCGCTCGGTATCCGACCGGATCTGCAGCGGTGCTTCCACCGACTATGAGAAGCTGCTGCGGATTTATGAATACACGGCAGGTAATTTTTACTATGATAAGGTTGCCTTCCAGACCCACTCCAATCAGTATGCGGATCCGTACGAAAATATCCGCAGCTTTGAGTATGGACTGACCACGGCCAACAGCCGGAGCGGACAGGTATTTACCACCTGCCAGGGCTATTCGGCCATCTTCCTGGCGCTGGCAAGAGCCCAGGGCATTCCGGTCCGGTTTGTCTACGGACACCGTCTGGCGGTTCCGTCCAATGACTGGATCACAGAAAGCAACATCAATGTGAAGGATCACTGGTGGACGGAGGCATATGTGAACGGCCGCTGGATCTTCGTGGATCCTACGGTGGGTACTACCAATTCCTATGACAGCAAGACCGGGAAATGGACTTCTACCGGACTGACCAACTATACCTATTTCGATCCATCGGAGGAGCAGATCTCCACCAGCCACATGTATTTCAACATTTATCCGGACTACCGCTACGGCTACTATCTGGACAATCCGTATGAAGAAGGCGTGCTGCTGGATTTTCTGAACACGTATTCTGAGGTGGATGCAGACAGCGATGACTATCTGGGCGGCTATGACTATGGTTTTGACTACGGTTACAGTTACGGTTATGGGGCAAACAGCTATGGCAGCACGGTTCGTATCCAGAATGGCAAGCTTCTGAATAAGAACTATACCCCGTCGGATAAGAAGACCTGGGGCGACGGTACCAAATCCCACTTCATGACCGATGGCCGGGGAAACGTCAGCCAGATCCAGTGGAGTGACAAGGGCTTCACCGGCACCCTGCGTCTTCCGGGTCTGAAATATATGAAACTGCTGTCTTCCCACAGCAACCGCTATACGGCAGTGGATCTGTCCGGCTGCACCAGTCTGGAAAAAGTATATCTGTACAATAACGATATCGAAACCCTGGATCTGACAAACTGCTACAAGGCATGGTATGTCCGGGCAAAGAATAATCCGATGAAGACGGCCACCCTGTACGTCAACGGGCGAAACCGTACCATCGAGGCGGGTGACCACGGTACCTTCTATTTCACGCTGGATACCCGCTATAAGGATTCTGCCCTGTCTCTGTACTCGAAGCCGGAGATCGGCTACAAGCTGAAAGGAATCTACAACACGGGAACCGGAAGTCCGCTGTCCACGAAAACCACATGGCACTTCACGCCGAACGCTTCCGGATATTCGATCCGCTTCACGCTGGATCCGGACAGCTATAAGTATACGCTCCAGCCGGGTGATTCTTCGGATTCGAAGCTGCCGTACATTCAGGCTGCAGCAAAGCGTCTGGAAGAACTGGGTTACTACAGCCCATCCGTGTCCTATGTTTCTTCCGGCTTCTATGGAACCCAGTCCACAGACAGTACTGCCGGCTCGGAAGCCAGCTATAACGAGGCCATGCAGGCAGCCACCGTCCGTTTCCAGGTGGTCAACGATCTTCCGAATACCGGTATCATTGAGAAAGATACCTGGTCTGTGCTCTTCTCGGAAGAGGCGCTGCCGATGGTGAGCGAGTACGATTATCCGCAGGTGCTGGCAGATTATCAGGCGCGGAAGGCCGCGGAAGCTGCCGCAGAAGAAGCCCTGTCTCTGGTCACTGTCCAGGCCGCTTCCGCTGCAGGAACGTCGGAATCCAGCAAGCGGTATATGCAGATTACCTGGGCAACGGAGGGCATCGGTCTGCCGGAGGATGTAGATGGCTATGAAGTCTGGAAATCCACTTCCAGGGATTCCGGCTACACCCTGTCCATCTCCACACCGAAGATGTCTTATAAGAACACTTCCGGTCTGAAAAAAGGCACCCGGTACTATTACAAAGTCCGGGCCTACAAACAGGTGGGCGAAAAGCGGATCTACACCGACTGGTCCAACATCACCTATAAGATATCGAAATAAGAAATCTAATGATCAATTTTAGATACTGCTGCCGGTCTGTGCCCGGCAGCAGTATTTTTTTAAGTCCGTTCGCTTCCTCCAAGGACGCGTTCGCAATAAAGGACGCCAATCCACCTTTTTTTCTTTTCTGGCGTCCCGGAGCCGTCACTTTCATATGTTTCACGGGCTTTAAAAGAATATCATATCGTAATCATTTCCTTTACTTCTTAAAATTGTATGTTTCTTCCATCTTCATTTTACATTTTTCGACATATATCGACGCAAAATCCCTGCCCATGCGCATGATTTCTGCAAGATTCTATCTGAATCACGGCGTACATCGATTTTCCGGGACGCCAATCGTACTCAAAAAACACATTTGGCGTCCCTTTTACCTTACCAAAAAAAACAAGGAGTGGTCTCAGCCTGTGAAACCACTCCTATTGCGTTTTTTGATTCAATTTTACCGCAGGCCGCACCATGCGCGCCACGCAGATTACATTTCCTTCAGCGCGATCTCAGCCAGCAGCTTCTCCGCAAAATCCTCCACGGACATTTCGCCCAGCTCGCCAACCTTGGCGCTGCGGACGGTTACCGTACCGGCTTCCATTTCCTTTTCGCCGATGACGCAGAGATAATTGACTCTCTCATTTCTGCCCTGACGCAGCTTGTAACCGATCTTTTCGTTGCGGACATCCGTTTCCACACGGAGACCCAGTTCTTCCAGCTGCTGCTTCACTTCTTCCGCATACGGTGCGAACTTTTCCGTTACCGTCAGCAGACGAACCTGTACCGGTGCCAGCCACAGAGGGAATTTACCTGCGCAGTGTTCGGTCAGAATACCGATGAACCGTTCGATGGAACCGAAGATAACCCGGTGAATCATGATCGGACGGTGCTTTTCACCATCTGCACCGATGTAAGTCAGATCAAACCGCTGCGGCATCTGCAGATCCAGCTGAATGGTACCGCACTGCCAGGTTCTTCCGATGGAATCCTGCAGGTGGAAGTCCAGCTTCGGACCGTAGAATGCGCCGTCGCCTTCATTGATCACAAATGGTACACCCATTTCCTCGATGGCGCTGCGCAGTGCATTTTCTGCCATTTCCCATTCTTCATCGGTACCCATGGAGTCCTCCGGACGGGTGGACAGTTCCACGTGATATTCGAATCCGAACATTTTGTATACGTCATCGCAGAACTTGGCAACTGCCTTGATTTCGTCATTTACCTGTTCCGGCAACATGAAGATGTGTGCATCATCCTGGGTAAAGGTTCTGACACGCATGAGGCCGTGCAGTGCGCCGGACAGTTCGTGACGGTGTACCTGTCCCAGTTCGCCGCAGCGGATCGGGAATTCTCTGTAGGACCACATCTTTCTCTTATATACCAGCATGGAACCCGGGCAGTTCATCGGCTTCACCGCATAGTCCTCGTCATCGATCTTGGTGAAGTACATGTTGTCCTTATAGTGATCCCAGTGGCCGGAGGTTCTCCACAGCTGCTCATTCAGAATCAGCGGCGTCTTGATTTCCTCGTAGCCTCTCTTTCTGTGCTCTGCACGCCAGAAAGCTTCCAGTTCATTGCGGATGATCATGCCCTTCGGCAGGAAGAACGGGAATCCCGGACCTTCATCGGTCAGCATGAACAGATCCATTTCCTTGCCGATCTTACGGTGGTCACGCTTCTTGGCTTCTTCCATCTTTGTAATATACTCATCCAGCTCTTCCTGGCTTGGGAATGCGGTTGCGTAAATTCTCTGCAGCATCTGCCGGTTGGAATCGCCTCTCCAGTATGCACCAGCCACGCTCATCAGCTTGTAAGCCTTGATCTTTCCGGTGGATTCCATGTGCGGTCCTGCACAGAGATCCACAAAGTCGCCCTGCTTATAGAAGGAAATCACTGCATCCTCCGGCAGATCCTGAATCAGCTCCACCTTATATGGTTCGTTTCTGTCTTCCATGAATTTGATGGCTTCTTCTCTCGGCAGTTCAAACCGTTCCAGCGGATAATTCGCCTGTACAATCTTCTTCATCTCCTTCTGGATCTTCGGGAAGTCCTCTTCCCCAAACTTGTGCTCCGACTCAAAATCGTAGTAGAAGCCGTTATCGATCGCCGGGCCGATGGCCAGCTTGGTATCCGGCCACAGACGCTTTACTGCCTGTGCCATGATATGGGAGGCCGTATGTCTGTAATCGTGTCTCACCTGTTCATCTTCCCAGTTTAATTTTTCTTTCGCCATTGTATATTCACCTTTTCTTTCTAAAAATTATCACTTTTTTTCGCAATCCCGCAAAATCTTTTCGCCCGGCTCTGTGGGAAATGCCGGAAGTCCCCATGCGCAGGGGCGGCGTCTGGAATTGTTTGACCGGTTCCAGCCCCGTATCAGGTGCCTTGTGTGGTCACCGCTTCCGGATCGTCATAGGCCGTGCCCGGATTGGCTGCCGGATCTGTGGTTCCCGGATCGGACGGCTGGGTTGGATCGGTTGTCTGTCCCGGATCCGTCGGCTGGGTTGGATCCGTTGGCTGGTTTGGATCCACCGGCTGGTTTGGATCCACCGGCTGGTTTGGATCCACCGGCTGATTTGGATCTGTCGGTTGAGTTGGATCGGTCGGTTGGTTAGGATCCACCGGATCTGTTGTTCCCGGATCTTCTGTTCCCGGATCTGCAGTCTCACCGCCCGTCTGCTCCGGATCATCCGGAATCTGGGTCGGATCCTTGCTTTCATCGATTTCCACATCCTTCTCGCCCTTGATCTCATTATTGTCACGGGCGCCCTGGATCCTGGCTGCCAGCTCATTGCTGATGGCTGTCACCGTGGCAGACGGAACATAGTCCTCCTGCAGAAACACTTCCTGATGGAGCTTCGTAGTATTCGCCGCCAGATCCACCGGCAGAACGTAGGATACTTTATTAATGTAGCCTGCCGTAACATTATACGGCCATCCGACACTGCCTGTGATATTAAAGCTCGGAAGACGGAATCCCAGTGCCAGGATATTGTTCATATCCAGATTGGTCTGCACCTGCGGGATCATCATGTCGATGAGGCCCTTGATCTCACCGAAGGACATGGACTTCATCTTATTGAATACCAGTGTCAGCACGGTCCGCATTCTCTCTGTCCGCTTGAAGTCATCCCCGACACCCTTACGGATCCGCCCGTAGGATACGGCCTGTACCCCTTCCAGCGTCTGGGTTCCGGCAGCTTCCACCAGCTGATAGTTTTCTCTTCCGATATTATTCGCAGTCTGAATGGTGTATTTATTCAGCTGCTGTATTTCATAATCCTGTACGTCCACGGTAATGCCGCCGACCGCATCCACCAGGTCTGCCACCGCCTTGAAGTTGACCACCACATAATTGCTGATGTTCAGATCCATGGCCTGATTCAGCGATTTCATGCTCATTTCCGGTCCGTCATACGCACAGGCATGCGTAATCTTATCGAAGGTTGAGGTATCTCCCATCTTCAGGTAAGTATCCCGGTAAACGGAAATGATCTTCACATCGTTGGTTTCCTTGTTGATGCTGACGATCATAATGGCATCGCTTCGGGTTCCCTTGATATTCTCCATATCCCGGCTGTCCACACCCAGAAGCAGAATATTGATGTATCCGTCCACATCGGTCAGGGACAGGTCGTAATCCTCCGGCGTTGCTTCATGCATCTGTTCCACCGCATCGTTCATATATCCGTAGACCATGATGCCCAGGATCAGGAGAGCAAGAACCACGATAACGGCAACTAAAAGGGTGATTTTCTTCCAGGTAGCCAGACCCTTAAACCAGTCTACCGGGCTTCTGCGCTGCTTCTTTTCCTTTCTGCTCATTGTTCAAATATCCCTTTTCCCTTTCCCTTTTTGCCGGCTGCATCCTTCTCCAGCATTTCATTATAATATTCGATGGCCTCTTCCATATTGCTGTCAAACATCAGCTTTCCCTGCCGCATGACCATGCCCCGTTTGCAGAAGGATCTGGCCACACCGGTGGAATGGGTCACGAAGAGGAACGTCACATCCTTTTCATTTACGATTTCATTAATCTTTTCGGTGCATTTCTTTTTGAACTCATTGTCTCCGACGCTGAGAGCCTCATCTACAATGAGAATTTCCGGCTTGATGTTCACATTGATGGCAAACCCCAGCCGGGCCTTCATGCCGCTGGAATAGGTCCGTACCGGCTGATCGATATAATCGTTCAGATCGGCAAATTCCACGATCTGCGGTTCCAGCTCCGCGATCTCCTTATCCTTCATCCCCAGAAGCTGTCCCCGGAAATAGATGTTTTCCCTCCCGGTAAACTCCGGATCAAAGCCCGCCGTCAGCTCCAGCAGAGCGCTGACACGGCCGTTGACGGTGATCTCCCCGGAGGTGGGATAGGCAACACCGGTAATCATCTTCAGGATGGTGGACTTTCCGGCGCCGTTTTTCCCCAGCAAAGCCACCGATTCTCCCCGGCGGATCTGAAAGGAAAGATGATTGACCGCCACCTTTTTCTTGTATTTCGCTTTTTTCGAAAAGACCGCCTTCAGCCTCTGCCGGTCATTGGCAAACAGCTTATAGGTCTTGGTCACGTCTTTAAATTCAATGACGATATCATTCATATTGTTTTCACTCATAACACACCTCCGGCCTCTACAGTACATCCGGAATATCTTTTTTCAGCTTCCGGTAAACCCAGACTGCCAGAAGCAGCATGACTGCGTATACGATGGCGAAATTCACCAGCTGCTGCCAGTCCTCCCAGAACCATTTGTGATAGATCAGCGCATTCCGGTACCCGTTGACCACAATGGTCACCGGATTGAACAGCAGAATATTCCGGATCCACTGCTGATCGATGCCGTTGGCATCATACAGAATGCCGGACATCCAGAAAAGCGCCTGGGTCAGGGATTTTACCAGGTTTAAAAAGTCCCGGCTGATGGAGGAAAGCACGCCGGAGAACAGCCCCCATGCTGTAAAGAACAGAAACATCAGGATCATATACAGTGGGATCTGCAGACAGTACACGGTCGGACGATATCCGAACAGCAGAAAGATCCCGATCATCAGCACCACCAGACCTGCGTGAGTCGCCAGGTTTCCCATGCTGACAAAGGTCGGGATGGTGGACACCGGAAATTTAATTTTAGTCACCAGATACTTGTATCTGCGGATCGATCCGGCGCCGCCGGTAATCATGTCCCGCATGTAAAACCATGGGATCATACCTGCGATCAGCCACAGGAAAAACGGGTATCCTTCCACATCGCCGCCCTTCCGCAGTCCTACGGAAAAGGCGAACCAGAAGACGAAGATCAGAATCGCAGGACGGATGATCGCCCAGCCCATGCCCAGCACACCGCCGTAGGCCTTTTTCATATCCGCCTTCGCCAGCTGGATAAGCTGTCTTCTATATTCAATATGATCTTTTATAATCTCTTTCAGTGTTCTCAAAATAGATCCTCTCAGTCTTTCGCTGCGGCTGATTTTCTCGGCGGACGATCCGGCAGATGTACCAGGGTTTTGTTCGGTGTCACATCATATCCGTAGAGCCGCTTTTTCCCCTCCAGCTTATACAGCAGATAATCTCTGGTTTTTTCCGTATACTTTTCCACGGCAGGATAATCCGGAAACCGGTTGATTTCCGGGAATTTAATGCCTTCTTCCGTGATTGCCAGGTCAAATCCGAAGAATTCCAGCTGCTTGATGCTGGCAGCCACCTCCAGAACCTGCGCTTTCACCTGCTCCCAGTTCGGCAGATATCCTTCGATCGGCACACCGGTATCCGGGTGGATCGGGCAGTCCTCGATGGATCCATCCATGACGATCTTCGCATCGTAGAAGCGGCCTGTCTCCACGTCGATATGGGCGGTCATGCCGCCTGCTCCGACATTGTCCACGGCGCCGGTCTTTTTCGAACCGAAGCGGACATAAGCGTTACCAACCTGCGGTGTCTTCCCGTCCTTTTTAAATACCAGCATGCGAACCGTGTTGACAGAGCCGTCATAGACCCGCTTCAGCACCGGATGCATATTGATATATTCTGTAACCAGATACTGGTTATTGATATCCTCCAGGATATCCAGCACCTGCTGACGGGTCACATCCTCATAGTTCAGCTGATACTTCCCGTTCTCACAGGTGAATTTATAGAATCCGTCTCCGTGGGAGCCTTCATCCGGTTTAAGGGCCAGTACACCCTTTTCTTCCACCAGGCGGAAAATCTCGTCGAAAGTGTTGGTATAACCTTCCGGCAGGTCCATCATGGAAATCACCTTATTGTTTCCGTTTTTGCAGATGATATGATAGTAGTATTCCGGGAAGCAGTTGTTGAACTCGGAACATACATATTTCACAGTAATCTTATCTTCCATCCATTTCCGGTACTTCGGATTGATGTGGCGCAGCCACTTGTATTCAAAGTCGGAGATGTACTCACTGTAGTTTTCTTCGGTAATGCCGTACTGCGGAATCCGGTAGGACAGGAACCCGTGACGGTAGGCCCACATTTTCTCCTTAAATGTGGCATCCTTATTGGTCCGAAAATCCTGCCATACCTGCCCGATCCATTTGATGGAAAGGTACGGAACCAGTCCCTTCGGATAGAATGTTCTGGCAAAGCGGTGGCGAACCTTCAGCTTAATCTTTTTCCAGCCCCGCTGAATTCGGGTGCCCTCTTTGGCATAGGCTTCCTTCTTCTGCTGTACCTTGTGCTCCAGATACTGTGAAGTCTCCTTGCTGAACGGCTGACAGGTCGGGTATTCCGGGTGATTGATCATGCGCATGATCTTGAATCCGTCTTCATTGATGACAATTTCCGCGCCGAAGAACTCCAGCTGCGGCACGAAGATGCACAGATCATGCAGTGTCTTTACGATGTCCTCCCAGTAAGGAACCGGATTCCCTCCACAGGTTCCGTTCTTCACATCCACCGTCTTCGCGCGATGCTCCCGCACCTTTTCATTATCATCCACATCCTCTTCCTCCAGGCTGTCGGCTCTCGCCTGAGCCAGAGATTTCAGAGGTTTCAGTTCATACTCGTCGTACAGGAAGAATCCATCGCCGATGACCGGATTGTCTCCCTCTTCATTGAATACGATCAGATTCAGTACGCCGTGATCCACATTGGCTCCGGTCCGGATCTTTTCCTTGATTACGATGGTGGACCGGTATTCACTCATTCTTTCAATGAGCTTCTGTTCCGTCATTTTCTCTTCATCAAACAGGAAGCTGCCGTCCCGGTATGCGATGGTGCTGGCAGAAATACCGTTGGCAGGGGCAATGGTCACCTCTCCCTTTTCCCGGATCAATGCAAGGACATCCTCGAAGGTATCTCCCGCCTTATCGTCATACAGCGGGATGATCATCACCTCGTCATACCGCTTGCTGATCTGATAGTAGATGGCCGGCATGCAGGAACGGAACGGTTTGAACACCGTATGTACCGTTACCTTGTCGGTAATCCACTTGCTGTAGGTTCCGTTGAGCGGACGCAGGTATGCGTAATCTTTTGCAGAAATATAGTCTTTTACATTTTCTTCATTGATGCCCAGCTGCGCCACCTGTTCCGGCATAAAACCGTGTTTGATGGCCCAGCGGGTTTCCTTCATGCTGTATCCGTAATCTCTGGTATAATGCCGGTAAACTTCTCTGACCCAGCGCCGTGCTTCGCCGCCGGTAAACCCTCTTGAAGTCGGGCCAAGTGCCAGAGCATTTACCACGAATTTCTTCAGTCCCATCTTACTTGCTTGTCCTCCTGTTGTAATCTTCCGGGGAATTGAAATCCTCCGTACTGTCTTCCAGTATCATGAATTTTTCTCCGATCTGTTTTTCCCCGAAGGGCAGTCCCGTAAAGGACTGGTATACCTGCCATCCGATGCACTTTTCTATTTTTCCTTCCAGATAAAGCTGCCGCACCCGATCCACATGGCTTCGGAACAAATCCCCGTCGGCAATTTTGATGGCAACGATGGATCTGGCATTTCCGAAAAACAGCATGTCCTCCGTCTTCGCCGAAAGAATCTGTTCCATGGCTGATTCGGAATAAAAGGTATCTCCGTACAGGAAGCAGATCTGATCTTCAATCAGTTCCTCCGTGAACCGGTCAATCTCCAGATGATTATTCTTCGGTTCATACCGCTGTGCACCTGGGAATTCATACCGGCTGTCGTGGGAGGTAATGATGACCTGACCGTCCGGATCGCCTTCCCTCAGCAGGCGGACGGTCCTTCCCAGCAGCGTCTCCCCGCCGATCTCAATGAGATGCTTGGGGATATCGTTATAGTTCTGCCATCGGGTTCCCTTCCCGTCGGCCATGATAATGTATTTCATATCAAACCTCTACTTTTTGATCACCTTGTGATAACGGTAAAAGTCTCCAAGTTCCTTATTTCTCTGGCCGCCCCAAAGCTGGATGATGTTCACGCCGGAGGATGTATTGGCCTCGATGATGCAGAAGCCTTCCTCCGTGATGAGGATATCCCAGGCGATAAAGTGCATATACGGCAGATGATTCGCCAGCACAAGCATATCTTCCTTCAGCTTCTGCCATCCCGGAATCACCACCCCTTCAATGGGCGCCCCGGAATCCGGATGCACCTTATATACATTCCGGTTATGAAGGCATCTTGCCTCGCTAAGCTGGCCGGTTTCCAGATCGATCTTCGATACCAGCCCGCCCCGGCTGCCGTTATCTACTGGAATGGTTTCCTTCGTGCCGATCCGCTGCACTGCGAAAAACACCTTGAATTTATGGGTTTCCGGATCCCGCAGGGTGATAAACCGGATGGTATTGACCGTCTGGTCATAGATCTGGTCACTGTAGTGATGCTGTTTCATGGCTTCACTCAGGAACCAGTTATCATGCTTCTTCAGAAATATCAGCAGTTCTTCCTCTGTAATCGGTTTCAGGTCGATAGCCGGCTGTCCGTCCTCCCAGGTCAGGCGGCAGACACCGGTTCCCTTGCCTTTTCCGTAAGGCTTGAAGAACAGGGTCTTCTTTTCCTGCAGCAGCTTCAGGGCGTCTTCGTATTCCATTTCCTCGCTCTGGAAGCTGGACAGGTAACCCCGGTTTTTAATCATATAGCTTTCCGGCACCCGCACATACTGTTTCAGGATCTCTGCGGATGCAATCTTGTTGTTGCAGACGAAATCAAAAGGCTCGTTGATGTAACGGCTTCTGTACCAGTCAAACTCCGACAGATATTCATGCCGGTCATTATGGTCGAAATCATACAGCATCCACTGGTCAGCCAGAAAGCCGCCGCACAGGTTCGCCTTGATCTTTTTATACCATGGGCACTTGAAGTGATTTTTCGCGAATACAATTCTTCTCCAGTAAAGGACAAACAGTTTCATCTTCTTTACTGCCCATCTGACGAAAGTAAATGCGTCCATTTTCGTTTCCTTTCCGTTATTATCCCTCCATCATGCAGCGGAGGATCAGATCTGCCGTCTGCCGGGTGGATGTACCGAGATGTTCCGGCAGATATGCCTTTCGATAGGCATTCAGTTCCTTCCGCGGATACGGCATGGCATCCCGGCTGATTTCATCCGTCCGGGCCGCCCGGTCTGCGGAAGCCAGGCGATGCATCAGTTCCTGTCCGTCGCGGAACACACAGCCGGGCATGACCTCAAACAGGTCGATATTCATTCCGTTTTTCTCACGGTATTCTTCATAGTCATAGACGAAGTACCAGGTCGGCCGGCTCAGCACTGCGCCTTCAATGGCAATGGCCGAATAGTCGGTGATCAGGTAATCACATGCCGCCAGCAGATCCACCGCCGTGAAATCCGGGCAGTCAAATACGCCCGGCCGGTTTCCTGCTTCCAGCTTCTGGTTGGGGTGACCCTTGACGATGAGCACATACTGGTCCTTTTCACGCCGGTTCGCTTCTGCCACCGCATCGGTCAGTTCCTCCCAGTGCAGCTGGATATTCTTCCGGAAGGTAGGGGCATAAAGGATCACCGTCTTTCCCGCAAACTGCGGGTAAGCCTGCAGCACCGCCTTTCGGTTGGCTTCTGCCGTCTGCAGCAGATGATCGATCCGCGGCAGGCCGCAGTTGACCAGCTTGTCCTCCGTGGTGCGGAAGGACTGGCAGTAGTAAGGGTTCCATGCCTTGCCGCCGGCAATGATGTAATCATAATTTTCATGCATCTTCATGAGATGGGCCATCTTGGCACTGCGGCCCGATTCCCGTCCCAGGGTCTGATAGCCGGACTGCTTGATCTTTCCCAGTGCATGCCACATCTGGATTATCGTCAGGCTCTTCTTATGATGTAGCAGGGAAACGGCAGGCCAATAGGCATCCAGCACGCAGGCACTGGATGTGGCCATGTGGTACATACTCTTCAGGGTCGTCACTGCAAAATGCAGCAGACCGCCGCTCGTTTCCCCTTCCAGCCGGTTGCACAGGGTCACGATCTGCACATAAGGCTGCTGTCTTTTCATTTCCTCCTGTACCATGGCAAAATCCAGGGTCAGGGAATCGGACTGACGGGACAGAAACACCACCTTGTTCTGTTTCACCGGCAGCAGTTTCAGAAAAAAGTAAATAAAATTCAGACCGAATCTCAGGATATATATGGCTATTGTTTTCATTCTGTTTTCTCCACACAAAAACCAGACTGCAATGCAATCTTATCATTTTAATTTACCACATTTCCGTCCGTTTGTAAATGTTTTCGGCGGAATTCACCGTGAAATCGGAGGAAGTTCCCCGGTCTCTCTGGTGTACATGCGGATCCTGTTTCCGTCATCCTCTTCGATCATGCCGTAGAACTCCCAGCCGCACTTTTCATAGAAATCCGTATGTCCGGTGATCAGATAGGCCCTGTCCACACCCATGGCAGAAAGGTCATCGCAGATAAAATCCAGCAGCGTTCTGGCGATCTCTCTGCGGCGGTACGGTTCTTCCACATACAGTGCGCAGAGATTCGGCGTCAGATCCGGCCGTTTATGAAAATCATTGGCAATGACACCGGCACCCGCTACAATCTGTTTCGGGTTCTCTGCTTCCGCATCGGTGATCACATACCACTGGGGCACTGCACCTTCCCGTTTTAGACAGTCTGTCATGCTTTCGATATATGCCTCCAGCGGAACCCCCCCATTTCCCGGCAAACCACTCTGCCATTTCCTCCATGGAAAGGTCATTTCCAGTTTCTTCATATTCCATATCCTGCAGACTGTGTAAAATCAGTTTCATATTCCTTCCTTTCTATTCCGCCATGACAGCCACGGCACGAACCGGTGCACCGTCGGCATTTTCATATTTCATCGGCAGCACGGCCAGGGTGAACAGTCCGCCCAGGCTGGCTTCATACGCTTCTTCCAGATGGGTCAGGTTTTCCACGATGACCATATCATGGGCCAGTACCTGATGATGTCGGGTCAGTCCGGTATCTGCAATGGGGTCCAGTCCGATCACATCCAGCCCAACACCCTTCTTCCCCGTATCAATCAGAAACTGACAGGCTTCCCGGGACAAAACCGGATATGCCCCGAAATAGGCCTCGCTTCCCCACCGCCGGCTCCAGCCGGTGAGAAAAAGAAGAAAGTCCGCCTCCTCTGCCAAAGTGCCTGCCGCGCGGATTTTGTCCAGTGGAATCTCCTGACCTTCCCCGAACGCCCGGCAGTCGATAATCAGCCCTTTCCCCACGAAGCATCCGACATCCATGGCGTCCAGCGTGGGCCGCCCGGCGAAAATATGGGCCGGCGCATCCATATGGGTTCCCGTGTGGGAATACATGGTCAGCAGTGTCTCTTTGAACCCGTCTTTCTCATAGGTGCTTGCCGGCTCCAGCTTCGGGCCTTCCGTGCCCGGGTAAACCGGCATTTTTTCTGTAATGGTCTGTGTCAGATCAATGACTCTCATCCAAATCCCTTCCTTTCTGTTTCTACTTAGAATTATATTCCAGCCGTCCCGCTGCGTCAATGGAAAGCGCAATGAAAAAAGAGCACATGAGAATCTGCTCGGATTCCGAATGTGCTCTTTCGTCTCGAAATATTGGTTTCTAAAATTATGGTTTCTAAATATGAAGTTCTTCCATCAGTTTGTCCCGGAAGGTTTCGTCCGTTTCTGCCTTTGCCAGTTCGTCAAACCGTCCCCTTTTTACCAATTCACTGGTCAGCCGGTTTCTGCGCAGTGCTTTTTCTGCCTTTTCTTCGGCACGCTGCTTTTCTGCTTCGATGCGGGCCTTTTCTGCTTCGGCCTGCTGCTTCTCCGCTTCGATGCGTGCCTTTTCTTCTTCTGCCTGCTGCTTCTCCGCTTCGACGCGTTTCTTTTCAGTTTCGACTTGCTTTATCTCTTCTTCGGCGCGCTTTATTTCTTCTTCAATCTTCTTTTTCTCGGCTTCTATCCGGTCTTTTTCTGTTTTCACCCGATCCAGACTCGTCTGGATGCGCAGCATCTCATCGTATAAGGTCACTCTTTCCCGAACCCCCTCTCTGTTTGCGGCTTCTTCCACTGCCCGATCCATCTGTTTCAGAAGCACATCGCCTTCCGGCGCTTCACCTGTCTGCAGATAGCGGAAGAAGCTTTCCAGTTCCTTCGGCACATTTTCTGTGCAATTTGCGTTCAAGAATATTGTAAACTGTCCGTCCCCAAGAATCAAGTTATTTTTTCCGTCACACATCTGAAAAGAATATATGGGCATGTTTTTTTCAAAAGGATCAAACAAGCAGATAAAGATCACGTACCCCGGCTTCAGATTACTATATTCCTCGCCCCGTTCCATGCTGTACACCGTCATAACGCTCTGATAATATCTGCTTCGCTGGGGCAGATATTCCTGATAGGTCACCTGAAGTTCTATGTCATACCATTCCTCGTCATTTTCAAACAGCACATCCAGACGAACGGCTTTTGCATCTGCCGCAACTGCCACAGTTCGCTCCGTTTCCGCTTTTCCATCCGATATTCCTGCATCCGGCCCGGAATTCTGCTCCGAATCGTTTTCCGCTTCGTCCTCTGCGTCGTCCTCCTCGTCGTCCGCTATTTCATATTTCAGCTGAACTTCCTTCACCTTCCGATCCGGAAAAATCCGTTCAAGCAGACCCCGGCAAAGCTCCGGATTCTGCATTACAATCGAAAAAATGACCGGATTACAAATCGTATATTTCTTTGGATTTCTCTTCTTATGTTTCATTTGTTTCATCTTGTTTTCCTCGTTCCTCTTTTCTCTTATGCACTTATGGTGAATTACTATGTTAAATGGAAGAAAACATTTTCTATAGTAAAATTCTACCATCAATCTCTTGTGGTTCAAGAGGAATCTTTTTACAAACTTCGACCTGACCTGCCACAGTCCGACACGACTTGTCATAAAGATCTCCAGTTCGACTTTATTCAACTTCATTCGACGGTTTATTTCCAAAAAAACACGCCCACCGGTTACAATGAGCGTGAAATCTTCAGACTGTATTCACTTTTTCTTCTGTCAGGCACAGTTATTTCGTCCCGTACTTCTCTGCCAGGATCCGTGCCACCAGCACGCCGCTGGCCGAGGCCTGGGACAGGGAGTGGGTCACGCCGGAGCCGTCGCCGATGGCGTACAGACCCTTCACTGCCGTTTCCATGTGTTCATCCACTTCCACCTTCATGTTGTAGAACTTGACTTCCACACCATAGAGCAGTGTGTCTTCATTGGCCGTGCCCGGCGCAATCTTATCCAGGGCGTAGATCATCTCGATGATGTCATCCAGCTGCCGCTTCGGAATCACCAGAGAAAGGTCGCCGGCCGTGGCTTTCAGAGTCGGCCGGGTAAAGCATTTTTCCATGCGCCGCTCGCTGGAGCGACGTCCTTTCACCAGATCCCCGAACCGCTGCAGCAGAACGCCGCCGCCCAGCATGTTGGACAGGCGGGCGATGGATTCGCCGTACTCGTTGCTGTCCTCGAACGGCTCGGTAAAGGTGTTGGATACCAGCAGGGCGAAGTTGGTGTTTTCCGTCCGCAGCGCCGGATCCGCATAGCTGTGGCCGTTGACGGTGACAATGCCGTTGGTATTTTCAGCTACCACTTCCCCGTATGGATTCATGCAGAAGGTCCGCACCAGGTCGTTGTATTTTTCCGTCTGATAGACGAACTTGCTCTCATAGACCTGATCGGTGATATGTGCGAAAATCTCCGCAGGAAGTTCCACACGGACGCCGATGTCCACCCGGTTCTTTTTCTGCTTTATGCCCAGATGATCGCAGACGCTGCCCATCCATTTGGAGCCGGACCGGCCGGTGGCCAGCACCAGATCCCGGCAGGCAAACTGCTCACCCCGGTCCGTGGTTACAAGGAAAGTACCGTCTTCCTGCTGTTCCACCGTTTCCAGGGTGGTGTGGAACCGGCATTCCACCGTATTCCTGATATAGTCGTAAATACGGCCCAGAATCTCCACATTCCGGTCCGTTCCCAGATGGCGCACCTTGGCCTCCAGCAGATGAAGGTCGTAATGGAGCGCCTGAGTTTTCAGTTCCTTATTGGTGCTGTAGAGCTTCGCCTCGCTGCCGCCGAATCCGCAAAGCACATCGTCCACATATTCCATCAGCTCCATGGCTTTTTCCACGCCCACATACTTATGGAGATCGCCGCCGAACTGGGTGGTGATGTTATACTTGCCGTCAGACAGGGTCCCGGCTCCGCCGTAGCCGTTCATAATGTGGCATGGCCTGCATTTGATGCAGGTGGGTGTTACACCCTTCTTGATGGGACAGAGACGCTTCTCCAGCGGCGCACCTTTCTCCACCATGAGAATCTCCGCCTTACAGCCGGCCTTCGTCAGTTCATATGCCATGAACACGCCGCCGGCGCCGGCGCCCGCAATGATGATGTCGTATGTTTTCATATACTTTCTCCTTCTTTTGCGGCTGCGGCCCCTCCCATCTTCCGCCTGCCACGGTTCACCCATGCAATAACACAATAAATCCCGGGAAAGTGTGCTCTCCCGGGATCCTGATTTCAGATGATCTGTAGATTTTCTACTCTTCTTCCATCATAATCTTGTCGAACTCAGCGACAACCGCTTCAAACTCTGCATCATCTTCGATGTCAACCAGTTCGAATTCATCTTCGCCGACTTCCTGGTAGCCGTAGATGTAAACATCATCGGTTCCGTCATCCGGGATCAGGGCGATGTATTCCTTACCGTTGTAGTCGAACACACCCATGATCTCACATTCCACTTCAGCACCATCGTCAAATTCCAGCGTGATGACTTCAGTTTCTTCTACTTCAATGTTTCTTTCGTCAGCCATAATGTTCCTCCATGTATAATTTACAAAAAATTAAGCTCTCACTTATTTCCGGGCGTTTTGCCCACATCCACTATACCACAAGTATCCGATGGTTTTCAACTAAAATATTCCAAAATCGCCTTTGCATTTTGTTCAGAAATTCCCGGTACCTCCATTAGCTTTTCCAGACTTGCGTTTTTTATGTCCTCCACCGTCTGAAAATGTGAAAGCAGCGCATTTCTTTTGACCGGCCCGATACCGTGGATGTTATCCAGCACAGAGCGAATGGAGTTCTTGTTATGGAGACTCCGGTGGTAGTCGATGGCAAACCGGTGGACTTCCTCCTGGATCGTGCCGCAGTAATGAAAGAGCAGCGGGTGTTCACTGAGCAAAATCTCATCGCCCCGGCCGTTGACCAGTGCCCGGGTTCTGTGGCTGTCGTCTTTGGCCATGCCCAGCACCGGAATGGATATTTTCATGGCAATCAGCACTTTCTCCGCCGCCGTTACCTGGCCCTGTCCGCCGTCCATGAGAATCACATCCGGCAGCGTCTTAAATCCCGGATCCCCTGCTTCTGCCCGTTTGAACCGGCGAAACAACATTTCCTGCAGGCTGCCGTAATCGTTGGGCCCCTCGATGGTTTTAATCTTAAACCTGCGGTAATCCTTCCGCACCGGCTTCAGGTTCTGAAAGACCACCATGGCCCCCACCGTATCCACGCCGTTGGTGTTGGAAATGTCGTAAGACTCGATCCGGTATGCATCCTTATGGAATCCCAGCAGGCTTTCCAGTTCCCGGACCAGCGCCTGATTCCGCTCCTCGCCGGACTTCAGTTTCTCTTCCAGATTTTTCGTCATTTCCACCGTATCCCGCTGAGCCAGATTCAGCAGAGCCTTTTTATCTCCCCGCTGCGGTACGAAAATGCGGACCTTGCGTCCTTCTCCCTGGGATTCCAGAAAGGCTTCAATCAGTTCCGCTTCTTTCAGGGGCTGCTGCACCAGAATCTCTCCCGGCACCACGGCCCACTGGCTGTAATACTGTTTGATGAAGCCGCCGATCAGGCTGTCGTAGTCATCATCGGCACCGTCCTGCATGGCGAAGGTTTCCCGGCCCGACAGCTTGCCGTCACGCACCGTAAAGAGAACCACAGACTGGGTCTGCCCGGCACGCACCGGCAACACCACATCCAGATCCTTTCCATTTACCATGGTCACCCGCTGTACCTCGCCAATGGATTTCGCTGCCGTGATATAGTCCCGATACACTGCCGCTTCTTCATACTGCATGGCTTCCGAGCAGGCCATCATCTTTTCCGTCAGATAATCGATCAGCTTCTTCTGGTGACCGGCGAGAAATTCCACCGCCGCATCGATATATTCCCCATATTCCTCCCGGGAAACCTGGCCGGTACAGACTCCAAGGCACTCCTGAATATGGTAGTTGAGACATGGCCTGTGCCCCTCCGGAAACCTGGACGCCGAACAGCGCTTGAGGGTGTAGATTTTGTTCAGAAGATCGATGATCTGATTGACTGCCCCGGCATCGCTGTAGGGTCCGAAATACTTGTCGCCGTCTCTGGCGATGAGCCGGGTCTTGAGAATGCGGGGATAGTCCTCGGACAGGGTCACTTTGATGTAGGGATAGGTTTTGTCGTCCCGGAGCAAAACATTATATTTCGGCGCGTATTTTTTAATCAGGTTGCATTCGAGAATCAGCGCCTCCATCTCTGTCTGGCAGGTGATGTACTCGAATTCGGCGATATGGGACACCATGGCCCGCACCTTTGGAGTCTGGTTGGCGGGACTCTGGAAATACTGACGGACCCGGTTTTTCAGGGAAATGGCTTTTCCCACATAGATGACCTGGCCCAGCTTGTCTTTATGAAGATAGACCCCCGGTGAATCGGGCAGCTTCTTCAGGTTTTCCTTGATATCAAACATCAGTACGGCCAGCCTCTCTGTTTCATGCTCTGTTCTCGTTCCAGTTCACGGCGTGCGGCTTCCATGATCCGCTGCTGACGGCGGCGCTTTTTCTTTTTCATATTGATGGCCCGCAGGGTGAAGATAGCGATGAGGAATACCACCACCAGTGCCAGCACGGTACATATCACAACGGTCTGGAAATTGGTGATGCCGAAGCGGGACAGGAACCAGCCTGTCTCCACGTTTTCGGCTGCCAGAAGGTCGATGCTGCGCACCAGCTCATCTGCCAGATAAATCTCCACCGTTCCGATTTTCTGGTCCTTTTTCACCGGTGCGGTCAGATCCTCTTCATAAACCGCCTGGGTGGTGACCAGGGAGGCAGAGGCGCCTTCCGGCAGATTGATATAGCCCGGGTCTGCTGCGACACCCTTCACCCGGTTGGTGGCTCCGCCCTTCAGCTTCGCCGCCTCGAATTCCGTTCCTTTTTCGAAGACCACGTATTTGGCCACATTTTCCTTGCCGTAGTTGAGCAGCTTGCGGATGTCGGAATACCGCTTTTCCATGGTACTTCCCAGAATGACGGCATAGAGTTCCAGGCCGTCATAGTCCAGCCCTACAGTCATAGTGGCCACCTGATTTTCCGTGGTGCCCGTCTTGCCGCCGAATACACCCTTGTATTTCTTCACAGTGATGGTTCCCGAAGGAAGCTGCAAGGTTCCGCCGTCTAAAAACAGATTGCCGTTTTCCAGCTTCCGCTCCTCCGACTTGTTGGTCTTTTCGATGGTATGTTCCAACGTTCCTGCGATTTTACGCAGAGTTTCGTTTTTAAACGCTTCTTCACTGATCAGGGCGATGTCCCTGGCCGTGGAGCGATGTCCTTCTGCCGCCAGCCCGGACGGGTTGACAAAATTGGTATTGGTGCAGCCGATGGCAGCTGCCCGCTGGTTCATCATTTTCGCGAATTTTTCCACGGAACCTGCCGTCTCGATCGCAAGGGCCATGGCCGCATCATTGGCCGATTCCAGGAGGGCAGCATACAGCAGATCCTTCACTGTGATCTTTTCCCCTTCCTGCAGGTACATCTTCGACGGGATCACATTGGTGGCTTCCGCCGTCACTTCCACTTCCTTCTTCAGATCCAGATTTTCGATGGCCAGAAGGCAGGTCATCAGCTTGGTCATGCTGGCGGGATTATATTTCTTGTCCGCGTTTTTTTCCCAGACCACTTCGCCCGTGGTGGCGCAGTAGACGATGGCGCCCTTCGCCTTGACGGACGGGTCTTTGCTCTCTGCCGCCAGTGCCGTGCTTCCGGAAATCCAGCCTGCGGAAACCACCGCCTGGGTCAGCAGAATGCTTATCATCAGTATTGTTGTCAGCGTTTGTTTCAGAAATCGTTTCATTCGAGTCCATGTTCCCCTTTATTTTTGAATTTCATACAATTTATATTATACAGGGAAACCGGTTCTTTCGCAAGAGATCCGTTTCATTCGATGGATTTGTGGTATATAAAAAAAGAATATCTTATATTATTGGAGGCAAAATTATGTACATGACATGTCTGGATCTGGAAGGCGTCCTGGTCCCTGAAATCTGGGTCGCATTCGCAGAAGAAACCGGAATTCCCGAACTGAAAAAAACCACCCGTGATGAACCGGATTACGACAAGCTGATGAAATATCGGCTGGACATCCTGAAGGAACACGGCCTGGGCCTGAAAGAAATTCAGGCAACCATCGAAAAAATAGACCCGATGCCGGGCGCAAAGGAATTTCTGGACGAACTTCGATCTTTCACCCAGGTTGTCATTATCAGTGATACGTTCACCCAGTTTGCACAGCCGCTGATGAAAAAACTGGGCTGGCCGACTTTGTTCTGCAATGAACTGGTGGTAGCCGAAAACGGAGAAGTCACCGATTTCAAAATGCGGATCGAAAATTCGAAATACAGCACGGTGAAGGCGCTCCAGTCTGCCGGTGTGGAAACCATCGCCAGCGGCGACAGCTTCAACGATCTGGGCATGATCCGTGCCAGCAAGGCCGGTTTCCTGTTCCGCACCACCGATGCCATCAAGGAAGCCAATCCAGATGTTCCGGCACTGGAAACCTACGATGAGCTGCTGGCAGCCATTAAAAAGGCCATGGTAGAGTAACCCGTAAGCACAATTTGAGAATAAGTATGCTGCAGCCCGCCGGTCAGATGACCGGTGGGCTGTTTTTTCATGCAATCATTTCAATTTATATTTCTTCGCTGTGCCTCTACCGATCACATCAATCAGCCCATTTTCATTCATCTGGCGGGCAAGCAGATAGGCTCTCGTCTTCTTGATATTCAGCAGTTCCTGCAGATCTTCATCGGTCATTTCACCATACTCTTCCAGATAATCCATTACGGTTTTCATCTGCGGCGTGATTCCCGAAAGTACCTTTTCCTTCACCTGCGGTGCGCTTTCAGCAGCAGTACCATTGGCATTCATGTTGGGCAAAACCAGTTTGAATGTGTTGGGGGTAACTTCGATACGGGGCTGTGCAGTACAATCTTTATAGAGTGCATAGATTTTTCGGATACCTGTTCCGTAAGATTCAATCAGTCTTAACCGATGGAAGATTTCGGCAAGCTTGCGATTGCGAGGCTGAGAAATACCGCTGCGGATATCGTCGGCTGACAAACCGGGCAGCAGTCCACCAATCGAAATAAACTCTATGCAGGAATCATTGACATTGATAATGATGCTGCCGCTGTAACTGTAGTCACGATGGACAAGTGCATTGAGCAATGCCTCACGCAAAGCGTCTTCGGGATAATCAGAACGTTCCATTCTCTCCAAACCCCTGAAAGTGGCAGTGGTACGATTGCAAAGCGTCAGATACGCATAGCTGTCATCCAACTGTTTGAAAATAGAGCCGCCAAACTCTTTTGCATCCTTGAAGGTGATATTGTCTGCATCACCAAATACGGCAATTTTCGTGGTGTGCTGGCACTGGTCGGACAAAATCATTGCCAGATTGGTGTACTGATCGTCGTGAATGTTCCGCAGGCCGAGAGCGATATACTTTTCTTCGGAAAAGTCAACCTTATATCGTATGAACGTGCGCTCTGCTTCCTCAAAAGTTAATTCCTGCGATGCCGTGCGCATTTCCTCAAATACATCGCCATCGGAATCCTTTATCATTCTGCGAATCTGGTCAGGAGATGCCTGCACACTGGATGCGCCTTGACGCACATAAACACCGGCAGGCTTCATGCCTTTCGATTTCAGATAGTAAGGCTTATAGCTTCCTTCTCCGACTTCAATCCGGATCACTTTATTATCCTGGAGAACGTAGCGCACGAACATGGTAACATCCGGTGCAATCGCATCACGAATGCCGTTGGTCAGGCGGGTGTAAGTTTCATCCACATGATCAATGCCAATCAGATTGCCCTTATCATCAATGCCAAGGTAGATAATTCCGCCGTCCGTATTGGCAAATGCAATGACTTCCTTGTAAATGTCATCAATCATCTGCGATTTAAATTCAATGCGCTCGCTTTCATATTGCATATACAACACCTCCATGCTAACTTGATTCTATTATAAACGAATTTTCACTTTTTTCAATAGTATATAGTGAAAATTCACTTTTTATTCACTCACTGATGTGAATAAAACAGATATTTTCTAATAACCAATCATGCAATGTTCAAGGAAAGGCGACTACTTTATAATCCCTTTCCATATGATGTTGTATATAATGCAAAAAACGATTGTCTCATACAACCTCTGAACATTTCAACACGAAAAAACCAGCTTCATGTTGTATGAAATAAGTAAAACCAAAGATTGATACAACCGAAAATGAAATTTCTTCACATTCGGTTGTATCAATTTCATTTTTCGCAGAAATGATACAACATCATGCAGCAGAACTGCCCTAATTCCGGCTGCGATTCAGAGGCATGTTGTATGGAAGTACTGATTATCAAAATTCATACAACGTTGACGGTAGGCCCCGGCAGTGCTCCCTATGCATCTGCAGTTTCTCACTCACTTCAGCGGCACTGCAGTCAGAAAAAATGCCTGCACATTTTTCTGCGCAGGCATTGGTGATAAGCATAGTATGTTTTCTGTTCTATTTCTATTTCGCGTTTTCCGCTTCGAACTTCTGCATGAAAGCGATCAGTTTTTCCACGCCTTCCTTCGGCATGGCGTTATAGATGGAAGCGCGCATGCCGCCGATGGAGCGGTGGCCGGCCAGGTTAATCAGACCTTCTGCCTTGGCATCTGCGACGAACTTCTTATCCAGATCTGCATCTCCCGTTACAAATACCACGTTCATCAGGGAGCGGTCTTCCTTTGCAACCGGGCAGCGGAACAGCTTGCTGGCATCGATGGCATCATACAGCAGTGCCGCCTTTTCTTCGTTGGCTTTCTGCTGTGCTTCAATGCCTCCCTTTTCCAGCAGATACTTGAACACTTCACCGGCTACATAGATGGAGAAGCACGGAGGGGTATTGTACATGGAATCGTTGTCTGCATGGATCTTATAATCCAGGTAGGTCGGAACGGATGCATCCGCATGACCGATCAGATCCTCCCGCACGATGACGATGGTCACGCCGGCAGGAGCTACATTCTTCTGCGCACCGGCCCAGATCAGGCCGAATTTGCTTACATCCACCTTTCTGGACAGAATGTTGGATGACATATCGGAAACCAGAGGAATGTCGCCTGTTTCCGGAATATAGTTGTATTCGGTTCCGTAGATGGTGTTATTGTCCGTGAAGTATACGTAATCCGCATCCGGACGGAAGTCTTCCTTCTTTACCTTCGGGATCCAGGTGAAGGTATCCTCTTCGGAGGAAGCCACCACTTTGATATCACCAAACTTGGTTGCTTCTTTATATGCCTTCTTCGCCCAGGTACCGGTTACGATGTAGTCCGCTTTTTTGGAGTCCTTCAGCAGATTTAACGGCACCATGGAAAACTGAAGCGTACCGCCACCCTGTAAGAACAGTACTTTATAATTGTCCGGAATGTTCATCAGCTTTCTTAAGTTTACTTCTGCATCTTCCGCGATTTTCTTAAACTCCTTAGATCGATGACTCATCTCCATGACAGATTGTCCGGAGCCTTCATAGTTCAGCAGGCTTGCCTGGACCTTCTCCAGCACTTCCAGCGGCAACATGGACGGGCCGGCAGAGAAATTGTAAACACGATCATACTTGGTTGTCATTTTAATAAGTCCTCCTCTAAATCTAAAAAGTTTTGTTTTGAAAACTGTTTCATATACCGTCTAAATGTGGTATATTTAGATAGTTACCACAAATTTCTGAAATTACACAACGCAGGAGGAAAAAAAATGTATCAAATCGCGACCCTTAATAAAATCTCCAAAGTCGGACTTGCTGAACTGACGCCGGAGTATATGGTAATCGAAGACACCGCCAAAGCAGACGGCATTCTGGTGAGAAGTGCAGACATGCTCTCCATGGAATTCAGCAGTGAACTGAAGGCCATTGCAAGAGCTGGTGCAGGTGTAAATAACATTCCTCTGGACCGGTGCGCAGAATCCGGCATCGTTGTATTCAATACGCCGGGTGCAAATGCCAATGCCGTAAAGGAACTGACCATCTCCGGTCTGCTGCTGGCAGCAAGACATATTCCGGCTGCTCTGTCCTGGGCAAAAGGTCTGACCGAGGATGTGAGCAAGACGGTGGAAAAAGGCAAATCCCAGTTTGCAGGAACAGAAATCACAGGAAAAACGCTGGGTGTCGCAGGACTTGGTGCCATCGGCCGTAAGGTTGCTGCTGCTGCAGAAGCTCTGGGCATGAAGGTCTGCGGCTATGACCCGTTCTTCACCGGCGAAGCGGACTTTACCGTTTATGAAGATCTGAAGGAAATGCTGGCAGTCTGTGATTATGTGACCATCCACATTCCTGCCAACGACAGCACCAAGGGTATGTTCAACAAAGATCTGTTTGCTGCCATGAAGGACGGCACGGTTCTGCTGAACTTCTCCAGAGACAAGCTGGTCAACGACGTGGATCTGCTGGTTGCCATCGAAACCGGAAAGATTTCGCAGTACATCACAGACTTCCCGAATGACAACCTGGTGGGCAGAGACGGTGTGGTTCTGCTGCCGCATCTGGGTGCTTCCACGGCAGAAGCAGAAGATAACTGCGCCGTGATGGCAGTGAAGGAAATCCGGGACTACTTCGAGAACGGAAACGTAATCAATTCCGTCAACTTCCCGAAGGCAGACCTGGGTCCGATCAGCGGCAATGTACGAATCGCCTTTATGACGAAGGATCTGGACAATCCGGTGGAAGCCATGACCGCACATCTGTCAGAAGCCGGCATGGCAATCAAACGCATAGTAGGCGGAAACAAGAAGGGCTTCGGCTATGTACTGGCTGAACTGGACACTGTTGAGAAGCCGGGTCTGATTTTCCATGACGAGCACATTATTTCCATCCGGGAAATCAAATAGTCGGAGATGATATAAAATGAACGGAACATCTCTGAATCAGCTTTCTCATCGTCTCAATGCACTGACCATCTTCCGCGGTATCGCGGAAGAACCGGTCATCTGCGGTCTGGAAGATCTGCTGTTTGCCATCGAGCAGCTGGATCTGGATGCCCAGCTGGGCTGCTACGGTGCCTTCTGTCAGGCCGTCTTCGAGGAAGGCGGCGATCTGAGTCAGGCCATCTGCCGCATCGCGCTGGAAGACGAGAATTTCTATATCATCGGCCGCGCCCGCGGGGAACAGATGACACCTGCCATCGACGAAGCGCTGGAAGCAGAGCTGGCATTACTGCAGGAGGTTTCCCGGCTGACGCCGGCAATGCTGCAGGAAGAAATTGCTTACGACGGCTTTCTGCCCGGCTGGACGGTTTCCGATACGGATATCCGTGCCGCTTACCACGAACAGATCGCAAATATTGCATCCACCGGCTACGGCATTTTCGCCCGTTACAACGGTTTCACCGTAAAAGACGGCCAACTGGTGCCGATCCGCAGCATGGACACCCAAACCCTGGACAGCCTTTACGGTTATGAGAGAGAGCGGAATCTGGTTCTCGAAAATACCCGGGCTCTGGTGGAAGGCGGAAAGGCCTGTAATGTGCTGCTCTACGGCGATGCAGGAACCGGAAAAAGCTCTACCATCAAGGCAGTTGCACGGCATTTCTTCGACCGGGGACTGCGCATTGTGGAATTTAAGAAAAACCAGCTGGCAGATATCCTGCCGATTATGGAATTTCTCTCTGACATTCCGCTGAAGTTCATCTTCTACATTGATGACCTGAGTTTCTCCGCCAATGATGATACCTTCTGTGAACTGAAGGGAATTCTGGAGGGCAGTGCTGCCAGTTATGCAGGCAATATCGCCATTTATGCCACCAGCAACCGCCGCCATCTGGTCAAGGAATCCATGGAAGACCGGGTAGGAAATCAGCTTCATGTAAACGATACGCTGCAGGAGACCATGAGCCTTGCAGCCCGGTTTGGTCTCACCATCACCTTTTCCAAGCCGGAAAAGGATCTGTATCTGGAGATTGTCCGGAGTCTGGCTGCCGATTACGGCATCGACCTTCCGGATGAAGAGCTTTGCCGCCGTGCAGAAGCCTTCGCCATTCGCCAGAACGGCCGCAGTCCGCGAACGGCCAAGCAGTTCCTCCAGCTGACGAAAATCGGCCTTTAGAAAAAGACAAAAAAAACAAACAAACCGCCCTGCCGGGAAACCAAATCATCACTCCCAGGGGCGGTATTTTTATGCCTTCCATATGGTCATGCAATCAGCAGCGGTACCAGAACAGGCACCGCGATGCACATGAGAAAACCGCTCATAAACGAATAGACAATGATGTCGCTGCGGGTGGATTTTTCCACGATAGGCAGGCAGATATCCATGGCACAGACGCCGGGAACCGCCGTACATTCCAGATATCCGAAAACCCTGGCAAACATGGGAACGCCTATGATGCCAAGCACTTCCCGCATTACATTATGCATGAAGGAGACGGCACCAGCCACCGTATGGCCGGCCTCGGTAATGAGACCGGGCGCCAGAGTATACCAGCCGAAGCCGGCGGAAACCGCCGCGCTTTCTGCAATGGTCAGAGAAGAAACACATCCGTACAGCACACCGCCTGCCAGAGAGCCGGCAACTGCCAGAAGCGGAATCACGATGACCTTCACGCCCACATGCTTCAGATGCTCTGCAATTTCTCCCGTCAGCCCCAGGCTGAATCCGATCACCCCAAGGATCAGACAGACCCCTGCCATCAACAGATCACCGCAGACTGCGTGGAAGCTCTGCATCGCCGCATCGGTCGACGCAAGACGGGGAACCAGCAGATAGCCGAAAAGCATGCCGCATGCCACGAACCCGAGAATCAGCAGCGTCATCTTCAGATCGCCGGATGAATCCGCATTTTTCGAGGCGGGTTTCTGATCGGTAGGAACATCCTCAGAAGAATCCCCCTTCGGCAAACCGTAACGGTCGAGACGGAAGATTTTGCGCCCAAGGGTTACAAACACCATGCTTCCCCCGACAGCCGCTGCAGTCACCAGCACCGCCTGCAAACCGATCGTCCCCAGGCTGGAGGTCACCTCCTCATCGGAGCCCATCTCCAAACCCATGATAAAAACGAGGGTACAGATAATTCCCGTCATAGCCGGATTCAGGAAGCCGAAATGCGATGCTTTCTCCCGCAGCCGGCTGGCAGTGAAATAGCACGCCAGCATGATCCCCCAGTATAAAACCAGCAGTTTTACCGTATCCATGCGCTTCACCTAACCGATCATCACCGGCACCAGAACAGGAACCAGAATACTGAGCATTACCCCGGACACGAAGGAATACACCGCGATGTCACTGCATGTGGATTTTTCTACGATCGGCAGGCACACATCCATGGCGGCAGCCCCCGGCATGCCGGTCGTCTCTATGTACCCGACCTTTTTCGCAACCACAGGGATCAGTACAATCGAAAAGAGTTCCCGCATGACGTTATGTAAAAAGGATACCGCGCTGGCTGTCACATAGCCCTTTTCCATGATGATCCCAGGTGCCAGAGAATACCAGCCGAAGCCGGCGCCAATGGCCAGGCATTCTCGCACAGACAGATCCATGAACAGACTGCACAGCAGCGCGCCCCCCAGTGTGCCCACGATGACTGCTGCCGGAAAGACCAGGATTCGCAGACCAACCTTCCGGAAATTATCGATGACCGTGCCTTCCAGGCCCAGGTCCATGCCCACGAAGATCAGCAGCAGGCAAAGCCCGATCTTGATGCCCAGTCCGGCCAGGCTGTCAAATGTATCCATATTTCCGGCGAAGGCTCTCCGGATCACCACATATCCGAACACCATACCAATCACCACCGAAACAAGAATGGCGATGGTGGTGGAATTACCGCTTTTCTTTTCTTCCTCAGCAGGTTCCGCAGCGGATTCTTCCTGGGATGTTTTCATGATCTGATCCGGTACTTTTTCCGTCTCCGCCGCAGCCGTCCCATCCTGCAGTCTTCCATATCGGTCGATTTTCATCACATGGCGGGCCAGCCAGATGGCCGCCACCGAAAAGCTCATAATCACAACCGTCATGAGAAACGCGGAAACACCGATGGTGCTGATATTGGCCGTAACCTCCTCATTGGATCCCATCCGCATGCCCATCATAAGAACCAGGATCACCAGGGCAACAAGCTGCACCTTTCCGGTCCAGCCCAGGTTCTGCCGCACGCCGCGGAGTCTGCTTCCCAGAATATATCCTACCAGTGTAATACCAAGATACAGAATCAGATCGCCCATTGTTCTATCACTCCTTCTTTCTCCGGCAAATGTCATCCGGCAAATGCCCGCTCTCTTGATTATACAGTTTTCCTTGACAAAAGTCCACACACATTATATTCTTTATTTTATAGAAGCGGGCTGTCCCATGCGGCACGTTCTGGCAGAAAACGGAGGAAGATGACATGAAAGTACGCGCAAACCTGATGAATGCCGACGATATGAATCGTGCTTTGAAACGGATTTCCCATCAGATCCTGGAACGGAACCAGGGGGCGGACCATATCGTTCTGCTGGGGATCAAACGCCGCGGGATTCCGCTGGCAGAACTCCTGGCGAATCATCTCCATACCATTGAAGGGGTTCAGGTTCCGGTGGGTCAGCTTGACATCAGCCGTTTTCGGGATGACCGCAGCCGGGATGCAGGCGAAGATACCAGCCGTATCCCTGTGGATATCACCGGCAAGCATGTCATTCTGGTGGACGACGTGCTATATACCGGACGGACAGTCCGGGCAGCTCTGGATGCCGTTTCCGCACACGGACGTGCTACTTCCATTCAGCTGGCAGTCCTCATTGACCGGGGCCACCGGGAGCTTCCGATCCGTGCGGATTATGTAGGCAAAAATGTACCCACCTCCAAGTCCGAATTTGTCGCCGTATACTTGGAATCTTCCGATGGCAGAACCGGCGTGGAGCTGCTGGGGAGAGAGGATGATTTGACCCAATTATGATTCGTCTTGTTCCATTTTCGGTTCAAAATATGTCTTCCCGGCGTTCTGAAAATGCGTATTTTTTCTTCTGGCAGATTTCGAAGTGTGTAAAATGGCTGAATACAGCCATTTTTATTTTTTTCTGTTTTTTCTTGCCGGTTTTTGGTACTTGGCACGGTTTATGCTATATATAATGTTAAATTCAAAAAAATGTGTCCTTTCCTGAGATAAAGATTGACACAAAATCAAAAAGAATGTACCATGAACATAAGCAATCATAAACGTTATTTCATGTACAGACCGTAAGCCAAAGTTCAGTAAAAGTTTTTAAAATCCGGAGGTAAGTATTATGTCCAAGAAATTACAGGAAATTTTCACAGAAGCATGGGATGCCAATGCAGCAATGTTAGGCGGCGAAGAAAAAATCGCAATTCTGAAGACTGCCATGAAAGCGATCGCTGAAAGAGATTACATCGATGTAACCGATGAACAGATCGAAGCAGCCATCAAAGCAGGCGTAAAGGAAATGGAAGCTGCCAAGGCTGACTTCCTGCTGCAGACCAAGATGATGCGCTAATCATCTGTATCCACAGTAAACACACACACCTTAAAAAATCCGCTACAGACCGTAGCGGATTTTTTTTCTTGCAAGGGTCGCCTGCGGAAGATTCAGATACTCGGCAGCCTTTCGCGTTGTTCCTTCTTTTTTCAGTGCATAGGCGATCAGCCTGCGTTCCTGTTCCTCCATAATCTGGTTGAAGTCTACCATGTCTTCCCTGCTGACTTCCTTCCGCAGGTTTATGATCATTTCTTCATAGACCGTATCGTTGAGCAGATGCTCCACCGCTTCGCCGCCGATGACTCTCTCCCGTTCACTGATGTACAGACGATGAATCACATTTTCCAGTTCCCGTACATTGCCCGGCCAGTGATAGTCCTCCAGCTTTTCCACCGCTTCCGGCGACAGCACCTTGTCCACACCGTATTTTTTATTATAGTTCTTCAGAAAAGCTTCCGACAGACACAGAATGTCTTCCTTCCTGTCCCGCAGAGCCGGCACCTCGATGGAGCAGATATTCAGGCGGTAAAACAAGTCTTCTCTGAATTTTCCTTCCTCCACCAGCTTCCGCAGCGGCACATTGTTCGCGCAGATAACCCGCACATTGGCATGGCGCTGTTCCGTTCCGCCGACCCGGTAGTAAGTATTGTCCTGCAGCACCCGAAGCAGCTTGGACTGCATGTTCAGGGACAGGCTTCCGATTTCATCCAGAAACAGGGTTCCGTTATTGGCAATCTCAAAATATCCTTCCTTGCCGGTGTTTTGTGCACCGGTGAAAGATCCTTTTTCATAGCCGAAAAATTCCGATTCCGCCAGATTTTCCTGAATCGTAGCGCAGTTGATACGGATACAGGGTTTCCCCTGCCGCGGACTGTTCTGGTGGATGATGTTAAATACTTTCTCTTTTCCGACGCCGGTCTCTCCCTGGATGATGACATTGCAATCATACTGGGCTACATTGAGCGCCTCCTCCACCATAGCCCTGGTCACCGGACTCTGATACACAAAGTCGTCAATACGCTGCACTGCTGCCGATGTGGTACTGCCGCGTCGTCCCCTTCTGCCGTCGAACCGTTTCTTTTTTTTCAGTCTGTAGATGGAATCCAGACGCTCCAGATTAGGACTGACCGCCTGGATCAGCTTCACGGCATAATCGTAGGCATCCTTGTCAAAGCCGTCCAGCGCATAAGGCGTCACTTCTTTTCCCATGGAATCTGCCACCAGTATGCCGACAGAATAATTATTCTGCAGGCTGGCATAGAACACGGTGCCGTGTTCCCGCACCAGCAGTGTCGCCAGGGTCTCTGAACCGGAGATGTCTTCCAGGTTGATCACCGCATCCACAGGCAGATCGTTTTTTTCCTCGTCCCGGATCTGCCGCCACGCTTCCAGCGGCTGGCTCAGATCTACGAAACAGGTATGCTCGATGACCGGCTGAAATGCCGAAATAATTTCTGCTTCTGTGAGATTTCCCAGAGAATGCTTGTCCAGCACTGCAGTTACCATCGTGCTTTCTCCGAAACAGTCTCTGAGGATCTGGGCGTAAAGCAGAGTGGTTACCAGGTTACCGCCGATGATGACGGCGCGCTCTGCCTTCCGTTCACTGACCGCCTGCCGCACACCGAGAAAGTTTCCTTCTTCATCGATGGCCGTCAGGAGATATTTGGCGGAGACCTCCCCCGTATACCGGATCAGACTGGTGGCTTCAAAGCAAATCACATATCCCTGGCACTCCATCTGGCCGTAATTGTAATCCAGATGGCTGATGCGGTCGATATGCATGGCTAAACCTGTGATCGATGACTGGCTGAACACCCGATCGCCCACCGCCAGTCCATCCGCCTCTACCTCACTGCCGATTTCCTCTATGGTTCCCATGAAAAGGCCGCCGCTGCCCGTAAAGGGATTATGCAGTTTTCCCCGTTCTTCTATGATCTGCATGATCCGTGCTTTGATACGCATTTCATCATACCCGCAGTGGCTGCAGATCTGATTGAAATTATCCCATTCTATATGCACTTTTTCCAGACGGATCCGGATTTCTTTCGGACCGATCTGCCGCTGGTTATCCAGTTTCCATGCCGTTGCCGGAACCGCACCCTTTGGTTCCATGACCCGGCTGACACCGAAATCCTTCATTTCCCTTCATCACCCTCTTTTCAACGATTGTTGAATCTTTCTCTGTTTTTTCTTACTTATTTATTATATAGAGTACGACATCTTCCGTCAATACCTTTGCACCATTTTTGAATCAAATTACATTTTTATGGTTCATTTTTGATTCAAAATGTTATTTTTTCTGAAAATTCTGTATTTTATTTTGTGCTTCTTTGCCACGCTAAACCATTGAAAAATACACATTTGCTAATAAAATGCTAAAATTCTGTCGATTTGGCTCGATTCCTGCATAATATTATTAAAGCATTTATTGCGGAGTGTATTATTATTTGTTATGAAAAGGAGAAAAAAATGAACGTTGTAGTTGGGTTTCTGAAATTCGTCCCGGTATTCGTTCTGGCCGGCCTGATGATTCAGGGGCAGGATGCAATGATCGCTGCACCGATCGCTTTCCTGGTTGCAGTTGTGGTTGCAATGCTGGTCGAAAAGAAGAAGTGGCAGGAATGTCTGGATTCCGCCATGGGTTCTGTAAAAAACATTTTAGTGGCATTATTTATTCTCATGCTTGCTTACGTCATGGCAAACTGCTTCATGGCCTTCGGCGTAGGCGCTTCCGTAGTAAACATCGCGCTGAAACTGGGTGTCACCGCAAAAACCGTTGCCTGCGTAGGTCTGGTATGTACCGCGGTTCTTTCCGTAGCAACCGGTACTTCCTGGGGTACCTTCGCAGCCTGCGCACCGATTTTCCTGTGGTTATCCCACATCGTAGGCGGCGATATCTATCTGACGGTATGCGCGATCGCAGGCGGTGCCTGCTTCGGCGATAACATCGGTCTGATTTCCGATACGACCATCGTATCCTCCGGTATTCAGGGGGTACAGGTTACCGACAGAATCCGCCACCAGGGCGTATGGTCCATTAGCTGTCTGGTACTGGCAGCCATCGCATTCTTCATTGCTGCTGTTGTCATGGGTCTCAACGGCACCGGAGATGCTTCCACGGTAATGGACAACATCACACCGGAGATCAGAGACTTCCTGCTGGAAGAGCGTCCGGCTGCACTGGATCTTCTGGACCAGGTAGCAAACGGCGTGGCACTGTACATGGTCATTCCTCTGATCCTGGTAATCGTACTGGCCGTCATGGGTGTAAATACCTTCGCCTGCATCGGCTCCGGTATTGTTTCTTCTTATGTGCTTGGCCTCTTCGCAGGAACCGCCTGCTCCATTCAGGAGTTCCTGGACAACTTCTTATATACCGGTATTGAAGATGCCGGTTCCTGGGTTGTTCCTATGATGATGTGGGTTGCTGCCTTCGGCGGTGTAATGCAGTGCATGGATGCTTTCGCACCTCTGGCAAAACTGATTGCAATGCTGTCCAAGAAGGTAAGACACCTGTTAGGCTGGAACGCAGTGCTGTCCCTGCTGGGTAATGCTGCTCTGGCTGACGAAATGGCACAGATCGTTACCATCGGACCGGTTATCAAGCAGGTTACCGAAGATAACGTCGTATGTGAAACCGAAGAAGCTGCTTACAAGCTGAAGCTGAGAAACGCAACCTTCGGCGACGCCATGGGTGTATTCGGTTCCCAGCTGATTCCTTGGCACGTATACCTGGGCTTCTATGTAGGTATCGCAGCCGGTGTATATCCGCTGGTAGAACTGACAAACTTTGACTTCATCAAGTTCAACTTCATGGCTATGATCGCAGTTATTTCCCTGCTGATCCTGACCTTCACCGGCCTTGACAGATTCGTTCCGATGTTCAAGATGCCGACAGAGCCGGAAGTTCAGCTGAAGAAGAACATGAAAAAAGCTGCTTAATCCGCAGCCCTGAAAGATATAGAATACTGACAACACTGAAAAGCATAAATGCCCTGCAGAGCATATCCTTCCCGGATATGCTCTGCTTTTTTCTACAGTTTGTGTCACGCTTCCTGTTCCGGCATCCGAAGGCCCATGGCGTGGCTCACCGGCAGGGAAAAAACGATGGACTTTGCCTCACTTTCCAGTCCCGCCTGCTCCATAATGGCTTTCATGATGGTATTTCTCCCCTGCGCCGGTGTAACGATCAGATGAAGTTCTTTTTCATCTGCGATGGAAAATCCAAAGAACTTCTCGCTGTGGCTGCCTCCGGTGCCCCGTGCCTTGAGGACAGTTCCGCCGGAAGCACCCGCGCTGCGGGCCGCATCCATGATCAGATCCGTATACCCCTCATTGGCAATGACAAAAATCAGTTCATGTTCTGTGCGGATTGCCATAGTTTCTCTCCTTTCTGCCATACGCTCTTTTCTGCCCTGCGTGTGCAGAGTCTGACCTTCCATGACATATTCCAGGCTGGTCCTGCCTCCCACGCTGTTCAGCGGTACTGCAATGACAATTCCATTTCCCGGTGCATCAATATACAGCTTCCGCCGGAAGCTGCGGAGCAGCGGCCCCATCCCTGCCATTGTAACCACTGCAAGGCTCACTGCTTTCTGGCTTGGATTCAGATACAGGTAATCCAGCACTTCCGGCGGCGCTGTACCTTCCCCCAGCGCTACATCCACCGCAAACACATTGTTTTCCTGAAACAACTGAACAACCTGCTCCGATCTGTCCCGATCGGTGACTGCCATGACCAGATATAATCCGTTCATAGATGATTCCTTTCTCACACTTCAATAATATCGTAGTCCCCATATCCGCTGATTCTGCGCTGGATTCGGCTGCGTACCTCGTCCTCCTTCTTCTTTCTCCGCACATATGCCACTCCCAGGATCTGAATCGTGATCAGCGGAGTCATGGCCACCATGGCCACCACGCCGAAAGCGTCTGTTACAATCCGATCCAGGCCGCCGATGGCTTCGCAGGCTCCCATGGCAAAAGGAAGCAGAAAGGTAGCTGTCATAGGTCCGGATGCAACACCGCCGGAGTCAAATGCGATGGCCGTAAAGATCTTCGGAACCACAAACGACAGCCCAAGGGCCAACGCGTATCCCGGAATCAGAAGATACATCACTGAAATACCTGTGATGACCCGGATCATCGCCAGCGCCAGAGAAACTGCCACGCCGATGGACAGGGACACTGACATAGCCTTTCCCGGTATGGATCCGGCGGTAATGGTTTCCACCTGTTTGTTCAGCACGTGCACTGCCGGTTCTGCCTGTACAATGAAATACCCCATTACCATAGCCAGCGGCACCAGAATCCAGTAATATGCCGAACTTCCGATCATCTTGCCGATGTAGTTTCCCACCGGCATAAATCCCACATTGACACCGGTCAGAAACAAAACCAGCCCTGCATAGGTGGATGCCAGTCCCGCACAGATGCGAAGCAGCGCCCGCTTTCCCAGGTGCAGAAAAAAAATCTGAAACAGTGCAAAAAATGCCGCAATCGGCGCCAGTGCCAGTGCGACTTCCTTCAGATAGACAGGCAGACCCTGCAGAAAAAGCAGAATGCTGTCCCTGGAAGTTTCTGTACAGGGGATCTCCACCGGTGTATACGTTCCCTCTGCGGGATACAGCAGGCCCAGCACCAGTACAGCCAGTACCGGTCCAATGGAGCACAGCGCCACCAGTCCGAAGCTGTCATCCCCCGCATGGCGGTCGCTTCGAATCGAAGATACGCCCACCCCCAGCGCCATGATAAACGGCACTGTCATGGGGCCTGTCGTCACACCGCCTGAATCAAATGCAACGGCCCAGAAATCCTTCGGTACCTGCAGTGCCAGAAGAAATATCAGTGCATAAAAGCCAATCAGAAGCCAGGAAAGACGAATTCCCAGCAGAATACGAAGCATGGCAATGACAAGAAAAACACCTACGCCCAAAGCGACAGCGCCAATAATGATCCCATTGGGAATACTCGGTACCTGTCCCGCCAGCACCTGCAGATCCGGTTCCGAAATGGTAATAATCACGCCCAGCAGAAAGCTGACCAGCACAATCACCCACAGCTTTCTGGATCTGGTAATGCAGGCACCGGCCTTGTTTCCGATCGGTGTCATCGCCGTATCCGCCCCAAGGGTGAAAAACGCCATTCCAGCCACCAGCATCACTGCCCCGGCAATGAAGGACACCAGCATGCTGTTTGGTATGGGGGTGATGGTAAAACAGAGCATGAGCACAATCAGTGTAATCGGCAATACCGAAGAAACTGCTTCGTTTGTCTTTTCACGCAATAATTTTCTGCTCAGTTTGCATTCCTCCTTCCCGAATAGAAAACGATGACCGTCCTTCAAATCCGGGCGGTCAGCATGTATATTACCTGATTCTATTGTACTGTATTTTCTGGTCTGAGGCAAAGGATTCCTGCCCTCCTGCCGCAGTTTTAACGCTCCCTTAGCGACTGTGGTCGTGCCCTCCGAGTTCGAGCCTCCTTCTTCTGTTTGACCAAAAGAAAAAACCGTGTCCAGTGACACGGTTTTCGTTTGGTCGGAGTGTGGAGGCTCGAACTCCAGGCCTCTGCGTCCCGAACGCAGCGCGCTACCAACTGCGCTACACCCCGATATGTCCTGCGAGCAAATGCAAACTTCAACAACTCACAGCAACATATATTATATCACAGTCCCCGAAAAATGGAAGTGTTTTTTTGCAAATTTTTATGTTTTTTTGTAAGTGCTTATTACCGCACCAGCAGCCGCTGTATCCCCTTATCCAGGCCGTCCAGCGTCAGCTCAAACATGGGGATCTGCTTCCCGACCTCCTGTATGGTCCGGGAACCCCAGGCAAAACGCCAGCGTTCTTCTTTGATGGGGTTCAGCCAGATGCACTTCTGAAAGCGTCGTGTGAACTTTTCCAGCCAGACAGCACCCGGTTCCTCGTTATAGGTGTACCAGTCATTGCAGCCGCCCCGGGCCATCAGTTCATAAGGGGACATGGCGGCATCCCCTACGAAAATCACCTTGTATTCGCTGTCCAGATTCCGTAGCAGCCATTCCGTTTCCAGCCACTCGCCGTGGCGGCAGTGGGGCGTCGTATACAAATAATCGTATACACAGTTATGGAAGTAATATGTCCGCAGATCCTTCAGATGTGTCGACTGGTGCAGGGCCTGAAACAGCTGGTTGCAGAGCCGTGCATGCTGTGCCATGGAACCATCGGAATCAATGAGCAAAAGCAGTTTCACCGTGTTTTTTCTCGGCTTTTCATACACAAGCTTCAGAATTCCCGCATTCTCACAAGTAGCGTCGATGGTGCCGTCAATGTCCAGTTCCGTTTTCGCTCCTTCCACCCGGGTGGAAAACTGGCGCAGCTTGCGGAAGGCCATCTGAAACTGTCGGATATCCAGTTCCTGATCCTGACGGAAATCCCGGAAATTTCGTTCTCCTGCCACTTTTACCGCAGACTGGTGGCGTCCGTAGCCACCCACCCGGATGCCTGCCGGATTGTAGCCGCCATGGCCCATAGCCGAGGTGCCGCCGGTTCCGATCCAGTAATTTCCGCCGTCATGTTTTTCCGTCTGCTCCGCCAGCCGTTCCTGAAACATCTTCATCAGCTCATCGAAGTCATATTCCTTCGCCCAGTCCGGACGGTCTCTGAGATCCCGCTCCAGCTCCCCCTGATTCAGCCAGTCCCAGAGCTCCGCAGGAATATCATCCACCGTCTCCACGCCTTCGAAATACTTTGCAAAGGCCAGATCAAAGGCATCATAATCGGCCTCCGTCTTCACCAGAACATTTCGGCAAAGATAATAGAATTCCAACAGCGAATTGCCAGCCATTCCCTGGTCCAGTGCATCCATCAGCACCAGCCATTCATCCAGCGATACGGAAAGTCCCCGCTCCCGCAGTGCCAGCATAAACTCAATAAACATGCCGGTAGCCTTTCACCACGTCGATATCCTGGTTCTTTTTCAGAAGAACACCGATGTACGGTATGTTTTCTTTGATCTTTTTCACATCCACACCGGAAATCTGCAGTGCCTGGATCCAGTCCAGCAGCTCGGATGTGCTGGGTTTTTTCATGATCTGCCGCATGCCGCGGATGTCGTAGAATGCTTCGATGGCCGCATCCACCAGTTTCCGGTCCAGATCACCGAAATGTACCTGGATGATCTCCCGGATCTTTTCCTGGTCCGGGAACTCGATGTAATGGAAAATGCACCGGCGCAAAAAGGCATCCGGCAGTTCCTTTTCCGCATTGGAAGTAATGATAACGATAGGACGATGTTTCGTCTTTATGGTTTCCTTGGTTTCGGGAATATAGAATTCCATACGGTCCAGCTCCCAGAGCAGATCGTTGGGGAACTCCAGATCAGCCTTGTCGATTTCATCGATCAGCAGCACCACCTGTTCCTCCGATGCAAAGGCCTCTCCCAGTTTTCCCAACTTGATATACCGTTTAATATCGGATACGTCACCCTCACCAAACTGGCTGTCATAGAGCCGCTGTACCGTATCATAAACGTAGAGTCCTTCCTGGGCCTTGGTAGTGGACTTGATTCCCCAGACAATCAGCTTCATATCCAGGGATTCTGCAATGGCTTCTGCCAGCATGGTTTTTCCCGTACCCGGCTCTCCTTTTATCAGCAGCGGCTTCTTCAGAGCAATGGCCACATTGACTGCATTCATCAGCTCTTTGGTCGCCACATAGTTTTCACTTCCCGTAAATTTCTTCATCGTCATACCTCATTCTCGTCTTTTTTCAAAAATGTCTCATTCTCAGGAATGCGTACTGTTTTATCATACCACAAAATCCGCATGCACGCAATTTTTCTCCTCTTAAAACTTTTTTCGGTGCAAAACGTGTGCAATATAAAAGGCGCTTCGCCCACGGCTTTTCACCAGCAGACGAAGCGTCAATTCACATTTTCATTCAGATTCAGTTTATTTCTGCTGATTCCGGATTGCAGCCTGTGCTGCAGCCAGTCTTGCGATTGGCACACGGAACGGTGAGCAGGATACATAGTTCAGACCGGCTCTGTGACAGAAATCGATGGTTTTCGGATTTCCGCCGTGTTCGCCGCAGATACCCAGCTTGATCTTCGGACGGGTCTGCTTACCCATGGAAGCCGCCATGGCAACCAGCTTGCCTACGCCGTTTTCATCGATCACCTGGAACGGATCTTCTTCCAGAATACCCTTGTCTACATACGCCTGAATCAGTTTTCCTGTATCATCACGGGAGAAACCAAAGGTCATCTGGGTCAGGTCGTTGGTACCGAAGGAGAAGAACTCTGCTTCCTTCGCGATCTCATCGGCAGTCAGAGCAGCACGCGGTGTTTCGATCATGGTACCTACCATGTAATTCATCTCGATACCGGATTCCTTCACGCAGCGGTCTGCAGCTTCCACAACGATATCCTTCACATACTTCAGTTCTGCTTCGGAACCTACCAGAGGGATCATGATTTCCGGAATAATGTCATATCCATCTTCCTTCTTCACTTCCAGAGCAGCCATCATGATGGCTTCTGTCTGCATCACGGCGATTTCAGGGTAGGTGACAGCCAGACGGCAGCCGCGGTGGCCCAGCATCGGGTTCTGCTCGTGAAGCTCGGTAACCTTTCCGGCCAGCTTTTCGTATGTCACACCCATCATGTCAGCCAGAGCGCGGATATCTTCCTCGTTCTGCGGCAGGAATTCGTGTAATGGCGGATCCAGCAGACGGATGGTGACAGGCAGTTCACCCATTACCTTGAACATGGCCTTGAAGTCGCCCTGCTGGTAAGGACGCAGTGCATCCAGTGCCGCAACCCTCTCTTCTACCGTGTCAGCAAGAATCATTCTCCGGATAGCAGGAATTCTTTCTTCTTCGAAGAACATGTGCTCTGTTCTGCACAGACCGATACCTTCCGCACCGAATTCCAGAGCCTGCTTGGCATCTCTCGGATTATCCGCATTGGTTCTGACCTTCAGCTCACGGATCTCGTCAGCCCATGCCATGATGGTACCGAAATCCCCGGAAAGTTCCGGAACAACCGTCTTGATCTTACCTTCATAAACCTGACCGTCGCCGCCGTTGATGGAGATAAAGTCTCCTTCGGTATATACCTTTCCGCCTACCGTCATGGTCTTGGCAGCTTCATCCACCAGGATGGAGGAACAGCCTGCCACACAGCACTTGCCCATACCTCTGGCAACCACTGCCGCATGGGAGGTCATGCCGCCGCGGGCTGTCAGAATACCGTCAGCCGCAACCATACCTGCCAGATCCTCCGGAGAGGTTTCTTCACGAACCAGCAGTGCCTTTACGCCGGTAGCTGCTGCTGCCACTGCTTCTTCTGCAGTAAAGTAAATCTGTCCGCAGGCAGCACCCGGAGAAGCCGGAAGTCCCTTGGCGATGGATTTCGCATTCTTCAGTTCATCTGCATCAAACATCGGGTGGAGCAGCTGGTCGATCTGTGCCGGCTCCAGTCTTGTTACAGCAGTCTTTTTATCAATCAGGCCTTCGCCTACCATGTCAACAGCGATCTTTACAGCTGCCTGTGCGGTACGCTTGCCGCTTCTGGTCTGCAGCATGTAGAGTTTGCCTCTTTCCACGGTAAACTCCATGTCCTGTACATCTTTATAGTGTTTTTCAAGAAGATCTGCGATCTTGGTGAAGTCTGCATAGGCTTCCGGGAACGCATCGGCCATCTTCTTGATGTCCATCGGTGTTCTCACACCGGCAACCACGTCTTCGCCCTGGGCGTTTACCAGGAATTCGCCGAAGATCTCGTTGGTTCCGTCAGACGGGCTTCTGGTGAATGCAACACCGGTTCCGGAGGTATCTCCCATGTTTCCGAATACCATGGACTGTACGTTTACAGCAGTACCCAGATCATGTGCGATACCGTTCAGGTTGCGGTAGAGGATGGCACGGTCGTTATTCCAGGAACGGAATACGGCTTTCACTGCTTCGATGAGCTGTTCCTTCGGATCCTGCGGGAAGTCCTTACCGGTTTCTTCCTTCACGATCTGCTTGTAGCCTGCGATGACTTCTTCCAGATCTTCCGCAGTCAGATCCACATCAAACTTCGCACCCTTGGCAGCTTTCTGTCCATCAAATACCTTATCAAATTTTGCCTTTGGAATTTCCTGTACAACATCACCGAACATCTGGATGAAACGGCGATAGCTGTCCATGGCAAACCTTCTGTTTTCCGTCAGAGCAGCCAGGCCCTCCACACTGTGGTCGTTCAGACCCAGATTCAGGATGGTGTCCATCATGCCCGGCATGGAGATCACAGCACCGGAACGAACGGATACCAGCAGCGGATTTTCCGTGCTTCCGAAGGTCTTGCCGGATACTTCCTCCAGCTCCGCGATCTTTTCATAAATAGAATCGATCAGGTCCTGTGCAATGGTCTTTCCTTCTTCATAGTACCGATTGCACGCTTCGGTGGTGATTGTAAAGCCGAAAGGTACCGGCAGACCGATTCTGGTCATTTCCGCCAGGTTGGCACCCTTTCCGCCGAGAAGACCTCTCATATCCTTTGAGCCTTCGTTAAAAGAATAAACGTATTTTTTCATAAGCCTCCATTTCCGTCACATCAATGACATCCCTCCAAGGCTTACACACTCCGCTTCTCGCGTTTTTCTTCAGCTTCTGTGCCAGCCTTAGAATACTAATCTTTCTTCGATGTAGGAGCGCACTTCGGATACAGGAATTCTTACCTGTTCCATGGTATCCCGGTCACGGATGGTGACACAGCCGTCTGTCTCCGTATCGAAGTCAACGCAAATGCAGAATGGAGTTCCAATTTCGTCTTCTCTTCTGTATCTCTTACCGATTGAACCCGCTGCATCATAGTCTACCATGAAGTATTTCGAAAGTTCTTCATGAATAGGCTCTGCGATTGGTGATAACTTCTTTGCGAGAGGTAACACAGCCGCCTTGAACGGAGCCAGAGCCGGGTGGAATTTCATGACCACACGGGTATCTTCCTTGCCGTTTCCGTCGGTGAGAACCTCTTCGGTATATGCATCAACCAGGAAGGCCAGAGCAACTCTGTCCGCACCCAGTGATGGCTCGATCACATAAGGGACATACTTTTCGTTGGTTTCCGGATCATTGTAGGACAGATCCTGGCCGGAGGTGTTGATATGCTGTGTCAGATCAAAATTGGTCCGGTCAGCGATGCCCCATAATTCACCCCAGCCGAATGGGAACAGGTATTCAATGTCCGTGGTCGCGTTGCTGTAGTGAGACAGCTCTTCCTTTTCGTGGTCTCTGGTACGGATATTTTCCATATTCATACCCAGACTCTTCAGGAAGTTTACGCAGTATTCCTTCCAGTAGGCAAACCATTCCAGATCGGTACCCGGTTTACAGAAGAATTCCAGCTCCATCTGCTCAAACTCTCTGGTACGGAATGTAAAGTTGCCCGGTGTAATCTCGTTCCGGAAGGATTTACCGATCTGCGCAATGCCGAACGGCACTTTCTTTCTGGAGGTTCTCTGCACATTCTTAAAGTTTACAAAAATACCCTGTGCAGTTTCCGGTCTTAAATAAATCTCAGACTTGGAATCTTCCGTCACACCCTGGAACGTCTTGAACATCAGATTAAACTGACGGATGCCGGTGAAATCGCTCTTACCGCATTCCGGACACGGAATACTGTTTTCCGCAATGTAGCTTTCCAGCTTTTCATTGCTCCATCCGTCCACCGTAACGCCTTCGATTCCTTTCTGTGCATGATAGTCCTCAATCAGCTTATCAGCTCTGAATCTGGCTTTGCAGCTCTTGCAGTCAATCAGCGGATCGGCGAAGCCGCCCACATGACCGGAAGCAACCCATGTCTTCGGATTCATCAGGATGGCTGCATCCAGCCCTACATTGTATTTGGACTCCTGAACGAACTTTCTCCACCACGCCTTTTTCACGTTGTTTTTGAACTCCACGCCCAGAGGACCATAATCCCATGTATTGGCCAGGCCGCCGTATATTTCGGAACCCGGGAACACGAAGCCTCTGTTCTTGGCTAAAGCCACAATCTTATCCATCGTTACATCTTTGCTCATTTTTAACCTGTCTCCTGAATTATAAAATATTTTTTCGTTTTTTTGTATAGAAAACCGGAAGTCCTGTTTTCTTTTTTTATTTATTACATTTCACTTATTTTGGTAAAGTTTTCTGTAAAAATACTTAATTAATTAAAGGTCGTCCTTTTCTTCCTCTTCTTCAGCTTCTTCTTCAGCCTCTTCTTCATGCAGTTTTGCTTCTGCCTGGTCCAGAAGATCTTCGATCTTGTCGCCCAGTGCTTCTGCAGCCTCTTCGATATCATCGAAGGCATCTTCTTTCTTTGCCTTGAATTCCGTAATTTTATCGGAAGCGACATCCTTAATGTTGTTATAGGCTTCCGTTCCTCTGGCCACCACATCGTCCACAACGACAGATCCTTTTTCTGCCACTTCCTTGCCGATGGCTTCTGCACGTTCGCTGATGTCGATCACAGTGCCGTCATCCTTGGTCAGCTCAATCTTGCATTTGAAACCGAAGGCCGCAATGATACCTGCAATCACACCCCACGGTGCAACAATGGCTCCGAGGATACCTGCGTTTAACGGCAGGTTCAGCAGAATATCTCCGTCACGGCTGATGGTGATCTTGGAGATGTTTCCTTTTTTCACCAGTTCCTTGATTTTTTCCACGGTTTCGTTGGCTGCCGCGTTCACCTTTCTGGCCGGCTTTTCATCCACGGTTTCCTCGATGGCGATGATGGCGTCCACCACGCTGCCGTCTGCTGCTTCCAGTGCATCTTTGGCTTCCTTATAGGATACGCCGGTTCTGTCCTTTACCAGTTCGATCTTTTCCAGTGTAATTTCCATGGTTTACCTCCTTTAAACAAATGACTTCAGGTCTTCCGTGAAAAACCCTTCGCTTTTCAGTTCTTTCACATCCAGATGATATGCCAGATACTGCCGCAGAATGTGCTGCAGCTTCTCCAGCGTGTTTTCCTCCAGCGCCAGCCTGCGGAAGTCCGAAAGCGGGTGCTTCTGAAAATACTTTAATATATCTACTATACCAAAATTTATCTCATAAATCAACGCTCTGCCGTTTTCTTTTCGAAGCTGCTGTCCGCAGGTATCGCACAGCATCCCGCCTTCCTCCACCGAAAACAGTTGCAGATGTTCCGAACCGCTGCATCCGCAGGCCGTACACTGATCCAGGCAGGGCATGGTTCCCAGAATATCCAACGCCTTGACCATATAGGCCATGACCAGGGTTCCATGCTTTTTTTTCCGTTGCTCCATCTCCTCCAGGAAGTCCAGCAGCAGCTGGTAAAGCCGCGGCTGCGGCAGTTCCTCCGGAAGCAGCTTCTCCGTCAGCTCCAGCACATAGCTGGCCGCCATATACTTGTCCAGGTCTTCCCCGATCCGGTAAAAGCTCTGCAGCACCTGACCGCTGTTCAGATTATAACTTTCCCGGCCCTTGAACAGCTCGTACCTGCCGTTGGTAAAGGGCCGCACCGCCAGTGCGGACTTGTTCTTACCGCCCTCGTTGATGCTGGTTCCCACGTTGATCTTGCCGAATTTCCGGGAAAACAGCAGGATCATCCGCCGCCCCCCTACCGTACGCACCTGCCGCAGCACGATGCCTTCTGTATCGGTAATCATGACTACAGATCCTTATAGCCGAAGTTCGACAAGGCAAAGTCGGAGTCTCTCCAGTTTTCCTTTACCTTGACCCAGAGCTGAAGATAGACCTTCGTGCCCAGCAGAGCCTCAATCTCCAGGCGGGCGCTCTTGCCGATGCCCTTCAGCTTCTTGCCTTCCTTCCCGATGATGATACCCTTATGGGATTTCCGCTCACAATAGATCACTGCACCGATGCGGGTGATGTCCACATCCTCTTCATAGCTTTCGATTTCCACGGCCACACCATGGGGCACTTCGTCTTCCAGATACATAAGTACCTTTTCCCGGATGATTTCACTGACGATGAACCGTTCCGGATGGTCTGTAATCATGTCGGAAGGGAAATACATCGGTCCCTCTTCCAGGAAATCCTCGATGCGGGAAAGCAGCGCAGGGACATTCTTTCCCTCCAGCGCCGAGATCCCGAACACCCCGTCAAAAACGCCCATGGCCTCATACGCCTCGAACATCCCCCGGAACACCGCAGGGTCCATCTTGTCGATTTTGTTGATCACCAGAAGCTTCGGTGTCGGAATATCCCGGATCAGATCGAGAATGTATCTGTCTCCCGGTCCCTTCTCCAGCGGACTGTCCACCAGGAACAGGATGACTTCCACCTCCTTGAAGGTGTTCAGCGCAGAATCCGTCATGAAATTTCCCAGCTTGGTCCGCGGTTTATGAATGCCCGGTGTATCGATGAAGACCATCTGGCAGCCTTCCCGGTCCGGGGCATCTTCCCGGGTGTAAATTCCCCGGATGGTGTTTCTGGTGGTCTGCGGCTTATTGGAAGTGATGGCGATCTTCTCTCCCAGCACCGCGTTCAGTAAGGTGGACTTGCCTACATTCGGCCGTCCGATAATTCCGATAAATCCTGTTTTCAAAGTCTGAATCCCTCCGGCAGTATTTCTTCCATGGTATAGACCCGCAGGGAGTCTTCATCGTTTCCTGTAATGATTTTAAAGTCATCCTCGCAGAATTCCTTCATGAACTGGCGGCAGATTCCGCACGGCCATGCTTCTCCGTCAGACGAAACCACCGCGATGGCCTCAAACTCTGTGCAGCCTTCCGAAATGGCCTTGACGAAAGCGGTCCGCTCTGCGCAGATGGTTCCTCCGAACGAGGAATTCTCCACATTGACGCCGGTATATACCTTCCCGTCCTTTCCCAGCAGGGCGGCGCCTACCTTGAATTTGGAAAACGGCGCATAGGCCAGCGGAATCATTTCCACGGCCTGTCTGTAAAGTTCCCTGTACTTCATCTCAATTTTCCTCCCTTTTTAATCCGATCCGTTCCATGACCTCCTCTTCCCGGCAGCGCATGATCCGTTTCTCATCCTCCTCCATATGGTCGTAGCCCAGCAAGTGGAGCACGCTGTGCACAAACAGATAGATGATCTCCCTTTCAAAGGAATGGCCGAACTCCTCTGCCTGCTCCCTCGCCCGGTCGCTGCAGATGACCACATCCCCCAGCATGATTTCCCCTTCCTCCGGCAGATCGTCCAGATCATCAAACTGCGGGAAGCTCAGCACATCCGTCGGGCTATCCACCTGTCGATACTCCCGGTTCAGGTCATGAATCTCCTCCAGGGAAACGAAGGTAACGCTGATCTCACTCCGCTCCGTATCAATCTGCTCTGCATCCAGGCAGTATTCTGCCGCCTGCAGCATGGTGTCCAGAATTTCCTGTGTGACAGCCTGTCCCTCTTCAAAATATATTTTCATGGCATCTTCTCCTCGTCTTACTGTATCTTTATTCCTGCAGTTCATCCGGATATTTTTTATAATACTGATCGTAGGCGTTGATGATCTTCTTCACCAGCTCGTGCCGCACCACGTCCACGTCCTTCAGGTAGCAGAAGTCGATATCCTGCACGTTTTTCAGCACCCGTATGGCTTCCACCAGTCCGGACTTTTTCCCCTTCGGCAGGTCGATCTGGGTCACGTCGCCGGTAACCACCACCTTGGAACCGAAGCCCATACGGGTCAGGAACATCTTCATCTGCTCCCGGGTGGTATTCTGCGCCTCGTCCAGAATAATGAAGGAGTTGTCCAGTGTCCGTCCGCGCATGTATGCCAGAGGCACCACCTCTATGACTTCCTTTTCCTTCAGCCGCAGCGCCGCGTCTCTGCCCAGCACATCGTACAGTGCATCATAGAGCGGCCGCAGGTACGGATCCACCTTGTCCTGCAGATCTCCCGGAAGAAAACCCAGCCGCTCCCCGGCTTCCACCGCAGGCCGGGCCAGAATGATCTTCTGCACCTCTTTATTCTTGTAGGCATTGATGGCCATGGCCACGGCAATATACGTCTTCCCCGTTCCTGCCGGACCTACGCCGAAAACGATATCCTTCTTTCGGATACTGTTGACGTAATTCTTCTGACCCACGGTTTTCGGCTTCAGCGGTTTCCCCTTGTGGGTGAAGCAGATCACATCCTTGCTCACATTGCTCTCACTGTAGGAAAGGCCCTCCTGCTGCAGCCCGATGATATAGGACACCTTCTGCGTATCCAGCGGTTCTCCTTTTTCCAGCACTGCAGTCAGTTCCCGGAGGATGCCCTCCGCCGTATCCAGATCCTCCCCCTTGAGGATCAGGCCGTCATCCCGCTGAAAAATATCCACCCCCGTGGCTTCCCGGATCCGTGTCAGGTTACTGTCCAGATTTCCGAACAGTTCCGTCCGGTCGATGGTCTGTGGTATCTGTATCTGTCTCTCCAATCGCTGCCTCCTGCTTGATTCCAATTTCCTGGCGTACTTCCAATAAGACGCTCACTTCTATTATATTTCCGCTGCGGGAAAATTTCAAACTTTTATTTTGAATTTCCGCCTTTTCCGGTAAATTTTCTGCCGTCCAGAGGCGAATCTGCTGCTCTGCACGTCTTTTTGCCTCTTCTTCGGTCTTTTCCACCCGGTCTGCCACCGTTTTCCCGTCGGATGATTTCTCGCCGAAATGATACCTCTCCTGATAAAAGGTCATGTGATACGGTACCTTCGCCCAGACTTCGCCCTCCGCATTGACAAAATAGATTCGCCCGCCTTCGCTCTCTTCGTCGAAGGTTGTCGGCTGGATCGGGATACTTCCCGTTATGAGAATCTGCCCTTTTTTCACGTAATCTCCCGGTTCAGCCAGTGCCAGCCCGTAATATGGATAAATGGTATCGATGTAGCCGGAATGACTGGCCACAATATTGGTATACACCTGCCGCTTTGTTCTCTCTTTCTCTTCTTTCTGATACAGATCATGGTCGGTTTCCGACAGGTTCAGCCACACCTTCTGCCCCCGGTAAACCAGTTGTACCCAGGTCACCTGGGGAAAGGCGTCGTAAATCGCCTGTTCTGTCCCTTCCCAGTCGATGTCCGGTCGGAAGGCTCCTTTGTAAATTCCCTTTTCGGCAAGACAGGCGAGAAGTGCCTCCTCCGGAATTCCACGGTATCCGCTGACTTCGATGCTCCGTATGAAAAAGGACTGGAAAACGACGAAAGTTGCCGCAAGCAGCACCCCCAGAACGAAAGCCGGACGGGCGAGAATGGATTTTGCGCCGGGGACAGGCCCCCGCTGCTGCAGTACCGTGATGCGGTACGCAGATTTTCCCAGTTTCTGCAGCTTCCGAAGGTCGGCCCGGCTGATCCAGCAGGTCAGTTCGGTCTCACCCTTCATGCGGACTGATCTCAGCTCCAGTCCCGCTTTCATGGCCCGGTCCAGCAGACGATCCAGACGAAAGCCCTCAATTTTCACGAAGATCCGATGGCTGTAAAAACTCAGCCTTCTCGATGGTTCCCCCAATGAGCAACCTCCCCTCATAGATTTCCCGGATGACCAGGTTCCTGCCGCGGATGGTGGTATACATCTGCGTTAGGACTTTCTGCGGTGCTTTCACATGCTTCAGTCCATGGCTGACGGTAATGGCCTGTTCGCTGAGCATGACGATACCCGCCACATTTTCCAGCAGTACCATATCATCGGTTACCACCACGCGGGGGCGGGTAAAATCCAGATCCCGGCTGATTTCTTCTCCAATCTTCATCAAGCGCCACCGTCCTTCCTCCTGTCAGTGTATTCGTTCTGTCTGCAGGTTATGCGTTTTTTCTTGACAACACGGGGATGCGGCTGTATATTTATACTTGGTTTAAATAATCATTCATGCAATTATATCATCATATCAAAGGAGGAAATCATGCAAAATCACGAACCGATTCTCGATGTACGTACGCTGGGTGTGGGCAAGACCGTCATTCTTGGTCTGCAGCACACCTTCGCCATGTTTGGCGCCACCGTCCTGGTCCCGATCCTGACCGGACTTCCCATTTCCACCACGCTGCTGTTCGCAGGACTTGGAACGCTCCTGTTCCATCTGCTGACGAAAGGGCAGGTTCCTGCGTTTCTGGGATCATCCTTCGCCTTTCTCGGCGGATATGCCGCAGTGGCACCGCTGCTGGAGGATGGGTCTCCCAACAAGGAAATGCTTCCGTATGCCTGCGGCGGCGTGTTCTGTGCCGGCCTGGTCTATCTGATCCTGTCTGCACTGATCAAGGGCTTCGGTGCCAGAAAGGTGATGCGTTTCTTTCCTCCGGTGGTGACCGGTCCCATCATCATCGCCATCGGTCTGATTCTGGCACCTTCTGCCATCAATAACTGCGCCACCAACTGGCCTGTGGCCATCATCGCTCTGCTCACCGTCATCATCTTCAATATCTGGGGACGGGGCATGTCGAAAATCGTTCCGATCCTGCTGGGTATCATCGTATCTTATATCGCTGCACTGCTCATGGGTGAGGTCAGCTTCGAAGGCATCGGGGAAGAAGCCATCCTGGGTCTCCCGCCGATTACTCTTATGAAATTCGATATCAGCGCCATCATCACCATCATGCCGCTGGCTCTGGCTACCATGATGGAACACATCGGCGACATTTCCGCCATTGGTGCCACCACCGGAAAGAACTACATCGCAGAACCGGGTCTGCACCGCACCCTGCTGGGCGACGGTCTGGCTACCTGTCTGGCGGCTGCCTTCGGTGCACCGGCCAACACCACCTACGGGGAAAACACCGGTGTTCTGGCCCTGACCAAGGTCTATGACCCGCGCATCATGCGGATTGCGGCAGTCTTTGCCATCATTCTTTCCTGTGTGCCGAAGATTGCCTTCGTCATTGAAAGCATTCCGACCGCCACCATCGGCGGTATCTCCTTCATCCTGTACGGCATGATCTCCGCCATCGGTATCCGCAATGTGGTGGAAAACCACGTGGACTTCACCAGAAGCCGCAACACCATCATCGCAGCCCTGATTCTGGTCTGCGCCCTGGGCTTCAACTCCATCGGCGGCATCTCCTTCACCGTGGCAGGCACCACCATTTCCCTGTCCGGTCTGGCCATCGCCTCTCTGGTGGGCATCATCGCCAATGCTGTCCTGCCGGGCAACGAATATGTCTTCCCGGAAGATGTGAAGGATAACAACGACAAGTTCCAGACGTATAAGCTGTAAAGGGCAATCAAAAGAATAAAAAGAAGGGATATTTCCTTTGGCAATGCCAGATAAGGAAGTTTTTATGCAGGGTACGGTGTAACTCAGTAAAATGGTTTACACCGTATTGCTTTTGAAGTTGACGGAAGCGGCGATATTTTCACTTAGTATATCGCAGGACATATGTTTGACAATGCTTTTTGAATATTTTTTTCGGCGAGTGGAAATAATATTTTTTCAACAAAAAAGGCAAAGAGAAATGTATCTCCCTGCCGTCATACATTAATATAATCCAAACAATCTTAAAAGTTTATGCCAAAAGTTGAGTTTTTCTTCCACTACAGGCTCTGCATCAACCGTTTCGGCAAGTTCAATTGCTTCAGTCTGAATCACAAACTGTACCGAATCCACATTGGTATTCTTTTTCGAGACAAATGATGTAATTTCCATGTCACTTCCGGTTGCTTCGGTAATCATAGAGTCCATTTCACCGCTGACTTCCGATTCAATACCTTCGGTTTCTTTTACAAATTCACTCGTTCCGTTTTTGAGTGTGGCGGTACCGTCAAATAAAGTCTTAACACCGTTATTCAGTTCACCGACAGAAGTTTTCAGCATGCCGACATTTGAATATAAAGTATCCATATTTATCTTCAAAGTGTTGGCTCCGCTTGCGGCATTGCTGACCGCAGAAGTATAGCTTTTCAGTCCTTCATAGAAAAGGCTGTAATTATCAAGCTGTCCTTTGAGCTCTGTTATGCTTGCGGCTGCAGTATTTGAGGCGGCAACAGCGGCAGTTATCCTGTCGGTCACTTCCCTGGATTTCATTGTTTGATCAATGTAGCCCTCCTTTATCTGCGTTCGCTGTTCATCCGTAAAAGACTGAACCGCACCGGCTTTTATTTGTGTTTTTTGTTCATCCGTCAGATTAGAGACAGCCGCAGTTACAATCTGCTGTTTTTGCTCATCGGTTATAGCCTCTGCAGCCTGTGCGACCAATACCTGACCTTCGGCGGTTTGCAGATATGCAGTTGCTTGTTCCTGTGTATAGCCGCTTGCAACAAGCTGCTCCAAAACCGCTTGAGCTGCCACCTGAGCATACAAGGTATCTGCCTGCGATTGTATATAGGCAAGATAAATTGCATCGGCATTCTGCTCAATGTAACCGGCATATAAATCGTCTGCCTGCGCTTCAACCTTTGCAGTTACCTGGGCAAGTGCCCGGTTATATGCCATATTGTAAACGACATCAGCATCCATTGCTTTCAGAAGCTCTGTTAAAACAGCAGCATATGTTTCGGGGGTAAACGAAACAGTCCGCAAACCGTTTTTAGTAAGTTCTGTATTTAAAATGGTTTCGGATGCTTTGCAAAGACCGTTGAAAGCAGCATAAGCGCCGTCTAATATTTCTTTGTTTTTCGATGTTATTTGAGACAATCCGTTATACAAATCCACCGCACCGCTGCTCAGTGCGCCGACACCTATATAAAGTTCGCCTACCTTGTCATTCAAAAGCTTCGTTCCGTCATACAGTTCCTCAGCGCCGTCTTTTAGTTCACCGGAACCATCATCCAAGTCATTGACCGCACCTATAATCTTATCAATCTTGCTTTGAATTTCAGCATCGTCAATGTCGATAGCAAGATTTAATTTAATACCGTTAATGGCAATGGCACTCATCTCAAAGTCGGTTACCCTTGCGGTAATTTCAATGTCAGCGCCCTTGTTCGGCAAAATAGTGTAAGTCAGCTGTTTGTTACTGCCTACATTGGCTGCGGTTGCACCTTCAGCCTTGATATTACTGCATTTATCGGTATCAAGTGTAACAGAGGCCTGCAAAGCATGCCCTTCAAAGAAATTTCCGATACATTCTGTATTTTCGGTAATTTTCATTGAGATCTTAAGATCGCCGCTTTTTCCTGCAATTTCAGATGCTTTATATTCTTTGCCATCCATATAATAGCGGATCGCAATATTCCACGGAATTACATTGCTGTCGAGTTTGCCTTCGTAATATAGTTTCCCGGCTTTCGCATCAACAGTGACCATTTCGCCGGAACAGACGACTTTATCGGTAGTCGTCATATTTCGGAGATTTTCGTATTTACCGTAGTCAATAATCTGACCGTCTTTGTCAAGGTCAAAGATATTAACCACATTGATTTCTTTTACCGAACCGTCAGCATTCAGGTTGATATAAACGACCTCCTCTTTCGGCGTGTTTTCCTGTGCGGCAAAAGCCGACACCGGAAGTAAAGTTATTACAAGTACGGCGGTCAAAAAAGCCGCTGTTATTCGTTTTGAAAGTTTTTTCATTATTCTGCTGCCTCCTGTATCGTTTTCTTTTTCTTTATAATGAACCTATCAAATATCGTCAAAAATCCCGGCAAGACAAACATCACAATGATAAGTGAAAAAACTGCGCCTCTGCCGATAAAAGTGCCTAGCTGAGCCAAAAGCTGATTCGTAGAAAAATAACTAAGTAATAACCCAACTGCGGTAAGGACACTTCCGGATGTAAGTATGGATACTGAAACATCAGACAAGGTTTGTACTGCCGCGTCACGTTTTTTCAGTGTTGTGCGGTTTTCCTTATATCGTTCCGTCATTAAAATAGCATAATCAACCGTAGCACCCAATTGAACCGTACTTATAATTAAGTAAGCAATATAATATATTGGTTTATCTGCAAAATACGGCACGGACAGATTCAGCCAAATTGCAGTTTCTATATTCAACACTAAAATAATCGGCACAGATACTGATTTCATAGTCAAAAGCAGAACAAGGAACACCGCTCCAATGGCTAATAAATTCACTCTTGTCATATCGGTGGTTACTGTATCCATAAGGTCATAGGTACTCACAGCTTCACCTGCGAGATATGTTAGATTCGGATAATACTTTTCTGCTGTTTCTCTTATTTTTTCCACAAGTTCAAAAGTAACTTTGCCTTCATAATCTGCCTCAACCGTTATAACAAAACGGCTGTAATTATCAGATTGAAGAAGTGCAAGCGTATCAGCATCTAAGTATCCTTTGGGGATTTCCGTTCCTACTGTATCAACATATGAAATAATGTCGCTCACCTGCGGTAATGAATGCAATTCATTCGATAATTCGGTTTCCATTGTGGCATTTCCCTGCGGTACTAACAAAACATAAGTGTCGCTTTTTCCGAAAACAGTTTCGATAGCAGTTTTATCCCTGCCGTATGTTGTGCCTTCACCGTAAATATGTGATGAGCCGTAAAAAAAAGAATTTGTGTTTGACGCTAAATATGACGGCACAATTAAAACAGCAAACAAACATACCATAGGTATCGCCAACTTGCAAACCAATTTTCCAAATCCTTTGAAGCTCGGCATAAAAGAACGGTGTCTTGTTTTATCAAGCCATTTATAAGTGACCAGAATAATGGACGGCATAAACAGAAAAACGGTGATTAAACTGATTGCCACACCTTTTGCCAAAGCAGTTCCAAGGTCAGGTCCTATTTTAAATTGCATTAATATCAAGGCCAAAAATCCGATAACAGTAGTAAGGCCGCTTGATAAAATAGATGTGGTTGACTTACACAAAGCAATCACCATCGCCGCATTTACATCTTTTGTTTCCTTGCGGCATTCCTCAAAACGGTGGATTAAAAATACAGAATAATCCAGTGATACTGCAAGCTGTAATATACTTCCTGCCGCATTTGTCACAAAGGATATTTCACCGAAAATCAAATTGCTCCCATTATTAATCATAATTGCAACACCCAAGCCTGCCAATATGACAATCGGTTCAATCCAGGAAGTTGTTGTCAAGAACAGTACAACCAAAACGAACAAAACCGCAATAGCTGACATTTTCTGTATTTCAGAGACTGTATTCGTTGTTGCGTTCGCCGTAGAAACCGCACTGCCTGTCATAGCGTTGTCGTTTCCTATTATTTTTCTGATCGAATCAACCGCTGATATGCGATATTCATCTTCGATTGTCATAGTGAACAATGCCGTATTGTCTTTATAATAATTTTCTACAATATCGGTATCAAGTGTCGAGATCGGGATTGTAATATCCACCGAGTCGTCAAGCCAGGTAACGGCTGTGACTCCTTCAACATTTTTAAGTTTTTCTTTATATTCCAAAGCCTGTGGAATTGTAACATCACAAACCATCACACGGGCATTTGGGATACCGCCGCCAAATTCATTCTGCATCACTTCGAGAGAAACCGTTGATTTTGCATCTGACGGCAAATAGTCATTCATATCATAATTAACCGATACGAGATTTTGCAGAAAAAGGCAAACAATAAAGCAAACTGAAAATAATGCAATGATAAGTTTTCGATGCTTTACAACGCCGGCATAAAATTTTCCCATTATGCTTTAACCTCACTTTCTGTAACGGCAATTCCCTTTATTCTGAAAATATTTCGTTCTCCCTGCAATGATAATTCAATTTCTTTTTCTGTAATTCTGCCGACAGCCGTGTATTCAATGATACGAAGCAGTGTAACCAGGCGTCCGTTCATTTTACAATTTCCCTTACTGTCAATCGACCCGTTCACTGGCTCTGAATGTTCTAATAAATCCAGCGTACCGTTTATTATATTATCCGCGAAAAACAGATTGATTGTTCCGTATCTTGACCCGATAGGTGTATACATTGTAATGTTGTATTTTATGTTCTTCATATTGTTATCTGTATGGCATCTTCAATGGATACCGATGCGCTCCTTTCTCCGATCGTCAAATTATTTTAATCAAAATGGTTGTTATACCCAATGCTATCAATACGCAGCCGACTACTCGATTTACTACTATGCCTATTATAGAAATGTTTTGTTTGAAACAAAACGGTCAAATACACCTCGAATGGGTAAAATACGGACAAATTACGCAATTTGACGGTCAAATGCCCGTAATTATCCATTGAAAATTTGCCGGACAGTTGTATAATAAAATTTGTTGTTCTGTTTGGAGGATTATGTATGAAACACGAAGTAACATCGTTAGCTACCAAAAAGACTCTTGCGGAGTCACTGAAAAAAATAATGGAAAAAAAGAGTTTTTCAAAAATCACAGTCAGTGAAATCATTTCCGATTGCGGATTCAACAGAAAAACCTTTTATTATCACTTTGAAGATACTTATCAATTGTTAAAATGGATATTTGAAAGTGAGGGTATTGAAGTAGTAAAGCATTTCAATCTAATCGTCGATTACGAAGAAGCTATTGCATTCATAATGAATTATATCGAGACAAACGACTACATAATTAACTGCGCTTACGATTCCATCGGACGAGATGAAATGAAACGGTTTTTTTATGTGGATTTTATTGAACTGATTACTTCATTTATTGACAGTGCGGAAAAGGAGACAGGTCTTTTTTTAAGCGAGAATTACAAAAGGTTTATCTGCTCTTTTTACACCGAAGCCCTTGCAGGAATGCTTATTGATTGGGCGAAAAACCATAAAACAAGAAACAGAGAGCAGGTAATAGAATATCTTGTAAAAACAATGAAATCTTCTTTAATGGGAATTCTTGAGGTCACGCCTGTTACGGAGAAACCAAATTTCACAAGCCGGTAAAAATCAATTAATTTCTATAAATAAGTAGTATTTTTCCTTCCGCATACCCTCAATCTCCTTTTTTGAACAAAAAAAGATTGCAATCGGTCGAAAAATATCGCATGATAGAATCAGGATTGCAGAAGCATGTTTGATAAAAGGAGGAAGGGCGCAATGTATCTGAGCGTTGGTGAAATCTCAAAGGCACTGGGAATTTCCAATGAAACCATTCGTCATTATGTGCAGGAAGGCATTATAGCCCCGCATAAAAATCCGGAAAACAATTATTGGGAGTATTCTTCTGAGGATTTCATTCGTCTTTCCGATGTCCTGTTTTATCGCTCCGTCGGATTATCCATTAAAGAGATCAAGAATATCATGAATGACGACATTTCCGTGGAAGAAATCGGCACTGTCATGAAAGCGCGGAGAACCGAATTGACCAATGTCATCAAAGAGGCAGTCAATATGATGCAGCGGCTGGATGAATGGGAAGAACATTATCAGAAAGAACTGGACATGCGAGGCAAATTTAGCATCGGGCCGATGCCGGTGGGCTATCGCAGAAGCGATTATATCGATGAAAGCAAGCATATCGCCAGTGCATTGCGGGAATGTTTCGATCTGGAAAAAGACGACTGGATGAATTTGTCCCTTTCTTTCTGTTACAATCTTGCAGAACCTGAAAAAGGAATGCGCAAATATTTTTCCTTTCCGGAAGAGACTCGTTTGAAAATCGCCAACACCAGGGTGGACATGATTGAAGAAAGAGACGATCATTGTCTGATGACAGAGGTGTACTATTCCGAAAACATTGAGGAAATGACAGTACCGCTGCTTTCCTACGCAGAGGAGCATCAAATCTGCCTGAAGGGCATGATTTACGGGCGGGAAGGAACCAACTTCTTCAGGAACGGCGTGCGCTCGGGACTGTACCGGCTTTATGCGCCGATTCAAACCGGCAGAAAAAAATGAAAAAACAGCCTTGACCTTGTACGTGCCACAGGGTTTATACTTGTTTCTGATAACAAAGATATCGGAGCAAATGCACGCATAACCCATGGAAGAGAAAGGAAGAGGCCGGCATGAGAGAGATGCAGAAACAGGTAGAGCGTTATTTTCTTGATCGAAAAGATGAAATGTATGCACACTTAAAAACATTGATGGAATTCGCAAGTATTACGGATGACAGGGAATGCTGCAAGACGGCGCTGCGTTATGTGGCAGATACCGCGCGCTCTTTCGGGATGAAGACAACCATCGGAAAATACGGTGATGTGGCAGTGATTGAAGTCGGAGAAGGCGACACGACAGTGGGCATTCTGACCCATGTGGATGTGGTCGATATCGGAAACCGCCAGGCGTGGACTTATGAACCGTTTACCCTGACAGAGGCAGACGGCAGTCTCTACGGACGCGGCATTGTGGACGATAAGGGTCCGGTCATCGCAAGTCTGTATGCGCTGAAATTTCTGATGGAAACTGTTCCGAAGTTCACGAAAAAAGTGCAGTTGATCGTGGGTACCAGCGAAGAAGATACCTGGACCGATATGTTGCACTATAAAGAGGAGTTCAAGCTTCCGGATTACGGTTATTCCCCGGACGGGAATTTCCCGATCTATAATGCCGAAAACGGTTATATGGATGTCGAACTGCTGTTCCGTCAGGAACTTCCGGAAGAATATTCGGGTTTCCGCTGCGGCTCGGCGGCCAACAGCGTACCGTCCGAAGGCATGTATTGCCATGACGGCAAGCTCCATCGCGTGACAGGATGTGCGGCACACAGTTCCGCACCGGAACTGGGAGAAAACGCCATGTTGAACCTGGCAGACGAACTGAAAGATACCGGACTTGATTTCGTACGATTTCTGCGGGACTTCTTCCCGAAAGATGTGTATGCGTCGCTCCTGCCGCTGCAAAGAACCGCAATCACTGTACCGGAAGAGTACAAACTGAATACAACGATTGTACCGACGATTTTAACGCAGGAAGGGCGCAATATCCGCATCAACTTTAATGTGCGGCAGGCGTTTGACATTCCGAATGAGAATATTCAGGCCGCCTTTGAAAGTCAGATGGAGTCCTATCATTATGATATCCACATCGAAGAAAGCCTGTTCCCGTTCTATCTGGACAGCAACCAGCCGTGGCTGACGCGCATGAAGGAAGTGTATGAGTCCTTCGGCAAGAAAAATGAATTCCTGCCGGCAGCAGGATGCAGCTATGCGAAGGCTGTGCCGAATTTCGTAAGCTGGGGTCCGGTCTTCCCGGGAGATCCGGATTGTGCCCATATGGAAAACGAACAGATTCCGGAGGCAAGTTTCCTGCTGGGTGCGGAAATTTATGCACTGTATCTGTATCAGGAGGCTGTCATTTAACATTCAGGTTCTTTTGTACAAAAAATATGAAAAAAAGCTTGACCCCGTGGTTGCCACGGGGTTTATAATATTTTATAATCTATTGTAAGATTATGTGTCGCACACATATGCAATCATTACAAAAGTATTTTTATTCACATCACACTATTTCACAGGAGGAAACATCATGAATAAGAAAGAGAAAAAGGGCTGGAGCCCCAATCCGTATGTTCTGATCGTTCTCATCGTCCTGATCTGTACAGTCGCCACATGGATTGTACCGGCAGGAAACTTTGAAAGGGCCTATGATGAGGAACTGGGAAGAGAACTGGTTGTACCGGGAAGCTATCAGGCAGCAGAACAGACACCGGTCGGCATCAAGGGCTTCCTGGAAAGTATCTTTAACGGCTTTTATGACGCTGCGGATATCATATTCTTCATTTTGTTCGCAGCCGCTTACGTCAATGTCCTTTCTGAAAAAGGTGCATTGAATGCCCTGACCGGTATGCTGCTTCGAAAACTGGGCGATAAGGATGTGCTGATCATACCGGCATTTATGCTGTTATTCGGTCTGGGCGGCACCACCTTCGGCATGTTTGAAGAAACCTATGCATTGATACCTGCCTTCATGGTGATTGCAATTGCTCTGGGATATGACCGGGTTGTCGGCGGTGCCATCGTATTCGTCGGCGTTGCAACCGGCTTCGCTGCAGCAACCCTGAACCCGTTCACCATCGGTATCGCATCCGCAGTTGCAGAAGTGGATCTGGTAACTCCGAAGCTCCTGGCATTCCGTGTTGTATGTTTCATTCTTTTCGAAGCACTTGCAATCACATATGTGATGCGTTATGCGAGAAAAATCCGCCAGGACCCGACCAAGAGTGTAATGTACGGTGATCCGAATGCTTTGCAGGGAATGGAAGGCATGGGCACGAAAGAAGAAATCATGCAGTCCGAATTTTCAAGTCAGCATAAACTGGCACTGCTCGGTTTCGTCGCACTGCTCGTCATCATGATCGTAGGTATCATCGTACAAGGCTGGTATCTGACGGAAATCGCAACCCTGTTCCTGCTGTTCATGGTAATTACCTGTCTCATCTACAGACTCAGCGCCAATGAAATCGCTGAAATGTTCGTAGCCGGTGCAAAGAGTGCTTTGTTCGGTGCTATGCTGGTAGGTGTGGCAAGAGGCGTTTCCATCGTAATGACCGACGGCAACATCATCGATACATGTGTAAACGCACTGGCAAACGTGGTTTCTACCCTTCCGTCTTCTGTCAATGCAATCGGTATGGTTGTCGTTCAGAATCTGGTCAACTTCTTCATTCCGTCCGGTTCCGGCCAGGCCGTTGTAACCATGCCGATTCTGGCACCGGTAGCAGACTTAATCGGACAGTCCAGAGAAGTTGCCGTTATCGCATACCAGTTTGGTGACGGTTTCTCCAACATGTTCTGGCCTACCGCAGTAGCTACCGAATGCGGTATCATGGGTATCGGTCTGAACAAGTGGTATAAGTTCATCACACCGCTGTTCGGCATGATGGTCCTGCTGCAGTGCATCATGATCGTCATTGCAGTTGCAATCGGATTCTAATAGAGAAATTCGATTATCCATAATATTTCGTAATATTTCGTGCGATACAAGTCACAAAAGGGCGGATTCCGCTGAGGAATCCGCCCTTTGTTTCTGTCAGAAAAACAACCCGGTAAAAACCGGGTTGTCCAAGGTTCTTATTCAGCCCTAAAATTCCTATCCCAGAAATTCCTGAACTACTTTTTTCACTGCGTTGCCGTCAGCAAGGCCTTTTACCTTCGCCATGACAGGCCCCATCAGCTTCCCCATGTTCTGCTTGCCGCCTTCGATTCCGAGGCTTGCCGCAGTTTCCTTCACAATCTCTCTGAGTTTTTCTTCAGAAAGCTGTTCCGGCAGATATCTGGTCAGGATCTCGATTTCCGCGTTATAGGAATCCACCAGATCGGTTCTTCCAGCTTTTTCAAAATCAGCAAGGGCGTCTTTTCTCATTTTCACCTGCTTGGCAAGAATCGCTACGATTCCGGCGTCGTCAAGTTCTTCTCTGTGGTCAACTTCGTACTGCTTGATTGCAGCTCTCGCAAAGCTGATGGTGTTCTTCGCCACTTCATCTTTTGCTTTCATGGCCTCCTTAAAGTCAGCCATTAACTGTTCTTTTAAAGTCATTAATGAATCATCACCTTAATTAGTATTTTTTAGCCTTTTTTCTAGCCGCTTCAGATTTTTTCTTTCTCTTTACGCTTGGCTTTTCATAGTGCTCTCTTTTTCTCAGTTCAGACATTACGCCGTCTCTTGCGCAAGATCTCTTGAATCTCTTCAGAGCGCTTTCTAAGCTTTCATTTTCTCTTACGATAACCTGTGCCATATTCCAATTCACCTCCTGCCTAACATGAAATCTCTCGCTGTGAACCATCTTGCAGCCACCAAAAATAGAGGCCGCAAGCCTATAACGGAAATATTATACTATTTTTGCCGTGGGATAGCAAGATATTTTTTGAAAACTCTAAGCCTTTCTACACATTCTCTTTATAGTATGCAGAAAAATAATTTCCAAAAAGAAACACGCCGATGTGTGAGTCACCAGCGTGCTTCAAGAAAGGATTTAAATTTATTTGATTGTTCTCCATGCTTTGGAAGAGCAGTCAGTAAAGATTAACCTTCCGTTGACCATCTTATAAGCCTTTACTTTATAATAATAAGTATTTCCGGCTTCAAGATCCTTATTATTAATATAACTCTTTTTCGTGGTCTTAAAGAAAGGCTTGGTTCCGAATCCAGAGTATCTCTTGGTAGATCTATATACATAGAATCCATCAAATTCCATATTCTTCGGGGTAGACCAATACACCTTCACTGCTTTTTTACCATGTAAGGTGGTCATCTTTGATCTTGCGATGAAGTCATCTTTTCCCACAGCTTCAATGGCTCGGATTTCTTCCTTCTCTGCGGCAGTATCGATTGCTTCAATAGCCATAATTGCTGTTTCTTTAATTGATTTTATTTCATCAGCAGTCTTAGCAGCTGCAATGTCCTTGGCTGCTTTATCCAGAATTGTCTGAATTTCAGCCTGCTCTGCCTCTTCATACGTTTCTGCTGCAGCAGCATCCTTTATTGCAGTATTGGCTGCTGCCCTGTCAGCTGCTAAAGTGTCTGCAGGAACATATCCGCCGCCTCCGGAAGGTGGTGTTACAGGTACCTCAGGTTCCTTAATAACCACGCCTGCTGCTGTCCAGGTCTTCTCTCCGGAATATACCCCGTTCAGACCGATAACTTTCACAGTGATTGTTTTTCCCAGATTGTCTTCAGTTACAGTGTAG
>JBJFHL010000086.1:70938-86906 GCA_051893555.1 Anaerovoracaceae bacterium
CAACTGTTGTTTCATCGGCCAGTACGACATTTGCAGTCAGCTTCTGACCTACCTGTGGATTTGTTACTGGTGTATAACCATCCGTTCCGTCTACAACAGCTACTCTGTCAATTGCAATGCTTCCTACTGCACCTTCTGCTTTCCATTCTTTTGTTCCAGAATATGCGACGGTACCGATAACTTTCACAGTGATTGTTTTTCCCAGATTGTCTTCAGTTACAGTGTAGACTGGTTCTGTTCCCAGTTCGATATCGGATCCTTCATAGGACCATACATACTGAATATTTGTATCTACCGGGTAAGAACCAACTGTTGTTTCATCGGCCAGTACGACATTTGCAGTCAGCTTCTGACCTACCTGCGGATTTGTTACTGGTGTATAACCGTCAGTTCCGTCTACGACGGCTACACTGTCAATTGCAATGCCAGTTTCAGCAAATGCAGCAACAGAGGCCGATGACATTACCATTACAATGGTCAGTACCAGTACCAAAACTTTTTTCAATTTTTTTGCTTTCATAAGTACTGCTTCCTTTCCTTCAAAATATTTTAACTATATAGGCATAAAACAGCCTATATAGTTTATTCTATTATAGCAACCTTGTCTATACAATTCAAGTATAATTTAATTATATAGGCGGTGTCACATATGAATTACTTCGAAATTGGACAAAGAATCAGAAAAAAAAGGAAGGCAGCGGGTCTTTCTCAAGAGGAACTGGCAGAAAAAATCGGGATTTCCACAACCCATATGAGCCATATTGAGACAGGTAACACCAAACTGAGCCTGTTGGTATTTGTCAGCATTGCAAATGCACTCAGCTGCAGGACCGATGAATTACTGTACGATTATGAAGCGGCAAATAAAAGCGCTGCCGCTGAAAGCATACTGAAGACCATGGAAAGCTGCACGCCTCAACAGCTTCGAGTAATCGAAGATGTAATCATTGCAGCAAAGATTTCCATGGATAAAAACATGTAGAGCATATTCCATAATCCAGATAAACTATTATTTCAACTTAGGACATACTCTCTCCAAGCTCTCCTTTTGCGTTTTACGAATATTTAACAGGAGCTCCTTAATTTTCTTCTTGCAGCCATCAGTTTCGGGGTATAAGATAACTATGTAAGGAGTGTAACTACATGAAATTTGATCTTCATTGTCATACAAAATCCGGTTCCATCGACTCCCGCGTGGCCCTGGAGCGTTACATAGAGCTTCTGCAGCAGCAGGGGTTTCACGGCATGCTGGTCACCGATCACGATTCCTACCGCGGCTACCGGCAGTGGAGAAATTCCGTTTCTTCCCTGCGGGCAGGTGATTTCGTCGTGCTGGAAGGCATTGAATACGATACGAAAGATGCCGGCCACTTCCTTGTGATCATGCCGGACGGCGTGCAGCTGGATCTTCTCCGGATCCGAGGCATGTCCATCGAACAGCTGATCCACGTGGTCCATCATATGGGCGGCATTCTGGGTCCGGCCCATCCCTTTGGCTCCAAGAGTTCCAGCGCCATGTTCTATAAAAAAGTCCGGCGCAACCCGCGAATCTTCTACGAATTCGATTTCGTGGAGGGCTTCAATACCTGTGAATCGGCCCAGGCCAACCGGATCGCCCGTCTGATGGCAGCACGCTATGGCAAGCCCTGCACCGGCGGCTCCGATTCCCATGAAGAAAAATATGTGGGCATGGCCTATACGGAAATCGACGCCGACATCCGCAGTAACGACGACCTGATCGAAGCGATTCTCGAGCATCGCATCACCGATTTCGGCGGCACCGTCCGCGATTTCACCCGTAAAGCACGCCATAAGAATGCCTTTTACTCAGTCTGGGGCTTCAAAGTCTACAACCGCAGTCTCGGTTTTCTTTTCGCCCCCCGCAGGCACCACCGGATCCGGAAGCTTTCTATTCCCAAACTCCATCACCATCCTGGTAATGCCTCTGCTTCCTGATCCCCGATATCATCGTATCCTGACAAAATCCACTCCCCCGACGTTATGAAAAAGCCGGGGGAATTTATTTTGCGAAGAAATGAAAAAAGAAAGAACAAAAAAAACGAAAATATCCCTTGACAGATATATCGCACCGTGATATACTCGAACCACAATATATATTGCACTTCGATATATCGCACCAAAAGGAGTATGTTCTATGAATGATAAAATCAGACGTGTCTACATTCCCATGACGGAGACGGGTTTCTACATCCTCTTCTGTCTGCAGCAGGAAAACCACGGCTACGGCATCACCCAGCAGGTGAAATCCATGACCGGCGGTGAGATCGTCATCAGTCCAGGCACCATGTACGGCAGCCTTTCCAAGATGGAAAAGGACGGCCTCATCTGCTTCACCAGGGAAGAAGACAAGCGAAAACTATATCAGATCACAGACCTGGGCCGGGAAATTCTACAGCTTGAAATTGCACGAATCGATCGGCTTTATCGAAACAGCAAAGGAGAAACCATCCATGAATAACACTAAGACAGTCCCTGATATACTGACAGAACGTCAGACTTTCTATATTTCTGAATTCGATGTGGAGGCAGCCTGGCTTTCCTTCATGCACCGGGAGGGATGGAAGATGCTTTCCACCACCGGCTTCAAATACCGGTTCGAAAGCTGTCCGAAAGAAAACTGGACCTATCAGCTGGACTTCCCTGCGGACGATGTCAGCGAGGCGGATTACATTCAGATGTACGCCGACTACGGCTGGGAATTCGTCACTCGGTTCCGCCAGTGGTACTACTTCCGCAAGCCATATAGCGAAAAGGAAGACATGTCCATTTTCAGCGACAATGCATCCAAGATTGAGATGTGCCGCAGTATCATCCGTCGGCATGCACTCATGGTGGCTCCAGTCCTTCTGATTCTTCTGGCCTACCTGCTGCTTTATTTCACCACAGATCTTTTTCCGGGTCCGGGGAGCGGTTTTCCCGGCGGCTTCTTCATGGGTATGGCAGCAGCCGGCGGGCCGGTTCTGATCATTGCCGGCGGTTTTGTGTTGAATCAGCTGTATCGCTTGAAAAAAATGATTGACCGACTGGGGGAAACTGCATAAATGAAAGACTTTATTTTCGCGGCACTCCCGTTCGTCATTATAGGCATCTGTCTGGCTCTTTTGGCAGCCAATCACAAACGAATCAAAGAATCGGAGAAGAATAACCGCATGACCGAGGGCATGTGTCTCGGCATGTGCTTCGGCGTGGCAATCGCTTCATCCATGCACTTCAATCTGGGGCTTGGAATCAGTCTGGGCATGCTGGTGGGAGAAACAATCGGCATGTTCATAACAAAGGGCTGAGCGGCTTGGGCAGCATGAATAGTTTGTCTTGGCCAACTCATCCATATTGCATGATATTTCTCAAAAAAGGTTGAGTCACATACTAAGAATTCATGGAAAACTCATGATTTTTCGTGAAAATCTCGTTACTTTTCACATTTATCAAGGATTTTACAGGGTTCTTGAGGCATTTGGCTCAACCTTTTTTCCTTTTTTTATTTGAATTTGGATGAATACCTGGGCCCTGCACTGGGCCATTTTCTTTCATGAAGTTTGCGTTCCCTGCATCATAAGAAAATCCGCACGATTTCCCAGAAATATGTTGACAAACATGCCGGAAGCAAGTAAAATATTATCGTTGACGAAAAACTGAAAACGATCTGATGTGCGGCTGTGCTGGAATTGGCAGACAGGCAAGCTTGAGGTGCTTGTGTCCGCAGGGCGTACGGGTTCGAGTCCCGTTGGCCGCACCAACTAAAAAAACTGGAATGGGTTTTATCTCATTCCAGTTTTTTATGCAATGAATGGCCATAAGGGACTCGTCCGCCGCACCCCTTTATTTTCGTTTCTTTACCGCCCGCATCTCAATGTATCCCCGTTCACCCCGCGGCTCCAGCTGAATTCGCGGATTTTCGTCGTCCCAGCCGTAACCGATCAGGGACGGATCATACCGATCCATGGCCTGCTGGACTGCCTCAATCGCTTCACAGTACTCCTCCTCCGCAAACGGTTCCCCCTGAAATACCAGATACTCTGCCTCAGGCAAAGTAATGATATCAAAGCCTTCCGGAACCGGCCCGGCATACTTCGTGTCTGCTTCCACTCCCTGTACATACACCGATGTCTCCGGTTTTCTGTATCGGTCCGGAAGCCAAAGGCAGACCGGCTCCCCGCACAGAGAATCCATGCTCACCAGAATCCCCCATACATCGCAGCCGACCTCTTCACAGTATGCGAAATAATCTTCAGCGGACCTTCCACGTTTCAGGATCACCTTTCTTTCCGGCTTTCTCATCAGCTGTACAAAAACACTCTGCACTTCTTTCATCGTATGTCTCTCCCTTCGGATCTCCCTGAATTTTACGCCATAGGGGATGAAGAGCGGGATCGGAACCTTCGTCCGGGCATATTCCCCCGGGTTGCAGCCGAACTCTTTCAGAAAAGCCCGCTGAAACCCGTCCACACTGCCGAAGCCCATGTCAAACGCCGCGTCTGTCACTCTGCAAGCTCCCTGCTTCAACATCACCGCAGAACGGGAAAGCCGCAGACGGCGGATGTAGTCTGCCGGTGTCAGACTGGTATACTGACGAAACAGCCGGTAGGAATACCACGGAGAAAACAGCGAGACCCGTGCCAGATCTGCCATGGTAATCTCATCTCCAAGATTCGAAGCGATATACTCCTGCATTCTCTGAACCGCCAGAATATGTTCCCTGCTCATTTTCTTCACCTCCTGACAACTGCGAGTTTACAATCATTTCGGGCAGAACGCTCGACTTTTTCTGCTGTCTTTTCATACGGAACCCCTGGCGCCGGCACCAAGAAAAAACCGGAGCATCCGCCCCGGTCTTCTTCCGTTTTACACTGTCCGGTATCCCATCCGGCATCAGCCTGGTGGCCAGGTCAGTTTTCTCTTTCCGAGTATGTGGAAATGCAGATGTTTCACCGTCTGGAAGGCATCCTCACCGTTGTTGCTTACCACCCGGTAGCCGTTTTCCAGTCCCAGAGATTCCGCGATCTCATGGATCTTGAACATCATGTAGCCCATCAGTTCCTGATCTTCTTCCTGCACATCGTCCAGGCAGGCAATGTGCTTCTTCGGAATCAGCAGCACATGCACCGGTGCCTGCGGCTCCGCATCGTGGAAGCAGAAGACACGATCATCCTCATAGACCACATTGGTTGGTATTTCATGATTTGCAAGCATGCAAAAAATACAGTCAGCCATTGATCAGCTCTCCTTTCATTCCGTCTTTGTATTCTTCTAAAAGTCTTACCTTTTGGAAACTGTTTAACAAATCCTCTCCGCCGGCGGCGTAGACCTTGATATAGTTTTCGCTGTAGCCGGTGAGAAGCCCTTCCTCCACCTCTTCAAACAGAACGGTCCGTACTTCCTGCCGCTTGGCACACCCCGCAAAATACATTCTCTCGGCTTTTTTTCCTTCTGCCAGGAGTCTCTGGATGCGTCGGTTTTTCTCTTCGCCGCCGACCTGGTCGGTCATGGCGGCGGCCGCCGTCCCCGGACGGCGGGAATAGCGGAAACCGTGGACTTTGCAGAATTCTATGGTCCGGATCATGTCCAGACTGTCCTGGAAGTCTTCTTCGGTTTCCCCCGGGAATCCGGCGATGATATCTGTAGTAATGCCATAGCCCGGATCGTGCTCCTTCAGCACCCGGACAATATCCAGATACTCCTGCCGGCTGTAGTGCCGGTTCATTGCTTTTAAGATATGGTCGCTGCCGCTCTGAATGGACAGATGCAGATGCGGACAAAGTCTTTCATACTTTAGCAGCCGCTTCACATAATCCGCATTCACCACCGTGGGCTCCAGAGAACTTAACCGAATGCGGAAATTCCCGGGCAGGCGGTTGATCCGGCGGATGATGATTTCGATCCCGGACACGCCGTCCGCTTTTTCTTCTTCTGTCAGCGGCCAGCGGAACCCTTCCTCTGTACCGTAAAGGGCCGTGTTGATTCCGGTCAGGATCAGTTCCTGAAAGCCGGACGCCACCAGAGCACGGGCTTCTTCCACGATTTCTTCCGGATCCCGGCTTCGAACCTGCCCTCTGGCAAATGGAATCAGGCAGTAAGCACAGAATCGGTTGCAGCCTTCCTGGATCTTCAGGTAGGCCCGTGTTCGTGATTCCATGGAGGTGATGACGCCCCGGTCTGTATACTCCGTCAGTTCATCATATGGCCGAATATGGAGCTGGGCCTGCCGGTCCGCACAAAACTGTTCCACATACGTAAGCAGGTGGTTTTTCTCTCCGGTGCCGGCGACAATGTCCACTTCCTCCATGGCCGTCAGTTCCTCTGGTTTCACCTGGGCATAGCAGCCGGTGACTGCTACGATGGCCTGCGGACTCTGCTTCTTCATGCGGCGAATATACTGGCGTGACTTCCGGTCCGCCAGATTTGTCACAGTACAGGTATTGATAATATATACATCGGCCGGGTCTTCTTCCCCGACGATTTCATGGCCTGCTGCGGCAAACTGCTCCTTCATGGATTCGGTTTCATACTGGTTCACCTTGCAGCCTAATGTGTGAAATGCAATTTTCATATTTTAACTCCAGAACGTGTGTTATTTTTATTTTACCACATATCCTTCGCCGATAAAACCCAAACTTTCATGTTTGACCGGCCTGACGCATAGAATATTCTGGCTGCGCATGCAGCCTGGCGAGTGGATTTTGAGAGGAGGTAAAAAATGAAAAAAGAAGACATTCTGCTGGCAGCGTTCCTGCTGATCCTCGCCATAACCGGGCTGTACATTCACTGCAAGCTGCCCGCAGCAGCCACCGCTGCCATGGAAAGTGCCGTGAAAGACAGCCGGGAGACGGTGCAGTTTCCGATCCTGATGTATCACGGCATTACCAGTGACCCTTCGAAAGCAGGCGAGTATTTCATTACGGCGGATACCCTTGAAAAGGACCTGAAATGGCTTCGGGATCACGGCTATACTACGATTTCCGTAAAACAGTTGGCCGACTATGCGAAAAACGGTGCCAGACTTCCGGAAAAACCGATCCTTCTTACCTTCGATGACGGGTACCGGAATAACTATACCCTTGCATTTCCTCTGCTGCAGAAATACAATGCCAAAGCGGTCATTTCCCTCATCGGCAGTGAATCGGACCTGAGTTCCGATACCGTGTACCGGGGCGACGCAGACACCGGCGGCAACATTACCTGGGGCGAAGCAGCCCTCATGGTTCAGTCCGGGCTGGTGGAAATCGGCAATCATACCTATGATCTGCATCGGAACGAGGGAGGCCGCAAGGGAGCCGACAAGCTGAAGGGTGAGTCCGATGAAGCATATCGGAAGGTACTTACTGCCGACCTGGGCCACAATCAGGATCTGATTGCTGCTGCCACCGGGCAGCCTGCCCTGGTGTTTGCATGGCCCTTCGGTGCCTGGCCCGCCGACGGATCGGCCGACCCGATTCTGAAAGACTTGGGATTTGCCGGCTCCCTGACCAGCTACCAGATCATGAATACAATCCGCCGGGACGATCCGGACAGTCTGTTCGGCTTGAAGCGGTTTCTCCGCACTCCGTCTTTCGTTCTTTCGGAGCATATTCCGGCCTGACAGCCCTTGCATTTTGCTAAATTTCTGCTAAAATAGAGGTATCAGAAAACGTATCAATAAAAGGGAGGGTTTGTAAAAATGCAGGATAAGAATAAAGTTGACGTTACCGTTCATGTAGATAAAATCGTTCGGAATGTGGCCATCGCCGGCGTGCTCATCGTAGGCATCATCTACGGCTGCAACACCTACCGGAAGGTCATCCGCTGGAGAGACGAAGAGTAGCTTCGACAAACGGTCAAAAAGCCGGAACTTCTGCATAGCCCTGCAGAGATTCCGGCTTTCCTATTTCTGATTTAATTATTCTGCGGATTCCGGCCCGGATGTCGGATCGTATTCCAGAATATCACCGGGCTGGCACTGCAGCACCTCACAGATTGCCGCCAGCGTAGAGAACCGGATGGCGCTGATCCGCCCATTCTTCATCTTGGACAGATTCACGTTGGCCACTCCCACTCGTTCCGACAACTCATTGAGGCTCATCTTCCGGTCAGCCATAACCCGGTCCAGTCGTAAAACAATATGTCCCACTGTGTTTCCCCCTAATTCTTTTCTTAACTTCTTTTTGCCTGAAATACTTCCTCTTACAGGGTCTCATCCGATTCCTGCTGCAGCTGGGCACCATAGCGGAATACCGTTCCCAGACAAAGGGCAATCACAAATGCCGCAAAAGCGCCCCATTCCACATAGAGATTCAGTCCTTCTTTCGGATACAGAATCGTTTCCGCCGCAGTTTCCGCCACCGATACCAGTATTGCAAACGGCAGCAGGGAAAAGGTAAACTGACGCATCCGTTTCACGACTTCTTCCCGGAACGGCGATTCACACTGCTCGAAGCCACAAAACAATCTTCTCATCATAAACAGTGCTGCAATTCCGGAAACCGCCGCCAGAACGCACCACCAGAGCAGCTTCGCAAAATCCGCCGCCTCGTACTGTACCGGCTCTGTTTCGGCGTGAACCATTTTTCTTCCTGCGTCGGAGTGAATCACCGCAGTGCTGGCTTCCAGATCGAAGATGGACAGGCTCACTTTCAGCGGCGTATCCTCCGGCGGAAGCAGTGCTCCATTCTCCAGATCCGGCATCTGCTCGGAAGAATATGTCACACCATCTGCCAGAGTATCCCACAGCGGAGCAAACAATTCTTCCTGTACATCCAGATCTGCATCCGCAGAAATCTGCATCTTCACCGCATCCTCCGGCAAAGAAAGCAGATATCCTGCAAATCCCGCTGTCACAGCCGTAAGGATTACGGTCATCACCATCAAAACAGTGATGACCAGTTTCCCGATTTTCCCGAACCGATTGATTTTTTTCATTGCTGTATTGTACGTGACATGCTCCCACCACTTAACGAAGTTTGAAGTGGGGGCTTCTCAGTCAAGGAACCGAACGGTTCCAGTATCTCTGAGCTATCCCCGTATGCCCTACGGTTGGTATATTTATTTATGCGAATACCATTCGCATTCCTTCGGTTTTTATGTTTTTCGCAGCGTTCCTGTCACGATCATGAACCGCATGGCAAACAGGGCACTCCCAGTTTCGGGTGCTCAAGGACAGTTCCTCAAGAACGTAGCCACATTCGTGGCATGTTTTCGAGCTTGGGAACCATTTGTCCACTTTTACGAGCATTTTGCCCTGTTCCGCTAATTTGTAATCAAGAAAGCGAAGGAACATGCCCCAGGCGTTGTCAGAGACAGACTTTCCGAAGTTCAGTGCTTGAGACATGCCCTGCATATTCAGATCTTCCACACAAACCAGATCGTAGGCATTGGCTATCTGCCTGGACTGTTTGTGGAGATAATCTTTACGCTGATTGGCAATCTTCTCATGGAGCAGCGCAACTTTCCTGCGCTGCTTTTCGTATCGGTGGCTTCCTTTTTTGCGGTGCGACAGAATACGCTGCTGCCTTGCCAGTTTGTCCTGTGCCTTCCGGTAATAATGCAGAAACTGTTCGTCCACCTGGATTTCGTCTTCCGAGGATACAAACAGATTGTGCATGGAGAAATCCAGACCGATGATATTTGCTGGTTCTGCCGGTTGAATATCCGCTTCGTATTCAAACAGAACAGAGGCAAAGTATTTACCGGTCGGCGTTTTACTTACAGTTACGGACTTTAATACATATCCCTCCGGTATGATGCGATGCTGTTTGATGCGAACCTTTCCGATTTTCGGCAGCACAAGGGTGCCACGCTCCAATCGGATATTGTTGTTCACACATACACTGCTGTAGGAATCATGGTGCTGTTTTCTGGATTTGAATTTGGGATAGCCGACCTTTTTATCCCGGAAGAAGTTTTGGAAAGCTGCATCCAGGTGACGCAGAGCCTGCTGCAGTGCAATGCTGTCTACTTCCCTGAGAAAAGGTTTTTCTTTCTTAAAGGCGACAAGATCTGCCGCACATTTGGTATAGGACAGAGATTTGCCGGTTTCTTCGTAACTCTTTGTCTTTGCTTCAAGGTAATGGTTGTACACAAGGCGCACGGAACCGAAGGTTCTGGCAAGCAGCACCTGTTGTTCCTTATTTGGATAGATTCTGAATTTGTACGCTTTGTGTTTCACCTGTGACATTTCTTCTCCCCCTGGGTTTCGATGTAGCGGCGAATCGTATCTATATTTGCACCACCTGTAGTCAGCAGACAGAAGGATCTGCTCCAGAACATTTCCTTCCAGAGGGATTGCCGGATTTGTGGGAACTCCTTTTTAATCAGGCGGCTGCTGGCCGACTTATATGCATTGATGAACTTGGAGAGTTCTGTGTTTGGGTGCCCCTTGAAGAGAACATGTATGTGGTCCCCATCATGATTCCATTCTTCTACAGTGATGTTATAGTTTGGTGCAATGCTTTCAAAGATTTCCCGCAGCCGCTCTGAAATTGTGTCATTTATGACTTTGCGTCTGTATTTCACGACCAGCACGAGGTGGTAATGCATCAGGAATACTGAATGATGATTGCTGTCCAATAGAGGATGGGAGTATTCTTGGCTCCGGCGTTGGATAAAACATCCCTCCTGAAACTAACGTAAAAAATTTAATGTTTATCGTTAAATACAATATGCAGCATTTTTTCTCTGTTGTCAATATGTTTTTAACGTTTATCGTTAATTTTTTTGCTTATTACGTTATGTTATCTACTTCCGTTTTTTCTATAGTCTCTGCCATGAGACGGTCAAAATCGCTCTGATACAAACGATCTTGAATTACACGATACTGTTCAAATTCACTTTCGGCAAACGCTTTGGCGATTGCTGCGGTCACTTTTCCCTTATCCTGCAATACGTCCGCATTGTTAAATTGAAGAAATGCATCCAGCTTTGACGCCCAGTCAGCCATTGTCATCGGTATATGCCGCCTTGCCTGTCTGGCAGCGTAATCAAGATACATGGTTACAATTTCATTCAATTCCTGCAATTCATCTTTATACAGATAATTCTTCGCCACGGACACATCTGTTTTAACGATTTTACCATCAGGTGCATTGCGCCACGATGTCAATCCCATATTTTCTTTTTTATGATCTGCCCTCGCCATAATCACTTCGGCAGCCGTATTGCCATGAACCGCATAATGCATTTTATTCTGGACTGTCGCAAAAAAATCCTTCGTGATCTGACTGTCGAAAGAGTAATCCACTGCAGTTGCATATATGTCTGTTATTTTCTGATAAAATCTACGCTCACTGGCTCGAATTTCCTGAATCTCAGAAATCAGATGATCGAAGTAGTCATCATTAAAAATCTGACCATTTATCAAACGATCTTTATCCAGTACATAACCCTGCTTTGTAAAGGTACTCAGTACTTTCGTTGCCCATTGACGAAACTGGGTTGCTCTTGAGGAATTGATTCGATAACCTACAGCAATAATTGCAGCCAGAGAATAGAACTTATACTGATAGGTTTTTCCGTTATCAGCAACTTGTGCAAAAAATGCACAAGTTGAATCTTCATTTAGTTCTTTCTCCTCGTAGATCTTTTTCAAGTGCTTTGTGACCACACTCCGATCCACGTCAAACAGTTGTCCGATTGCTTTCTGTGTAAGCCAGACATCATTATCCTGGACGCGCACTTCAATTCCTTCCTCATGTGCATCCTTCGTAAACACAAGGAAGTCCACCGTACTGTTTCGGACCTGTATTTTTCGATTCACATCCTTCGAATTACTGTTCTGTTTCATGATTACTCATCTGTCCTTCCTGATCTACTTCCGTAAAGAAATATTCCAGTGTCTCCACAAATTTTTTTCACTGTTCTTTCTTGCTACGCCCTCGTTCGCCGCACATATTCCTCCATCAGATAAGGTTGAATCTGCGGATATGTCAGATACTCCGCTGGCGGCATCTCGTCCAGCAGCACGACGTTCTCCATCTCGCTGTGAAGTTCCTTCTCAAATGCTTCCACCTCTGCAAAAAACAGCATGCCGAAGGTTTCTTCTCCGGTCTCATTGACCCGGTTTTTTCCGGTCACCGAGTAAACACACACCGGCTTGATATGAAAAACCGTTGCTCCGGTTTCTTCCTGCAGTTCTCTCCGCGCAGTTTCCAAAATGGTTTCACCCGGCTCTCTGTGGCCGCCAGGAATCTCAATAGTATCCCGTTCCTTATGCTTGCAGAAGATCCACCTTTCTCCGCATTTAGCCAGAATTACTGCAAACTTCAAAAGTCTGTCCTCCGCCTCCTCATAAAACTTTACCTTCATCATGCTTCCCTGCCTTTCTGCCCGTGTTGCTGCGTTATACTGCTATAAGCATACCACAAAACCACGTGCAGAACAAGTGTTCTTTTTTTATATTTTCATTTTCTCCGATCCCCGCGCACGAAAGGCGGCCGGACGATATTTTCCGTCAGGAGGGTGTATTTTGACGGGTGGCGATAGGCGTTGCCGTGGACTTCATGCAGGCGATAATCCCGCAGCAGGTCCAGATCCAGCGTTCCGAAAAAGACGCCCTCTTCGCCATCGGCTTCCAGGAGACAGGTGTCTCTGGAGCCGGGCAGATCCTCCACATAGGCCACGCCGTCAAACAGGGTGGAATGGCCGTTGCAGTCCGGCTGGTCTTTCGGATAGTTGCAGGTGGCGATGGCCATCATATTCTCATAGGCCCGGCCCCGCAGCTGGGACAGCCGGTTGATCTCCATAGGACAGGCGTTTGGCACCAGCACCAGCTCGGCCCCTTTCAGCATGAGGATCCGGGCGCTTTCCGGGAACTCCCGGTCATAACAGATCATAGCCCCCACCGGTACAGGACCGCAGGCGGTATCCAGCTCCGCCACATAGAAATCCTCTCCCGGGCTCAGGCGGCATTCCTCGCCGAAATCACAGGTATGTACCTTGGCATAATCCAGCACCCGCCGGCCGTGACGGTCAAAGAGAGTGACTGTGTTCCTGGGCTGCGGATCAAACCGTTCCAGATAGGTGATGGCAATGGCCATGTCCAGTTCCGCCGCCAGCATGCCGAATGCAGTGACAAACGGATCGTCCCCAGGAATGGACAGGGTACGCAGCACATCCGGATCCTCCGGTATTTCATATCCAGAGCTCCACATCTCCGGGAACAGGGCGATATCCGCTCCTCCCGCCTTCGCCGTACGGCAGGCAGCCATGCCTTTTTTCAGGTTTTCTTCCCGACTGCCGCAGGGCATGATCTGCAGCAGCCCAATGGTCAGCCGGTTCATTTGGATTCCGCCTGCATTACTTCCCGGGCAAAATCCACATAGGTATACCCGGTTCTGTCCGGATTCTCCGGCAGGTATTTATGGAAAAAACAGCTGGGGATCTCTCCCGCTTTCAGATTTTTTTCGATGCAAAGTGTGCAGCCCTGATCGTGGTTCACCGGGTTGAACGGGCATTCATGGTCGCCGCAGGTGCATATTTTTCTTGATAATTCCATATTTTATCCTTTCCGCAAACAGCGTATACAGCCTGTGCTACAAACTCCGATAATACGGGCAGATGTCTTCGTAACATCCATCCTTCATACGGAAGCCGCCGGGGATTACGCCCAGCTGCCGGAATCCGAGCCGCTCATACAGATGCCGCGCATGGACATTGGATGCCACCACTGCATTGAACTGCAGGATCCCGAAACCATGGGACTTCGCCTCAGCCAGGCAGTCCAGCACCAGCTTCTCTCCGATATGGAGTCCCCACATGTCCCTGGCTACTGCGTAGCTGGCATTGGCGATGTGGCCGCACCGCCCCACGTTATTGGGATGCAAAATATACAGGCCGCAGATTTTCCCTACGCCCGTACTTTCCGTACCGGAACCGCTGTCGCTTCCCGTTTCCGCCACGCCGCAGTAAGTCTGAGAGGCGAAAAAATCACGTCCCGTCTCCTCGTTCAGGCAGTCTTCCTGGGGAAACGCAATGCCTTCCTCCACCACTTCATTCCAGATCCGGATCATGTCCGGCAGATCGTTTTCCGTGTATGCTCTGACCCTGATGTCCAAATTCTCTGCCTCCTTCTACAGCTCCAGTTCGTACATAGTCATGGCCAGCGCCGCGGGGCCTGCAGTCTCTGTCCGCAAAATCGTTTTTCCCAGGGACACCCGCTCTGCGCCGGCTTCGTCCAGCAGCCGGGCTTCTTTCTCGCTGAAGCCCCCCTCCGGGCCGATGATGATGGCCACCGTCTCCGGCAGGCGGGTGATCTGGCGCAGACAGTCCTTGATGGTCCGGTTTTCTTCGTTTTCGTAGGGGAACAGGATCAGATCGTAGTTTGGCAATACGTCCAGCATACCGCTGAATTTCACAGCGCTGCCTACCTCCGGGATGATACCCCGTTTGCATTGCTTCACCGCTTCATCGCTGATCTTCTGCCAGCGATCCTGTTTTTTGCCGAAGTTGCCCTTGTCCACCACCACGGTCCGTTCCATGAACACAGGCACGATGGCGTGGACGCCCAGTTCCACGCTCTTCTGGATGATGCCTTCCATCTTGCCGGCTTTCGGAATGCCCTGAAAGAGGGTTACCTGAAGACGGGGTTCCCGGGCGAATTTCTGCTTGTCCAGGATCAGAAGTTTTGCTTCGTCTTCGTCCAGGGCTTCGATTCGGACATGGTACTCCCAGGCCGTACCGTCAGACACATCCAGTTCATCGCCGATAGACAATCGGAGTACCTTCTTCATGTGGTGCAGATCGCCCCGGTCACTGAGATAAATATACCGTTCCGTCACATCGGACGGATCCACGAAAAATCTGCTCATCGTTACGCCTCCACTTTTCCCGCTGCGGTGTCCGGTGCAGCAGTGCCCGTTGCTCCGCCTTCCGGCAGGCTGGCTACGATGGCACACCACATGCCATCTTCTCTGATCTCGTCAACTATGAAACCGCAGTCCCGGATGGCCTGGGCCACCAGATCCCGCTTTTCCACCAGAATTCCCGAGGAGATATATTTTCCGCCGGGAAGCAGGTGTTTTGCCACGTCGGCACTGAGCATCATCACCAGATCCGCCATTAAATTGGCGACAACCATATCCGCCCGGAAATCGATACCCCGGGTCAGATCGCCGTACTGTGCCCGGGCCACAGCGGATACGCCGTTCAGCTCGATGTTTTCCTGGGCGATTTCCACCGCCACCGGATCAATCTCCACGCCCAGCACCTCGGATGCTTCCAGAAGAGCGCCGGCAATGGAGAGAATCCCGGAACCGCAGCCCACATCCAGGACCTTGTCGCCGGACTTCAGGTAATCCTCCATGAGCCGCAGGCACAGAGAGGTGGTCTCATGGGTACCGGTTCCGAAGGCCATGCCCGGATCCAGCTCAATGACCAGATCATCCCCAGTGGCTTCATAGTCATACCAGGTCGGTTTCACCACGATGCGGCGTCCCACTTTCTTCGGTTTGAAATATTCTTTCCAGTTGTCTTTCCAGAGGCTGTCATCCTCCACCGAAGATTCCACGGTAAGCGGACCCAGATCCACGTTTTCCCCGAAGAATCCGCCTTCTGCTTCAATCTTCAGCGCTTCCACCGCCACATGGATGGACCGGAGTTTTTCCCGGCCATCTTCATCGTCTTCCAGGAATACAGTCACCTTCGGCTCCTCTTCCTGCAGCTTCAGCACCTCTTCATCAATATAGTCCCACTCGTAATCGTTTTCTTTTTCCAGCAGATCATTGATGTCGGCAGGATCCTCCACCACCGTATCGGTAATCCCGATGCCCAGCAGTGCGGAGACCACCGGTTCGATGCCCTCCCGTTTTACATGTATGTCCACCTGAATATATTTCACTTTACGTTCCTCCTTGCCAAATCCAAAAGATCTCATGTACATTATACATGATTGCAGCAAGAATTGACAGTCCAAAAATCTCCGTGATATAATGAGGAAAAAGCACACCGGGGAGGCAGCTTCATGAGGAATAATAAAAACTACT
>JBJFHL010000087.1:0-85648 GCA_051893555.1 Anaerovoracaceae bacterium
ATGAAGCAGTAATAATCTCGATATGGACACTTTTGTCTATATTTTGAGTAGCAGAATGACAACTATGAAAAAGACTGTTTTAATCGCAGACGACGCCGCTTTCATGCGGATGATGCTGAAGGACATCCTGACCCGCGCAAAATATGAGGTGGTCGGAGAAGCCGCAAACGGAAAAGAGGCGGTGGAACTGCAATGCCAGCTGCGTCCGGATCTGACACTGCTGGATATTACCATGCCGGAAATGGACGGACAGCAGGCACTGAAAGAGATCCTTGCCCTCGACCCTGGCGCCACAGTGATCATGATAGCCGCAATGGGGCAGGAATCCATCGCAAAAGAGTGCAAGCGGGACGGTGCAGAAGGATTCCTCAGCAAACCGTTCCAGGAGAAACGCGTTCTCGAAGATCTGAAGAAGATCCTCGGTTAGCATCCAGCCAGCATCCGGCCGGTTCCGTACCGGCCGGCCCCGCTGGTCTCCCGGACCCGGCTCTACTCCTCTTCAAACACAAACTTGAGTCTTGTATCCTGATTTGACACCTGGAAGTTCACCGTGCCGCCCTCCGGATTCTCGAACGTCATGATGAAGAGATTATTCGGCCAGCCGCCGGTCTCACTGGTTTGATGAATCGTCACACGGGAATCGCTACACTCCGGCATCAGATGGTCAAAGCCGAACATGGCAGCCAGATAGAGCTTCGTTTTCTCGGCAGGATCATAGGTGCAGTAAATCGTCCGATCCGATGGATCCATCGGATGCACCGCCGGCTTCAGATACCCGGCCGTCAGATCGTCCATGGACGGTATCGAAGAATAGGCACTGATGGGTTCGCCCATAACCACCACCCGGATGGCATAATGCTTCCCATCCTTCTCCGCATGGAGATAGCCTTCGGCACCCATGTCACATCCCTCCGAGGTCAGCCGCCATGCATTCCGCGCCGCATCCCAGCCTTCCAGCACACCGATCCCCGGATCCACATACACATCAAAGGTCTCATCCACCGCTGTCCCGTCTTCCAGCCGCAGCTTCGCCGTCTGTGAGCCCTGCCGGAAGTTATAGTAAACAGTATCTTTCCCTTTATATAACTGCAGCCACGGGTTGGTTTCTTCCACACCGGCTGCATCCACGTCTGTCACGGCTGCTCCATCCGGCAAGTCAGAAGGCTCCTCCGGCAGCGCATTTCCCATCATGACCGCACCGAACAAAATCACCACTCCCGCCGCGCACGCAGCAATCGTGCGCTTCCATTTTTTCGTTTTTGCTTTTTCTTTCCCGCCGGCCTTCTCTTCACCGCCGTCTTTTTCTCCGACGCCGGCCTTTTCTTCGCCTCCGGCCTTCTCCGAAGAAAGTGCGTCCGCCAGCTCTTTCACACTTTGATACCGGTCCTGTGGATTCATCTGAATGCACGTTTCGATGGTTTCCCCCATCCTTCCCTGGCGGTAACGGGTCACAGCCGGATGAACGCCGGTCAGCATTTCATTCAGCAGAATGCCCACTGCATAAATATCCGTCCGTACGTCAGAACGGGTCAGGCCGAACTGTTCCGGCGCTGCATAGATGGCAGTTCCCAGCAGCCGGGTATCCGTATCCTTTTCCGGCCGGAGGCGCATGGACGCATCCAGGTCGATGAGGACGACCCGCTTCCCGGCCATCAGTATCACGTGCTCCGGCTTCACATCCCGGTGGACATAACCGGCGTCATGAAGCACCGCCAGTGCCTCACTGACCTTTTTCACCACGCTGACTGCATGCTTCTCGTCCAGCCTGGCGCCCCAGTCCAGCATGTCCTGCAGGCAGATGCCTTCGATATACTCCTCCTGCACCATGAAAAAACCGTCCCGGATCTCGCAGTGGTACACCGCCGGCAGACTTTCACACTCGTGTCCTTCCAGTATCCGATACGCCGGGATCTCCTGTCGGTAGATCCGAAGCACGTAAACACAGCCGTCCCCGTTCTCCATCACCAGGACCGCACTGTTTTCTTTTATGCGCAGTTTTTTTATCAGACGTCCGTCCCTTTCCGTCAGAACCGACAAAATCTCCATTGCCATTTTATGTACTCCATCCTTCTAAATCGAAGCAGATCAATCCGTAGCCCATTGGAAGACATACGGTGTTCCCTTATATGTAATGATCAGAGGCTTCACATCCTTCTTCAGCCATCTCAGATGCAGTGTTCCGTCTGCATTGATTTCTGCAGTTCCCTGGTCCGGATCCTCCAGCTCTACCGTATAATCGGAAATCGGCTGGCCGTTGAAGCAGACCGTAATGTCATCGTCGAAGAAGGTTGCTCCGAAACAGCTTCCCGGTCCAATGACATAGTCAGACCAGTGCAATGTGAGATTGCCCGTCTCGTCTGCCGGTTCGGCTGCCGTGGTGTTCCACCGGAATGCGGCATATTCCTTACCGCACACCACGTACATGGTCCATTCCCCCTCTTTCGCCGCAACCAGGTGAAGCCTGCCGTCGCTTTCCTTCACTGCAGTCCCGCAGCTGCTGTCCTCCAGATACACCAAGTAGTCACTGGTCTTTTTTCCGTCGAGAAGCACCTCCACCCGGTCGTCAAACTGGTGCTTACCGAATCCTGTCCCATCCTCGATCTCACTGGCACGCCATTTCAGCCGGATCCGCTTCGTTCGGTTCAGCGCCGCCGGGTCAAACTTCTTTTCATCGCTATTGGACGATTTGCCTTCCGTTTTTTTCGTGGAGGCTACAGTATTCCCCTGTGCCGAAGTCTTGTCAGAGGTTACGATCTCAGCCGGCGTGACCACACTGTCAGACGCGGCATCGTCCGTCGCACCTGCCTCGTCGTCTGCACTCGCCTTGTCTGCCGCACTCGCTTCTCCTTCTGAACCCGCCTCGTCGTCTGCCTGCACCGGAATACTGTCTGCAGTACCGACTGCCGGCGGCATGTCCTGGATCCCCGTCTTCCCATCCGGCAGCGCCGCAGCCCCGGCCAAAATCCCCAGGCACGCCACACACGCCGCCACAGGGAGAAGCCATCTGCGATGCGGATTTTGCGAAGTCTTCTTTTTTTCGGTGCCTCCGGCATGGGCCGAAAAAAGGGCTGTCGTCAGCTCGTCCATATTCTGATATCGATCCTTAGGATTCATCTGAATACATTTTTCGATGACCCCGTCCAGCCTGCCGTCCCGGTACCGGGTCACCGCCGGGTGCGCTCCGGTCAGCAGCTCGTTCAGCAGGATTCCCATGGAATAGATGTCCGTCCGCACGTCGGACCGGCTCAGGCCGAACTGCTCCGGTGCGGCATAAATGGCCGTTCCCAGAAGCCGGGTGTCCGTGTCTTTTTCCGGCAAAATCCGCATGGAGGCATCCAGGTCGATGAGAACGATCCGGTTTTCCGGCGTCACCATCACGTGCTCCGGCTTCACATCGCGATGGACGAAACCGTTTTCATGGAGCACATGCAGTGCTTCGCAGACCTTTCTGACCACATCTGCAGCCTGTTTCTCCTCCAGTGTGGCGCCGCCGTCCAGCATGTCCTGCAGGCAGATGCCGTCGATAAACTCTTCCTCCACCAGGAAAAAGCCGTCTTCTTCGCCGCAGTGGTAAATCCGAGGCAGATTTTCGCACTGGCAACCTGCCAGCATCCGGTAAGCCGGGATCTCCTGGGCATAGATCCGAAGCACGAAAAGACTGCCGTCCCCGCGCTCCATGGCGAGAACCGCACTGTCTTTTTTGATTCGAAGCTTTTTCAGAAGACGCCCGTCATAGCGCTTCAATACCGACAGAATATCCATTCCCTTTTCTTTCTCCATTTAGCACTGTGCATAACACTTTTTTACACTGACATGCTATACTTATGCACAGTATATTTAAATTGTACCACAAAGGAGCGCATCATGCCAAAGAAAAGCACCACAAATCTCGAAAATGAACTGAAAAACTGTGATTCACTCGACAGCTTTCTGAAAGAAAACAGCAGTGAACTTTCCATAGATCCGCTTACCTCCCACCTGCAGTCTCTCATCGCCTCCCGCGGAATGACGAAAACGGACGTGGTGAAGGCCTGCAACCTGAACGAGGTTTACGCATATCAGATCCTTTCCGGCGCACGTCGTCCGTCCCGGGACAAGCTGCTCTGCCTGTGCTTCGCCATGAAGACTACGATGGAAGAAACCCAGTTTCTCCTGCGGGAGGGCCGGTTTCCGCCGCTCTACGTGCGGGATCCGCGGGACAGCATCATCCTGTATGCCCTGGCCCACGGCTACACGATCCTTCAGCTCAACAGCGACCTGTATGATCACGGCCAGCCGCTGCTGGAGTAGGCAGGAGTAGGCAGGGGGCATGCCCTGCACAGCCGGTTCACATCAGCAGGGGTCGAAACGACATAAAACGGGGTATCGTCTTCACAGCTGTTTTCGGTTGTGAATGCGATACCCTGTTTTGATATCATATCATAATTACGACAAGATCATGATTACATCCTGAGCAGATAAAAGTACTATTCTTTGTTACTCTTTAACAGCAATTTCTTTTTGCTCTTGCTGTATGTCCAGTATTTCGAGGAAAGCTTTGGACAAGTGGTTGTATTAATTGCAGAGACTTTCTTCATGGTGGAGGACTTTATAAAATAACTATCGACAGCCCCCTTACTATTAGTATAGTAGTTATACTTCATATCCTGATTTGGATAGCATATAAAGCACTTTTTAATCGCAGTCGGTGCTGTAAGTTTTCCATTGTTATAGTTATATGTACATGCACCTGAAAAACTCTGTACAAGACCGCTTACCGTCCCTTTTTTCATTTTTCCTTCATACTTAATCGCACCGGAATTATAGCATTTAGTGATGTCTCCTCTTACATAGCCCGCAATCCCATTAATATCAAATCCTTGATTTAAATAGTTTGAATTGGTAGAAGTTACTGCTATTTTACCGATATTGTATGTCTGGTTTACATCCGTCACAAATGATGCAATACCATTAATCGATCCCATGCGCAGATTGCCTTTATATGTAATAGCACCTTTGTTATAGCATTTGCTTATGCTTTCCACTTGGTCTCCTGCAATACCACCAATACGGTTTGAGGAGTTACTATCTAGCGTAGCTTTATTATTAATAGAAATCTTTCCTATATTGCCACTGGATGTTACATATGTTTCAAGTCCTCTACCAATAAGACCTCCAACTACAATATTTGTTTTTGTCTTGGCTTTTGTTTCAACCAGAATATCACCTGCATTTTTACATGACTTTACAGGGAACTCATCGTACGAATCTGCAAAGAGACCGCCAAGCGTCAAAGTACCACTTACTCCAGTAATTTTGATGTCTCCGGCGTTTGTACTCTTCTTCATTTCAGTTTCAAATTCTCCAGTTCCGCTGTTTGAAACAAGACCACCAATTGCAGCCCATCCCTTCAGTCCATTTACAGTTATATCGCCGTTGTTCTTGCAAGAAATAATATTGCCAGAACCCCATCCACTCATTAGACCACCAACAGATATGTTGTTACATTCTGCGCCTTCAACATAAATATCCATATTATTGGTACATCCAGTCAAGTTACTATCATTTGTCTGTCCAATAAGGCCTCCGATATTCAAGTAATCCAGTTTTGTTGAAAGCTTAATTTTCATGCTGCCATTTACGGTCACATTTTCTAAATAAACATCAGGAGCATACGCAACAACGGCACCTGCACTTAATTGATCTCCCTTAACAGGGGCTGTGATATCAAGGTCATAAACTACATTATCCAGTGTAAGGTTTTTTATAGTACCGCGTCCCCATCCAAAGAGACCAATTTCAAGGCTGTTCCAGGTTCCTATTTTTGACACATCATTAAATGTAATGTTTTTAATTGTGTAACCATTTCCATCGAGCGTTCCCTCAAAATAGCTTCCTGGTCCGATAACTGTGTTTGGATATGCTGCCATGTCTATGTCATTCGTAAGATAATAGTTTCCTTCGATACCATCCCAGCGATCACCTTCACCGAGTGCAATCAGTTGCTCCGCAGTTGAAATAGGTGTTCCTGAAGGGGATGAGCCCTCTGCCGCATTTGCAGGAATGGTCGCAAACAGCATCGCAACCATCACTGCTAATGCAAGCAGAATTCTAATATGTTTCTTTTTCATTTTGTACCTTTCTGTGACTTTCACAAATTTTTGTTGCATTCCTATTAAATAAAGAAAAAAACATCTACGATCTGTTTGAGGAGAGGACGGCGATTTCGCCGTCCTCCTGTTGTTTAATTTCATTTTCTTTCTTGTATTGTACCGTTATTTTACGTTTCTCCATGCTTTCGTGGAGTACTGGGTGTATACCTTTTCTCCGTCGATAGTCACGAAGCCTCTTACTTTATAGTAATATCTCCTACCAGTCTTCACGGATGTGTTCAGATAGCTGGACTTTACTGTAGTGTAGAGCGGTTTCTTGCCATAGCCGCTGCTCTTCTTCAGGGAACGGTAGATTTCAATACCGTCCAGCTGGATGGCTTCGCCGCCCTTCCAGGTCAGCTTGACAGCCTTCCTGCCGCTCTTGGTCTTCACCTGGCTGGAGCGCAGCGTCAGCTTCAGTGCTTTCACTTCCGCCTTCTGTGCTTCGATGGCCGCTTCTGCTTCTCCTGCTTCCATCAGTGCATACTGAGAGAAGTGATCTGTGGTAAAGGTATAAGTTCCGTCTGCATTCAACGTGCCATTCACCTTATGCATGTAACCGTTGTCATCGATGTACACGCAAACCAGGGTTTTGCCCTGCAGAGACTTCGGCACGGTTACGGTAACACTTACATTACCGCCATTAAAGTCGGAAATTACCTTGCCGCTTGAAGTAACAACCTTAAGTTCAAAATATACATCATTTCCTTCTTCTTTTACTTTTTCCGCAATGATGCTGACGTTTTCGTCTCCGGCTGTCTGAGAAGCCACTGACTCTGCTGTCTTGTTATCCATCCTGATTTCAGCCACGCTGGTCTGAATAACCACATCTGCATCCGTCTTGTCAGCGATGGACTTCAGGGCACTTGCAGGAAGTATTACCTCCGCACCTTCAGTAGTTGAAGCGGAGGAGCCGCTCTGGCTCTCAATGTTGATTACGATTTCTGTTGACTTGTTCTCTACTGCCATTTCCACCAGCTTATCAGCCAATGTGTTGTCCACTGTGGCAGTGGTCTTGCCGTCACTGCTTACAGCACTTTCGGAAAGATTTGCTGTAGTTGTATTGCCTGACTGAACAGGGTCCGATGATGGTTTCACGATAGGAACAGCACCACCGCCACCGAAACTAACTGCGTAAGGTGTGGCCTTCCCGGTCAATACTTCGTAATTCACAGTATCATCAGGGGTATATGTCCATCCATATGATTTGTTTGCTTCAACCGCAGTATCTATCGGATCATTCCAGGTAAAACTTCCCGGTACAGAAATCTTGCTCACATCGACACTGATATCATTTAAAGTACTTCCTGTTTCGGATACAGAACCAATTACAGGCTTATCGCTCACATTCGCTTTTGCTATCGTTACTTTTACAGTTGTCTGTGCAGCTGCACATGTTGCATAATCTTCATTTGGAGTAAAAATAACAGTTTTATTTCCACTATCCGCTACACTTGTCATATTCTGATTTGGAGCGAATGACCAAGTACCTTCAACCGTTTCCTCTCCAACCTTTGCAGTACCATGAATTGCTGATGCATCTACAGCGTTTCCGTCATAGGTCTTATGGATATCACTTACTGTCAGAACCGGAACATCTTTATCTGTAATAGTTAAAGTAATTCTTGCAGTTGCATCTGCGTAATTATCCGTTTTGATTGTTACTGTTACAGTAGCATTTCCACCTGCACTTGCATCTGCCGCCGGTGTGATAATAATGTTGTTATTATCATCTATTTCTGCATTGGCCATAACGGAAGTGTCCGAAGGATTTCCTACAGTAAAAGTGATACTTCCGCTATTGGACGGTATTCCAGAAACACTACCAATTAAAGTATCTGTGCTTCCTTCTTTTGAAATTAAGGATGAACCTTCAACGGCAGGCGATGCCGCTTTTTCGATAGTAAATGTTTTTTCTGCTTCTGACCATGTATAGTTTCCGTTCTTAACCGGATTTATTACAGCTTTCGCAGTTCCGGCATTCACGTTATTACTATATGAAGCGGTGTAATCCGTATTCAGTACTAATGATTCGCTGCCATACGTAACATCCAAAACAGGTCTTTTTGCCAGTCCATCAAATACTATACCGCTTAATTCTGCAATTTCAGGTACAATCACTAAAGCTGTGATTTTCGCAGGAATGTCAATCGTCTGATCCGCTGACAGTCTGTAGTTTCCTGTTGTAACAGCTTCTGTAGTAAATGTTACCTTCGTCGCAGTTTTCACATCTGCTGAGTTATATACCGCAGTACCGCGAACTGCCAGAGCATCTCCCTCTGCCAGTACGCCATCTTTTACGGAAACGGTTGTTACTGCACAGGATGTTGTCTTATCGTACACTTTTGTAATTGCATCACCGGTATATTCCAAGTCTGAACTTGTAATTACCTTTGGAGATACAGTTACTTTTACTGCTTCTGTCGTTACTGCCGTGTAGTTTTCTGACGCAGCAATAACAGCCTTAATCCAGTATTCTCCAGCATCCTTCGGTACTGCTGTTACCTCAGTGGTACATTCTGCACTGGAGTAGAACTTGTAAGTTACATCTCCTGCTGCGTTATTTCTTGTAATCGTCAACTTCGTCGGATCAATCGCTTCACCGTCATACGTCTTATCAGCTGAGCCTGAAAGTGCAGCGGTTCCGTCTGCCTTAACAACGGTAATGCCTGTAACCGTACAAGTCTTCGTAACATTACCACTTGTATAGGATAATACAATTTCCGTCTGACCTACTGCAGCCATACTGTTAAATGTCACGGCTCCGGTTACATCCATGCTGCTTCCGCTTGCAAATGTTGCTGTAACAGTTATTCCATCAATGGTAAATTCTTCACCATATTTGTATGATGATTTTGAAAGCGTTCCGCTGTATTCAATTTTAGATAAATCATCATGGTTCACTGTAATTTCTACAGTTCCCGTTACATTATTGTAATTTGTCGTATCGTTTGGAACAAATGTATAGGCATACGCCTTGGTTCCCTCTTCTGTAAATGATGAAGTATTTAAGGCTAACGTACCTTCAACCTCTGCATTTGCTCTTGTAAGGTTGGCATTTACAGATGCAACCGTGGTGCTTAGATATACAGCAGGGCCTGTATACGAAACGCTTCCGATATTCGGCGTCGCTTTCGTAATCTCGCCAATGTAAAATGCTTTGCTTGCCTCGCTTAAAACATAGTTTCCTGCATCTTCACCGGAAAGTGTAAGGTCACTGAATGTAACCTGAATCCCCTTCGCTGCATCAGCAGATGCGTAAGTACCGTTACCGGATACTGTAACAATATCACCTGCTTCTACACCTGTTAATCCTAAATTACCGTTAAGCGTGCCCGCATTTGTGGTTTTATCATATACCTTAGTCATTGTTGCATTATTGGAAGTAACATCTATCTGTTTCTGTCCAATCGTTGCAGCTTTTTCAAATGGTGCTCCGGTAATTGCATAGTTCTTCGCTGTTTCGGTTTCCTGCAGTTTAATATCTACGGTCACCTGATTTGCTTCATTTACAGCCGTACTGTTAAATGAACCACTTGCAGTATAATCCGTGTTTAATGTCAATGTGTCTTCAGCAACTAGTCCATCAAATGTCACAGCTGTTACTGTCGCAGTCGTTGTCTTATCGTAAGTCTTTTTCGCCACTGTTACATCGGTCACAGTCAGTTCCTTCTTCTTGATAGTGAAATCTTTCGTAACAGATTTATCAGCCACAGTAGCGTGTCCTTCTGATACTGCTTTTACAGTGTAGACACCTGCAGTTTCAGGTTTGATTGTGCTGTATGTTTCATCATCTGCATTCGCTTCTTTATACCACAATTTCGCAGAATTACCGTTCGTAGTTGCTATTGGATTTACTTCTGTTCCATAGGTTACATCGCTGATCGAAAGCTCCAAAGTGTTTGCTGTAGGTGCAACAGCCGCATAATGTACAGTAACACGGTCTGAAACATTTCCTTCGCTATCTGTGTATTGAACAGAAACGCTGCCCGCTCCAGCGATTGCATTTGGAGTTCCTGAAAACGTTCCAGTTGCTCCATCGAATGATAATCCTTCAGGAAGGGTTCCTTCCATAACATAAGTTCCGCCTCCCGAGCCACCATGCAGTGTCGGTACTACATCCTTTATTTCTGTGCCTACTGCCAGATCCGTTAAGGCAGAATATGTGATAACCGGCTTTGAATATACGGCTAAGTTCAGAACATCCGAGATTGTTCCTGCTTTATGATCATCATTTGCTTTTACTCTTGCCGCAAAATCATATGTATTTGCTTCCAGATTTTCAAAACAGGTGCTATCCTGCCAGGTAAATTCTGAATTCGAATCTTTTACCCTGTATCCATACTCAATCGTTTCATCGGTAACCGTCTGTGCTTTTAATACAACCTTGCCTGCACTCTTACTCTCCAGTTCCGGTATCGAAGCCTGGGTACCGGTGTAGTCTACAATTGGATGATAGTTATAGATAATGGGAACGTCTGGAACCCGATCTTTTCCATCTATATTTTGCCATTCCTCTTCTGTTCCGCAATAATAAATGCATTCTAAACTGCTGCAACTGTAAAATGCGCTCGCTCCAATGCTGGTCATGCTGTTCGGTATCGTAATACTTGTCAGTTTACTACATCCTGAAAATGCTTCATTTCCAATGCTCGTCAACTTACTTGGTAAGCTGATACTTGTCAAACTGCTACATCCGTTAAATGCAGAATCTCCAATGCTTGTCACTCCGTCTGGTATTTCTATACTTTTCAAACCGCTGCATTCGTCAAATACTTCTTTCTCAATGCCTGTCAATTTGCTTGGCAAGCTGATACTTGTCAAACTGCTGCATTTGCGAAATGCAGCGTCGCCAATCGTTGACACACCGGATGGTATTACAATACTTTCCAAGCTGCTGCACCCGAAAAACGCACTATTTCCAATACTTGTTAATTTGCTTGGCAAGGTAATATCTGTCAAACTGCTGCATTGGCCAAATGCACCGTCGCCAATCGTTGACACACCATATGGTATTTCGATACTTGTCAAACTGCTGCAGTTATTAAATGTACTTTGTCCTATGCTTGTCAACTTTGCCGGTAAAGTGATACTTGTCAGACTGCTGCATCCGTAAAACGCACCAGTTCCAATACTTGTCAAGGTGCTTGGCAAGGTGATATCTGTCAGACTGCTGCACCCGTGAAATACGGAAGTTCCAATGCTTGTCACCCCGTTTGGTATTTCGATGGTTGTTAAACTGCTGCATCCCCGAAATGTAAAGGAGGCAATTGTGTTCAAATTACTTGGTAAACTGATACTTGTCAAACCGCTGCATCCGTAAAACGCATTTGTGTCAATTTTTATTACACTTTCAGGTATCTTAATGCTTTTCAAGCCGCTACATCCGCAAAATGCTCTAGTTCCAATGCCTGTCACACCATCCGGAATTATGATGCCTGTCAAACTCCCACAATTAAAAAATGCTCCTATATCGATATATGTTATCGAGTTTGGAATACTAACACTTTTCAGATCCGTACATCCCTCAAATACATATGAACTAATACGCGTCATTCCGCTTGGCAAGCTTACACTCGTCAAACTACTACATCCGGAAAATGCATACTTTCCAATGTCCTTCACGCTTTCTGGTATCGAAATACTTGTCAAACTGCTGCTTTTGTAAAATGCATAATTTCCAATACTGGTTACTCCGTCAGAAATGATTACAGTTTTTATGTCTCCAAGCCAGTAAAATGGTGATAGATTGTTCTCCTCATAGTTATCCATCGCTCCGGTACCACTGATGGTCAACTCACCTGTCGAACTATCAAATGTATATGTTACATTATTACCACAAGAACCACTCTCTATGGTATCTGCGGTATCTGCCCAAGCGTATCTGTTAGCCATATTTACCGGCATTACGATTGCTATCGTTAATACAAATACCAACAGATATCTAAAAAGATTATTCTTCTTTCTTTTCACATTCATAATCTAATTCTCCCTGAATATATTATCTACTTAGAATTTGTACGATTCATTGGGATAACTACGAACTATCAAATGCATCGCCTCCAATCAAAATCATTCTGTAATGACATTCTTGAATTAACTGAAATGTCCAATTATTATATTGTTCTTTGCTATACCGTGCTGTTATCATCATTACAATCCCCACTATCCAATCAAGCTATTCTTTCATAGAGTTCGTATTATTGCTTATGATGGATTTTATTTCATCTGCTGCTTTTTGGTAAAACAACTGGTATTGTCTGTTTTTTTCATCATCGGTTTTACCATTGATTGTTACACCGCAATCTCTGATTTCGACTTTCATTCCTTCTTTTTCCATTGCTCTGAACAATTCATATTTCTCATTAAAAGCTGCTTCCCCAGAAGAAGGCTCGAAATAATAGATATTTCCAGTCGGTGCTTTTTCACGTTTTTTTCGGTTTATCAGCCACCACAGATCCAATTCTGACATGTCCATCCCGATTCCCAGGAAATACACATCCCCTAGAATGAAAGCGTCGATCCAGCTGTTGATCTCTATCGCGGCGTTCTTTCTGTACTTGTCAGAAAACCTGCTGCAGTTCCGGTCTGAATATTCTTTGATTTTAGTCAGCAGAGAGCCGTAGTAGTAATGTCCCATGATCATACTGTTTGGTTTCCGTGCTTCTCCATGAATATGCCAGATCGGCGTTTTCTTTCCCTGAAACTGCACTTCATTGTAGGTATGAATTAAATATCTGGCCTCTGCTCTTGCGGAACCGTTTCCTTTTGTACATCTCATCATTTTCTTCAGATACTGATCTGTTATCCGGTAATCAGGACGTGTAACCATTTCCAATTCATAGCTGTAATTTGTTGTAATAATATGATCCGCTCCAACGCCTAGAATTCCTGAAACCACTTTCGCCTGTGCTTCATCTTTTATGAAACCATAGAATTTCTCTCGTCGTCCCTCCTGCTTCTCTTTTCCTGTACTGACCGCACCTTTTTTTTCACCGTTAAAGTAGCAATCCAGTGCATCTTTAGATGCAATGATGGCCTGCATTGGCATCGGAGCTTTCATTTCATCCGGTAAATCCGTTCTGCCGCTGGTCTCTTTCGCAATATCCTTGATGAAATTATTCCAGGAATCACATCCAAAAGCACGATTGATTCCGTTTCCAATGACCAGTACTTGTGGTTTTTTCATTGTCATACCTCTTACCGCAATCTGTAAATATATTTATGTTCATTTTATCAGTTTGGATGTTGCTTTTGTTATGCATACTGCTAAATATCCCCTAATTTAAAAAAATTAAGCTTTGCCAGGAATCAGAACTGAAAAAATACAAAGGCACCCTCGAAAAGAAGGTGCCTTTAAGCATGCTTACTTACTTCTTATTTCACCACTTTATAGAACCACTGTGTATAGGTTTCATTTCGTTTTGTGTACTGGTCTTTATAGGTGACACGGATCAAGGTCGGTGCGAGAATATTACTGTATTCCGAAAGGTTATAGTTGAAATATTCATTGTTGGAATAGCTGTACTCATAGGAATTTTCATACGGCTTCTTGCTGTACTTCACAGTTCCGTTGTTTTTCACCGTCTTGTATACCAGCTCCGCATTTGTCTCGGTACGGTTTTCTTCTTTGAATTCCACCTTCTTATAGCAACCATATTCTATTTTTTTCAGCGGGTTCTTGCTGTCCATTTTCACGCTGACTTTTCCGCTGGTTCCGCTGAGAAGTCCCCAGTTTTTCCCGCCCAGAGTCAGGCTTGTGACCGGTGCTTTATATGCATATACCTTCATGGAATGTTTGGAAATCACATTGCCTTCCAAATCTACTACATTATATTTCACCGTGTATGTACCTGCTTTTTCCGCAAACATACCAATGCTGTATTCATTCACCGCAGTATTGTCATAGTTGCTTTCCCGAACATTCACCCGAACCAGCTTTGCAGTCAGCTTGCTGCTGCTTGTGGTAATGTTATCGATTCGATAATCCATATTTGCCAGAGACAGATTTACTTCCTGCTGATTGCAGTTGCCTTCGTTATAGAAGTATCTGAATTTCGTCGGAAGGTTATCACCATCCTCTGCCAGTGCAGTACCGACGGAGAAAGTCATCACCAGTACCAGAATCAATAGTTTGGTGAACAGTTTTTTTAAGATTTTCATTTTGTACCTCCTCATTTCCATATGTATTTGTTAGTGAATAATGTCATTTTATCAGTTTTCGTGTTACTTTTGTTATGCATGCTGCTAAAAACAACGGACTTTGAAAAATATCTATTCGCGAAAAATGAAAGATTCTGTCGATTTCCGTCAGAAGAAAAATCCCACAACCCACCGGTATTCCTGTAAAATCATGATATGTAATATTTTGATATAACAGGGAAATTTTCGAGAAAAGGAGAACATTATGACAACGGACTTATTCAAAGACACCCATAGAAGCCAGATGCCCCTGACCAGTGACTACGTGTTTCGTACGGTATTCGGCCGGGATCGAGAGGATTCACGCGCCGCACTGATAGAAATCTTAAACATTATTCTGGATCGAAGAGATGATCCGATTCGTTCGATTATCATCAAGAATCCCATTGATACTGCCGAAAAAATCAGCGGCAAACAAACCGTCATGGACATCCGTGCAGAAACCGGCAGCGGAGATCTGCTGGATATCGAAATGCAGGCAGGACTTCTGATTGTCTACCCCAATCGCATTGTCCTCTATGGCGGAAGACTGGTCAATTCCTCATTGCAGCGCGGTGCAAATTATGATAAGATGAAGAAAAGCATAGTCGTTTCCATCGTCAACGGGACGCTCTTTCCTGCGATACCATCCTGTCACTCGGTGTTCCAGGTGCGGGAGAAGGAAACGGGAATTCTTCTCAGTGACCGGCTGGAATTTCATTTTCTGGAATTAGGAAAAGTCCACACAGGCAAGCCGGTTTCTGAAATGACCCGTATTGAAAAACTGGCAGTTTACTTCAAGTATGCCAGCGATGAAAACAAGAAAGACTATGTGCAGGAAATCTTAGCGGAGGAGGATCTTGCCATGGCGGAAAATGCATACAGAACGCTGACCCAGGATGAAATAGAGTTTGAGAGGATGGAGACAGAGATACGTACTGAATTCCATCGTAATACAGAGCTTGCCTATGCCCGGAAAGAAGGCATCGGCATCGGCCGGAAGGAAGGCGAAGAAAAGCTGAACCAACTGAATTTGCTGCTGATAAAGCAAAACCGTATGGACGATTTGCAGAAAGCAGCCGAGGATAAAGAGTTCCGCCAGAAGCTGTACCAGGAGTTCGGGCTGGAATAAAATGCGCGGGAAAATAGCGAAGGACGGTTTTTTGATATGCCCCCTGTCAAGTAGACAGGTCAAATATCTAAAGAATTAGCTTACTAAACTGTCATACAGAAATCTGTATGACAGTTTTTCTTATGAATTATGAAGCCCATTTTTCCTTGTATTTCTGAATTCGTTTGTTTTGAGGAATTGGATAGTGTGTTGGAATTTCAGAAGCAAGAGCTTCAGTTCGAACCTCTGCTGGTGTTTTACAGTCATATCTTTCCTGCGGTCGCTCGTTATTGTAAAATTTAACATATTTATCAATGGCAGCTCTTAATGTCATTTCGTCGTCTATTTCATACAGGCAGTACATTTCGGTTTTCATAATCCCCCAGAGACCTTCTGTTGGGCCATTGTCGATGCAGTGTCCAACGCGTGACATAGACTGTACCATTTTCTGACTCTGCAGTTTCTGCTGAAATACTTTACTTGTATATTGAAATCCTCTGTCGCTGTGAAAAATCGGCTTGGCCTTAGGATTCTTCAGGATTGCGGCATCAAAGGTTTCAAAGACAAGCCTGTTGTCATTTCTGCCGCTTACAGCATAAGCTACGATGCTTCTGTCATAGAGATCCAATATGGCACTCAGATACAGTTTCTTCTTCTCTCCGGGAACCTTAAACTCTGTTACATCTGTTGCCCATTTCTGATTCGGCGCAGTCGCAGCAAAATTCCGATTCAGAATGTTTTCCGCAGAGATTTCCGGAGAAGATGCTTGATATTTCTTTTTCTTCTTTCGGATTACAGAATGAATTCCCAGTTTCTTCATGATACGGTGTACACGTTTTACGGTGTATGTCGTGTGATTAAAGTGGTTAATCCATGCAGTCATTCTGCGGTATCCCAGAATATGTCCGAATTTTTCATCATATTCTCTGATTAGTTCGGCTAGTTCCATATTTTCTCTTTCCTGTACAGGAATTTCCTTGTGCAGCCATTTGTAATAGGCAGAACGGGTAATTCCAAGTTGTCTGCACATCCAGTTTATGCTCCAGCCTTTCGTTTCATAGAAATGCTTAACCGTCATATACTTTGATTCAAGACGCAGTTTACCCAGCCTCACATCCTTTCGAATTCTTTCACTTTTTTTAACAGTTCTACGACCATATCCCTTTCTTCAAGCTGTCGCTTCAGGCGGAGATTTTCTCTTCTAAGGCGTTCAAGTTCATCCACCTCTTCGTCTGCCTTTCTGTGGCCACGTTTATCTGTCAGTCCATCTTCTCCAAGAGTATTAAACTTTTTTACCCAGTAATATACCTGGCTGTAAGAAACCCCATATCTGGATGCTGTACCTTTGTAGTCACGGTTATGCTTAAGACAGTATTCTACGATTTCCTTACGTTCTTCCAATGTTGTTTTTCTTCTTGCGTCTGCCATATATACCTCACTTTTCGGATAATAGTCCGTAAGTTCTTTATTGGTATTATACAGCTTAATCCAGTTCATTAAAACACTTTCTGTGCTAATATCGTATTTTGCGATAATCTCTGCCAATGAGCCGTCGCCTTTGATATATGCTTCCACTGCATTTGTTTTTAATTCTTTGGAGTAAGTATGATGTTTACCCGTGGAATGCAGACCTTCGGCTCCTCGCATCCTGTATATTTCCAACCATCTCCAAAAGCATCCGGGTGTCTCAGAATACCCAAGTTCTATTGCTTTTGAATGGAAGGTAAACTCTCCGTTCAAATATCCTTCAACGATGGCGAGTTTGTCCTTTGTTGAATATTTTCGCATATGAAAACCCCCTTAAGTAGTTTTGGTTATTTACCTTGTCTACTTAAGGGGGATCATATCATTTTTTTTACCGTCCTTCGTTTTTTCACTTATCTGCCTAAGCGGGAGCATATCATCGCCATGTCTGAGGACATTTTACGATTTTATACGGTTCTCCACGCTTTTTTCGACCAGCCGGTGTAAACCCGAATGCCGTCTAAGTCAACGTAGCCGCGTACCTTGTAGTAGTACCTGGTTCCGTTCTCGATTGCGGTGTTATAATACGCATCTTTTTCTGTCGTAAAGACCGGTTTCTTCGTATATCCTTCGAACCGTTTCGTGGAGCGGAAGATTTCTACTCCATCAAAAGTAACGTCTGCGGATGTATTCCATGTGATTTTCACAGCTTTTCTTCCGGATCGCATTTTCACAATGGCAGACCGGGCGAAGAAATTCTCCGCATTGATTGCTTTCAGGCTTTCACGGATTTCTTCCAGTGACGCTTCCGCTTCTTTGTCTGCTTGCTTTGTGATAATCTCGACCTGATCACCTGTTTTCAGTCCGGTCAGTTCTGTTACCGCACCTTTCGATACACCGTTGACTTTTACATCAACCAGTTCATATCCATCCTCTACCGTGATCACAGCTTTCGTTCCGTTCTCCTGCAGTTGAGCTGCGGCTCCACTGCCCGCTGAAATAACAGGCTTCTGAACCGCAGGAAGATAGATGCCGCCGCCGGAAGGACTTTCCGGTTTCGGATCCGGATCCGGTTCGGTCTGAACCACATCCTCTTCCACCTCAAAAAGGGAGAAGTGGCTGGTTTCAAAAAGGAGAATACCACTTTCTGCATCGTATTCGCATGGAATCAGCTGTTTATTGCCTGCTGCATCCACATAGTATACATACGGAACCTTTCCGTCTGCTGCCGCATCCTCTGACAGATGGTAATGCAGCTTCACTGTGGCAGTACCGGTTCCGAAGTCATGGATTGCATCGGTACCACTGTTCAGCTTCAGATCCACAATGCAGGAAGCATTTGCAAGGGCTGACGCCACTTCCTGATATTCTGTATCCTCTGCATCTACATCCAGAATTTTCAGTGTGACATCCTGTTCCTGTTCCTGGATCAGCCCCAGTACTTTTGCGTCCATGGTTACATCACCGATGTCCGTCAGAATTTCCAGGGTGGTATCTTCTGAAACAGAGATCTGTTCTGCCTCTTCTCCAAACAGTGACTGATGAATTTCCACAGCAGTCTGCTTCACGTCACAGTCGCTGTCTGTTTTTTCAAAGCCTTCATAGGTATCCACGGTGGCATCGTAGACCCAGTGGTTATCCTCGTGGGATAGATTGTGCCATTTCACGAAGTCTGCCACACTTCTGGTCCACAGGAAAATGGTGTTATCCACCTCAAACTCCTCGGACTCGATTCCCAGATATGGATCCAGTTCATATGCCGTATAAACCAGCATGTACGCCGGACCGTGTTTGTCCTTGCTGCGATCGTAATGAATCTGCAGCATATTCGGCTCATTGGCATCCGCAGTGATCGTAAACGGATTTTCATCATCCGGTACTTCCACATAGTTTTCTTTTTCTTTATCGTACACTACGACCGCCAGCGTATCCGGTGTTACGTTGACGAAGTGATCTTCCTCTACCCCTACGCGACGCATATACTGGTCGGTTACGATAAATTTCGTGTACATATCCTGCTGTGCTTTCTGGAAGATTCCAAGCGTTGCGAAGCCGCCGTTGTGAATAAAGGAGCCATCACTCTGCTCTTCCATGTGATAGAACTGCAGGATATATGCTGTCGGTTCCTGTACCTGCACTTCAAACACAGCTTCATACGGTATGCCGTCCTTCCCATAGGAAAGCACCAGGGAGCAGTAGCCGTCTGAATGGAAAGAAGTCAGTGTAAATGTGCCATCACTATTGGCCGTGACACTGCACCGGTCTGGTCTTCTTTCGATTCTCACGTCATACGCTGTCAGCGGCTGTCCGTTAAGTGAAACGCTTCCGCTGACCGTGCTGCCACCATCCATCCGGATCGTATTTCCAGGCAGGATGGTCTTTCCGCTATCGAGAGAGATTGCCACATTGCTTACTGCGGCTTCGTCAGACAGCCCTTCTGTCGTCCATTGATAGCAGAATTCTCTTCCGTCATATTGGACGATCAGATCCACAGAACCATTTCCAACCGGGGTGAGTTTTATGACTCCATTGCCCATATCAATTGCTTGCAGTACGGTGTTGCCATTGGTGCCGACGGTGTATCCATCTGTGATGCTCTGATCGCCCATGGTGAGCTGTACCGTCATTTCCTGGCTGCCGCCGAGGCTGCCGTTTGGATAAACCAGTGACTGATCTTCCCTCTGCAGGCGTACACCCGGTACGACCTCCAGGCGATAGGTTGCGGAAATCGGATTTTGCCGGTTGCCAAAATAGAGGGTCACATCGCAGGCATCGCCCGCCTTGGCATTGGCGTTCAGATAGATCTCGAACAGCGCATTATCCGGTGAAACACCCGCATAGCAGATGTTTTCATTGCTCGATTCTCCAAAGGCCCAAGTACCTTCGTTCGGTTCTCCGTCAAAATAGATTGGCAGGCTCTCTCCGCAGCATTCTGGAATCTGGATGACCGGGTTGTTGTCGTTGTTTCTGCCATATAGCAATTCGTCATTCCACAGGACTGCCAGGCGCTGCGATTCCTCTCCTTCCACCAGATAGGTGGAGAAGTGGCTGGTCCGGAAGGTCAACACTCCGTTTTCACAGGTGCACGCTACCGGTGTCTTCTGCCCGTTTTCATCCAGATAGAAAACTTGCACATCGGTCAGGTTGCACGGTACGGAAACAACCGCGTACCCATTTTCTCCAAAGGACACATCGGCATTTCCTTCTGTCACTTTAAAATCGAAGGCCATGTCGGCTTCATCTACAGCACCTTGCTGCTGTGCGGTGACGTAGTAGCCTTCTTCCTTTACGTCACACATCTGCAGAGATACATTTTGTTCTGCAGCCTGCATGGAGTCAACCAGTGTGCCGCCCAGTGTCACGGTTCCGTCATTTGTGGCTACATGGATTTCATCCTGGTCTGCGATCGCATCGTTTTCGAAGATTACTTGCGTCGTGTTGACATCTGCATCCGTCGTCGCATCAATATTTCCGTTTTCCGGAACCATTGTAACATTCAGCGTGATCTTTCTGGTGATCAGTTCGGAAAGGTTTTCTACATTGTAGGTTCCATCGCCGTACTTTTCACGGATTACTGCCTCGTAATCACCCTTGTAGCTTACTGCATAGAAGGGCCCGTGGATGTCTTTCTTCGGCTTGTCGTAAACGATGTTATACCGTTCATTCACATCATCCCACGTTACGGTAAACGGGGATTCCGCCTGGGTCAATGGTATTTTCTGATATATTCCGGTTTCATCGGTTGTTTCATAATAGAACTGGAAATTCTCCGGATCATTCTCGATGAAGAGGTAATCTTTTTCACCGTATACCGCCTTATCCGCCACGCTTTTCATAATGCCTGGCCGGAGATTCAGCTTCGCTGCAATTTTCGTATTGATATAGTCAAAATGCAGAACATTTCCTGTCGCATAGCGGTTTGCATATTCGTCCCAGAAATAAAAATCCAGGTCAAAATCTACCATGCTGTCATCTCGTTCCAGTTCAATATCAACGGAATTTCTCTCATTTCCACTACACAGATATGGGTCAGTTCCTATATAATGCAGCCGGAAGGCGTATGCATCTGTAACCTTGTTTCCGTTAGCTGCTGCGTAAGCAGTGTCTTTCGCCTCATCATACTCTACACAGAAAATTGGTCCATATCCTTTTTTCTCCTCCACATAACGGAGCGCAAATACCTGCAGACTTTGATCCACGTCGCTTGCCGATGTCCACACTGTAGTGCCTCTTTGCTGTATCTGCAGTTTAAAATCATCCAAAGCTCCGATATAGGTACGGTTTTCTCTGGAATTTGGTTTCACCACATATCTGGCATCATAACCGGTATTTTGATTGCGTACAAAGAAGCAGGTTTCCCAGGATGTAATCTTACTGTTAAACTGCAGAACACTTCCCTGTCCGATGACACGCATCCGGCTCGTATCGATGTCATAGCCATTCGCATTCAGACTATCCGGATCCTGCAGCATCTCCAGTGTCAATGCATAAGGTGCATTCGGGTCAACCGGTGCGATTTCCGGAGGTTCGTCACTGCCGCCCAGGTCTCCTTCTTCTACTTCCATGCGAAACGTGTACAGGGTTTCGCCCACCTTGATCTTCAGGTCACTGCCACCCGGTGCAGAAGGAATGAAGCGGAAGGTGTTTTGATCAGAATCGATAATAATATGTCCGATTCCTGTATTGGTCAGCCAAATCTCTACACTGTCATCAATATTTAAGATTTCTTCCCCTTGTTCTCCATTCATATAGATTGTGATCGGAGTATCGTGGAATCCGTTGTACAGCGTGTCTCCCGGATCCGCAGTAAATCGATTCGTTTTGATCCGCAAAGGAGAGTTACTGCCGCCCCCCTGCGGTTCTCCGACAGCAATTCTCAGCGTACCGTAATGTTTGAACCCTTCTTCTGTCTGCACATTCAGATTCATCCGATATCCCTGAAATCCATTTTCTGCGAATATGTCATTTCCGCCGTTCGTATAATGGATTGTAATTTTATTTCCCTCAACGGAATACGTCATATCCTTGATTGCATCTCCTACCACGTCATTTCCATCGGTGCCCGGATAATCTGCAATATAAACTGCATTTTCTGTTGGGACATTCTCAATGTCAATCAGATTCTCCATATCGGGCATTTCACCATTTAAATGATACGTTGCCAGATACAGATACTTTTCAACAGTCCCGCCGTCCTGAATGTTGACACGCTGGCTAATGCATTCTGCAGCATGATTCAGATCCTTATTTCCGGATTCATCTGCAGCTGCAAGTCCGTTTTCATCGCCAAACATCAGCAGTGTTATCGTTTGATCTTCTGCAAATGCCGTTGCCGGTATCATGGCAATTATCATCAGCAGACTCAGAAGAACGCAGACTGTCTTCTTCATTTTTCTCATTCACTTTTCCTCCTTTTCTGAAAAATAATAATCGCAACAGGCAGGTGTCTGTCCGCACACGACCAAGTTTATTGTAGCAGTTTGCGAATGGATTTTGTTAAGCACGCCGCTAAAATTCACCTTAATATTTTCGAGGCAGATCGAAAATCTGTATTCCCCATAAAAACGGTGGTTTTTATGGAATGCGACGAAACGTCTGATTAGAGGAAGACAATTGGGTGCAGGAGATCTTCACGGAGGAGAATTTTGCCATGGCGAAAATTACACACAAGCCTTTTACAAACACTTGTTCTTTTTTACTGTATTTTCTATTGCACATTTCATGTTGATATGGTATATTGGTGTCAGGGGAATTCCGGTTCCCCTCCATCCCTGGTTACCCTTCGCGTATCACATCCGAAAAGGAGTTTTTTTATGAAATTTGTCCACCTTTCCGACCTGCATCTGGGAAAGCGGGTCAACGAGTTCTCCATGTTGGAGGACCAGAAATATATCCTGCTGAAAATCCTGCAGATCATCCGATCCGAGAAGCCCGACGGCGTTCTCATCGCCGGAGACATCTACGATAAATCCATTCCGCCGGCGGAAGCGGTCCAGCTGTTTGACGAGTTTCTGACCCGGCTGGCGGAACTGGGCATGCAGGTCTTCCTCATCAGCGGCAATCACGATTCGGCAGAGCGCATTGCCTTCGGCAGCCGACTGATGGATGCCAGCGGTATTCATCTGTGCCCGGTCTATGACGGAAGTGTTTCCTCCTACACCATGGAGGACTCCTTCGGACCGGTAAACATTTATCTGCTTCCCTTCCTGAAGCCTGCCCACGTACGGCGGTTTTTTCCGGATGCAGCCATCGAAACCTATACCGACGCGCTGCGGACCGTCATAAACACCATCGACCTGCAGCAGACGCAGCGGAATCTGGTGGTCACCCATCAGTTCGTCACCGGTGCGACACGGAGCGAATCGGAAGATCTGACGGTTGGCGGTATGGATAATGTGGATGCGGAGGTCTTCAATGCCTTCGATTATGTAGCCCTGGGCCATATCCACGGACCGCAGAAAATCAGCCGGGATACCGTCCGCTACTGCGGCACGCCGCTGAAATACTCCTTCTCCGAGGTCAACCACAAAAAATCCGTCACCATTGTGGAGCTTTTCGAAAAGGGCCGGGTGGAGATCCGCACGGAAGAACTGATTCCGCTGCGGGACCTGCGGGAAATTCGCGGCACCTGGGATCAGGTCACGCGGAAGGCCAATTACGAAAACACCAACACGCAGGATTACATGCACGTCACCCTGTTGGATGAAGAGGACATCCCCGACGCGGCGGCCAAGCTGCGGGTCATCTACCCCAACCTGATGAAGCTGGATTACGACAACCGGCGAACCAGAAGCACCCGCAGCCTGGGAACCATTGATGACATCAAAGCCAGATCGCCGCTGGAGCTTTTTGCAGAGTTTTATGAAAACCGGAATAATCAGCCCATGAGCGATGTGCAGACGGAATACATGCAGGCGCTGATCGAGAAGCTGAAGGAGGTGGAATAGCATGCGGCCTTTGAAACTGACCATGTCGGCCTTCGGGCCTTATGCCGGCTGTGTTTCGCTGGATCTGGAGTCCCTGGGAAACGGCGGGCTCTATCTGATCACCGGCGACACGGGCGCCGGCAAAACCACAATTTTCGACGCGATCACCTTCGCCCTCTTCGGAGAAGCCAGCGGAAATAACCGGGAAGCTTCCATGCTTCGTTCCAAGTACGCCGATCCGGACACGCCGACGGAGGTCGAGCTGGTTTTCTCTTATGACGGTCAGGTCTATACGGTGAAGCGCAGCCCTGAATACATGCGAAAAAAGGCTCGGGGCGAGGGTTACACGGTGCAAAATCCGCAGGCCCAGCTTACGTATCCCGACGGGCGTGTGGTGACGAAGCAGGGGGATGTCAATCGATCGATGCAGGACATTCTCCATGTGAACCGGGATCAGTTTTCGCAGATCGTCATGATCGCTCAAGGAGATTTTCTGAAGCTGCTGTTGGCAGATACCCGGCAGCGGATCGAGATTTTCCGGGAAATATTTCATACCGGATTTTATGAACGGCTGCAGACAGCGCTGAAAAATCAGGCAGCCGATCTGAATAAGGAGTACAGCAGTATAAATCAGAGCATTCGCCAGTATATCGGCGGGATTCTTTGTGATCCGGATGATGTGCTGTGTCTGGATGTGGAAAAAGCCAGGAATGGCCAGATGTTCACTGCCGAGGTGCTGGAACTGATTTCCGCTCTGTTGGAAAAGGATGGTGCTGCAGCCGCAGGACTGGAAGCAGATCTGAAGATGCTGGAAAAGGAGATAGAAGAAAATACGGCTTCGCTGACGAAGGCGGAAGAAAAAAAGAAAACCCTGGAGAACCTCCGCCATGCACAAGCCCGGGAGATAGAAGAAAAAGCGAACCTTGCGGATTTTGCGAAGAAATTGGAGGACGTGAAGGCAAAGCTGCCGGAGGCCGAGGCCGGAAAGAAGGAAATCATCGAGATCGAGGCGCAGTACGGGGATTACCGGATGCTGGATCAGATCAATGCGGAAATCAAGGCGCTGGCGGGATCGTTGCAGGCGGATCGTCAGTCGAAAGCCACACAGGAACAGGCGGTTTCTGCCCTTTCGGATGAGATCCGCGGGCGGAAGGCGGAGCTTCAGTCTCTGGCCTCTGCCGGTGAAGCACGGGAAAGGCTGCTACATGAGAAGGCGACGCTGCAGGCGGAGAAAGATGCTTTGCAGAATCTTACTGCGGATGCGGACGAGCTTCAGCTGCTGCTGGATCAGCTTGCGCATGCCAGGGAGACGTTTCTTCGGGCGCAGGCCCGGGCGGAGGCGGATGACCTGCAGTATCAGAAGCTGAACCGGGTATTTTTGAGTGAGCAGGCCGGGATCCTGGCGGATACCCTTGTGGAGGGTGCGCCGTGTCCGGTGTGCGGCTCGACGGCGCATCCGCAAAAGGCGGTGAAATCCAACCAGGCGCCGACGGAGAAGGAACTTCATGGCGCGAAGAAGGCGGCGGAGACCAGTGCAAAGGCGGCGTCCGGTGCCAGCGAGGCTGCCAGCCTTCTTAACGGCAAGGTGGAAACGAAGCGGGAGGCCGTCTGGCGGGCAGCGGATTCCCTTCTGGGTTGTACCAATGCAGAGGGCGTCTGGGACCCGTCGGCGGTTGCTGCGTCGGCTTCCAAAAAAATCTCTGCTCTGCACGCCCGGTCGGTGGAGGTTTCGGAGACGATCCTGACGGAAGAGAAGAGTCTCGCGCGGAAACAGCTTCTGGAAAAGCAGATTCCGGAGATGGAGGCTTCCCTTCGTGAAAAGGAGGCCGCAGTAGCTGCGCTTGCAAGCCGCATTTCCGCATCGGTGGCTTCCCTGGAGGAAAAACAGGCCCAGACCGTGCAGGCAGCCTCCAGACTTCGGTTTGGGAGCCGCGGGGAGGCGGAAGCTGCCGTGAAGGAGCTGAACCGAAAGGTACAGACTGTGCAGGCAGCGTTGGAACGTGCGGAAGCAGACTATACTTCCTGCGAAAAGAATCTGGCTGCGCTGCAGGGGCAGATATGCCAGCTTTCGGATGCGGCTGCAGAGAGTGGTGAATTGGAAGATCTGCCGGTACTGGAGCAGCGTAAGCTTACTTTGTCTGTGCGGAGAAAAGAAATCACAGATATGCAGAAGGTGCTGCATACAAGAATGGATACCAATCGGCGTTCTTCGGAGAACATTTCGAAAAAGGCAAAGGAAATTTCCGCGCTGGAGGAAAAGATGGTCTGGCTCAATGCCCTTTCGGACACGGCCAACGGCAAAATCAGCGCAAAAGAAAAAGTCATGCTGGAGACATACGTCCAGATGACCTATTTTGACCGGATCATTGACAGAGCCAATACACGCCTCATGATCATGACGGGCGGGCAGTATGAGCTGACGCGTCGGGAAACGGCAGAAAGCAAAATGTCCCAGAGCGGGCTGGACCTGGATGTGGTGGATCATTACAATGGTTCTCTTCGCAGTGTCAAGTCCCTTTCCGGCGGAGAATCTTTCATGGCGTCTCTTTCTCTGGCACTGGGTCTGTCGGATGAGATCCAGTCCTCTGCGGGCGGCATCAAGCTGGATTCCATGTTTGTGGATGAAGGGTTCGGTTCGCTGGACGGTGAATCGCTGCAGCAGGCCATGCAGGCCCTGGCATCGCTGAGCAGCGGAAACCGGCTGGTGGGAATCATCTCACATGTGACGGAGCTGAAGGAGCGGATCGACAAGCAGATCATCGTTACCAAAGAAAAGACCGGCGGCAGCCGGGTGCAGATCGTGGTGTAAATAGGTAGGGACCTTCCTGCTGATCAAATGCAGAAAGGTCCCTGTTTTAATGCTTACATTTTCGCACCGGCGGTCCGCTTCGCGCCGGCGGTCCGCTTCACGGTCCGTAACGCCGGTCAGTTTCGACGGTCCGTAACGCCGGTCAGTTTCGACGGTCCGTAACACCGGTCTGTTCCGGCGATCCGTTGCAGCGGTCCGTAACACCGGTCCGTTCCGGGATCAGCCGATGGCATGGATGGCCCCCTCCAGTGTCTTTGCATCTGTGATCTGGTTGACCTGACCGCGGAAGGCGGCTGCGCCGTGGACGCCTTTCAGGTACCAGCCCACATGTTTGCGCATTTCCCGTACCGCAGCGTATTCCCCTTTCAGTTCCAGCATATCGCGGAAGTGACGAAGCATCATCTCTTTCTTTTCCTCCGTGGTTGGCGGAGACGGCAGTTCTTCGCCCTTCCAGGCTGCGATCATTTCCCGGAAGATCCACGGATTTCCCAGGGCACCCCGTCCCACCATGACGAAGTCACAGCCGGTCTCTTCCATCATCCGCATGGCGGACGGACCGTCCGTTACATCTCCGTTGCCGATGACAGGTATGCTGACTGCACGCTTCACTCGTGCGATGACGGACCAGTCCGCCTTTCCGCTGTAAAACTGTTCTCTTGTCCTGCCATGTACCGTAATGGCGGACGCACCTGCTGCGGAGATGGCATGGGCGACTTCCACTGCATTGATATGGTCTTCATCCCAGCCTGCACGAATTTTTGCGGTGACCGGCTTGGAGCTGTTTTTTACCACCGCAGAGACCAGATCATACACCAGATCCGGATCCTTCATCAGCGCGGCTCCTTCTCCGTTTTTTACGATTTTCGGCACCGGACAGCCCATGTTGATGTCCAGCAGCGCGTTTTCACAGCCGTCCAGTTCCCGTGCAGTGAAGGCCAGGATGTCCGGCTCATGACCGAAGATCTGAAATCCCACCGGCTTTTCATCATCATAAACAGTCAGCAGTCTGCCGGTGTTTTTATCCTTATACCAGAGCCCTTTTCCGCTGACCATTTCGCTGCAGGTCAGGGCCGCGCCCATCTCCCGGCAGAGTCTGCGGGTCGGTGCGTCAGTGATCCCGGCCAGCGGCGCCAGCAAAAACGGATTGTCCAGCTGCAGGCTGCCGATGCGCAATTCTTTCTTATCCTTCCGAATGATCTTATCCTCCAAAATGATCTTATCCTCCAAACTCTTTTCTCCTCCAAACGCTTCTTGTTCACCCAAACGCTTCTTGTTCACCCAAACACTTCTTGTTCACCCAAACGCTTCTTGTTCACCCAAACGCTTCTTGTTCACCCATGTTTTCATCCATTTCGACCCAAAAAATGCGAAAAAGGTTGAATTCTCCAATCCCGATGCACCGAAAAAGCAAGTTTTTTGCTCATAATGCAATAAAAACCGTCAAAATGCTTCCATTTATTTCTATAATAGTATAATTATTCTATAATCGAATCAACCTTTTTTGCAAAAAAACACGCCATTTGGATGAGTGGACGCCTTTCGCCGGCGGGGGCGAGCGAAAAAACGGCAGCCAGAGGGTTGGCAGCCGGAGGGTTGGCAGCCGGCGGGTTGGCAGGCTCGGCGGGGGCTGCCGTAGCCGTGCCGGGGCGGGGCCCACGGACAGGAAATGCTAGCCCGCCCCCACGGACAGGAAATGCTAGCCCGCCCCCATGGACAGGAAATGCTGGCCCGCCCCCACGGACAGGAAATGCTGGCCCGCCCCCATGGACAGGAAAGGCTGGCCCGCCCCCGCGGTCCAGCCTCTGATTGTATGGTTTCAGTTGTTTCGCAGGCCGTCCCGCTCGTTTCGCAGCCTGTTCCGCTCGTTTCGCAGCCTGTTCCGCTCGTTTCGCAGCCCGTTCCGGTTATTTCGCCGTCCGCTCCAGCCGCTTCAGGGCCAGGGCCACGGTCAGACCCGGAATGACCCGGTTGCCGGTGATCTCGGCACCGAGCACTTCGTTGATCTTCTTCAGACGGTATTGTACCGTATTGGTATGGATGCCCATGAACTCGGAGGTTTTGCCGCTGTTCATGCCCGCATCCAGCACGAAGGTCTCCAGCGTGTCCAGCAGCTGGCGGGACTTGTTGTCCCCCTCCTTGGTGAACGGTTCCAGCAGATCCATATAGTTCTTTTTCAGGTTGCCGCCCTGCACCTGGATGTTGATGCAGTTGGATACCAGCACTAGTTCGTACTTAGAGAATACCCGCTTATATGGGAAGATCCCTTCCACGAAGGACCAGGTCTCGTTGATGAGGCGGAAGCCGTCGCCGGCGCCTTCGATGCCGCTGGTGCCGGTCACATGGAAGATCCGGACGCCGTCCTGCGCCTTCAGATGATCGTAAATGTCGATGCAGACCGCTTTGTCGCTGGTCTCGCTTTCCTGCTGCAGCTTGCTGCCCCGGAAAATAATTCCGTAGGTTTCTTCGCCTTCTGCAATGCGGATGATGCTTACCATGCCGGCTTCCCGGAATTCATTGAGGACTGCTTCCCCTGCAGGTGTCTCGATGCCCTTGGCGTGGAACACACTGATGATGTCGGCAGGTTTTACGCCGGCCTCCTCCTTCAGGGAATACGCCAGGGACTTGTTGCCGCGGATCAGGGCCTTGGCGAATTCCGCCCTGGCATCCCGCACAGGCGTATACTTCCACATACCCATGGCCAGTTCGATGATCTCTGCCAGCTTGGTGATCTCACCGGCAGAGTAATTGTCTTCATTGTCGACGATCAGCAGGTAATGCTGTTCTCCGTTGATATTCAGAATGCCCCAGTAGGTCATGGTGCCGTCGATGTCCACCAGACTGTACACGTTGGACAGGTTCAGGGCAATCTGCTTGCCGCGGCTGATGGCCTCATCCACCGTGGTCCGCTGCCGTGTTTCGATGGTCAGCACCGGATTGAAGTCCTCACTGAGGAGCACCACCTGGAAATCGTTATTGATGGCAGCTTCCCGCAGTGCCTGCTGGAAACTGCTGTGCTTTTCAAAATTCAGCAAATGGAAGATGGTATTGTTGATCAGGCTGTTTTTGAAGTTGCTTCCGTACAGAATCTGATCCATCACTTCCTTGATCAGGCTGGAATATCCGCCTTTGTTGCTGTCTACCATGATCAGCAGCGGCAGTCCCACTTCGTCGGCCGCCACGATCAGTTCTTTCGGCACCTGCGTGCTGCTGTTGGCCTTCTGGAATACCGCAAGAGCCGCGATTCCGGATTTTGCGAGGCGACGCACCGTCTCACACTGGAGAGGACGGTTCTCCCGCATCCCCGAAAACGACGTGAGCACCAGTTCCTCCGGATTCCCGTTGAAACACACCGCATCTTCCGCACTGGCCGCATCGAGAACGGAAATGGTTTTTACCCGATTTTCCAGGTTCCGTTCACCGGCCACCACGATACATTGTCTGAAGGACTCCAGCTGCAGACAATCCCTTACTGTTACTTTCATAATGCCGCCTCTTTATCTTTCTTTCTCTTCTCCCGCGTTTTCTTCGGATTCCGCTTCCTCTGCCGGTTCTGCACAGCCCGGTTCCACAGCTTCTGCCGCTTCCTGTTCTGCACAGCCCGGTTCCGCCGGTTCTGCGTCATCCGCATCCTTCGCTGCTTCCTCTGCGGCCTCACCCTGATCCGCATCGTCCGCCATATAGTCGCCGTCGTACTTTTTCAGTTCTTCGGCAAGCTTTTCTTCCTCTTCCTTCCGCAGCCGTTCCCGTTCCGCAGCCTCAGCAGCGTCCTTTTCCTTCTTCTGTTCGGAAGCGTGACGCACATTTTCCGCCAGCTGCTCCGGCGTGACTTTGCCGGTAAACAGGTCTTCAAACTGCTGGCCGTCGATGGTTTCCACCAGCAGCAGGGCCTGGGCCACGTTCTCCAGAATCTGCCGGTTTTCTTCCAGCAGGTGAATGGCCTTGGCATAGGCCTCGTCGATGAGCCGCTTGATTTCAGCGTCGATATCTCTCGCTTTTTCCTCGGAGTAGTTCTTATGGGTGGTGAAATCGTTGCCCAGGAACACTTCCTCGGAATTGCTGTAGTTCACGGTTCCGATCTTTTCGGAGAAGCCGTACTTGGTCACCATGTCGCGGGCCACTTCCGTTGCCCGCTGAATGTCGTTGCTGGCACCGGTACTGATATCATCCAGGGTCAGCTGTTCCGCCACACGTCCGCCAAGCAGCTCGATGATATCGTTGAACATGCCCTTCTTGGTAGCATAGTAGCGGTCTTCCTTCGGCAGAGACATGGTAAAACCGCCGGCCCGGCCTCTCGGAATGATAGTCACCTGGTGCACCGGATCCGTATCCGGCAGCAGACGTCCCACCACCGCGTGGCCTGCTTCGTGATACGCCGTCAGCTTTCTTTCCTTGTCGCTGATGACCCGGCTCTTCTTTTCCGGGCCGGCGATAACCTTGGTGATGGCCTCTTCGATTTCTTCCATACGAATGAACCGGCCGTTTCTGCGGGCTGTGATCAGCGCCGCTTCGTTCAGCAGGTTCTCTATGTCTGCCGGGGTAAAGCCCGGTGTTCTCCTTGCCAGAACCTCCGGCGTCACGTCGTCCGCCAGCGGTTTGTTCTTGCTGTGCACCTTAAAGATTTCTTCACGGCCTTTGATATCCGGCGTACCGATGACGATCTGCCGGTCAAAACGTCCCGGGCGCAGCAGCGCCGGATCCAGAATGTCCGGACGGTTGGTTGCCGCCAGAATGATGATGCCGGAATTCTCCGCGAATCCGTCCATCTCCACCAGCAGCTGGTTCAGGGTCTGCTCTCTTTCATCATGGCCGCCGCCGATGCCGGCACCACGCTTACGGCCTACCGCATCGATTTCGTCGATGAACACGATACAAGGCGCGTTCTTCTTGGCCTGATCAAACAGGTCACGGACACGGGACGCACCCACGCCGACGAACATTTCCACGAAGTCCGAACCGGAAATGGTAAAGAACGGAACCCCCGCCTCACCAGCCGTGGCCTTGGAAATGTAGGTTTTGCCGGTTCCCGGAGGACCCACCAGCAGAATGCCCTTTGGAATCCGGGCGCCCAGCTCCCTGTATTTTCTCGGATCCTTCAGGAAGTCCACGACCTCCTCCAGTTCCTGTTTTTCTTCATCCAGACCGGCCACATCCTTGAAGGTCACCTTCTTGTCGCCGCCTTTGATCATCTTGGCCCGGGATTTGGCGAACTGGAAGGCCTTCCCGTTTCCGCCCTGATTCATCATGAAGTAGAACAGGAAAATCAGCGCGATGACCATGATAATGGTCGGAAGCAGATTCAGGAACACGGAGCCGTTGTTCGGCGCGTCGCTGGTTACCTCAATCTTGCCTTCCTTCTCCTGCGGCCATACATACTCGTCATGAATCCGCATCCACTCCACCGTGGAATTGATATAGGCGTACACATACTCCTTTTCGCTGATCTTCCCGGTCAGCTTGGTATCTGTAAAATTGATCTCCGAAATCTGTTCTTTATCCAGATACTGTACGAATTTGGACAGCGGCACCTCCTTCACGGACACCTGATCCGCGTCCGCACCTTTATAGAAGAATGCCACCATCAGCACAACTGCGAAAAGTGCCAGATAAATGCCAATATTCTTAGCAAAATTTTTTTTCACGATGCTCCCCTTTCGTTCCTTTCCATCCCCTCGGCACACCCGGCCGGTTCAGCCGCTACCCACAAAGTCCGGCGTCTGCAGGAAAGGAAACTTGTTTTTCTATCACAAATAATCTTATTCATTCTACCATATTCAGCACAAATATTCAAGGACAATTATCCCCTCCGGCCCAGCAAAACCCGCAGAATCCGTCCGGTATCCGGCAGAAAAACGTCCTTTTTTTCCAAGGCTTCCCGTTTTTCCTTTTTCCCCCGGCAAAATCCACAGGATCTCGCTTCCGATGGCTGCCACCTGCAACCGGTCTCTCTCGGCTTTCGGCACCTTCATGTCCACCAGCAGATCCTGCAGTTTCTTCCGGTGAAGTCCCCCGCCCGTGGCGATGGTCATAAAGTCGCCTGCTTTTCTTCTGCGCAAAATAATTTTGCCCGGCACGTCCTCTCCGTATACGGCTTTCAGTGCATCCAGGGAAAATCTGGCCTGCATCCGGCTCCCGGCGGAATCATGGCCGCCGGAATCGCACCCGCCGGAACCGCACCCGCCGAAATCAAAGCCGCCTGCCGGCGGGACATCACGCCCGGTGGTCGGCGCATCCTGCGTGGTCTGTGGCACTAGCTCCGTGAAGATCCGCAGCGTGCCCTGCGGTTGTGCGGCTTCGTCTTTTTCGATGGTCAGCCGTTCATAGACACGCTGCGCCGAAAATCCGTCCGGCAGCTCCCACCGGGCGGACGGGCTGTCTCCATGCACAATCTGATCCATTCCGTCCAGGTGGGCCGCTGTCAGCCCTTCTTTCAGGCCGGCTTCCTTCGCTGCCTTCTGATAGATCCGCATCCGGACCGCCGGATGAAGCTGCCGCAGGGTTTCGATCTCCAGGCCGGCCGCCGCATCGGCCGGATGACCGGAAAGCACCGCATCCGCCTGACGGGTCAGATAGTCCTTATCGGCAGCGGCGGCTCGTCCCAGCCGGTTCACCGTCTCGATGATGTTTGGGTTGAAATGTTCCTGCAGGTACGGAATCAGTTCCAGACGGATCCGGTTCCGCATATAGACCGTCTCCTCGTTGGTGTGGTCCCGCCTCGGCGTCAGCCCGCGTTCTGTGCAGTACGCTTCGATTTCCTCACGGCTCACATCCAGCAGCGGCCGGATGACGGCGAAGCCTCCTTCATCATATCGTTTATAGGCGATTCCTGCCAGTCCATCCGGCCCGCTGCCCCGCAAAAGGCGGAAGAGAATGGTTTCGCACTGATCCTGCGCGTTTTGGGCCACGGCGATGGCAATCTGCTCCCGCGGCACCGGCGCCCCGCACGGCGCTGCGTCTGGATGCGCATGCCCTGCCGCGCCATCAGGATGTGCATGTCCCGCCGCGCCATCAGGATGTGCATGTCCCGCCGCAATGTCCTCCGCGGTCTGGCGGAAGGCTTCGTAGCGCACCTTCCGGCCGGCTTCCTCCGGGGTCAGTCCTTCCTGCCGTGCGATGGCCGTGCAGTCGTAGCGAAAGGTTCTGCACGGCCAGCCTGCCGCTTCACAGAACCTCTCCACGAAAGCCTGATCCTCTTCCGCCGCGCCGGGGCGGAACATATGGTTCACGTGGACCGGATACAGGTTCAGATCCCACTCCGGGGCCATACTGCAAAGCACGTCAAACATGCACAGCGAATCGGGCCCGCCTGACAGACCCACCACGATGTGCATTCCTTTTTCCAGCAGCTGCTGTTTTCTGATTGTCTGCAAAATTGTGTTTTTCATTTTCTTCTTTGTATTGCAATTGGGCGATGTGGATTTCCGGTTGGTTTGTTTCACCGAAGCCGCACCACCGCCACGGTGGCGTCGTCTGTCGTTCTTCCTCTGTACTGCCGGATCGCTTCCTTTAAAATCCGGTCTGCCAGCTGCCGCGGTCCGTAATATCGGCCGGTTTCCATTTCATCGTCTATCAGCGATGTAAGATATCTGCCTACCCAGCTGCGTCTGCCGCTGTCTGAAATGCCGTCGGACATCAGGATGATGGTATCTCCCGGCGACAATGCCAGCGTAACCCGGGCCAGTTTCACCGCCGGCACGATGCCCACCGGCAGTGCCGGCTGCTGAATCCGCATCAGGCGGCCGCCGCGCACCACAAAAGACGGTGCGGCGGCCTGCTTATAGAACATGGCCATTCCTCGCTCCAGATCCAGTATCACCAGATCCAGGGTGGCAAAAATCTCATTCTGTTTCTGTTCCTGTTCCATATGCCGGTTGACGGTCTCAATGGCACGGCTGGCCGGCATGCCCTCTTTCAGAAGGCGGCGGAGCAGCCGCACCACCGCCTGGCTTTCTGCCGCCGCGGCGGAGCCGCGGCCCATGCCGTCGGACAGAATCACTGCCCGGCCGCCGCCGGGCAGGCTGCAGGATACCGCGGTATCGCCGCAGCCTTCTGTTTCCGCCGCCAGTGAAGCGTAACCAATGCTCACTTCCATGTCTTCCCCCTCCTGGTGCTCTTTTCCGATGATCCCTTCCGAAGAGAATACCACAGAGAGAGAAAAAAAGCTGTCGAAAGCCGCCGAAGCCGGGCGCATAGATTTTGCAAAGAAACCGGGCTGACCGATCCGACCGGGCTATTCGATATTAAAAAAGACTTTGGCGTTTTCCATGGTCTGCCGGGCCACGTCTTCGTAGGTCATGCCCTTCAGCACGGCCACCCGCCGGGCCGTATATTCCACGTAAGGGGACATGTTCTTTTTGCCGCGGTGGGGTTCCGGCGTCAGGTACGGCGCGTCGGTTTCCACCAGCAGATACTCGATGGGGATCTGGGCGGCGACTTCGGAGGTTTTACGGTTGTTTTTGTAGGTCACGGGGCCGGCGATGGACAGGGTCGCCCCCAGCTTCACGTACTGACGGCCCAGTTCCAGACTGCCGCTAAAGCAGTGGAGCAGCACCCGGGCGTCTTTTTCTTCCGTGCCGTCCGGTCCCTTTCGCTTCGGGAACCAGCTGCAGCGCTGGTCGCTGAATGCGCCTTCTTCTTTCAAAATGTCCATGGTTTCCTGGTCGGCTTCCCGGGAGTGGATCACGATGGGCAGGTGCAGCTGGTTGGCCAGCTGAATCTGGCGGCGGAACCAGTACCGCTGTGTGTCGGCGTCGGACAGGTTATAGTGGAAATCCAGGCCGATCTCGCCGATGGCCTGCACCTTTTCCTTCTTCGTCAGGGCGCCGATCATCTGCAGCATCTCTTCATCCATGGTTTTGGCGTCGTGGGGATGAACGCCCACCGCGGCGTAGCACCACGGATTTTGCTGTGCGTCCTTCACCGCCTGCAGGGAGCTGGGCAGGTCAAAACCGATGTCCATCACGCAGGCCACGTCGGATGCCTCGATGGCCGCGATCAGTTGCTGCCGCTCCTCCTCGGTGTAGGTTTCATTATTAATATGTGTATGCGAATCAAAAAGCATGTTTCTTCTCCTCAATGGACAACAAGGAGGGGCAAAATTTCGCCCCTCCGATGGTTGCTGTAGGTTATTTTAGTTTGCACGGCAAAAGGGACGCCAAACTGCCTTTTTTCACCCCTGTGGCGTCCCGCAAAATCCATTCTGCGGATATTTTTCGCTTTTCAGGCGCGCTCTGCTTCCATATACTGTATTTCATTCAAAATACGTCCATGCCGTTCGACTTTTTTCGACACGAAAACGTGCCTGGGTGCAAGGATTTTGCGAAGCTTTTCCGAAAATTTGCTTCCGTCAGGGGCTTACGGGACGCCAATCGCTCTGAAAATCGCCATTTGGCGTCCTTTTCGGTGTGCGGAAAGAGAAATCGCCCCGGTGCCGTCCCCGGCTGCGCTGTTCTTACGTCACCGGATTGCCATCTTCTGCGATGGTGGTGACGATCTCGCACCGGTCGCCGTTATCGGCAAACAGCAGCATGCCTTTGGATTCCATGCCACGCAGCTGTCTCGGCTTCAGGTTGGCCACCACGATGACTTTTTTGCCCACCATTTCTTCCGGCGTGAAATCTTCTGCCACACCGCTGATGATCTGGCGGCGCTCGGTGCCCATCTTCACCTGGAACACCAGCAGCTTATCTGCTTTCGGGTGCTTCTCCGCGCTGAGGATGGTGCCGACGCGGAAGTCAATCTTGTCAAAATCGTCATAGACGATCTCCGGCTTCAGTTCCAGCGGAATGTTCTCCGGCTCAGCCGGTGCGTCCTTGGCGGCGCCCAGAGCGGACAGCTCTTCCAGTTCCTTTTCGATGTCCAGACGCGGGAAGATCGGATCGCCCTTCTTCACCTGTTCGCCATACATCATATCAAACTCGAAGGCATCTTCCCATACCACATCGCTGTACCACAGACCCAGCTGCTTGCGGATCTCTTTGGAAGTGGTGTGCATGAACGGATAGATCAGGACAGACACGATCCGCAGGGTTTCTGCCAGATTGTGCATTACCGTATCCAGTTCCGCCTTCTTTTCCGGATCCTTTGCCAGGATCCAAGGCGTCTTTTCATCGATATATTTGTTGGCCCGTCTTACCACGATCCAGATTTCTTCCAGTGCCATGTTGAAGGCGAATTTATCCATCTGGGTTTCCACTTTGGCAGCTGCGCCGGTGGCGATGGACTTCAGCTCGCGATCGATCTCGTCCTCGGTCTTGCTTTCCGGAACGAAGCCGCCGCAGTATTTCTCGATCATGGAAACGGTTCTGGAAACCAGGTTGCCCAGGTCGTTGGCCAGATCGTAGTTCATTCTCTTCAGCATCACCTCATTGGTGAAGACGCCGTCCTGTCCGAAGGTGTACTCCCGCAGCAGGAAGTATTTCAGGGCGTCGATGCCGTAGCGGTCGATGAGAACCACCGGATCCACCACGTCTTTGCCCTTGGCGGCTTTGGACTTGGAGACTTTCTCGCCGCCCAGCAGTAGCCAGCCGTGGCCCAGAACCTGCTTCGGCAGCGGCAGATCCGCACTCATCAGCATAGCCGGCCAGATCACCGTATGGAACCGGACAATTTCCTTGCCCACCAGGTGGACGTTTGCCGGCCAGTATTTGTCATACAGCTCCGGTTCATCCGGATAGCCCAGGGCCGTGATATAGTTGGTCAGTGCATCCAGCCATACATAGATGACATGCTTCTCATCGATTGGAACCGGAATCCCCCAGTCGAACGTGGAACGGGAAATGCAAAGATCATCCAGTCCCTGCTTTACGAAGGAAATCATTTCATTTCTTCTGGATTCCGGCTGCAGGAATTCCGGATTGTTCTCAAACAGTTCCAGCAGCTTGTCCTGATATTTGCTCAGTTTGAAGAAGTAAGCCTCTTCCTTGGCAGGCTGCACCGGCCGTCCGCAGTCCGGACAGCAGCCGTTCACCAGCTGGCTCTCGGTCCAGAAGGATTCACACGGCGTGCAGTAAAGGCCTTCATACTCTCCTTTATATATATCACCTTTTTCGTACATCTTCATGAAGATCTGCTGTACCCGCTTCACGTGGCGCGGCTCGGTGGTCCGGATGAAATCGTCATAGGAAATTTCCATGGTCGCCCAAAGCTTCTTGATGCCGTCCACCACCTCATCCACATAGGCCTGCGGGGTCACGCCCTTGGCGTCCGCCAGGGTCTGAATCTTCTGTCCATGCTCGTCGGTTCCGGTCAGGAAATGTACATCATACCCGCAAAGCCGCTTGAACCGTGCCATGGCGTCCGCCATGACGGTGCAGTAGGTATGGCCGATGTGCAGATTGCTGCTCGGATAGTAAATCGGCGTGGTAATGTAGTAGGTGCCTTTCGATCCTTTTTTTTCTGTCATTGTTTATAGTCTCCCTTCATCTCCCCCTCGAATGAGAGAGGGCAGTTTGCTGGTGCCGCTTCCTGTGCGGCGCGTTATGGTGCCGCCGGCGTCCGATCCGGCTGCCGGCATTCCTACCCTATAGAATACCACAGTTTCAAGGCATTCGTCAATCCTTCGCAAAGCATTCTCGCCCCACTTACCGGAACGAGAAATAAACGCCTCCCGGCTGCAGCTTCGTACCCTTCAGCAGCGCCATCTCTTCTACCGTAACCAGCTGAAAACCCTGTTCTGTAAGCTTTGGAATCAGTCGCTTCGAAGCCTCCGCAGTGGAAGCATAAAGATCATGCATCAGAACGATATTCCCGTCTTTCGCGTGCCGCATGACTTCTGCATAGACGGAATCCGCATTCCTTGTTTTCCAGTCCCGGGTATCCACATTCCACAAAATCACAGGCATCCCCACTGCTTTTTTCACCGCATCGGAAGCGTTTCCGCCGGGTGTTCTGGTAATCACGGGCGCTTCCCCCACTGCCTTCTCCACTGCGGCATTGCACTTGCTGATCTGCTGCCGGATTTCCTTGGACGTCAGTCCGGAATAAAATGTGTGGGAGTAGGAATGGTTTCCGATCTGGCATCCCATTGCACTCGCCCGGTTTATGGTTTTCGCATAAGATTTGACCCGATTTCCGACGAGAAAGAATGTGGCCAAACCACCGTTTTCCTCCAGGGTATCCAGAATGGCGGCTGTGTTTCCTGACGGGCCATCGTCATAGGTCAGGCAAATTGCCTTCTTATTTCCGTAAACCGTCCGCAGCAGCACGCCGTTTTCATCAAAAGTGTAAACATTTCCTCTGATTTTATGTATGCCGGTATACCGTTTCCCGGTGATTCTTCCAAGATAATACCTGTTTCCGCCAATGGTATGCCATCCCCTGTACAGCTTTCCCGTTTTTTTGCCGAAATAATAGGTATCGCCATCGATGGTCTGCCAGCCTTTCAGCATGACGCCATCCTGATAACAGAAGGTTTCTCCGGACGCATCCGTCTGCCACCCGTTTCGTACAGGCACCTCGCTGTCCCCCGGCGACTCACTGTCCCCCGGCGACTCGGACGGTTCCGCACCGGATACTTCAGGTAATTCCCCTGCTTCCGTTGACGGAGCCGGTTCCACCGTCTCCTGCGCCCAGGAAACCCCGGAAAATACGGTCATGATCAGCATAACCGCAAGCATTGCTGCAATGATTTTTTTCATTCTTACTTCGTCCCCTTTCGAATATTGCTTGTGCTCTATTCATGTTATGCGAAAACAGAAGTGTCGTCAAGAAGAAATGCAGAAACTGTCTAGAATTCTGCCGATCGACACCATATCCACGGCGCCATCCAGGCTGTCCGCCGTCAAAATCAGATTTTTTCCCGGCAGGATTCCGTTTTGAATGTAGAGCTCCAGCTTTTTCAGCGCCTGCTGCCTGTATTTTTCCTGACTCAGCAGGCCCAGATGTTCCCAGTAAATCCAGTCTTCCTCCGGTGCATTTTCATATGGCAGCAGAATGAAGTCGGTGTAGACCGTGGTGCCGTATCCATCCGCCCCGTACAAAGTGATTCCTTTTTCGTACATAATATAAAACCCTTTCGCATATGCCAGTTCTGCAATGGCAGCCTCAATTCGGGATCGAACGACGAGCCCGAAGCTGGTTGTGTGGATCAGATGCTCCCGGAAATACGGGTTTTCAGACTGGGTAAACCGGATCCCATTCTCTGCATATTTCCCAGGATTGGGATCCTCTGTTCGATAACTTTCCGGCAGCCTCGTTTTCAGCGAATCTACATCATAAGGCTGATATGCATGCAGAAAACGATCCAGCGCCTGCAGATTCCTTTCCAGAACCATTTTCCCTTCTGCACAAAGCCGCTGATGCTGCAGTTTTTTCACCAGTTCCATCTGATTCCGTCCCAGATAAATCTCTCTGCTGCAACCCTGATGTTTCACATAATACTCCCGTTTACCGTTCTTCCTGTTCCTGACAATCAGCCGACAGGCACTGTCGTATTTCTTCGCTTCCGCCTCGTAATAATTCAGCAGCTCTGCCTCCACGCGGCGCTCCTTTTTCAATTGTCGGATTAAATCCATTCATGTCCTCCTTCTCTGGCGCACACATACACACGCTTCCCATCACACACTGCTATCATACCGCGTTTCGACGGCTATCGCAACTGTTTATTGTAATTTAAATACATAATTTACAGTAAAATTTTTCAAGTCATCCCGTAAACTCGCCCTTTTTTCATTTTACGTGGACGATTTTACAGTTTCTGGATTTTTTCTCGCATGGATTACACCCGCTCTTTGCTGTAGGTGCTCCAGTTTCGACATTTCCCAACAAAATCCGACATTTTTCTACACGTTTTTTCTCGTACTTTTGTGGATTGCTTCTGTGTTCTCCGCCTCAATGCAGAAAAAACTCCACGTAAAATCTTAAAAATCGAGCATTTACGTGGAGTTTTCATTTTTATTTCATTCTCTGTGTCTTTACAGCAGGTTTGTGTAGTCCATCAGGTACTCATCCACCGCCTTGGCGCAGGCTCTGCCTTCTGCAATGGCCCAGACCACCAGGGACTGGCCCCGGCGGGCGTCGCCCGCCGCGAAGACGCCGGCCGCGCTGGTCGCGAAAGGCCCGGCCGGCCGGGCCGGCCGGCTGTCTTCACCGCCGCCGCAGGCGGCGGGGGCCTTCCCGGCGCAGGCGGCGAGGGCCTTCTCATCCGGTGCCTGCAGATTGCTGCGGCCATCAGTCTTTACGCCGAAGGCCTTCGCTATATATTCCTGCGGTCCCAGGAAACCAGCTGCTATGAGCAGCAGGTCACATTCCATTTCTGTTTCGCTGCCGGCGACCTCCTTCATGACGGTTCTTCCCGTCTTTTCATCCAGGGATGGTTCCAGCTTCACGGTCTGCAGCCCGCGAATCTGACCGGATTCATCCGTCAGAATGGCTTTGACCGTTGTCTGGTAAATGCGGGGATCTGCGCCGAACTGGTCCATGGCCTCTTCCTGGCCGTAGTCCACCTTCAGCACCTTCGGCCACTGAGGCCACTGGTTGTCTTCCCGGCGCTCCGTCGGCGGCTTTGGCATCATCTCCAGCTGCACGACAGATTTGCAGCCGTGGCGGATGGCGGTGCCCACACAGTCATTTCCGGTATCGCCGCCGCCTACTACAACGACCCGCTTTCCGGCGGCGGAAATGCAGGCGGAAAGATCCGGTTGCGCAGGGATCCGGCCGGCCAGCTGGGTGCCGCCGAAGGCCCCACCAGCTGCGGGTTCGACCTTTCCGGCTGAATGTCCGGCGGCTCCGGCCATTCCAGCTGATGTTCCCGCGGCAGCGGCCCTCTCTGCCTGTGCCACGGCTTCATCCAGCAACGCTTTCGTGGTGGACTTGAGGAAGTCCACGGCGAAGTGGACGCCCTTGGCCCCGTCCCGGCCCGGGACCTTCAGGTCCCGGGGCCGGCCGGCGCCGCAGCAGAGCACCACGGCATCATACTCCTTCATCAGGGCGCGGGCATCTTTGGCGGTGCGGATGTCTTTGCCAGTGACAAACCGGACCCCTTCCGCTTCCATCAATTCCACGCGCCGCTGGACGACCCATTTTTCCAGCTTCATGTTAGGAATGCCGTACATCAGCAAGCCGCCGGGCCGGTCCTCTTTCTCGAATACGGTGACCTGGTGGCCCCGCTTGTTCAGTCGGTCCGCACAAGCCAGACCCGACGGACCGGAGCCCACCACGGCCACACGCTTCTCGGTGCGGACTGCCGGCGGCTGCGGCTGGACGAAGCCCTTCTGGAAGCCATACTCGATGACAAACAATTCATTTTCCTTGACGGTCACCGGATCATCATACATACCGCAGGTGCAGGCCGCTTCACAGAGCGCCGGGCAGACCCTGCCCGTAAACTCCGGAAAACTGCTGGTTTTCAGCAGCCGGGCCAGCGCATGACTCCAGTTTCCGTGATAAATCTCATCGTTCCACTCCGGAATCAGATTGTGGAGCGGGCAGCCCGACACGGCGCCGTGAAGCGACATGGCCGACTGGCAGAACGGCACACCGCAGTTCATGCAGCGGGCACCCTGCTCCTGCCGCTCCTCCTTCATCATCATGGGATGAAACTCATTGAAGTTCTGTATTCTTTCCGCCGGACTTATCGCCGGATTGGTTTTTCTTTCATATTCCAAAAATCCTGTTGCCTTTCCCATGTCCGGTCCTCCTTACTTTTTGGTCACTTTATAAAACGCTTCCAGCTCCGCCTGCTCTCTTGTCAGGCCCTTCTTCTCGAAGTGGCCGATGGCATTGAGCATTTTGCGGTAGTCCTCCGGAACGATCTTCTTAAACAGCGGCAGATATGCCGGCAGATCCGCCAGGATCCGTTCTGCCAGGGCAGAGCCGGTGGCTGCCAGATGCTCCTTCAGCATGGCTGTAATTTCTTCGATATCGTGCTTTTCCGAAACCGTTTCCATGGAAACCATGGACTTGTTCAGGTTCAGATAGAAATCATGATGCTCGTCCAGTACATAAGCGATACCGCCGCTCATGCCCGCCGCAAAGTTTTTGCCGGTTGGACCCAGCACCAGAACTTTGCCGCCGGTCATGTATTCGCAGCCGTGATCGCCGACGCCTTCCACCACAGCCCGTGCGCCGGAATTCCGCACGCAGAACCGCTCGCCGGCGATGCCGCTGATATAGGCGCTGCCGGAGGTGGCACCGTAGAGGGCCACGTTGCCGATGATGATGTTTTCCTCTGCCTTGAACTTGCTGCCGGCCGGCGGACAGATCACCAGTTTGCCGCCGGACAGTCCCTTGCCGAAGTAGTCGTTGCTGTCCCCTTCCACGCGGATGGTCACACCCTTTGGCAGGAAGGCGCCCAGAGACTGGCCGCCGCTGCCGATACAGCGGATCTGATACAGATCATCCGGCAGGGTATTTCCGTACCGCCGGGTCACCTCGGAACCGAAGATGGTTCCCAATGTCCGGTTGGTGCTGGAAATCTCCACATCCACCGCGCAAGGCTCTTTCTTTTCCAGGGCCTTTTCCATGGCAGGCAGAATCACCTTTTCGTCCAGAGTGTTCTCCAGCTGGAAGTCGTACACTTTGGCCGGATCGAAGCCCACATGGCTTTCGAAGGCCGGCTCGCCGGAAGCCGTCTTATACAGGATCCGGGACAGGTCTACCGAGGCTGCACGGTCGGTGATCATGTGGTCGGACACCTTCAAAAGATCCGTCCGGCCCACCAGATCCGATACCTTCCGGATGCCCAGGGAAGCCATGATCTCACGAAGTTCTTCCGCCACAAAGAGCATAAAGTTCATCACATACTCCGGCTTGCCGCAGAAACGGAGCCGTAAGGACGGATTTTGCGTCGCAACGCCCACCGGGCAGGTGTCCAGATTGCAGACGCGCATCATGACGCAGCCCATGGTCACCAGCGGAGCCGTGGCGAAGCCGAATTCCTCGGCGCCCAGCATGCAGGCGATGGCCACATCCCGGCCGGTCATCAGCTTGCCGTCGGTCTCCAGAATGACTCTGGACCGGAGGCCGTTTTCGATCAGAGCCTTGTGGGTCTCTGCCAGACCCAGCTCCCACGGCAGACCTGCCCCGTGGATGGAGCTCTGGGGTGCCGCACCGGTGCCCCCGTCATAACCGGAAATCAGGATAACCTGGGCACCGGCCTTTGCCACGCCGGCTGCGATGGTGCCCACGCCGCACTCGGAAACCAGCTTCACGGAAATCCGGGCCGCCCGGTTGGCATTCTTCAGATCATAGATCAGCTGAGACAGATCCTCGATGGAGTAAATGTCGTGGTGCGGCGGCGGGGAAATCAGGGAAACACCCGGCGTGGAGCAACGTGTCTGAGCAATCCACGGGTACACCTTGGAACCCGGCAGATGACCGCCTTCCCCCGGCTTGGCCCCCTGGGCCATTTTGATCTGAATCTCCGACGCGCTCATGAGATACTCGCTGGTGACACCGAACCGGCCGCTGGCCACCTGCTTGATGGCACTGTTTTTGATGGTGCCCAGCCGCTCCGGCCGTTCGCCGCCTTCGCCGGAATTGGACTTGCCGCCCAGGGTATTCATGGCAATGGCCATACACTCATGGGCCTCCTGCGAGATGGAGCCGTAAGACATGGCACCTGTCTTGAACCGCTTCACGATTTCCGAAGCCGGTTCCACTTCCTCCAGCGGAATCGGACCGCCGGTGCCGCCGGCCGCTGCAGAAGCCGCAGCTGCCGCCTCGAAGTCGAAATCAATCAGACCCCGCAGGGCATGCGGCCGGTTTTCAATATCCACCACATCCACCATGCGGCTGAACTCCTTGAACCGTTCATAGGAACCGGTCTGGGCTGCCTCCCGCAAAGCGATGATGGTATTCGGATTGTACATGTGGTCTTCTTTATCCTGGCCGGTTCTGAGCTTGTGGATGCCCACGCTGTCCAGGGTGGTATCCACACCCAGCTCCAGCGGATCAAAGGCATGGTCATGACGCCATTCGACACCTTCGCCGATTTCTGCCAGACCGATACCGCCGATACGGCTCACCGTATTGGTGAAGTACTTGTCGATCACATCCTGCCGGATTCCCACCGCTTCAAACAGCTGGGAGGACTGGTAGGACTGGAGGGTGGAAACCCCCATCTTGGAAGCGATCTTCACGATGCCGTGAAGCACGGCCAGATTGTAGTCGGTGATGGCCGTGGCCACATCCTTGTCCAGCATGCCCATATCGATCAGTTCGGCGATGCATTCGTGAGCCAGATACGGCTGCACAGCCCGGGCACCGTAGCCCAGCAGGGCGGCAAACTGGTGCACCGTCCGCGGTTCGCCGCTTTCCAGAATGATGGACACTGCCGTCCGCTTCTTGGTCTGAATCAGATGATGTTCCAGGGCGGATACCGCCAGCAAGGACGGAATGGCCACATGGGTCTCGTCGATGCCCCGGTCGGACAGGATCAAAATATTGGCACCGTTCTTATAGGCCCGGTCCGCTGCGATGAACAGCTGGTCCAGGGCCCGCTCCAGCGGCGTGTTTTTATAGTACAGCAGAGACACTTCCTCCACCTTCATGCCCGGCTGGTCCACCGACTTGATCTTCAGCAGATCCACCGCCGTCAGGATCGGATTCTTAATCTCCAGCACCCGGCAGTTGTCCGGGGTTTCCTCCAGCAGGTTGCCGTCGGAACCCACATAGACGCAGGTGTCGGTAACGATCTCTTCCCGGATGGCATCAATCGGCGGATTGGTCACCTGAGCGAAGTTCTGCTTGAAATAGTTGAAGAGGCTCTGGTGCTTTTCACTGAGGACCGCCAGCGGAATGTCCGTACCCATGGAGGCGATGCCCTCCGCCCCGCTTCTGGCCATGTTCAGGATCTGCTCCTTGATATCTTCATAGGTATATCCAAAACACTTATACAGCTTGTCCCGTTCTTCCTGGGAATAGGTTTCCATCCGCTTGTTCGGTACCGGCAGCTCTGCCAGAGTCAGCAGCTTCTGATCCAGCCACTCGCCATAAGGCTTTCTGGCGGCATACCCCATCTTGCATTCTTCATCACTGACGATGACGCCCCGCACCGTATCGACCAGAAGGATTTTGCCCGGCTGAAGACGGCTCTTTAAGACCACCTTGTCCTCCGGAATGTCCAGAACCCCCACCTCTGAAGAGAGGATCAGCTTGTTGTCCGACGTCACATAGTACCGGGATGGCCGCAGGCCGTTTCTGTCCAGCACGGCACCCACCTGATCCCCGTCGGAAAACAGAATGGCCGCCGGTCCGTCCCACGGCTCCATCATGGTGGAATAATAATGGTAGAAATCCCGCTTTTCCCGGTTGATGTTCTTATCGTTTCTCCACGGCTGCGGAATGGTAATCATCACCGCCAGCGGCAGCGGCAGCCCGTTCATCATGAGAAATTCCAGGGTGTTGTCCAGCATGGCCGAGTCCGACCCGGAAGTGCCCACCACCGGCAGGATCTTATCCATGTCGCTGCTCTCAAAAATGGTGCTCCGCATGGTCTCTTCCCGGGCCAGCATCCGGTCCACGTTGCCCCGGATGGTGTTGATCTCCCCATTGTGAAGGATGTACCGGTTCGGGTGTGCCCGCTCCCAGCTCGGCGTGGTGTTGGTGGAGAAACGGGAGTGAACCAGCGCGATGGCACTGGCATAGGCCGGATCCTGCAGATCGGAATAAAACTTCCGCAGCTGCCCCACCAGAAACATGCCCTTGTACACCACGGTACGGGAGGACATGGAAACCACGTAGGTATTGTTATTGCTCTGTTCGAACACCCGGCGGATGATGTACAGCTTCCGGTCAAAATCCAGCCCCCGGCTCACGCCCTCCGGTCTCCGGAAAAATCCCTGCCGGATGTCCGGCATGCAGTCTCTGGCCCGCTGTCCCAGCACATCTTCCTGCACCGGCACCTGCCGCCAGCCGATGAACTCCACGCCTTCCTTCTTGGCGATGACCTCCATCATCTTCATGGCCTGGCTCCGCTTCAGCTTGTCCTGCGGGAAAAAGAACATGCCCACGCCGTAATCCCGCGGTCCGCCCAGATCGAATCCCAGCTTCCCGCCTTCCCGGCTGAAAAATTCATGAGAGATCTGGAGCAAAATCCCCACGCCGTCTCCCGTCTTTCCCTCGGCGTCTTTTCCTGCCCGGTGTTCCAGCTTTTCCACGATGTCCAGCGCCTGTTCCACCACGCTGTGGTCCTGACTGCCGTCAATGTTGACGATGGCGCCGATCCCGCAGGCATCGTGCTCCCGGTCCGGATTGTATATCTCAAAGTTGCCTTTCTTCATTGCATTTCTCCCTTCCGGCCCACGCCCGGAAAGGCGCCGCCCAGTTTTCGCATTTTAACAATAATATTTTCCTATTTTAGTACAGCAGCACGAAAAAGTCAATATGATATTGTGTATACACAACAATTATATTGTATACATTTCCATAAATCTTGGTTATATTTCACAAAATCCGCTCTCCCGGCGATTCCCCTCCCCGGGGCTGCTTCTCCCGGCGATTCCCCTCCCCGGCCATCGCCCGCATGCAAAAAAAGACGACCCGCTCTTTATTCAGAGCCTGGGTCGTCTTGAAATCCTCTCAGTTCCATTCCCTTTCAGACACTTCCGAACTGCTCGCCCCCTTTTTTTTGATCCCTAAAAGTCCAAAAGAAGGGGGTTTGGTCAGGCTAACCGGATTTATTTCACGGTTCGAATCGCCTTCCGTGAGTAATCCGTGTAATGCTTCTGTCCGTCGATGACCACGTAACCGCGTACCTTGTAGTAGTACTTCGTGCCCTTCTGAATGGCTGTGTTGTAGTACACATCCTTTTCTGTGGTGAAGATCGGCGTCTTGCCGTAGCCGGCGTTTCTCCTGGTGGAACGGTAGATTTCCACGCCGTCGAAGTCCATCTCTTCTCCGTTTTGGTTGTACCATGTGATCTTTACGGCCTTCTTGCCGTTTTTCATAGTTACAAGCTTCGAGCGGGCTGTCAGCTGCTGGTCTGCCAATGCTGCAAGGGTTTCTTCCTTCTGTGCAGCAATTGCAGTATCTGCCTCTTCCTCTGCCATGATTGCATAGGTGGAGAAGTGTCCGGTGAAGAAGGTGTATGTGCCATCCGCGTTCTTCTGACCCTTTACCTTGCTCATTTTTCCGCTTTCATCGACATATACACAGACGATTTCCTTTCCAGCCAAACCCTTCGGAACAGCCACAGTTACTGCCACATTGCCGCCCTTGAAATCACGGATGACATTCCCGTCGGAGCAGACAACTTTCAGTTCGATTTCCACCTTATCCGCAGTCTCGTCAACTTTTTCTACAATCAGCTGAACGTTGTCACCTGCAGCCTGCTGCGCCACAGCACCGGCAGCAGTATTGTTCAGCTTTATTTCAGCGATGTCTGTCTTAACGGTCACATTTGCTTCCGTCTTTTCTGCGATGGCTCCCAGTGCAGCGGCCGGAATGCCAACCTGCACTGCCGTAGTGGAGGCAGCTGCAGCTTCGGTCTTTGCAGTTGCATGGATGACAACTTCTTCCGACTGGTTTGCAACGGCATTGTCTACAATCTGATCCGCAGTTGACTGGTCAATTGTTGCAGTGGTTGTACCGCCCGAAGTGCTGGTTGTATTGCTCAGATCCGCACGGGTCGTCGCATTGCCGTCATTCTCGACGATTGGCTTCGGAGAAATTGGTTCATAAGGGATGACTGCCCACCGCGGGGCTACGGTGACGGCTGCATTCGGCATCGTGAATGTATTGTCTGTACCTACCGTGACATTGCCATCCGACGAAACGTTCCATCCGCCAAACCAATAGCCTGCCGGAGGATTATCAGGCGTTAAGGTAATCGTACTTCCTGCACTGACGTAAGTTTTTCCGTCATATTCGGAGAGATTCTCGGCGGGCTCCACAGATGCACTTGCATTTTCAACATTCAGAAGATAGTACATTCCGCTTAAGCCCTGCAGCATTTCGTTCACTTTCTCGTCGACATAGATTTTTCCGCCGAGACTTGCGAATTGGCCTTCTACTATGGTCAGCGTCGCCCCCTGCTGAATCACCAGCACTGCATCCTGTTGAATGCCCAGTGCCGTATTTTGAATTGTAAGAGTTACACCCTTGGGTATCGTGAGCGTCTGCCCGCTGCCAATAAGCAGGTACTGTTCGTTAATCGTAAGATCATCCGTCAGCAAAATCTTGGTTATACCTGCGCTAACTGCAGCTCTCAGCTCCTCCTCAGAGGAGACATGATTCAGCGGCTCGAAGACACCGCAGACGTAAGCGAAACCCTTATCTGTAAAATAAACAGGGCTGTAGGTTTCTATGTGAGAATTTCCGTTCACAGTGGCGGTCATTTCTTCGACCAGGCAATAGTTTTCATTTGGAATGAAGCCCGTTTCAACGGAATAGTAGTAGCCCTCCTCGAACACATCATTCGCGCTCATCTCCGTCCATATGTCTTTATTGGTTCCTGTATAATCCATCTCAGAAATTTTAAGCCAATCACAGTCTATCAGTTGAACGCTGCCCGCAGGGGTTGCTGTATATACAGGGGTGGCAGGGGTCCCGCCAATCACAGGCTCGTCAACGGTAACCGCAATGTTCGTCACTGGGCAGGGATTAACAGGATCCGCCGCAAATGCCGCCTGCGGCACAAGCATAAGTACCATGCAAAGCGCAAGCAGTATGCATAAAAATCTTTTTTTCATCACATCTTCCTCCTAAAAGATTTTTCTATTTCACGGTTCGAATCGCCTTCCGTGAGTAATCCGTGTAGTACTTCTGTCCGTCGATGACCACGTAACCGCGTACTTTGTAGTAGTACTTCGTGCCCCTCTGAATGGCCGTATTGTAGTAGGCATCCTTCTCTGTGGTGAAGATCGGCGTCTTGCCGTAGCCGGCATTTCTCCTGGTGGAACGATAGATTTCCACCCCGTCAAAATCCATCAGCTCACCGCTTTCGTTATACCATGTGATTTTTACGGCCTTCTTGCCGTTTTTCATGGCTACAATCTTAGAGCGTGCAGTCAGCCGCTGGTCTGCCAGTGCTGCAAGGGTTTCTTCCTTCTGTGCAGCAATTGCAGTATCTGCTTCTTCCTCTGCCATGATTGCATAGGTGGAGAAGTGTCCGGTGAAGAAGGTGTATGTACCATCCGCGTTCTTCTGCCCTTTTACCTTGCTCATTTTTCCGTTTTCATCGACATATACACAGACGATTTTCTTTCCAGCCAAACCCTTCGGAACAGCCACAGTTACTGCCACATTACCGCCCTTGAAATCATGGATGACATTCCCGTCGGAGCAGACAACTTTCAGTTCGAATTCCACCTTATCCGCAGTCTCGTCAGCTTTTTCTACAATCAGCTGAACGGTGTCACCTGCAGCCTGCTGCGCCACAGCACCGGCAGCAGTATTGTCCAGCTTTATTTCAGCTATGTCTGTCTTAACGATTACGTCAGCTTCTGTCTTTTCTGCGATAGCTCCCAGCGCAACGGTCGGAATACCAACCTGTGCTGCCGTAGTGGAGGCAGCTGCAGCTTCGGTCTTTGCAGTTGCATGGATGACAACTTCTTCCGACTGGTTTGCAACGGCATTGTCTACAATCTGATCCGCAGTTGACTGGTCAATTGTTGCAGTGGTTGTACCGCCCGAAGTGCTGGTTGTATTGCTCAGATCCGCACGGGTCGTCGCATTGCCGTCATTCTCGATGATTGGCTTCGGAGAAACTGGCTCATAACGAATGACCTCCCACCGGGGAGCTGCGGTGACGGCTGCATTCGGCATGGTGAATGTATTGTCTGTACCTACCGTGACAGTGCGATCCGACGAAACATTCCATCCGCCAAGCCAATAGCCTGCCGGAGGGTTATCGGGAGTTAAAGTAATCGTACTGCTTTCTCCACTGTCACTTTCTGCACTGACGTAAGTTTTCCCGTCATATTCGGAGAGATTCTCGGCGGGCTCTACAGATGCACTTGCATTTTCAACATTCAGAAGATAGTACACTGCGCTCATACGCTTCGATATTCCGATCACTTTCCCGTCGACATAGGTTTTTCCGCCGCTGTAGGTTTCGAGGACGCCGTTATTGGTCAGCGTCCCACCCTGCTGAATCAACAGCGTCGCACCTTTTTTAATTGTCAGCGTCCCATTCTGCCCAATCGTCAGGGTCACCCCCTGCGGGATGGTCAGCGTCACGCCCTGCTGAATGACCAGATCCTGCCACTTTGTTTGGTCGCCACCAACGGTCAGTGATTCGCTGAGCGTAAGATCGTCCGTCAGCATAATCCTGGTTATGCCTGCGTTTATTGCATCCCCCAGCTCTGTCTCGGAGGATACATATTTCAGCGGCACGAAGACACCGAAGACGCAAGCACCACCTTCCTGGTAAAGATCCATGAAACCATCGTAGTTTGGATTTCCGTTCACAGTAGCCTTCGTTTCCTGGGTGAATGGATAATTTTCATGATTCGCGAAGGCGATTCCAACGTAATAAATGTATCCTGCCCGGAACTTATCACCCGTCTCCATCTCACGCCATTGGTCTTCATTGGTATAGGCAACATCATCCTCAGAAATCTCACACCAGGTAACTTGTAGTGTCCACCCCTGTTGAACGCTGCCCTCAGAGGTTTCCATTGTATAGTCAATGGTGTAATCAGGCTCCCTGCCGATCACAGGCTCGTCCACGGTAACCACAATTTTTTCCACCGGGACAGGATCCCCCTCTCCTGCAAACGCCGCTGTCGGCACCAATACCAGCACCATACAGATTGCAAGCACTATACTTACGATTCGTTTCTTCATCGATTCTTCCCCCTTCGCAATGTTTCCGTTCATCTACCTTATTGTATCAGATTACCTGGCAGATTTCCATGGCCATGGACTGGTATATTTCTGCTGCCATGCGGAGCTGTTTTTTGCTGATATATTCATGGACGGAGTGGGCGGTTGCCACACCGCCGGGACCCAGAATGATACACTGGCTGTTTGTTCCCGCCTGAATGAAACCGGCATCGGTCCATGCCGGGAAATAGGTAAGAACCGGTTCCGCTCCACTGGCGCGCAGGGCGTTTTCTGCCGCTTTCACCACCGGGCAATCCACATCGGTGCAGAACGGAATGTGCGGCAGGGTGGTGCCGTCGAAGACATCCCGGATTTCTGCTTCAAACCGCGGGTCTTCCCGGTGCAGCTGATCGATTAGTTCCTGCAGTTCTTCATAAACCTGTGCAATGGTTTCGCTGGTCAGACATCTTCTGTCCAGCCGAATGCTGCAGTGATCCGCAACGGTACTCGGCTGATCGCCGCCGTCGATGGTGCCGATGTTCAGGGTCGCCTTTCCCAGAATCGGATGGGTTCTCTGGGTCAGCTTCGGCAGGTATTCGGTTTCCAGTTTATGCAGGAAACGTCCTGCCATCATGATGGCATTGACCCCTTCCTCCTGAGCACCGCCATGGACCTTCTTCCCCTTGAAGGACACTTCGATCCATTCCAGGCCCTTATGTCCCAGTGCAATATGCAGATCCGTCGGCTCACCAACCACAGTATATGTGGCTTCCGGTCCGGTTTCAATCAGGCTCCTCGTGCCGATTCCCGCTTCTTCCTCGTCCGCTACGGCACAGAAGATCAGATCTCCTTTCAGCCGCGTTCCGCTTTCCTTGATTTCCACCATGGCACACATGGCTGTAGCCAGTGCGCCTTTCATGTCCACAGTACCTCTGCCGTATACATTTTCCGCATCTTCCCACGGCTCGAAGGCCTTCTCGAAATCATAGGCAGGTACCGTATCCATGTGGCCGGTGAGCATCAGGGACGGGGATGTCTCCCGTTCCGTTCCTTCCAGAATGGCGACGGTGTTGTAGCGTCCCGGTTCGATTTCCGTCCGGTACGCGGTAAATCCATGTTCCAGAAAAAAGTCCAGAATGTACTGAGAAATGGCTTCTTCCTGATTTTCCATGAAGGAATAGCTGGGAATGGCAACCATATCCATGGTCAGCCGAATAGGATCCACTTTTGTTTTCATGTTTCATAACCTCTCTTTCTGCAGGCCCGCTCCGCTTCTCACTCTGCCGTCATCCGCGATGCATACTTATGGCACATGACAAAATGGCCCGGTGAAATCTCCACGTTTTCCGGTTCCGTTTTCGAACAGATTTCCATGGCCTGCGGACACCGCCCGCAGAACTTACATCCTTCCACCACAGCCCCGGCATTTGGCGTTTCGCCCTGGAGAATCTTACGCTTTTCTGTGAGGATTTTGCCCGGTACCGGCATGATGTCCAGAAGCGCCTGGCTGTACGGATGCTTCGGATTCCGGACGATTTCGTCTGCAGTGCCGATTTCCATGATTTTTCCCAGATACATGATGGCAATCCGGTCGGAAATCAGCCATGCCAGGGACAGATCGTGGGTGATAAAAAGATAGGCCACACCCTTCTTGTCCCGTTCCTCCAGCATCATCTTCACGATGCCGGTCCGGATGCTTGCATCCAGCATGGATACCGGTTCATCGGCCACCACGAACTCCGGCTTCATAATCAGAGAGCCTGCGATGGCGGCACGCTGCCGCTGTCCGCCGGAAAGCTCGAAAGGCCGCCGGAACATATAGTCCTCCGCCGGTGTAAGTCCTGCCCCTTCCAGGGCTTCCTTGATGCGTCGTTCACGGTCTTCCCGGGTCGTCACCAGCCCGTTCACATCCAGCGGTTCTCCCACGATATCCGAAATATACTGTCGGGGATTCAGTGCCTGGTACGGATCCTGGTAAATCATCTGGGCTTTTTTGCGGAATTCCGACAGATCCTTTTTCCCTGTCATTTCCTCGCCCTCGAAGCGAATGCTGCCGCCGCTGACCGGTGCCAGCTGGAGAATCGCCTTGCCGGTGGTGGTTTTTCCGGAGCCGGATTCGCCCACCAGGGACAGAATCTCCCCACGGTCGATGGAAAAGCTGACCCCGTCCACGGCCTTCAGCACCTGCGGTTTGCCAAAGAGGGTTTCCGCAAAACCTTTCTTTATTTCATAATACACTTTCAGATCTTTGATTTCCAGCATTTTTTCAGCCATTCTGTTCACCACCCTTCACACACAAATGGCAGGATACGAAGTGCTCCGGACCTACCTGCAGAAATTCCGGTTCTTCGGTGCTGCAGCGCTCCGCCGCTTCCGCACATCTCGGGCAGAACCGGCAGCCTTCCGGCGGATGAATCAGGTTCGGCGGATAACCCGGGATGCCGTCCGGAATCACCCGCTCCTTGCTGTGAATGTTCGGGAAACAATCCAAAAGCCGCTTCGTATACGGATGCATCGGATGGTTGAAAATATCATCCACCGTCCCCAGCTCCGCAATTTTTCCGGCATACATGACCGCAATCTTGTCGCAGGTTTCACTTAAAATCGATAAGTCGTGGGTAATGAGAATCATCCCCATGTTCAGCTCTCTGCGGAGCTTTTCCAGCAACTCCAGAATCTGAGCCTGAATCATGACGTCCAGTGCGGTGGTCGGTTCATCCCCGATAATCAGTTTCGGGCTGCATGCCAGCGCCATGGCAATCATGGCCCGCTGCTTCATGCCGCCGGAAAACTCATGAGGATACTGGGTGACGCGCTCCTTTGCGATGCCGACCATTTCAAACAGTTCTCCTGCCCGCTCCCAGGCCTGCTCCTTCGTCATATTCTGGTGGAGGATGCAGGCTTCCGCGATCTGCCAGCCCACCTTTTTCACCGGGTTGAAGGCATTCATGGCGCCCTGAAAGATGATGGATACATCCTGCCAGCGGTGCTTCATGATCTCCTCTTCCGACATGGACGCATAATCCACCCCTTCCAGCAAAATCTGTCCGCCCTCCACCTTTCCTTCCTTCGGCAGCAGCTGGCAGATGGAGAGTGCTGTAGTGGTCTTGCCGCAGCCCGATTCACCCACCAGGCCCAGGCACTGGCCGTAATCCAGGGTGAAGGATACCCCGTCCACTGCTTTTGCCTTCCCTTTGGAGGTGGTAAAATATGTTTTTAAATCTTTGACTTCCAATAACTGCATCTCTTCCCCTCCTATCGTTCTTTCAGCTTCGGATTGAGGATTTCATCGAAAGCATACCCCATCAGTGTGAAGCCCAGGGCCACCAGGATTACGCAAAGCCCCGGTGTGATGAAATACCACCATGCACCCACGGTCATGGCACCGGTGGAATAGGCATCGTTCAGCATGGTGCCCCAGCTTGGATTGGTCGGATCTCCCAGTCCCAGAAAGGCCAGGGAGGTTTCCGTCAGAATGGAAGAGGACACAATCAGAATCGCCTCGGAGAAAACCAGAGGAAATACGTTCGGCAGAATGTGCTTCATCATGATATACCACTTTCCGGCGCCGATGGATTTGGTCCGCTCCACATACTGCTGTTCTTTCACCGACAGGGTCTGGGCACGAATGATACGCGCCGTGCTGGACCATCCGGTCAGACCGATGACCAGAATGATGTTCCAGATGCTATTTCCCAGAATTGCTGCCAGCACCATACAGAACGGAAGCCACGGGAGCACCAGGAAAAAGTCTGTAATCCGCATCAGCAGATTGTCCACCCAGCCGCCCAGATATCCGGACGTGATGCCGATCAATGTTCCCAGTACCATGGAAATGATCGTGGCCGTCAGTCCGACGAACAGGGAGCTTCTGGCTCCGTTCACCAGATACGCCAGCACGTCTCTTCCCAGATTATCGGTGCCCAGCCAGTGTTCCGACGACGGTGCATTGAACACCAGATCTCTGGAAGATGCGATATCGGTGGTCTTAAACGGCATGGCCAGCGGGCCGAAGATGGCCATCAGCGCGAACAGCGCGATGATGATAATGCCGACACGGGCCATTTTGTTGGACCAGACTTCTTTGAAAAACTGCCGGGTCTTCATCTTTCGGAGGTCCTGTTTCAGACGGTCTGTTTCATACCGCTCACTTCGATTTTTCATAATACGGCCTCCTTTCTAGCTCTTTACCCGCGGATCGATGAATCCGTAGATGCTGTCCATGATAAAGTTTACGAGAATGACGGCCACCGTGGATACAAAGAAGCATCCCTGCAATACCGGATAATCTCTTCGGTTCAGCGCCTCATACATGAGCTGTCCCAGTCCCTGCCAGCTGAACAGGGTCTCCAGCTGAATGGCGCCGCCAAGAATCGCCGCAATGTTCAGCGCGATGATGGTGGCCATTGGCACCATGGCATTGGGGATCGCATGGTGCAGAAGAATGTATTTCGTCGAGAAGCCCTTGGCTCTGGCGGTGTTGATGTAGTCCTCCGTGAGGATATTCATCATGGTGCTCCGCATGGTGACCGCATAGACGCCGATCATCAGAAGGCCCATGCAAATCATCGGAAGGATCATGTGGTGCAGATAGTCCTGTATGTGCATCCAGCCCTGATAATTGGTTCCCGGTGTGGTGATGCCGCCGGTGGGGAAGATGCGGATGGTGACGCAGAACAGAAAAATCAGCAGCATGGCAAACCAGAAGGTCGGCATGGAGTACAGAACCAGTGACCCTGACAGCAGCCCGGTATCCAGCTTGCTGCCTCGCTTCTGGGCACAGATGACGCCGATGATCAGTCCCAGCACGATGGCCACAACTTCTGCACAAAGCAGCAGAACCACCGTGTTCGGAAGCCGTCCTGCGATGATTTGCAGCACATCCGAGCTCCCGTCATAGGTATAGAATGATTCACCAAAATCGCCGGTGACCAGTTGTTTCAGATAAATGCCGAACTGGGTCATAAGAGGCTGATCCAGACCGGCTTCCTCCATGAGACGTGCCTTTACGGCTTCCGACGTGTTCGCCTTGGCGATGATGGTTTCCACATTGCCCGGCATCACCCGGAACAGGAAAAAATTAAATGCAATGACGAAAAATATCGTCACACAGGAAAAGAAAAATCTCTTCGTCATCCGAAGTGCCAATTCCTCCCCCTCCTTTCCTTTTTCTTATAGAATCAGAGGGGCAGAGCCTGCCCCTCTCAGATATTTATTGTATGGGTGCCATCAGTTTGCAGGTGCAAGATGACAGTAGTTGTAGCAGCGTTCGTCCGCAAACAGGCCGTGGGTGCTTGCCTTGTATCCGGTCCATTTGGCAGAATTGATTGCCTGAATGCCCTGGTCGAAGCACAGGAAGGTATATGGGCAGTCCTCATACAGGATTTCCTGACATTCTTCGATGTACTTGGCACGTTCTTCCGGATCCACCGTAGAGTATGCCTTCTCATAGGCTGCATCGAAGTCCGGATTTTGATAAGAAACGCCGGCGTAGCCCAGAGTTTCGTAGTCCTGGAAAATACACAGGATGGTGCCCGGATCCGCGTCGCCGCCCCAGCCGTCCAGAACCAGCTGCCAGTCCGGATTTCCGTCATAGCAGGTATCCCACATTGCGGTCTTTTCCATCGGGTTCCAGACAATTTCAATGCCGGCCTGCTGACAGTTGGTAATCAGCATATTTACGGTTGCACTCTGCCAGGAGCTGCGGTCGGAAGCCGTGATGAGTTCCAGACTGATCTTCTGTCCGTCCTTTTCACGGATGCCGTCGCCGTCGGTGTCCTTATATCCGGCTGCATCCAGAAGTTCACCGGCTTTCGCAATGTCCAGATCTCTCTTTTCTGCCGGTGTGTAGACGAAGCCGTCATTGTTTACCGCGCCGTAAGCCGGGTCGGCCAGTCCGCCGTAACTCATCTCGATAACGGTGTCCTTATCCACGCAGTAGTCGATGGCGTGGCGGATGGTTTTATCTGCACACAGGTCATCCAGCAGGTTGTATCCCATGTACTCGAAACCGAAGGAAGCATATGCGCCGGCTTCAATGCCCTCTGCTTTATTCAGCGTATCCAGCTGGGTCTTTTCCAGAGAATAGGCTGCATCCACCTCACCCAGCTGCAGGGCCTGTGCGATGGCATCTGCGTTGTCATATTCAGTGAATACCAGGACATCGATTACCGGAACATCGCCCCAGTAGTCGGCATTCTTCACGAAGGCAGTGCTGCCGCTGCCGCTTCTTTCCGGGCTGTAGATGAACGGGCCGGAACCTACCAGTTCGGTCGGCTCATAGCTGAATACATCTTCCACGCCGCTCCAGATGTGTTCCGGCAGAATCGGAATGATCTGATACAGCATGTCCGGCTTGGCGTTTTCGCAGGTAAATACCACGGTGAAATCGTCCGGGCATTCAATGGATACAAAACCGGAGGCGTGGAGGGAGTACATATAGCTGTCCACTGCATGTTCGTAGGTCCACTTTACATCTGCAGAGGTAAGCTGCTCGCCGTCACTGAAGTATACATCGTCTCTTAAGTGGAAGGTCCATACATTGTTCTCTTCCGACCAGTCCGTTGCCACTCTTGGGATAGCGTTGTAATCATCGTCGTAGGTGAACAGCGTATCGTATGCCACATTCAGCCAGTCATAGACCATGCTGCTTTCGGTGGTGAAAAAGTTGAGGGTATCGTAGCCGCCAGGGGTTGCCACATTAAAAATCACTTCTCCGCCCTGGTCTCCGGATGAACTGCCTCCGCAGGCTGTCAGTGAGAAAATCAGGAGCAGTGCAAGCAGACTTGCTAATATTTTCTTTCGGGTCTCTTTCATTTTCATTTCCTCCTTGTTTTTATATCACTCCGGCTTCTAACACCGTAAATGTCTTGTTGTCCGCATCCAGCCGGCACATGACACCCAGCGGCAGCGTGGCCAGGTCCTCGCCGTGCCCCATAGGCAGTCCGTACAGTGCAGGTTTTTTCAGCGGTTTCAGATAATAGTTGAGCACATCCTCCAGGGTTGTGTCGCATACAAACCCCGGTTTATAATCGTAAGGCACACAGTTTTCACAGTGGCCGATCATGAAGCCTGCCGCATCTCTGAGCTTGCCTGCATTCCGCAGATGGCTCAGCGCGTGGTCCATAATCCATGGCTCTGCATCCACGTCCTCAAAAAAGAGGATTTTATCCTTACAGTCGATTTCGTACGGAGTGCCCAGGCTGGCGCAGATCAGCGTCAGGCATCCCCCCACCACAGGTGCTTCGCAAACCCCTCCGTAAATGGATGTGAGCCACTTCTTCGGGCTTGTTTTTTTGATTTCTCCGGCCGGTTCCGGAACGCCCAGCGTCCGGAAAAAGCTCTCTTTCGTATATTCACTCATTTCTTCCTCGTTGAACCGTGCCATGCCCGGGCTGTAAAAGGTGACCAGCCCGCTGAATTTCTGCATGGCAAGATGCAGTGATGTGATATCGCTGAAGCCGGTGAAAATCTTCGGCTTTCTGCGGATCAGCTCGTAGTCCAGCTTATCGATGATCTGGGCGGAGCCGTAGCCTCCCTGAGTGACAAAGACGGCATCGATATCGTCTCTTTCAAACATTTCATTGATATCATCCGCCCGGTCCTGCTCACTGGCTGCGGTGAAGCCTTTGGTCTTATTCACGTTTTTACCGATGACCACCTTGTATCCCAGGTTTTCCAGATATTCCTTCGCCCGGTCGATTTCGCTGTGGTTCTCCGATGGGCTTGCCGGAGATACCACGCCAATGGTATTTCCCTGTTCCAGATGTTTTGCTTTTATCATTTCAGCGATTCTCCCTCCTCCCGGCAGCCTGCCCCTTTCGCCGGTTCAGTCTCACGCAAAGTATGGTGAGTGCCGCTCCCGCCAGGAAAGCAAAGACACCGATCACAATATAGGCTTGGCCTCCGTTATGCAGCAGCACCGTGCCATACTCCGTCTGTATGGTGAACATTCCCGGCTGCTGTTTCATTCTGAGCAAAATCCCCATTCCGCAGATCAGCGCCATGCACACGGCCGACAGGCTGGCCATGGCTCTTTTTTCATGCCTGCATCGGTACCGTGAAATCTGCCTGCGAATTTCTTCCATTCTCCTGCTTAAGTCCCTCAATTCACCATCTCCTTCCGTTCCCTTCCTTCCTATATCAATAAAAAGACAAAAAAACAGAAAAACTTCCACCCCGGGCAGAAGTTTTTTTGATGTTTTTCTGATGATTCAATTATTTCAGCCGGATCTTCACCTTCGGCAGCAGAATCCGCAATCCGAAGATGCAGAGAATCAGTACGGACGGATACAGGTATCCGATCATCTGCCACACACCTTCTGCCGTAGCCAGCAGATTATATATGGCGTGGAAGACGATGCAGGCCCCAAGAATCCCCACGGTTCCTGTGACCGCAAGCCAGCGCTGGCGGAACACATATGCGATGCCGTAGCCCACGGCAATGCCGCACAGAATATGAATCGCCCCGGCGGACAGGCCACGGATCAGAAGGAAGGTGAAATTCCCGGCTCCGTTTTCCGACAGGTAGCACACATTTTCGAAGGTGGCAAAGCCCACGGCAATGGATATGGCTGCCGGTGTGATTTCCTTCGGTTTCGGTTCGAAAATCAGGATAAAAAACAGCAGCGGCACCAGCTTCAGGCATTCCTCACAGACCGGAGAGATTTCAATGGCCGCAGTGACACCGTCCACCTGATACAGTTCCATAAAAAAGCTGTTCACATAGGCCGACACCATACAGATTCCCATGCCGACGCAGAGAAACAGGGTATACCTCCTCTGGGTTCCTTTCACAAAAAGCAGAGAAAGCAACAGCGGCACCGAAATGCAGATAAACACATTTTCAATATAGGTCACGGCTGCCGCACCTCCTTTCGAACCAGCCCAAACAGGCTGCAGAGACTCAGGGTAAAGAGGATATCCACCGCGAAATACAGATTAAATGTACTGAAATCCGAAATATATTCCGAGACGAAATACACCAGAATCTGCAGAATCACCACCAGAATCATCCTGCAGTCAAAGGCCGCCGGAGGAGTGCCGGAAAGATGGGCACGGTGGATTTTGAGGGAGGAAATATATACGATGGCTCCTGCCGCCGCGCCAAATGCCAGGGACATGAGAACGGAGTTTCCCATGACCTCGCTGTGCACAGAGGCTGCCAGGGTGAGCAGCGCCAGAAGCGCCGGAACCGGTCGGAACGCTGCGGCCTCCCGTTCATCCCGCAGGATCACAAGGAACAGGAAGAACAGATAACCTGCCATCCAGGAAATTTCGGACACGTAGAAAATCCGCGGGATATCGCCGATAATGGTCAGATGGAGCATGTAAAACAGTGTCCCCAGCATGATGCTGCCATAGGCGCATGCCAGCACCACCAGCTTGCGGCTGGAATACTTCAGTCCCGCAGCGCCCGAGACGATCATCATGATCAGCAGTGACAACGTCTGAAAGATGTTGTCGAATATTTCAAAGTTATTCATTCTTTCCAGACTCCTTCGAACCAGACTCGTGCCTCTGCCGCTGCTGCCGGCGGTGGATCACATGGAGGAGCAGGGTCACGCAGACGCCCAGCAAAAAAGCAAAGATCGCCATGATCACATAGCCCAGCGCCTCGCTTCCGGCCAGCAGACTGGCTGTGCCCGACGTATGGGAGACAGGTGCCTGCGCGAACCCGGAGAGAATCTGCGGCATGGCGCTGCCCATGACCACCAGAAGGGACAGGCTGGCTGTCAGGCACACGCCGCCCAGGACTGCCATCTGGATCTTCTGTTTCTTTCTCAGCTGTTCTTCTCTGATCTCTCGCATGCGCCGGCGTACCAGCGCTGTTCGTTCCTCATTTGTCCGCATAATCGAACCCTTCTTTCTCCAGTATGGATTTCAGGCTTTGCTTTCCCCGGTAAACCAGTTTGGTAATCTGGCTTTCCGATTTCCCCATAACGGAAGCTGCCTGCCGGTAGCTCATCTCCTCGAAATATACCAGATACAACGCTTCCCGGTAATCGTCCTTCAGCTTTGCCATAGCCTCGTACAGCTGCCGCTTTCGCTCCTTTCCGGAAAGCGGTGTTTCTGCCAGTGCTTCACTTTTCGGCTCGAAGGTCAGTTCCTCCAGGCTGAGAAGCCGCAGCCGGTGCTTCTTTCGATGCCGGCCTGCAAGGTTTCTCCCAATCCGAAACAGGTATCCTTTGAAGCTGCCCTGCGCACAGACAGGACGGGGTTTGGCGAACATCAGGGCGAAGGCTTCGATCATCAGATCTTCCGCCTCCTGAAGGTCGCCAAGAAACCCATGTATGTATAATGTAAGTGCATCCCCGTACCGTGCGACCAGCGCATCCGCCGCCGCTTCCTCTCCGGCAAGGTACTGCTGATACAGTGCTTCGTCTCCTGTCACAGTCCTGTCCTTCTTCCGTCAAATATCACTGAACCGTTCTCCATGCTTTCGTGGACCAGTCCGTGTAAACCTTTTCTCCATCGATGGTCACATAGCCGCGCACTTTATAGTAGTACTTCGTGCCTTTCTTGATGGCTGTGTTGTAATACGCATCTTTGGTTGTGGTATAGATTGGTTTCTTGCCATAGCCGCTGTATCGCTTGGTGGAACGGTAGATTTCCACCCCGTCAAAATCCACATCGCTGTCGCAAGTCCAGGTCAGTTTGATGGCTTTCTTTCCGTTCTTCATGGTGACAAGTTTCGAGCGGGCGGTCAGCTGCTGGTCTGCCAGCGCTGCAAGGATTTCTTCCTTCGTCGGCTCTTCCGCCTTCTTTACTGCGGTCACAACCAGCTTGTCGCCGGTCTTTAGACTCTCCACTTCCGTTACTTTACCCAGAGACACGCCGTTGAGCACTACGTCTGCAATCTCATAGCCGTCATCCACGGTGATCGTGGCCGTTTTACCATCTGCACTTAAGGTGACCTGAAGGCCTTCGCCGGACTGGATGGTCGGTTTCTGAACCAACGGGATATATACGCCGCCTGTATTCCCGGAAAGGGTTGTTTTGCATACATCGCACTTGTTGTCCTTGTTTTCGTCCTTATGTGCGCAGATATAGTCACATTCAGAGCATACCCCGTCGCTCCAACTGTGATCTTCAAGAGGAACTTCGATTGCTCCGCAGCAATTCCATTTCTGCTCATGCTGTGTTTCGGTCCGCGTCCATTCCTTCTTGCCTGCATGGTTGTTGACGTATTTTTCGGATACCCCTCTGAAACGCAGTCCGCCGTTCTTTTCGAAAGAATCGTCGGGATCTGGGATGAATATATTGCCTATGATGAGATTATCGCCTGTGATACTGTCTGTCTGCTGACCGCCCTCCGTTGCTGCTTTGCCGTTGTTGAAATTCAGTCCTGTTGCGTCCTCAGGAAGTTCTACATAATAGAAACCGTCCCTGCCTGCAACGGGAGTTGTCTTAATTCCCGGAAATGCAGGACAAGCTTCTTCACTGCCCCACCAGTAGACATAAACATCTTCCCAACCTGTGGTGTTCTTAAAGTAGAAGTAATTGCCGTATTCGCTGCCGCAATAAGCACAGATTGCCTTGCTTATGCAGGTAGCAGTTCCGCCTTCGCAGGTACCGTCTTCATAGCCGGTACAGTCATTAACTGTGCATTTATGCGTATGTGTTCCATTGCCGTTTGACTGCCAAGCACCGTAGATATGACCGTCATTGACTGTCACGGTCACTTTCGTCCTGTTTCCTGCGTTATCAGTTGCAATTATCTCCTGTGCTCCAGATACAGGAGACAGAGTAAACTGATTATTTACTAAATCTATAACCGAGCCATTCACAGTGACGTTTTGGATAAATACGTTATCGGTAACGCTCACTGTTTGTGCAGAACAATAGTTCTTGCCGTCTTCAATGCCGGAGATGACAGGTGCAGTGATATCTTTCCACAGTACATTCAGTTCACCGATTGCTTCATCGAGTATAGCCGCGGCATCATAAGCCTTTTCCAGTTCTCCGTTTTCTGCTGTTTTAGACCGGACATCCTTTGCCTCATCAAGAGCAGCTTTGAGATTTTCAAGCTTTTCGCCTGAATATTCTCCGCTTGCAATCATTCTTTCCGCCTTGCTGATTGACTGGTCCAGCTTTGCTCGGTCGCTCTTGATAATCGTGTAGCTGTCGTACCCTTCATTTGTGTCTGTGCGGTAGGTTTCAATCGTGAAAGACTCTGAGGTTACCGTTACACAAGAATAAGACTGAACCATATTTACTGCAAAGGACTTTGCAATGTGGTTTAGGTATCCCGGTTTATTATTTTCGAAGTTTTTGCTGGCTGGAGTGCTGAGTTCAAAGTAAACAGTACCGTCAGGGTTCTGAACAGTTACGTCTGATGCATTATAATCAACGTCGTCAGCCTTTACTGCGGAATTGTTCTCCATCTGATAAGAACGTGTGTAGTTATGACCGTGACCCGTTAAAACAACGTCAATGTCATAGGCGTCGATGATTGGGTAAAGCTGTTCACGGCACTTGGTCACCTCTTCGTTTTCATAGTGATCGGGATAACCGTAAATATCGTGATGGAAGGTAACGACTCTCCACTTTGCATAAGGATTGGATGCAATCGCTTCTTCAATGCATTTTCTATGTTCATAAGCAATTACATTGCTGCTCTTTTCTGACTTCAAAACAGCATTTGAGTTAAGAGAAATTACAAGTAAATTACCGTAAGAGTAATAGTAGTCGCCACCTGCATTTGTCTCGCCGTATTTTGTCTGATTCGGGTTATTGAAGTGCCATGTAAGGTTTGGATCGTCGCAGTCTTGGTCACCTGCTATCGTTGAAATCGGAACATTTCGGAGAATCTCAGGATACATAAAGCCGGCATACTGGTCCTCTTCCTTGTTGCTATCAACCTGATCGCCCATTGACATAATAAAGCTTGCATACGGCATTTTCTCGATTGCTAAATCTAGTGTATTTTCCCATCTTTCCGTGTCCGCTTCGGAGCCGCCGTTGCCTACACCAATTTGAACATCGCCTATTGCGATAAAACCGAAGCCGTCTCCAATGCTCTGCGTATAATAATCATAGGTTTCGCTCCATTCGCCATCGCCTGTTTTATATCTGTATTTATATTCTGTTTCAGGTTCAAGTCCGGTTGCAGTTACCTTGTTTGCGTAGTACTGCGTGCCTGTTTCAGCATTTCTATATGCGGTTGAACTTGTACCGCTGAATAAACCTGCATCGCCAAATTCTTCGTTGTATTTTACAATCTGAACAGCAGGTACAGCGTTCTCTGTCGAATACCAGGCAAAATTAAGCTGTGATTCATCAGCGCCGGGAGCAAGCATTACCTTTGAAATGTCGGTTCTTATTGTGCTCCAGTTTTCTAACGCAAAGGCAGAAGACACGGAAGCAAACATAACCGTAGTCAAAAACGCAAAAGTAAGCATGCCTGAAATAATCTTTTTTAATTTAGTCATTTTTCTTTTCCTCATTTCACTGTTCTCCATGCTTTCGTGGACCAGTCCGTGTAAATCTTTTCACCTTCCACTTCCACATAGCCGCGCACTTTATAGTAGTACTTCGTGCCTTTCTTGATGGCTGTGTTGTAATACGCATCTTTGGTTGTGGTATAGATTGGTTTCTTGCCATAGCCGCTGTATCGCTTGGTGGAACGGTAGATTTCCACCCCGTCAAAATCCGCATCGCTGTCGCAAGCCCAGGTCAGCTTGATGGCTTTCTTGCCATTCTTCATCTTCACTTGCTGAGAACGCAGCGTAATATCGATGTTTCGGATTTCGTCTTTCTGCGCAGCGATTGCCGCATCTGCTTCTTCTGCCGTCATCAGCGCATAAACAGAGAAGTGACCTGTCATAAAGGTGTAGGTGCCGTTCGCGTTCTTCTGGCCCTTTACCCTGTGCATTCTGCCGCTGTCATCGATGTATACGCAGACTATTTTCTTTTCCGCCATGGCATCTGGAACGGCTACGGTAACTGCCACATTGCCGCCCTTGAAATCACGGATGACGGTACCATTGGAGCAGACAACCTTCAGTTGGAATTCCACCTTATCTGCAGTCTCAGCAACTTTTTCCACAATCAGCTGAACGGTATCGCCTGCAGCCTGCTTCGCTACAGCACCTGCAGTCGCATTGTCCATGGTTACTTCCGCAACGTCCGTCTTCACGGTTACGTCTGCATTCGTCTTTTCTGCGATGGCTTCCAGTGTAGCTGTCGGGATACCAACCTGTGCAATCACCGTGGAGTCTGCAGCAGTTGTCGTATTCGAAGTTGCATCAATTACAACCTCTTCTGACTCGTTTTCAACCGCCTTGTTGACAATTTCTTCGCCGGTAGCCTGATCAATCGTTGCCGTCGTGGTTCCATCAGAAGTGCTCGTTGTGCCGCTCAGGTCCGCATTGGTCTTCGCATTGTCGTCATTTTCGACGATCGGATTTTGCTCCGGCGGAACATACGGGTAATATTTCGTCCACTTGGCGTAGAGAGTTATGTCCTGAGTAACAGGTGCGGAAAAGTCAAACTTACTGCCATCTGAACATTCCTGATCTGTATACCAGCCGCCGAATATATAGCCGTCGGCTTTCGGTTCTGCAGGTGCAGAAATCGCGCTGCCATGTTTCACATTGCGAATCGCTTCCGGGGCAGTTCCATGCTCGCCTATATCGAAAGATACGGTGTACTCAGGCATATCAATGCTGAGTTCGACGATGTTTGAGTAATACACGCCAAACGCATCCGACAGCACACAGCGTACCTTCCAGCCGTCCATATCTTCAGTCGTTTTATTGATTGTCATGCTGGCACCATCTATTCTGCTGCTGATGATAGTGGCAGCACCTGGCGGGTCAATTGGTTTATACCCAAATTCGATTGCGACGTAAAACATGCTGATGTTGTCCGAGGGGTCCATGCTTACCACATCGATCCATGTAGCCCCGTCATCTGTGCTATACTGCCACTTGATTTGGACGCTGCCATCCCCCGACACATTCGAGAAGTCGGCGTATAATTGAGCTTTTGCACCGAACGCCGCATTGCCTCCAGTTGGGGTACCACAAGCAGGGGCAGGGAGTATCGTTACACTTGCTTCCTGGCTGACAGTATTGCCGAACCTATTGCTTACGATGCAGCGGTATGTTCCCGTATTCTCAGCATCAACCTCCAGTGTACTTGAAGTTTCACCTTCCATATCAACAAAGGTGCCGTCAACATTCTTCTGCCACTGATAGCCTTCTACATCATTTGCACTCAGGGTAAGCGCATGCTTTGCGGTGTCCAGCGCATGAATCTTGATACTCTGCGGCTGAGAAGTAATCTCCGGTGCAACGGTAACGGACAGAGCCTGTGAGGCGAATTCGACGTAAATACCGGCTTCACCGGTATTGAAATTTCCAATGGTACTGCCGGAGATCACACGGCGGTACTGATAGTTTGCATTTTCCTCCGTAATCGTGACAGTATAGCTGTCTGCCTTGGAATCAGGGATATCTTCCCATCCCGTGCCTTTGTTTACCTGCCACTTCAAGGTACGCAGGAAACCTGCCCAATCAATTTCTTCAGACGGATTCACCGTAAAGGTGGCTTCCCGACCAAGTGCAGTCTTTATACGGTCAGGCTGCTCCCATCGCATAACACAGACTCTGGCATTGTATGAACCGATTGCTTTCTCGCTTCCATCCGCAGCTTTTTCATAAACCGTGCAGGTGTAAGTGCGTTTATTTACGATATCGCTCAAATCGCCGGCAGTGTACGTGAGCGAGTTGCCTCCGACAACAACCTTTTCGTCGTTCTCATTCTGATAGGACCATTCAGCACGAAGACTGCTGTCCAAATCGGTTGCAGAACCGATCAGATAAGGGCCATAAAACGCAGAATCAAGCCGGTTTTCATAGGTATTTATACAGCCAGCAGCATTCATTGCGACGCTTTCATCCGGATTTCTGAAAAACTGATAGTTTGGATTCGGAACGAACTCCCTGTATCTTTCTGCGATTACCAGGCGGTGGTATTCGTTTCCAAGGCCCTCAACACTCCCTCCGGGGATAAGGTTGTAGGGATCGCCGCCTTCCGGAGTTACTGTGACGTATTTGATCGGAAGATCATTGATCGTCCAGACTGCCAGATTGCGACTCTCACCAATCGGGTAATAGTAGCTTTCTGTCGGTATGATCGTTTCCTCACCGGTATGAATTGAAGTCAGCGGATCCGTGCACGGACTCATAATATATACATCCTTATAAATCTGTGTGCCATCTCCGTTCCTGACAATTTGTAAGTCTTTCAGATTGAAGTTGATATTTCCTCCCAGAACATACACTTCGTTGGTCATGTCTGCCGAGGCATTTTCGACGGTTCCGTTTACAAACCAGACAGTTCCCCCAGTCGTATCGGTGCTGTTTAACGGTGAAACGTCCCAGCTTTTCGCGATACCATCTCCCTCAATGCGCAGGGTTGCTCCTTCTGCAATATGCGCTTTTCCTCCCAGGTACTCCATGCCATCCTGCGGCTTGATTTTCGAACTTCCGCTTTCAATGTAGTAGTCCACCGCAGTTTCGCCGGGAGGAATGATTGTCCAGTCGCCTGAAAGCACTTTCACATTGTCAATCATCGTATGATTGGCGAAGTTTCTCAAGTCGAGTTCCGGAGATTCGAGAAGATGAGAAGCACTATAAATATTAAAATTCTTCTGGAATGACCAGTAATAGCTTGCGTCACTGTATTTTTTCAGATATAACGTCGAGGATTTGCTGACGGAAATTTCGAGATGGCTTGGGTAAAGATCCCTCGAATCAGTATATTCAACCAGATCATAAGCGTCGTCATCCACGTACGTAGGAGGTTCCGGTGTAACCGATCCGTCTGAATTACCGTTCCTGAGAACACCTTCTCCGGTAAGACTGATTTTTACAGCTTCCAGCGCAGGGTAGGCGATCTTTTGAACAAAGGACCTGAGCCCCTGTGCATAGTTTGAATTACCTGCATTTAAGATGAATCCTTCAATCGTTCCGCCTTCATCAACAATCATCTTTTCGGCCACAACTGCCCCGATTTTGCTGCAGAGATATCCACCGTCGGTTTCATCTCCGAAATCTGTTTCATTGTTTGTTAGTCTGCCGCTGACATAAGCCGTTGCACCTGAAACTTTCATTGTTCCCCTGGAAAAGATTGTGGAACAGAACCTTGCCCTGTTGAAATATTTTTTATAATCCTCGAACATATTACCGGGCCAGTCCGGAAGCTTGTTGCAGGTATTCTCTCCGGTTACGGTTGAGTCTTCCACCGTGAAGGATCCCGAAACAAGAATAGCTGCACCTCCGTTTTCTTTGTAATTGACGCCAAACGCATCGCTTATGGCGTTTAACGTTCTGAAACTCTCGGGATAAAAACCGCTGCCATTCACTGTTTTCGCAAAGATCTGCGCCCCGCTCCTGACGAGCATATTTCCATTTTCTTCCTTATCTATGTATCCGGTGCCCACGACTTTGATTGCAGTTCGATATGCCAAACAATTCAGTTTTGCATTTTCAACCCTCAATTCCTTGCACCAGATCGCATTGGAGTTTGAATAGACATTAAGCGTGCCGGTACCTTCGCCGAAACTTTCAATTGCCAGCTTCGTATCCGGCGCATAAATGCCATAGGTATTTGTACCGTTCGGGGCATTGTTTTCTGCGCCTGCTGTGCCAATGACGACATTTCCTGACACCTTAATGGTAACATTCTCGAGTGATTCGATCCGGATAATTGCTTTATCATTGGAATCGGATATTTTGGTAGCATTGCTACACGTAAAACCATCTTTCAATTCAAGTATATAATGACCGGCGCCCCCATTTTTAAAGTCCCAGCCTTCACCTGTCAGATTGTCCAGGTTGACAGGGGTGTCACCAATCCAGACTTTATTTTCCCAATCATATGTCCCAGCTGCATAAGCCTTATTTGCATTGCCAAAGTCCACGACAGGCATAAGGGTGACCATGAGCACAGCAGACAGCAGACAGGACAGGATACGCCTTATCAGTGCCGGCTTTGCTTTCTTTTTACAGTTACTCATGGTTGATACCTCCGTATCCTTGCGGGCGGTCGGCAAAGGGCTTACAATCTGTTTTCTCATTTATGCGTCCTCCTTTGGGATTTCAGATAAAACTCGTCCTCGAACAGTGCGTAGTGTACGCTGGCCCGGATCAGAATGAAGACCAGCAGCGTAATCTTTTCGTGAGGAATATCAGGTCTGATTTTCAGGCCTGGTATTCCTGATTCCTCGTTATTTCACGGTTCTCCATGCTTTCGTGGACCAGTCCGTGTAAATCTTTTCACCTTCCACTTCCACATAGCCGCGCACTTTATAGTAGTACTTCGTGCCTTTCTTGATGGCTGTGTTGTAATACGCATCTTTGGTTGTGGTATAGATTGGTTTCTTGCCATAGCCGCTGTATCGCTTGGTGGAACGGTAGATTTCCACCCCGTCAAAATCCGCATCGCTGTCGCAAGCCCAGGTCAGCTTGATGGCTTTCTTTCCGTTCTTCATCTTCACCTGTTTCGAGCGCAGCGTGATATTGATGTTCTGAATGGCTTCGTTCTGTGCTGCGATTGCATCATCCGCTTCTTCTGCCGTCATCAGCGCATATGTAGAGAAGTGTCCGGTGAAGAAGGTATATGTACCGTTCGCGTTCTTCTGAACGGTTACCTTGCTCATTCTGCCATTGTCATCAATGTATACGCAGACGATTTCTTTCTCAGCCATAGTCTCCGGAATGGATACCGTAACCGCCGCTTTGCCGCCCTTGAAATCATGGATCTCGTTACCATTCGAGCCGACAACCTTCAGCTGGAATTCTACCTTATCCGCAGTCTCATCCACCTTTTCCACAATCAGCTGTACGGTATCGCCGGCAGCCTGCTTCGCTACAGCACCTGCAGCCGCATTGTCCATGGTGACTTCTGCCACATTCGTCTTAAAGTTTACATCTGCTTCTGTCGTGGCTGCGAGCGCCTCCAGGAATATCGTCGGAACGTCAACCTGTGCCACTACAGTGGCAGCTGCTTCCGTTTGGTTCTTTGAAAGTGCGTCAATCACAATCTTTTTCGATTTGTTTTCGACGGCCTTGGAGAGAATTATTTCTGCAACATTCGGTTCAACCTTCGCAGTAGCCACATCGTCGGAAATGAGGATATTGTTGCTCAGATCCGCACTGGTCGTCGCATTGTCGTCGTTCTGGACGATTACATTCTCTGCCGGTGGAGTATATGTATCACTGTTGATTGGTGTATCGCCTGCATTAACCGCATAAATCATTCCATTGCCTCTGTCACGTGGGTCACTGTATGCTTCCAGCCATACCTCGCAGGATGACAAGTCAATATCAGAAGACAGTCCAAGTGCTGTCTTGATGTCAGATGCATTCACCACCTCTGTTTCACCTATATGCATTAGCTTCTGGCTGTAAAACCAGTTATTTATTCCATCATTGCCCTGTACAATCAACGCTACAGGCAGGGATGTGTATCCTCTTGTGCCTTCAATGGTTCCTTCTGCTGCATTATAGTTAACAGTACCGATATTTTTGCTGTTTCCGCCCAGCCGCAGGGTCATCGCCGTACCCGGTGCGATTGTTCCATACGATGCTTCCGTAGAAGATGTTGCTGCTGTCGCAGCAGATGCGAAGAGCACCGAGGAAAGATTCAGGTTGGCCGCAGGCTGAACAGCACCCAGGGGAGCGCCTCCAAAGGAGTTGATATCGGTTCTTTCTACAAGATTATCATATGAAACGAACAACACACCAGAGTTTGAAGAATTAGAATCGGCGTAAGGCGAACGCAACCAGAAATTTTGTATGTCTTCACTGTTCCAGTAACTCTCCATGGCAAATGCTGTCTGGTTGCTGTTTCCTGCTTTTATTGTTGTAGCACCTATACCGTCTGCCGCCAGTGCATACAGTTTGCCTGTTGTGGTATAGTCCTTATTATTCTTTATATCCTTCGTTGTCACTGTAGTGGCATTCATCATGCCCTGCTCAGCCGCAGTGAAATAACTGGTGCTGGCAGCCATATCATTTAGTGCTGCACACAGTTCACTTGCTCCGTAGTGGTTTGCGTATACTTCTGTTGAATTATATGTCTTATTGCTCGAGTTCGAATTAAACATCTGTCCGCTTTTTATCGGGCTGGCAGCAAAGAGGATGGTATTCTCGCCTGTCACGCCGGTATCTTTTCCAAGGATGTACCATTCCTGTGCTTGTCTGCTGCTGTTCTTGCCAAACGCCAGCTTGCCGATATTGGCTGCAGTTCCGTTGGAATTTGGTGCAAATGTGCCATCCATCAGTTGTTCCTTTGTGGCATAGGCTGTTGTTATTTTTTCATCCTTATCTTCTGCATTGACTGCATAAAACATACCATCGTCACCGGTGGTTTCCAGCCAGATTTTGCAGGAAGATAAATCGATTGAGGCAGGTGTATTTGATTCTGCCACGATATCAGATACTTTTACCGTCTCTGTTTCTGTAATGATCTTACTGTAATACCAATCACCGGTTCTGTCTTTCCCCTGAATTACAAGAGAAACTGCTCCACTGGCATTCTCAGCTTTCTGCGCTCTGATTTCACCGGTTGACAAGTCATAGGTCGCTGTTCCGATTGCAATTTCTTTGCCAGCCTTCAGTCTTATGGTCATCGGCGTGCCAGAGTCAATATACCCTGACGCTGCAGGAAGTTCCTCTTCTGGTCGAGCGGCTTCCTGCACCCCTTCCAATGCTACCACTTTCGCTGCAGCAACCGCACTGGATGCGAAGAGCACGTTACTGAGATCCAGATTCGATGCAGGGCGGATACCCATATCAGATGCTAAATCGACACCACAAAAACCGACGCCACCCCCTGTGCCAGCAACGAATGCATCGATAGGTGACATGTTCTGCTCATTGTAAGGCGTACGCAACCAGAATACATAATTTCCGTCATTCCAATAGCTGAACATAGAAAGTACTTTCTGATTACTGCTTCCTGCTTTTATGGCTATATCACCTATGCTGTCTACCGCCAGTGCATACAGCTTGTCTGTTGTAGTATACTCATTATTATTACTATCTTTCGTTTTCACCGGAGTGGCTTTTATCAGGCTCTTCTCGGCTGGGGTGAAATAGGTTGTATTTTCATCCTTTACCATATTATTCAGTGCCTTACGAAGGTCACTTTCTCCATAGTGATTTGGATAGACTTCATTTGTGAATTTTTTAAACGCTCCTCCTGTCGCGATCGGGCTTGCGGCAAAGAGAACGGTATTATCTCCATCAACGCCGTTATCTTTCCCCAGAACATACCATTCCTGTGACGCTTCCCCATCTGATTTCTTTCCGAACACCAGCTTGCCGATATTGACTGCAGTTCCCTCGGAATTCGGTGCGAATGTACCATCCATTAACTGTTCTTTGGTGGCATAGGTGAAATGGGTTGCTTCGATTTCTTTCTCTGCATTGACTGCATAAATCATTCCGTCTTCACCGGTGGTTTCCAGCCAGATTTTGCAGTATGGTAAAGCAATATCTGCCGATAAACCAAGTTTTGACTGAATATCTGATGCATACACAGTTGCTGCGCCTTTAAGCTGTATACTGTAATACCAGTCGTTTGTTCCATCGTTTCCCTGCACGACAAGTGATACAGTTCCGTTTGTATTTCCCTTGGCAGCATGAATTTCACCAGTTTTGGTGTTATATATTGCAGAACCAATATTTTTACTGCTTCCGGCCAGTCTCAGGGTCATCGCTTTACCCGATGTAATTGTACCTGCTGCTACCCCGTAAGATGAAGCCTCTGCAGCAGATGCGAAGAGCACATTGGACAGATTCAGATTTCCCGCAGGACGAACAGGGTCTCTGCTAGGCCCCGTGAAGCCGATGACAAAGCCGACATCGACATAGTTGCCCAAATTAGCAAACAACGCACCGTTTTCAGGATGCTCAGGATTTCTGTAAGGCGAGCGCAGCCAGAAAACTCCGCTTCCGCTGTTCCAGTAACTATCCATGGCAAGTACTATCTGATCGTATCTTCCTGCGCGTACATTTGTTTCATTCATAGTTCCCTGTAACGCGTACAGCTTATCTGTGGTGGTATAGTACAGATTGTTCTTAATATCCGCCGTTTTCACTGTGGTGGCATTCATCATGCCCTGCTCCGCCGCCGTGAAATAACTGGTACTGGCAGCCATCTCATTCAGTGCTTTTCGAAGTTCACTTGCTCCGTAGTGATTTGCATATACGTCTATGCTGTCAGCACTCGTACTATAGCCTGTTCCTGCTTCATATTTATATGTCTTATTCTCTGTGCTTTCATTAAACACCTGGTCACTTTTTATCGGGCTTGCAGCAAAGATCATGGTATTATCGCCGGTCACGCCGGTATCTTCTCCAAGTATGTACCATTCCTGTGCTTGTCTGCTGCTGTTCTTGCCAAACGTCAGCTTGCCGATATTGGCTGCAGTTCCGTTGGAATCCGGTGCAAATGTGCCATCCATTAACTGATCTTTGTCAGCATAGGCGAAATAGGTTTTTGGAGTCTCCTTAGATGCATTGACCGCATAAATCATTTTATCTCTGACATCTTTGTTTTCCAGCCAGATTTTGCAGGATGATAAGTCAATCGCTGCAGACAAACCAAGTGCTGACTGAATATCCGATGCCTTTACAGTCTCTGTTCCTGCTATAATCTTGCTGTAGTACCAATCATCTGTTCCGTCTTTTCCCTGAATTACAAGGGAAACAATTCCACTCGCATACACAGATTGGCGCGCTTTAATTTCACCGCTTACCGGCTCGTATGTAACTGTTCCGATGGATTTGCCCGAGCCGTCCATCCTCAGGGTCATCGCCTGTGGTTCTGCATTTGACTCCTTATTGATTCGTCCAAATACCGGCTCCGTTGATACCGCATCCGATGTTCCCAAATCCGATGCAGCAACAGCACTGGATGCGAAGAGCACAGAAGACAGATCCAGGTTGGACGCCGGCTGAACATAGTATGTACCGAAGACGTAGTTATACCATACATAATTGTGCAGGCTGGCGCACAGTGCAAGTTTCCTGATATCATACTCCTCGCTGACACCATTGAACGGTGAGCGAAGCCAGAACCCTCCTCCTATGATGTTTTCCTTCCAGTAAGAATCCATAGCAAGTGCAATCTGATCATTGCTTCCCGCTTTTACGGTTATATTTCTGGGCTCAGATGAAGGATCAGAACTGTCTGCCGCCAGTGCATACAGCTTGTCTGTGGTGGTATAGTCCACACCATTCTTTGTATCCTTCGTTGTCACCGTAGTGGCATTCATTATGCCCTGCTCGGCTACGGTGAAATTTGTGGTCGCCATTTCCTGCAACGTATCGCGGAGTTTGCTTGCTCCATAGTGGTTCTGATATACTTCTGATGGACTATTATCATACTTACAATCCGCCCACAGAGTTGGATCCGTCTTATTTACGTCACTGTCAAGCTCAAACGCAAGCACATTCCCCAATTCCCCCGATTCATTTTTTATCGAGTTTGCCGCAAAGATAATGGTATTCTCTCCTGATACACCGGTATCTTTTCCAAGAATATACCATTCCTGTGGTGTTACCCCATCTGATTTTTTACCAAATACCAGCTTGCCGATATTGGCTGCATTTCCGCTGGAATCCGGTGCAAATGTGCCATCCATCAGCTGTGCCTTTGTGGCATAGGTTGCCACGCTTGGCGTACTGTCCGTATCGGCTGCAGCAAATGCCGCTGTCGGCACGAGCGTAAACACCATACAAATGGCAAGTACAATACTTAAAATCCGTCTTTTCATTTCACGTTCCTCGCTTTCGGGTTATATTTTATGACAAACAGTTCCAGTGCTTCTTTCAGCACTTCAATCTGGGATTTCAGATAAAACTCATCTTCAAAGAGTGCGTAATGCACGCAGGCCCGAATCAGAATAAAGATCATCGGCGTTAGTTTTTCATACGGAATCCCCAGCTTTCCTTCCAGAAGCTTCGCATATTCGGTATAACGCCGGTCTACGCCCCGGAAGAATTCCTGTCCGTACTGCCTGTACTTCGGATGGGTGTACACCTGATACATCAGGCGGTATTTCTTTCCGTGCTTTTCTGCCGTCCAGTAGGGGATCTCATCGATAAACCGCCACAGATCCTCCACATCGGCAGGGGCTTTTGCCATAAAATCATCTTCCACCTTCGTCATGCAGTATTCGGTGGATTTGATGATCAGGTCGTCCAGATTCTCAAAATATGTATAAAGCATATTCGAGGTGCATCCGCAATGCTTCGCCAGTGCCCGGATTCCGGTTCCGTGAAGTCCGTACTCCGCAAAACATTCATAGCACTTCTCCATCATCGCTTCCTGTTTCGCCTTCCATTGTTCCTTCGTATAATTCGCCACTTCATCACCACCATTTCTAACGATTGATCTTAATGGATTATACCAAATTTCACATAAAAATTCAATCCGAAAAACTACTGTAATTCTGCTTTCTTTATTCATTTTTCTTTTTTCCCGGCATATATTATGGTAACTAAGAGCAAGGAGTGTGTGTCTGCCAATGAAGGATTACATAGAAGAAAGAGTGTTAGAGTTAGCACACTACATCATTACCACCAACTCCACGGTGCGGGCCGCCGCCAGAAAATTCCGGGTCAGCAAGTCCACCGTTCATAAAGACGTGACGGAGCGGCTCCTTGAACTGAATCCGGGCCTTGCCGCCGAGGTGAAGGAAGTCCTGGAAAGCAACAAGGCCGAACGTCACCTGCGGGGCGGCATGGCCACGAAAGAGAAGTACCAGCACTCCCGGGAAGCCGGAAGATGCGCCAGAGAAAAATAACGGCCCGGGCGGCCGTTTTTGATTTTCTTCGCAAAACATGTGCTGCGGACGGATTTTGTTCCGTCCCGGGCGATTCCCGTTGCAAAAAGACGTGCAATAGAGTAGAATAAAGCCATAGTATGAATATTTTGGGAGGGAAAAACCATGATTTATTTCAGAAGCGATTACAGTCTGGGCGCGCACCCGAAGATCATGCAGGCTCTGATGGACACCAACATGGAGCACACCGACGGGTACTGCCTGGATCGGTTCAGCGATGACTGCAGCGACATGATCCGCCAGTGGGTGGGCAAACCGGATGCGGATATTTACTATTTCGTCGGCGGCACACCGGCCAACACCACTACCATTTCTGCGGGGCTCAAACCGTACGAAGGCGTCATTGCACCGGCCACCGGCCACATCTATGTCCATGAAACCGGCTCCATCGAAGCCAATGGTCACCGAACCTTCGGCATGCCGACGCCGGACGGGAAGCTGCGGCCATCGGATATCGAAACCTGTCTTCTGCATCACGAGGATGAGCATACGGTCATTCCGAAAATGGTCTACATTACCCACCCGACCGAAAACGGCGGCGTCTACACGAAAGCGGAGCTTACGGCCCTCAGTCAGTGCTGCCGGAAACACGATCTGACCTTATACATGGACGGCGCCCGTCTGGGAACTGCCCTGACCTGGCCGACCAACGATCTGGAGATTACCGAAATCGCGGACCTGGTGGATGCCTTCTATATCGGCGGAACCAAGATCGGTGCCCTGTTCGGGGAAGCTCTGGTGGTGGTTCATCCGGAGAAATTCGACGATCACTTCCGCTACATGATCAAGAGGCAGTGCGGTCTGCTGGCCAAAGGACGTCTGATCCCGGTACAGCTGAAGGCCCTCTTCGAAGGCGGGGAAGATTCCCTGTACTATGAACTGTCCCGTCATGAAAACGACCTGGCTATCAAGCTGGCTGCCGGCGTCACCGGTGCAGGCTACAAGCTGTGGCTGCCGCACCAGACCAACCAGGTCTTCGTCATCATGCCGAATGACCAGATTGCGGAACTGGAGAAGGACTTCTTCTTCTACACCTGGTGTCCGTATGACGAAAACACTTCTGTTATTCGTCTGGTTACCTGCTGGGGCACCACGGAGGAGGATGTGATGGCTTTCCTGAAGGCGATTTAGGTCCTTTCTGAAAAAATATTCCAAAAAAATCGGGAGCGTGCTTTCTGAAACACGTTCCCTTTTTTTGCATCATGTTTTACTTTATTTTACTTTATTTCCACGGTAGCGCTTCCCAGCCGGATGGCTGCGATCTGATCCACATCCAGCGGCATGGACCACTGGTAACGCATGAGCCAGCTGCCGTCTTCCTGCTCCTCGCCGGAGCCGCCGGTGATGCTCACTTCTCCGCCGTTTTTCAGAATGGCGGTCGGCATTTCACCGTGGACGTTTTCTGCTTCCAGATCACTGCTTACGATGTAGCGGATGCCGACGGAATTGATTTCCATGTCCGCAATGTGAACGACGGCGCTATCCATGCTGTTCGGCACGGTGAATTCCGAATCGAAAGCATCCGGCGTCAGGGTCTTTCCCGTTTCCGTCAGCGGTACGGTAAATTCCAGTGTCCAGTCTCCGTCCTGCAGCAGCTTCTGCTTATCCGCATCTGCCGGATGTTCCATGAAATCAGACAGCTTCAGAGTGAACTGTGCCTCCTGGCCGGAAACCTGCTGCAGCAGGTCCGGGTTGATCTGGCCGTCAATGAGGATTCTGGCTCTGTTTTCGTCGCCGGAAGCATCCGTTATACTGCCCCAGCCCCAGGCCAGATCTTCTATTGTCTCCGACTGAATCTCCATCTGGTTTTTGGCAAATCCGTAAGCCTCATCCGGATCCATCTTTACCCCTTCTGCATAGAGCATGATCCAGAAATATCCGTCGCTGTAGGCGATGGAGTCTGCGGTTACGGTCACATCGCCTACGGTCTGGCTCACACCCAGCGGCGTGGTCAGGCTGTCGATGACTGCAGTCTGTTCCTCCCCAAGCTCCTGATGGTTCCCGGATTTCCAGTTGGTTTCAAACCAGTCTTTCAGGCCGTCGCCGCTGGATACTGCCAGGGCGGTTCCGCTGACCAGCACCACCAGCAGGCAGGCTGCCATCACCATGGAAAATCTGCGCCGGCCCCCTGTGCGACGGCTCATGCTGTGGCTTTCGGCTGCGGCAGCGTCCACGTCTGTATTCAGAATCCGGCTCCGCACCCCTTCCGGTGTGTGCACCCGGGTAAAGGTCTCTCTATACATTTCTTTCATCTTACTTTCTTCCGTTTTCATTTCCATTCCTCCCCCAATACATGCTTCAGTTTCTCCCGTCCTCTGGCCAGCCGGGTCTGCACCGTGGATGGACGGCTTCCCGTAACCCCGGCGATCTCCCGGACCGCATAGCCTTCATAATAGTACAGATACATGGGCAGCCGGTATTTCACCGGCAGGTCCATCACCGCCTGAAACAGCTCACGGTGCAGGCTATCTGCCTCCGGAAAGCTTTCCGCTGCGATCTCTGCAGCCATGTCTTCCATGCCCGTTTCCCGTTTCCGGTGGGGCAGGGTGACCAGGCGTTTTGCCTCATTGACCGTCACCCGTACCAGCCAGTGCCGTGCATGATCCGAACTGTCGAAGTCCGGCCCGGAGCGGTACAGACGGAGCAAAACATTCTGGGTCACATCTTCTGCGTCTTCCGGGCGCTGTACTACGTGCAGGGCGATCCGGTAGATCATATCCATATATGTTTCGGCCAGAGCGGTAAACTCTTTTTCGTTTTTCATCTGCGATACCTCTTCTCTCTGAAAGCGCTTTCACCCATAATACCCGGCCCAGACGAAAAAAATCCCGCCGGGAGAAAAAATTTTGCGAAAAAAGTTCAGATTCTTTCCGAAAACTCTCCCTGCGGGTGGGTTGGGCCTATTTACTGCGGCAGGTTGCGGCCGCTGTTCTTGTATTTTTTCAGGAGTTTCTCCAACTGCGGGTTGGAACGCAGTTCCTCTTCCCGGATTTTTTCTTCATACGGGGTCAGCTCATTCACGTCCTTGATATGCTTTCGAACCGGCTTCGGCATGAACGGCAGATAGATCAGCGGAGACACTATGAAAATGTCTGCCAGGATCCAGGCCACCAGGGCGATAAACACCTGCCAGGCTTCTGCTGATTTTGCCATCGGGATACAGACTGCCAGTGCTCCGATGAGAAAGGCTGCACTGGTGAGATAAAATTTTTCTACCTTCCGGATGGCTTTCGAAAGGGCCTGATCAAACCAGGTTCTCTTCAGGCTCGGGAGAATATATTTGGCAGCGCGGAACTGGACGTTGGCCAGATACACGCAGGCCTTGAAATCATCGAAGGTCGCTTTTTCAGAAGGGATCTCCTCGGCTGCCAGCTGTCCCTTCATCTCGTCGAAGTACACCTGGGCCCGAATCACCGTGCCCTCACCCATAATCGTATAGGACGGTTGTTCTCCATCTCCGAATTCCATGACCAGCAGCTCGCCCGGTGAAGCCATGACCGTCTGTCCGCCGAAGTTGGCCACGAAATACCCTTCCTGGCAGAACAAAGCGTGGGCTGCCAGCGGCTTTTCGGTGGGGTAGGTCGATCCGCAGGCCGCGGCGGTTTCCGCAGGGTACAAAAGATCCAGATAACCTTCGTTTCCTTTGCGAACCATCAGGTTGTAGTCGGTGATTTTGCCGAAGCTGTGGGTCTTATATGCACCGTCAAACCGGTCCTGCTCCAGGGCCTTCAGCCTGGCCACCCGCTGTCCTTCGTGGCTCAGCACCACCTCGCCTTCCAGCACCATGAGGACCCGGTCGTAATCAGGCAGACTGGAAAAATCGCTCTCTTCCTGCTCCACGGTGGCAGAGGAAAGGCGCCAGATAAAATTCCGTTCCAGATACTGGCTGCCGGCCGGCCAAATGGCCATTTCCCTCGTTTCTCCGCCGGTCCAGCGGCTGGTTTTATATGCATCTTTTTTGATCAGCTGGTATTTCATCGGAGTACCCTCACTTTTCTTTCACTGTCTTTCAGTATACCATAAATTGGACTGTCAGGCAAGAATCTCGCCTGACACCTTGTATTTTGTGTAAGAATATAGTAGAATGTATATATAAACGTTAACACTTTCTTAGCAGGACTGTGATATTTCTTCAATATCAGACTCCGGAACAGGAGATTATTTATGTATAGAACAGACGGTTACCGTGTCAAGACTACCGACGCAATGTATGAGCTGGTACCGTACATCATGCCTTATCGATACGACGCTTCCAACTGCGTGAAGGTGGACATCGACTTGTCCCTCATGCAGGATTATGTGAAAGAATGCCGAAAAAAAGGCATCAGCATGAGCCATATGAGCATTATTATCGCCGGCGCACTGCGCCTGGTTTCTCAAAATCCGTTTCTCAACCGGTTTTGCATGAACCGCAAAATCTATGCGCGGAATCATTTCTGCGTGTCCTTCGTAACGCTGCAGCCGGGGAAATCTACAGATACGGTTACCAAGATTTATTTTAATCTGGATGATGACATTTTCACCGTAAATAAAAAAGTACAGGAAGCCATCGAATACTCGCAGCGTCCGACTTCCGAAAACGCTCTGGATAAACTGATGGCTTCCCTGCTTCGCATTCCGTTCCTGGCAGGTGCTGCAGTGGGCATGCTGAAGTTTATCGATAAATACTTCACTCTGCCTTTTTCCATCATCGATGCCAGCCCGTTCCATACCAGTCTGTTTATCACCAACCTGGCTTCCATCCGGACCAATGCCATCTACCACCACCTGTATGAATTCGGCACCACCGGCATCTTCGTCGCCATGGGCCAGCCTATAAAGAAGCTGGTGAAAAACGGGGAACTGGTGGAGGAACACAAGGTCATGGAGCTGGGCATTGTGACCGATGAGCGTATTGCCAACGGCCACTATTACGGCCGCTGCTTCAAGGAGCTGAACCGCTTCTATAAAGATCCGCACATTCTGGAAACCAAACCGGAGACCATCGTCCGCGACCCGGACGTGAAGGTTGCCAACCCGAAATTTATTGTAAAATAACAGCAAACGTAGTAAGATAGAAGTATCATAACGATTCAAATCACAGATATTTCATTGAACCAGGAGGATAATCAGGAAATGGACAGAAAAGAACAGGCACTTGCCTTACATAAACACGGATTTAACTGCGCCCAGTCTGTGGCATGCAGCTTCTGCAATGTCATGGGCACCGACCCGGAAACCACCTTCCGGCTGGCAGAACCTTTCGGCTTCGGTCTCGGTTCCATGGAAACCTGCGGCGTCATCAGCGGTATGGCCATGGTCGTGGGCATGAAGATGAGCGACGGCAACCTGGATGATCCGAAAACCAAGCGGGACTGCTACAAGATGATGCAGCAGCTGATCAGCGAGTTTAAGGAAAAGAACGGTTCCATCGTCTGCCGCGAAATCAAGGGCGTGGACACCGGTAACGTGCTCCGCACCTGCGACGGCTGCATCGAAGACGCTGTTGCACTGCTGGACAAGCATCTGCTTGGCCTGTAATGCTGGGTTTGCAGCGTCGGGTCGGTACGGCATACAACCGAAAAAAAAACGAAAAATCAGCGGGCTGGGATTTCTCTGCGAAATCCGGGCCCGCTTTTTCATTTCCGCTATACCATGCAAACCACGGCCGCAAGCAGAACGATCACCATCAGCAGTGCCGGGACCCATTCCATCCCCTGAGGCAGCAACAGATTGGAGTCGTTGACGACCCATAGCAGCACCATGAAAGACAGCAGGATTCCCAGTCCCTGCACCGGTGAAAACATTCCCGCTGCAGTCACAAGCACAATCATCCCCAGTCCAAAAACTGCAGCCATCCAGTTCTGCATGCGCATCATGGTCCGGGGCAGGAACGGTTTTTTCTCCCGGTCCACATCAAGCCGATGGCGCAGATTCCGTGCCGCAGCCACGTTCAGAATCATTGTCATCACCATCAGGGCTGCAAATGCAAAGAAAATCACAGGCTGCCTCTGTTCTCCAGCCGAAGCCAGGAATCCAGCCTGTTCCATCATGGCTGCATACTTCATCCGCGAAATTCCCTGGTAGGCAAAACAAACTGCCATCACACCGGCACAGACCGCTTCTGAACCAAACCGGGTCTGATCGCGAACATCCTCGTAGCGGATTTTGGTTTCCCTCTGCGGAATTTCCGGCCGCATCAATGTGGGTTCTGGCAGCCCTGGTCCGACCTCCGTTTTCTCTGGTACGGGCTCCGGCTGCTGCCGCGCGTCTGCCTGGTAGACCTCCAGCCCGTCTTTTTCGGCAATCTTTTCCCATCCCTGCCCGGTAAGGGCTGTCCGAAGCGCGGCTTCCCTGCCCTTCACCCGGTCCGACGGCACCGTCACGGCAAACACCTTTTCCTGGATCTCCTCATCTTTCACGAACAGCGCCCGGTAGTCCCGCGTCAGTTTTTTCAGCCGGTAGCCCTGCGCTGCCATCTGCCGGATGAACGCCTCCGCCTCCCGGCACATGGTCACATCGAAGCTCCAGTCCCTTACCAACGAATTTTTGTATATCAGTTTCTCCAGCATAATCTCTTCCTCCACCAAATCCCGATACAAACATTACCCCTACAAATCGTTGCCCTACGTTCAGCATAGCAGAGGTCTCATGCGCTGTCAACCGGAATCCGAAGGAAAGGTTCGTCAGCGCCGGGCGGATCATCAGTGACGGGCGGGTGGATTTTGCGAAGTGAGCAGGGTTCGGAGCGGAATCAGAATGCCCTGAATCGTCTGCAAAATGCTGTCAGCATGAAACTCGCCGTTTGGTCCATCCATGAAAATCAGCAGATTTTTCGGCGGGTAAATGCCGTTGAGATGGTAAAGGCGCATGGTTTCCTCGTCTCGCTGCCGGTATTCTTCCTTCTGATACATTCCCTTGTTTTCGGCGTAGAAATTGAATTCCGGGATCATCGGAATGGTGAAATCCGGATATCGGATTTTTTCGGTGCCGTCGTCGTCCAGCAGGATCAGCTTCTTCTCATAATGGAAGGAAAACTGATTGGCATACAGGATTTCGGCGATGTATGATTCGCCTCTGGACCGGGTCATGAGGCCGAAGGTTGTGGGGTAAATCAGCCGCTCGCGATGATACGGGTTCTCCGACTGGGTGAAGAACTGACCGTTTTTCTGCCACAGGTCCCTGTCTTCCGTGGGAACATCTGCGTTCCGATAGGCAGGCGGCAGGCTTGCATTGATCCTGTCAAAATCTGTGGGCAGGCATGCATTCTGATATCTCTCCCGTGCGCGAAGATTCTGCTCCAGCCGTCGGATGGCCTCCTGCAGCAACCGCTTATACTTCAGCTCACGGATCAGCGGACTCATGTGCCGGTTCAGGTAGCGCGGCGTCGGGTCGTCAGGGAGTTTGTGATAGTACTCGCCTCTGCCGTTCCGGTCGGTCTTGTATCGCAGGTATCCGGGCGGGCAGGCCGCCAGCCGCTCTCGGAATGTGTGGAGTAAAAAACGTTCATAGTCGATCTGCCGTTCCAGGATTTCGTATTGATCCATCTGAATCACCCCCTTTTCTTACTTTTTTACCATATTTTTATCTGTTTGTAAATATTTTTAAATAAAATATTATTTTTATTTTCACATCTTTCCAGGGGGGCGGGCGGGGTTGTTCTTCTGGCTTCTTCTGGAAGAACGTACGCTGCTGTGGGATGGTTAAATGCTGCTGTCGGAGGGTCGGACTGTTCCGTTGGAGGGGCGGGCTGTCCTGTTTGGAGCGCAAACCCCCTTTTTTTGGTCCAAAAAAATCCGAAAGAAGGGGGTTGCACTGTCTGAAAACGCCTGTTTTCTTCGAATTCTTTAATATTTTATTACATAATTTCCAATTTTTATGCTATTGGCATAAAAAATCTGAACTTTTGCAAAGGGGGTACCCCCTTCTTTTGCGATTTTTGCTGCCTGATTTAGGGGGTTTGAATATACTAACCGTCGGTTTTCTCCGACCGGTATAAGGAAAACTCTATTCCCGCAGGAGGAAGCGCTCGCCTCACAAGCCTGTCTGGCAAAATCCGACGGTTCTCGACGATTTTCGGCATTATTCGACAAAATCCGCACGTGCAGCCAGCGTGGGCGGACCGCGTTCGAAGTCAGCTCCCCGGCCCCCGGCCGCCTACGCTGCCCGGCCCGCCCTGCTGCTAGCGGCGCGCCCACGAAAAAGCCCGCCGGCGCAGTGCCGGCGGGCGAATGTCTGTCTGCTCATGCAACATGCAATATGCTATGTATGTCGCAGTATGTATCTTATTTCTTATTTCAGCGGTGCCAGACCCAGGATTTCTCTTGCTTCTGCAGGAGTTGCTACTTCTCTTCCCAGCATCTTTGCCAGTTCTACAACCTTGGCAACCATCTGGCCATTGGATTCAGCCAGAACGCCTTTTTCCATGTACAGGTTGTCTTCGAAACCAACTCTTACGTGGCCGCCCATGGAGATGGTAGCAGCTGCGATGTGCCATGCATTCTTGCCCAGGCCGGTAGCGGTCCAGGTGGAACCTGCAGGGATAGAGCCAACCATGAATACCAGGTCACGAATGGTAGCGGTCATCTGTACGCCCAGTACGAAGTCCCAGTGCAGCGGGTGAACCAGCAGGCCTTTTCTGTCAGCAACCTTCAGAGCGGTGTCGATCATGCCCTTGTCGAATACTTCCAGTTCCGGCTTGATGCCTCTTTCCTTCAGGATCTTGGCAAAGTTAACGATGGTGTTGTCGGTGTTGGTGAATACTTCATCTCCGCCGAAGTTGCAGGTACCGCAGTCCAGCGTAGCCATTTCCGGTGTCGGAACAACTTCTGTAGACTGTAATCTTTCCAGGTCGGTCATGCCGACTGCACCGCCGGTGGAAGGCTGGATGATCACATCCGGGCATTCTTTCCGGATGGCGTCGATGCATTCCTGGAATCTGCCCTTGTCCTGTGTCGGAGTACCGTCATCCCATCTTACATGCAGATGAATCAGAGCTGCGCCGGCATCATATGCTGACTTGGCTTCTCTCACGATTTCTTCTACGGTGTAAGGAACGTTCGGGTTCTGTTCCTTCGTTACTTCTGCGCCGCAGATGCAGGCGCTGATGATTAATTTGTCCATTTCTCTACACTCCTCTTAACATTATAATTTCATACGCTGTTATCTCGGGTCCACCCACGGCGGACAGCTCCTGCCGTTCTCTGAAAACCCGCAGTTGTCATTATTATAGCACTAAAGATCGCGATGTTCAAGTGCTACCCGGCGTCCTTCTTCACGAAATATTCTGGCCATCTCATTGGCCACCGCCACAGAGCGGTGATGGCCGCCGGTGCAGCCGAAGGCGATGCAAAGGCTGTACTTTCCTTCCTTCACATAGCATGGGATCAGGCGGGCCAGCATCTGATGCATGGATTCGACCCGAGTTTGCCACTTGTGTAATTGAAAAAATTTAAAAAAAATCAGTATTTGCAA
>JBJFHL010000088.1:0-84233 GCA_051893555.1 Anaerovoracaceae bacterium
TACATGAAAAGAGGGCCGCCACCCTAACGGTGAAAACCGTTAATGCGACAGCCCCGTGAAATCACTGTGTTTTACTGCCTGTCAGAGGAAGGCACAGGTTTCGGAATGGAGATCGGATCGGAAAAAAGCACATCAAAATCCATGCACATGTTCATGCACATGCACATCTCCATCATCATGGTACCGGTGGTGAACGTCGTCTTTTTCATGATCATCTCTCCTTTCTTTCCGCGTTCTTAAACCTATCATTTCGGTAGGTTGATGTTAGAATAGCACGAAAAATGTTGGCTGTCAACAACTAATTTCAAAAAATAAATAATTTTTTATGGATTATCCACAATCGGAAGAGTTACCGTAAAAATGCTCCCCTGTCCCATACGGCTTTCTGCGCGGACGCTGCCGCCGTGAAGTTCTGCAATTTCCTTCACCATTGCCAGGCCCAGACCCACGCCGGACTGTTCCGGGGATCGGGCACTGTCAGCCTGATAGAATCTGGACCATATATGAGGTAGATCCTCCGGAGAAATGCCGATGCCGTCATCAGAAACCGTGAGAAGGATCTGCTGCGGCTCCTGCCGGAGAGAAACCTCCACATAGCCCCCATCTCTGCCGTATTTGATGCCGTTGCTGATGAGATTTTCCAGAACCCTGGAAAAAAGACGGCGGTCGACGAGAGCAGAGATTCCGGCGGATATATTTTGTCGGATCGTAATTGGGCGATGACATAAGGCCTGCTGTTCGCTGCAGATATCTGCAGCAAGCCGGCTCAGGTCGGTGGTCTCCATTTGCAGCGGTTCACGGCCCTGCTCCAGTCGGGAAAAGAACAGGAGCTGTGTGATCATGTCTTTCATTTTCAGACCCTGGCATTGGATCACTTCCAGGGCTTCCCGGTACTCTTCGGGCCGTTCGTCCAGTTCCAGGGAGTATTCACACTGACTCAGGATGACAGAAACCGGTGTACGGAGCTCGTGAGACACATCGGAGGTAAACTGTTTTTCCCGCTGAAATGCCCCTTCCAGCCGGTCAAACATATCGTTATAAGACGATGCGAGCTTGTGAAGCTCATCTTTGCCCGGCGGCAGGTCGATCCGGCGGGACAGATCGTTTCCGCCGGTGATGGATTCTGCGGTTTCCATGATTTTCTGGATCGGTGCGAAAGAACGGCGGGTGATAATATAGCCGATCAGCACGGCAAGGACGGCCAGGGCAGGAAGCAGGTACATGACCAGCTTCATGATGGAAGACAGAAGATGGGTACCTTCCCGCTGGGAAGCGACACCGCGGAGCCAGAGACCGTCCAGATTTTCTCCCTGCAGCGGGCGCTCGTAGACATAGTAGCGGTCGCCTTTATATTTGATGGGGCTTACCTGAGTAAAGGTGAAGATCTGGCTCTGGTTCAGCCGGACCGGACATTCGCCGTAAAGCAGGTTGTTCTCCTTATCGATAAGGCAGGTGTAAACCCCGTTTCTGTAGTCACAGAAATCATCGTCGATCTCCAGGAAGCCGTCGCCAAAGGAAAGATACTGATCGCCCAGTTCGGCCTCCTGACCGGCCAGGGAATTGAGAAATTCAATTTCCTGTGCGTTGGCATCTACCTGGGCAGCGAGCTGGGTTTTGATATCGGTGTTGAAGACCGATTGGCTGATGGAAAAAGTGAGGGTCAGGGTGATGCCCACAATGAGAAGGATAGAGAGGGAAAACCAGATCATGATTTTCATCCGTATACTCATGGAGTTTCTCTTCATGGTGCATCCTCCTCGCAGCGCAGCACATAACCGACGCCCCGAACCGTATGGATCAGCTTCGGGGAGAAGTCTTCGTCGATTTTTTTCCGAAGATAACGGATATAGACGTCGACCACGTTGGTTCCGCCTTCATAGTCGAAATTCCACAGGTTATTTTCAATCTTTTCCCGGGAAAGGACCAGACCCTGGTTTCGGATCAGATATTCCAGCAGTGCAAATTCACGGGCAGACAGACTGATGTTTCTGCCGCCGCGGGTGACCTGGCGGGAAGCCGTATCCAGAGTGAGGTCAGCCAGCCTGTAAATGCTGCCGGCGGATGGGCTGGCGGCTGACTTTCGGGTCAGTACCCGGATCCGGGCCAGAAGTTCTGCGAAAGAAAAAGGTTTCACCAGATAATCGCTGGCGCCAAGGTCCAGGCCGCATACCCTGTCCTCTATGGCGTCCCGGGCGGTGAGAAAGAGAACAGGTGTCATATCCCCCCGGTCCCGCATCTGTCTCAGCAGTGTGAAGCCATCCATTTTCGGCATCATCACATCGAAAACAGCGCCATCATAAGAAGCCATGGAAAGATAATCCATGGCTTCCTCTCCGTCAAAGCAGCTGTCCACCGAGTAACCTTCTGCAGTGAGCTTTTTTGTAATCAGTTTATTCAGATTTTTTTCATCTTCTGCAACCAGCAAACGCATCTTAACCCTCCGATGTGCTGCCGGGCCTACTTCCCGGCGTATGTTACTTCAGCAGATCCAGAATCTCGTCTTTCTTTCTGTAGCCGATGGCAGTGGTAACCACTTCTCCGTTCTGAAAGAGCAGAAGGGTCGGGATGCTCATGACACCGTAGCGGATGGAAAGCTCTCCTTCTTCATCCACATTGACCTTGCAGACCTTGATGTCATCCCGCTCCATGGCAACCTGCTCCACTTCCGGCGCGATCATTTTGCACGGGCCGCACCAGGATGCCCAGAAATCTACCAGAACAGGTTTTTCGGACTGTAATACCTCGGCTTCAAAATTGTCTTTTGTAATATTCGTAATCATATGAATTCCTCCTCGTATGCATATCGCGTTAGTCTATATTCATACTATACCCGGAAAGCGGATTTTGAAAAGGGAGAATTCACGAAATGTATATTGATTATAGCAGAAAAACATTAAAATAAAATGAGAGAAGAGAACTGGAAACATGACATTTACGGTAAATCTGTCCATTGAAACAGAAGAGCTGATATGATAAAATAATAAGTTGAATTACAGTTGAAAATTGTGCGAAAAAGCATGGAAATAAGCATAGAAAAAAGAAGTACAGAAAGGATAGGGGTATGCCAAAATTCAGTGTAAAAAAACCGATGACGGTTTTCGTCATTGTCGTTGTGATCATCGCCCTGGGAATCGTGTCCACCCTGAATATGACACCGGATCTGATCCCAAGCATTGATCTTCCTTATGTCGTCGTGATGACCGCTTACCCGGGAGCTACGCCGGAGGAAGTGGAGACGTCCGTGACCAAACCGCTGGAACAGAGTCTGGCCACGCTGGAAAACATAAAGAGCATTCAATCCATCTCCAACGCAAACTATTCTCTCATCATGCTGGAGTTTGAGAACGGATCCAATATGGACACGGCAGTGGTCAATACGCTGCAGAGCGTGGATCTCATTGAGGGGTCCTGGGATGAGGGAATCGGATCGCCAAATATTCTGAAGATTAACCCGACCATGATGCCGATTGCCATTGCAGCCGTCAGCATGGAGGGGTCCACCACGGAAAAGGTTTCTTCTTTCGTGGAAGATACACTGATAAATCAGCTGGAAGGAACCACAGGTGTGGCCAGCATCAGCACCGGAGGTCTCATTGAATCCAGAGCCAATGTGGTGATCAATGAAGATAAAATTGAAAAACTGAACGAAAAACTGCTGGATGAGGCAAGTCCTGACCTGGCAGATGCCAAGGCACAGCTGAACCAGGGGATGAAACAGCTGAAGCAGGCGGAAGCAGAAATCGCCCAGAGTCGGGCAGAGCTGGAAACCAAGAAAAATGAAACCTATGACCAGCTGGCGGAAGCATCGGCCAATCTGGATGCTGCGGTGGCGCAGGCCAGTGCGCTGGCAACCCAGATCAAGACGCTGGAGGGACAGAAGATGGCCATTGAAGCCCAGATCCAGCAGGGGGCTTACGGACCGCAGCTGGGCATCACCCTGGAGGATCTGCAGGGGCAGCTGGCAGATGTGAGCGCGCAGCTGGCAGTGCTGCAGATAGACAGTGAAACTGCGGATCAGCAGGTGGCGCAGCTGAAGGATGCCTATCAGCAGGCGGAGCGGGGAACGTATACTGCCATGGACTCCTTTGATGATGCATATGCACAGCTGGACAGCGCGCAGAGTCAGATTTCTTCCCAGCGGGCACAGATGAACAGTGCCATGAAACAGCTGGATGAAGCAGGAAACAATGCGCTGCTGACAGAGGGTCTTTCTTCTATGATCGATATGGATATGATTGCCGGTATTCTGAAGGGACAGAACTTTTCCATGCCGGCAGGCTATGTGGAAAGCGGCAATACCCGGTATCTGGTCAGCGTGGGTGATAAGCTGTCGGATACAGAAGAAATCGAAAAACTATTCCTGTTCCATATCGATGGACTGGGGGACGTTTATCTGGAAGATGTGGCAGACGTATTCCTGTCTGATAACAGCGATGCGGTTTATGCCAGCATCAACGGAGAACCGGGAGTTCTGCTGACCTTCTCCAAGCAGTCCAACTATGCAACGACCACGGTTTCAGATAATCTGAAGGAAAAATTTGCAGAGTTGGAAGAAGAATATGAGGGTCTGACCTTTACGACCCTGATGGATCAGGGGGACTATATCTATCTGATCATCCGGTCCATTCTCAGCAGTCTGGGCTGGGGTGCCCTGTTCGCAGTGGTGATCCTCTTCCTGTTCCTCCGGGATCTCAAGCCGACACTGATTACCCTGCTGAGCATTCCGATCAGTATCGTGTTCGCACTGGTACTGATGTACTTCTCCGGGGTGACGCTGAATATGATCTCCCTGTCCGGTCTGGCAGTGGCAGTGGGTATGCTGGTGGATAACAGTATTGTGGTCATCGAAAATATCTTCCGTCTGCGGCGGACCGGGGTGCCGGCAGCCAAGGCGGCGGTGGCTGGTGCCCGTCAGGTAGCCGGTGCCATTACATCCTCTACCCTGACGACGATCTGCGTTTTCGTGCCGATCATATTCGTTCAGGGAATTACCCGGCAGCTCTTTACCGATATGGCGCTGACCATCGGTTATGCTCTGGTGGCCAGCCTGATGATCGCGCTGACGCTGGTGCCGTCCATGTCTTCTCTCATGCTGAAAAAGAATGTGAAGCCGGAAGGCCGCCGGTTTACGGCATTTCAGAACGGCTACAGAAGACTGGCGGGATGGTCGCTGCGTCATAAGTTCATCGTACTGCTTCTGGCGGTGGGTATGCTGGCGTTCAGTGTATCCGCCTCTTTGGCGAAGGGCTTTATCTTCATGCCGGATATGTCCACACCGCAGCTTTCCGGCAGCCTCGTCATGAATGATGAAGAAGCAGAGATTGAGGATACCAGAGAAGTGGCAGATGAGGCTCTGAAGCGGATGGAAGCAATCGATGGTGTCGATACGGCGGGCGCCATGCTTTCCAGCAGCGGCGCCATGGGCAATCTGACGGGAGAAACGGAAACCAGTCAGGTCAGCCTGTATATCATCGTCGATCAGGAAAGCGGCAGAAGCGGAGAGGAAATCCGGGAGGATATTACGAAGGCCTGCAGCGATCTGCCATGCACCATAGAAATCGCAACGTCATCTTCCATGATGTCCTACACTTCGGCCCTGGGCGGAGAAGGTGTCGGCATTGAGATATACAGTACAGACAATGATGCTTTGCAAACAGCGGCCGGTGAGATCGGAGAACTGCTGGAGGGCGTGGAAGGCATCGATGCGGTGGATAACGGACTGACGGAAGCGGAACCGGAGATTCATTTCGCCGTCGATAAGAAAAAAGCCATGGAAAAGGGGCTGACCGTTGCCCAGATCTTCATGCAGGTTTCCGATGCCCTGACCAGTGAGACCACCGCAACAACGCTGCGAATGGGCGGCGATGAATACGATGTGGTGGTCTCCGGTATGGATCAGAAAGAACTGACGCCGAAATACATACGCAATCTGAAGCTGACCGGAACGGATGCGGAAGGAAAGGAAATTACCGTAAAACTGAAGGATGTGGCAGAAATACAGGAAACCGAAAGCCTGCCTTCCATCCTGCGGATCGATCAGAAGACCTATCTGAAGGTAAACGGTACCGTGAAAGAGGGCTATAACGTCACCCTTGTTACCGATGCGGCAAAGACGGCCATGGATGAATATACGCCGCCGGAGGGGGTTACCTGGGAATTCAGCGGTGAAAATGAAATGATTATGGATGCCATGGAGGATCTGGTTCTGATGATGATCCTGGGCATACTTTTGGTATACCTGATTATGGTGGCCCAGTTCCAGTCACTGCTGTCACCGTTTATCATTATGTTTACCATTCCGCTGGCCTTCACCGGCGGCCTGCTGGCCCTTTTGATTTTCGATAAAGAGATCAGTATCATCGCCATGATCGGTATGATCATGCTGGTGGGTATCATCGTGAACAACGGCATCGTTCTGGTGGACTATATTAATCAGCTCCGTGCCGGCGGCATGGCGAAAAGGGATGCCATCGTGGAAGCCGGCGCCACCAGAATGCGTCCTGTGCTGATGACCAGCCTGACTACCATTCTGGGTCTGATCGTCATGGCCTTCGGGCAGACTGCAGGAACGGATATGATGCAGCCGATCGCGCTGGTCTGCATCGGCGGTCTGATTTATGCAACCGCCCTGACGCTGTTCGTTGTACCGGTGATTTACGATCTGTTCCACGGCGAAAAATTCAAGATGGTAAAAGAAGAGGATGTGGATATCAGCGATATCGTGACAGAATAAAGGAGACATCATTTGGAGAAGCAGCTTGGACAAATTACCTTTACCAATGAACAACTGAGAGTATTGATTTTTCCTCTGGTGATAGAACAGTTTCTGGGGGTCGCCGTGGGGCTGGCAGACTCGATCATGGTAGCAAGCGTGGGAGAAGCCGCCGTATCGGCGGTGTCCCTGGTGGATTCCATTAATGTGCTGCTGTTTTTCGCCATGAACGCCCTGGCAACCGGCGGGGCGGTGGTCTGCGGTCAGTTCCTGGGACGAAAGGATTCTGCCAGAGCAAACGAAGCCGGCCAGCAGCTGCTGGTTTTCGTGGTGCTTCTGGGCACTGCCGTGATGGCAGTTCTTTACCTGGCAAAATCCATCATCCTGCATGGTCTCTTCGGTAGAATTGATGCGGATGTCATGGCCTATGCCAACACCTATTTTCTTATCGTGGAAGCCTCGATTCCGTTTATGGCGCTGTACAGTGCCGGGGCGGCCATCTTCCGGGTCATGGGGAATTCGTCGGTATCCATGAAGATTTCTGCAGCCATGAATCTGGTCAACGTGTGCGGCAATGCGGTCCTCATTTTCGGCGTCGGTATGGGCGTGGAAGGTGTGGCCATTCCTACCTTTGCAGCCCGGGTGCTGGGTGCAGTGGCTGTTGTGGTTCTGCTGCGGAATCCTGTTCACATCATACACCTGAGCCAGCCGTTTCATTACCGGTTTCAGGGGGATATGGTGAAAAAGATTCTGCGGGTGGGTGTGCCCAGCAGCATTGAAAGCAGCCTGTTCCAGCTGGGAAAGGTACTGCTGCTCAGCCTGGTTTCCAGCTTCGGCACAGCATCGATTGCAGCCAATGCCATCGGCAACAGCATTGCCACCGTGCAGACCCTGCCGGCAGCAGCCATCGGTGTAGGCATGATCACTGTGGTAAGCCAGTGTACCGGGGCCAGGGATTTCGAACATGCGAGATTCTATATCCGTAAACTGATGCGCTGGTCTTATGTTCTGATGCTGATCTGGAATCTCTTTCTGTTTGCAGTCCAGCCGCTGCTGGTGGGGCTGTATAACGTCTCCGGCGAAGCAGCCCATCTGGCCATGATCATCCTGTGGCTACACGGCGGTCTGGGCATTCTCATGTGGCCCGCAGCCTTTACCCTGCCCCAGGCACTGAAAGGGGCAGGCGATACATCCTTTGTCATGATCGTGGCAGTTGCATCCATGTGGACCTTCCGGATCTTCACGGGCTTTCTGTTTGCAAAATATCTTGGCATGGGCGTTCTGGGCACCTGGTATGCCATGTTCATCGACTGGGTCTGCCGACTGCTGCTGTTCCTGCTGCGGTACCGGGGAAAGAAGTGGGAAACCAAATATGTGAAATAATTCAGAGGTTTCAAGGAAATTGCCGTAAGGGTAAAAAGCGGGTATCTTTTTCGCAGGAGAACATAAAAACAAAAAATAAACCCATTTGGGTTTCGTAATAAGAAACTACACACAAATTAAGTTTCTTTTCACGAAACCCATTTTTATTTGCCTTTTTTTGTATAATTCATATAATTATCATAACATTATTTCTCAGAGTAAAGTGTGACACAAGTAAAGGAGCGTGACACATATGAGTGAAAAGACCATGTGGGCTCTGGTCAAAAGCAAGCCGGAACCAGGCATCGAACTGAAACGGGTGCCGGTTCCGCAGGTGGGACCGGACGATGTGAAAATTCGGATCAGAAAAACTGCGATCTGCGGGACAGATGTGCATATCTATCAGTGGAATCAATGGGCACAGGATACGATTCCGCTGGGACTGACCATCGGTCATGAGTATGTAGGCGTAGTAGAAGAGACCGGCAGCAATGTAACGGAGTTTTCTGTGGGGGATCTGGTGTCCGGAGAAGGACACATTACCTGCGGTGTCTGCAGAAACTGTCTGGAAGGACATCGGGAAAACTGCAGGGATGCAAAGGGCGTGGGCGTGAACCGCAGCGGTGCATTCGCCGAGTATCTTGTGATTCCGAAGGCCAACGTATGGCGCTGCAGCAGGGAAATACCGGAGGAACTATACGCCATATTTGATCCCTTCGGCAATGCAGTGCATACGGCATTATCCTATGAAACACTGGGTGAGGATGTACTGATTGCAGGTGCCGGTCCGATCGGCGCCATGGCTGCAGCTGTATGTAAATTCTCCGGCGCACGGAACGTTGTAGTTACCGATTTCAATCCGTACCGCCTGGAACTGGCCAAAAAAATGGGAGCAGACAGGACCGTCAATTTGAACGAGGAAAAGCTTCCGGATGTCATGAAGGAAATCGGTATGCGGGAAGGCTTTGATATCGGATTAGAGATGTCAGGCAGTGCCGCTGCCCTGGATACCATGATCCATTCCATGAAGCACGGCGGGAAAATTGCTCTGCTGGGATTACAGAACAGGCAGACACCGGTTGATCTGGAGACAGTCATTTTTAACGGTCTGAATCTGCGGGGAATTTACGGAAGAAAGGTCTGGGATACTTGGTACAAGATGACGGTCATGCTTCAGGCCGGTCTGCAGCTTTCCGGCATCATCACCCACCGGATGGATTTTTATGATTATGAAAAAGGGTTTGAGGCAATGATTTCCGGGAAGTCCGGGAAGGTGATTCTGGACTGGAGCAAAAGCGGAGAGTGGAAAGGAGAAGAATAATGGCGCGAAAAGAGAACATTCTCGCATTTTATGCGAAAGAAACAGAGGGAATAAAAGCTGCCAGCCTGTATAAAGAAGAGCACGCGATTGCTTCTATGCAGGGCGCGAAAGTGACGCTGGCAGACGGAAGACAGGTTATCAATATGTGTGCAAATAACTATCTGGGACTTTGTGACAATCCGCAGCTCATACAGGCAGCGAAGGACACCCTGGACGGAAAGGGATACGGAATGTCGTCTGTCCGGTTTATTTGCGGGACACAGGATATCCATAAGGAGCTTGAGGAAAAAATCAGCCGGTTCTTTGGTATGGAGGACACGATTCTGTATGCATCCTGTTTTGATGCAAATGGGGGGTTGTTTGAGACGCTCCTCACAGAACAGGATGCAGTGATCAGCGATGAACTGAATCATGCATCCATCATCGACGGGATCCGGCTGTGCAAGGCAAAACGTTACCGGTATAAAAACAACGATATGTCCAGTCTGGAAGAGCAGCTGATCGCCGCGGGCCGTGACGGGGCCAGAATCAAGTTGATTGCAACCGATGGCGTATTTTCTATGGATGGAATTATCGCAGACTTAAAAGGGATCTGTGATCTGGCAGATAAATACAATGCACTTGTTATGGTTGATGACAGCCATGCAGCAGGCTTCGTAGGAAAGACCGGACGGGGTACACCGGAACATTGCGGGGTACAGGGACGGATTGATATCCTGACGGGAACGCTGGGAAAGGCGCTGGGCGGTGCATCCGGCGGGTATACCGCAGCGCGCAGAGAGATTGTCGAACTGCTGCGGCAGAGAAGCAGACCGTACCTCTTTTCCAATACACTTGCACCGTCGATTGCAGGCGCCAGCCTGGAAGCACTCAACATGCTGGAAAAAAGTACAGCCCTCCGTGACCATCTGGAAGAGATCACTGCCTATTACCGCAAGGCTTTGGAAGCCGCCGGTTTTGATATCATTCCGGGAAGCCATCCGTGTGTTCCGGTGATGATTTATGATGAAAAACTGGCAGTAGAATATGCGAAAGGCATGATGAATAAGGGTATTTATGTGGTGGCCTTCTCCTATCCGGTCGTGCCAAAGGGAAAGGCGCGTATCCGTACGCAGCTGAGCGCCGCCCATACCAAAGAGGACATCGATTTTATCGTGAAGGCCTTCATTGAAACAAGAAAGGAAATCGAAGGCAGATAGAAAACAGAAAATAAAAAAGTATTCCGGCCGGTCCGCTGTACGGCGGACCTCTGGACATGGAATACTTTTTTTCTTATTTTCTCATAATGGTTAGCATGTTATCTCTCTTCAGGCGCTGGATGTCTTCCCGGTCAAAGAGAAGCAGTTCTTTCAGCTGGTCGTTTTCCTTCAGCGGCACAGGGGAGATAACCACTTTGATCGCATTGGGCGATATGGTGTCATACGAAATGCTGGACAGAAGTCCCATATTGTATCCGTCATTTACGAGACTCTCCAGACAGCAGAGAAAGGTATGCTCCGTGCTGTTTCTTCGATTGACGAACTGATAATTCAGAATCGTGCCCTCTTTGCACATGGTTCCCTCAAACAGACCGCGGCATTTTTCAAGCTGATCGAAATCCGGCACGTCATAGAAGAAGGTTACATCCATTGTGGCGTCAACCCCTGTATAATGGTCCAGAACGCTCTTGGTCAGTTTTCGACCCTTTCTGGCATAGGAGTAGAGGTACTGCCGGCTGTGGAACAGTCCACGTTCTTTCTCTTGCAGCACCGGTTTCGCCTTCGGAAGCAGCTTATACGCAGGAACCCGCAATATCTGGCAGATTTCCAGAAGTGTTTCCAGATCAATGGAAATCTGCCCGTTCTCGTACTTGGAGACGGTCGCCTTGCTTTTATGGAGTTGTTCTGAGAAATTCTGCAGGGAAATTCCGAGAGACTGCCGATACAAGCGGATATTGGAACCGGTTTCCTTCAGCTTTTCATTCATGGTCGTGTTCCTTTCTGCAATCAGTCTGTCGCTCTGCTTCCTGTTTTTACCTGATCAATCCCCAGATTGGCCAGTTCGTCGGCACGGTTGTTCATCTTCGTGACATATTGGAAATCCTCGAAGCTGAAACTGCTGCCGTTCCACTGGAGGAACTTTTCATACAGCTTGTCGAAATCTGTGGACTTGCTTTCCAGGTTCACATGCCCCTTGACCCGGTAAAAGGCCACATCATGCTGGCGGACCAGGGCAAGGAGTTCCTTCCACAGCTCCTGATTCTCCACCGACTTCTTCGCGGCGTTGCGCCACTTGTTTTTCTCCCAGGATTCGTACCATTTTTCCCGGAAGCAGTTGGCCACATAGGAACTGTCCGTAAAGATCTGAATGGTCTGTCCGTTTTTTTTCAGTGCCTGCAGAGCGGAAATCACGGCAGTCAGTTCCATGCGGTTGTTGGTGGTATTGGCCTCCCCGCCATAGAGCTCCTTCTGATGCTCGCCGAACTCCAGGATGGCGCCCCAGCCACCGAAATTCACATCCCCCTGATTATTGGCACAGGCGCCGTCTGTATAAATTCTCAAAATCGCCATAGCTGACTCCTTTTTCTGATGTCTGATTTTTCTCCGTTCTAAGATATGTATATTATGGACTATTTTCCGAAGTTTTACAAGCGCAAAACCTGTTTTTTCCATCGGATTCTATCTCTGATTCCACCCCTGATTCCAAACAGCCTGTCTTGTCAAACCGGGGCATACGAGGTATAATAGCACACAGGCGGAAATCTGCCTGTCATGAAATGCAGCAGGATATGATATACAGGAGAGGAAGAAAGATGCAGTACAGAAGACTTGGGAAAACGGAACTTATGGTCAGCGAAATCGGCCTGGGGGCAGAATGGTTTGAGAGAATGGACCTGGAGAAGTGCAGGCAGATTATCCGGACCTGCGAGGCACAGGGCATCAATATTCTGGACTGCTGGATGTCAGAACCGAATGTGCGCAGTGCCATCGGCACCTGCCTGAAAGGCACCAGGGAGAAATGGTATATTCAGGGGCATATCGGTTCCACCTGGCAGGACGGACAGTATGTGCGCACACGGGATCTGAATGTGGTGAAACCGGCTTTCGAAGATCTCCTTAAACGGCTTCAGACCAACTATATCGATCTGGGCATGATTCATTATGTAGACGCAGAAAAAGACTGGGACGAGATCGTCCGGGGTCCTTTCATAGAATATGTCCATGCACTGAAGGAAAAAGAAATTATCCGCCATGTGGGTCTCAGCACCCATAACCCGAAGGTGGCGAAGAATGCGGTGCTTTCCGGAGAAATCGAAATGCTGCTGTTCTCGGTGAATCCGGCTTTCGACCTGATGCCGCCAACCGAAAATATCGATGATTATTACGAAGAATACGATGCTTCCCTTGCCGGAATGGATCCGCAGCGGGAAGCCCTTTACCAGCTGTGTGAGCAGCAGGATATCGGCATGACCGTCATGAAGGGTTACGGTGGAGGCCGACTGCTGGATGAAAAGACATCTCCGTTCGGTGTGGCGCTTCTTCCGACTCAGTGTATCCATTATGCCCTGACGCGGCCTTCGGTTGCCAGCATTCTGGTGGGGTACTCGGAGCCGGAGCACGTGCTGGAAGCAGTTTCCTATGAGACTGCCTGTGACGCAGAAAAAGATTATGCCAGCGTGCTGGCAGGTGCTCCGCAGCATGCCTATAATGGCAGGTGCATGTATTGCAATCACTGCAAACCATGTCCCGAAAATATCGATATCGCCATGGTGAACAAGTTTTATGATCTGGCAGAAGCGCAGGATACCATTCCGGAATCTGTCCGGCAGCATTATTTCGCCCTGGAGAAAAACGCTTCTCATTGTACAGGCTGCGGTGGATGTGAGACCAGATGCCCGTTTGGCGTGAAAGTGACGGAACGAATGAAAAAATCGGCAGTCCTCTTCGGAGATTGGCACGGAGGAAAAAATTGACTTTAGGATTCAGTGCATTTGCAAGCAGCAGCAGCGGAAACTGTTATTATATCAAAAGTGAAACAACCCAGTTATTAGTGGATGTGGGCATCAGCGCTTCCCGGATTGTATCGGCGCTGGAGACGCTGGGCGAAAAACCGGCAGAAATCTCAGCCGTGTTTCTCACCCATGAGCATGTGGACCATGTGAAAAGCGTTTCAGCCTTCCATAAAAAAGCACCGGATGCCTGGTTCATCGCATCGGAAGGAACGGCAGCCGGCCTGGAACCGAAGGCAGCAGATGCCATCGAAGAAAAGCTGGTGACCATCTCGCCGGAGAACTGCGATCTGATGGTGGGAGATATTCTGGTTCACAGCTTTCCCCTGTCCCATGATGCAGCACAACCCACCGCCTATACCTTCGAAAAGGACGGGAAAAAGATTGCCATTGTGACAGACACTGGCTGCGTCACGAAAGAAGTCTATGATGCCATGAAGGATGCGGACCTGCTGGTCCTGGAGGCCAATCACGAAGAAAACATTCTGCTCTACGGCAGGTATCCGTATCCGGTCAAGCGGCGGATTCTCAGCGATGTGGGACATCTGTCCAATGAGACGGCAGGCAGGTGTCTGGTTCAGCTTCTTCGCGAGCCGGACCGCTGCAAGGTGCCCCGGGTCTTTCTGGCCCACCTGAGCCGGGAAAACAACACGCCGCAGCAGGCCTTCCTGACGGTGCGCAATGTGCTGGAGGAAGCGGACTTTTACATAGGAAAAGATCTCTATATGGATGTGCTGGGGCCGGAGCAGACCCCGGTACTGACGGAGGTGTAACGTAAATGAAGATTCAGATCATCTGTATTGGAAAACTGAAGGAAAAATACTGGACAGAGGCAGTGGCGGAGTACAGCAAGCGGCTGCAGCGGTTCTGCACCCTTGAGGTTGTGGAACTGAAGGAGGCCCGGCTGCCGGATAAAGCATCGGCAGCCGATGAAGAGAATGTGAAGCTGGAAGAAGGAAGATCCATTCTGAAGCAGATCAGTGACAGCACCTATGTGATTACGCTGGAGGTGCTGGGAAAAGCCCTCAGCTCGGAGGAACTGGCAGGGAAAATCGAGAATCTGGCCGGTATGGGCAGAAGCGATATTGCGTTTGTCATCGGGGGCAGCCTGGGGCTCTCGGCGGAAGTGAGCCGTCGGGCCGATTTCAAGCTGTCTTTTTCCCGTATGACGTTCCCTCATCAGATGATGCGGGTGATCCTGCTGGAACAGATCTACCGCAGCTTCAAGATCAACCGCAATGAGACCTATCATAAATAAAATGGATCAGAAAAAAGGAGAATACCGATGAACCGATATCATCTCCATCAGAAAGGAGAAGCCTGCTGGTTCACCTTCCCGCAGCTGGACCAATACCCGGAGCTTTCCCACCTGTTTACCACCCGGAGGGGAGGCGTAAGCAAAGGCACGCGGGAAAGCTGGAACTTCGGCAAGTGCCCGGAAGAGCCGGCAGAACACATTTTGCAAAATTACCGGATCCTGGCCGATGTGCTGGATACGGAAGCGGAAAACATGGTTCGAAGCAATCAGACCCATACCGCCAATGTGCTGGAAGTGGATGAGAGACATCTGGGCATGGGCATTACCCGGAAGCGGACCTATGAGGATATTGACGGTCTGGTGACGGATCGTCCGGGCATCACCCTGATCACGACCCATGGGGACTGCAATCCGCTGTATTTTTTTGATCCGGTGCGCCGTGTCATCGGGCTGGCCCATTCCGGCTGGCGCGGGACGCTGGAGGAAATTGCCGGGGAAATGGTCTGCAAGATGCAGATGCACTATGGCTGCGTGCCTTCGGAGATTCTGGCAGGCATCGGACCGGGGCTCTGCCAGGACTGTTTCGAGGTGGACGAAGATGTGGCGCAGATGTTTTTCGAAAAGCATGAAGAATGGCGGCGGTTTGGGCGCATGGCGCAGCGCGGCGGCCTGCGAAAATACGATCTGGATCTGAAGGCTGTCATCCGCTGGACCCTGATGGAAGCCGGCGTATCAGCGGACCATATCTTCGATATGCAGCTGTGCACCCGATGCCATCCGCAGTGGTTCTTTTCGTATCGGGGACAGCGCGGACAGAACGGAAACATGGTGGCGGCCATGATGCTGCGGGAGGAATAGAATACGTTGTTTTGTGCCAAGAAATCGTCACAGAATGTGGCGATTTCAACGTTTTTTGGCGAAACTGTAACGGCGGGAAGTATGGACTTTTTTCAAAATTATGCTATAGTGTAGACATTAAAAAAAGCATAAAGTGTGTAAAATACAAGGAAAATGCTGAAAGAAAAAGGAAGGCAATATCGGAAAGCGGTCAAACGCATCTGATATTGCTTTCGTCGTTTTGAAGGGGGAATTCCATGCTGAATGTGGAAGAACTGGGAGCAAGGATTATCATCAGTTTCGGAAACGGAAACATCTATCTGACAGAAAGCACCTTGTGGGGAATGATCGTCGCGGCCTTTCTCGCGGTGGCAGGGATTATCCTGGGAAGCCGGCTGGAAAAAGTCCCGCAGACACGGAGGCAGCTGCTGGCAGAATTCATCGTGGAGAAGCTGTACAGCTATGGACGGTCCAACCTGGGAAAAGATGCTGCTTTGTACATGCCGTTTCTCGGGACCCTGTTTCTGTATCTGTTCTGCGGCAGCGCGCTGGGCATTCTGGGCCTCCGACCGATCACAGCGGATGTCAATGTGACCTTCAGCCTGTCCATTCTCAGCTTTCTTCTGATCCAGGGAAGCAGTATTCATGCCCTGGGTCTCCGGGGAAAGGTGAAACACATGTGCAGGCCGTATCCCTTTATGTTTCCACTGAACCTGATCGAACAGGTGACCCTTCCGGTTTCACTGGCCTTCCGGCTGTTCGGAAACATATTCGGCGGTCTGGTGGTGGTGGAACTCTGGTATGTGTTTATGGAATGGCTCAGCAGCTTCTTCGGGACAGTACCGTTTTTCCGCGCAGTACTGGTGCTGCCGGTCAATGCCTTTTTCGACATGTTTGAGCCGGCGATCCAGACCTATATTTTCGTAACCCTGACCATGGTTTTTCTGGCCAGAGAAACTGCAGCAGACGAATAATCGTCGGGGTGCAGTACGTATGAATGAATTGTTTTTTAAGGAGGAAGGAAAAATGACAAGTATTATCGCAATCGCAGCAGGGTTGGCAATGGGTCTTGCTGCAATCGGCATCTCGATCGGACAGGGAATCATCGGCGCCAGAGCGGTGGAGAGTATCGCACGGCAGCCGGAAGCACAGGGTGGGATTCGGACGACCATGATCGTGGCTATGGCGATTATGGAAACCATCGGTGTTCTCACCTTTGTCATCGCCATCATACTCACAGGACGCCTGTAAGGAACCCCCATGGATGTAACTGTATATCAGGGCCTTCTGGAATTCAACTGGAATCTGCTTTTTTCAGCGGTGACAGTGCTGGTGCTGTATCTGATTCTGAAACGGTTTTTCTTCGAAAAGGTGCATTGCCTCATGATGGCGCGGCAGGCAGAAATCGAGGAACAGCTGACCCATGCGGCGGAAACAGAGCGGAAAGCGGAGATTTTGCTGGATGAATACAGTCAGACTCTGGCACGTGCCGAAGACGAGAAAAGAGAGATTCTGAAAGATGCCAGAAAAGAAGCCGATCGGCGGGCGGAAGAGATTTTGGGAAGTGCGAAGCAGGAGGCGCAGCGCATAACGGAAGATACCCGCAGGAAGCTGAAAAAAGAAGAAGAAAAATTAACGGCACGCCTGCGGGAAGATGTGGCGGAGCTTGCTGTGCTGGCTGCGGGCAGGATATTGGAAAAAGAAGTCACAGCCAAGGAGCAGCGGGAACTGGTGGATAAAGTAATCAGGGAGGCGGAGGAAGCAAGATGGAAGGAACATTCGTAGCAAAGACTTATGGAGAAGCACTGTTTGAAGCTGCCGGCGAAAGAGGAAAACAAACGGAGATCCTGGAGGAAGTGCTTTGTCTTGCGCAGCTGCTGGAAACTTCGCCGGAGCTGCAGGCGTTTCTGCGAAATCCGACGATCCCGGCAGAAGAGAAAAAGCAGTTTGTCGAATCGGCACTGCATGAGGTATTCAGCGAGGAAATGATCCTCTTTCTTTTCGTTCTGATTCATAAGGACAGGATCTGGCACCTCGGAAGAATTGCCCGCTATTACAAGATGCTTTATGAACGGCAGAGGGCCGAGTCTACCGGCAAAATCTATTCGGCAGTACCTCTTTCTATCGCGCAGGTTTCGGCTTTCGAGGAGGCTGTATCGGCACTGCTGCGAAAAAAGGTCCGTTTGGAAAGATGCATGGATCCCGCTCTCGTCGGAGGCGTGATCATTCAGGTGGACGGCAAGTGCATCGACAGATCGGTGAAGGGAGAACTGGAACAGCTTGCAGGAGAACTGAAGCAGCCGGTTGTACCCAGGTGCTGAAATGTGGTGCAGATAAGGAAGGGAGGAAAGTCTGTGAATATAAGGCCGGAAGAGATCAGTGCGGTAATCAGGGAGCAGATCCTGAATTATCGAAGCCAGTTTGAGATACAGGACTATGGAACGGTCTTGCAGGTTGGAGACGGAATTGCCAGAGTTTACGGTCTGGACAGATGTATGGAGGGAGAACTGCTGAAATTTGAAAGCGGCGTATGCGGCATGGCACTGAACCTGGAGGAAGAGAATGTAGGCGTGGTGATCCTGGGATCGGATCGGGAAATCAAAGAAGGCGATGTGGTGCAGCCCACCGGAGAAGTGGCAGAAGTGCCGGTAGGAGAAGCACTCATCGGACGGGTGGTCGATGCACTTGGACAGCCCATCGACGGGAAAGGGCCCATCCTGACCACAGAGCGACGACCGGTGGAACATGAAGCACCCGGCGTGCTGAAGCGGCGGTCCGTCAACGAACCGCTGCAGACCGGGATCAAGGCGATCGACTCCATGCTGCCCATCGGCAAAGGGCAGCGGGAACTGATCATCGGAGACCGGCAAACGGGAAAAACGGCCATTGCAGTCGATACCATACTGAATCAGAGAGGGAAAAACGTCATTTGTATTTACGTAGCCATCGGTCAGAAAAAATCCACGGTGGCACAACTGGTACAGTCGCTGGAAAAAAAGGGGGCCATGGAATACACCATCGTTGTATCGGCTACAGCCAGTGACGTGGCCCCGTTGCAGTATATTGCGCCGTATGCCGGCTGCGCCATGGCCGAGTATTTCATGTATGAAGGACGGGATGTCCTCATCGTCTACGATGACCTGTCGAAACACGCAGTCGCTTACCGTGCCATGTCCCTGCTGCTGCGCCGACCGCCGGGACGGGAAGCTTATCCGGGTGATGTGTTTTATCTTCACAGCCGGCTTCTGGAACGGGCAGCCAGGCTCAGCGACGAACTGGGAGGCGGCTCCATTACGGCGCTGCCCATTGTGGAGACGCAGGCAGCAGATGTATCTGCCTATATTCCGACCAATGTGATCTCCATCACAGACGGGCAGATCTTTCTGGAAAGCGAACTGTTTTTCACAGGACAGCGTCCCGCCATCAATGTGGGAATTTCGGTTTCCCGCGTGGGAGGCAACGCGCAGATCAAAGCCATGAAACAGGTCTCCTCACAGATCCGCCTGGAACTGGCGCAATACCGGGAACTGGAAAACTTTTCACAGTTTGGTTCAGATGTTGACAGCCAGACCCGGCATCGGCTGCAGCGAGGCAGGATCCTCATGGAACTTCTGCGGCAGGGACAATATCAGCCCATGGACGTGATCGATCAGATCATAAGCATATATGCAGCAACCGGCGGATTTATGGAAGACCTTATGCCGGAAAAAGTGCGTGATTTCGAGGCGGGACTTCTGGACTATATGCGGCACCATTATCCGGAGGTGGAAGAGGAGATACGGCGCAGCGGAAAGCTGACAGAAGAAACCGGGGAAATGCTGAATCAGGGAATCCGCAGCTGGATCACAGTCTGGGAGAAAGCGGGGCGGACCTATGGCTGAATCCATGCGGGAGATTCGGAGACGAATTCGAAGTGTCGAGACGACAGAACATATTACGAATGCCATGCGGCTGGTGTCCGCCGCCAAATTTCGCCGGGCCAAAGCACATTATGATCAGACAGCAGACCGGCTTTCCGGCGTCATGAAAATCATGGAGCAGGTAATCCGTGAGAGTGGACTGGCGGCGCAATACCGTACAGAATTACCGGAAGGAAAGGCGTCAGATCTTCCGCACCGCACGATTGTTGTGCTTATCACCAGCAACCGCGGACTCTGCGGAAGCTATAATGCGGGGATCCTCCGCCGACTTGAAGAACATATGGAACAGCGCAAGTACAAGGGTGCGGATGGAGAAAAAACAGAGCCGCCGCAGCTTTCGGTCTATGCCATCGGAAGCCGCGGTCTGGAGTATCTGCGCCATCAGAAGATACCTGTTCTGGGAAGCTGTCTGGACGCTCCGGAACGGATTACCCCGGAGAAAATACGTATTATGGGCAGGCAGCTGCTGGAAGCTTGCGGGCAGGCAGGGGACACACCAGGGGGAGAGATCCTTCTGGTCTCCATGCAGTATGTGAATACGCTCCGCCAGGAAGCGACAGTACGCAGGCTCTTCCCCTGGGATTCTCCGGAAGAAAAACCTGCGGAACCGGCACAGGCTGTCTGGGAACGGGAATATGTGCCTTCGCTGCGAAAAGCTGCGGAATTTATGTTGCCCAGATATCTGGAACTGCTGCTATACCGAAGGCTTGCGGAGGCTGCAGTCTGTGAACATGCGGCCCGGCGGACCGCCATGGAGAACGCGTCGGAAAACGGGAAGGAAATGCTGTCTCATCTGTCGCTGCACTATAACCGGGCCAGACAGCAGGCGATTACAGATGAACTGATCGAGATCGTATCGGGCGCAGAAGCTTTGAAGAAGGAGGGATGATTCATGCAGGAGGGAGTCATCAGTCAGATCATCGGTCCGGTGATCGATGTGAAATTTGAAGAGGGGCATATGCCGAAGCTGCTGAACGCCATTGAAATCCCGGCAGAAGGCAGAACCGTGGTGGCAGAGGTGGCACAGCACGTGGGGGATGATGTGGCAAAATGTGTCGCCCTGGCTTCTACAGACGGGCTTCGCCGCGGTATGACGGCCGTCGATACCGGTGCGCCCATATCCGTACCGGTGGGCAGAGAAGTGCTGGGCCGCCTGTTTAATGTGATTGGCGAGCCTATTGATGAAAAGGGACAGTTGGAGCAGGAGATTCGGCGTATGCCCATTCACCGTCCGGCACCGGGCTTCGAAGAACAGAATACAGAATCCGAACTCTTTGAAACAGGCATCAAGGTCATCGATCTGATTGCCCCATATACACGGGGCGGCAAGGTAGGCCTTTTCGGCGGAGCCGGCGTGGGAAAAACCGTACTGATTCAGGAACTGATCCATAATATTGCCAGAGAACACGGAGGTCTTTCCGTATTTGCCGGTGTGGGAGAACGGACGCGGGAAGGAAATGATCTTTATCACGAAATGCTGGACTCTGGTGTCCTGGAAAAGACGGCCATGGTCTTCGGGCAGATGAATGAACCGCCGGGCGCCCGCATGCGGGTCGCACTGACGGGGCTTACCATGGCAGAGTATTTTCGTGACGAGGAGGGGCAGGATGTGCTGCTCTTCATCGATAATATATTCCGGTTCACGCAGGCAGGGTCTGAAGTTTCGGCCCTGCTTGGCCGTGTACCGTCGGCAGTGGGATATCAGCCCACGCTGGCAACGGAGATGGGGGCACTGCAGGAGCGGATCACGTCTACGAAGACCGGGTCCATCACTTCGGTGCAGGCTATCTACGTGCCGGCTGACGACCTGACCGATCCGGCGCCTGCCACCACTTTTGCCCATCTGGATGCTACCACGGTGCTGTCCAGATCCATCACGGAGCTTGGAATTTATCCGGCGGTGGATCCGCTGGAGTCATCGTCCAGGATTCTGGATCCGCTGATTGTGGGTGAAGCACATTATGAAGTTGCCAGAGGGGTGCAGGCCGTTCTGCAGAAGTATAAAGACCTGCAGGATATCATCGCGATCCTTGGCATGGATGAGCTGTCGGAAGAAGATAAAGTCACTGTGGCCCGCGCCCGGCGGGTGCAGAGATTCCTGTCCCAGCCATTCAGCGTGGCAGAGCAGTTTACCGGTATGCCGGGGAAATACATTCCGCTTTCGGAAACAATCCGGGGCTTCCGGGAAATTTTAGAAGGGAAGTATGATACAGTTCCGGAGAACCTGTTTCTGATGGCAGGAACCATCGACGAAGTGGCGCAGCGGTATGAGAAACAGGAGGCAGGACGGGCGGTGCGGTCCGGCAGCCGAGCGTAAAGCAGAAAGAGGGAAAAAACATGAGTGCGGGAAAGGATTTGGGCGGAAAGAAAGGAATCCATCTGACGGTGGTCACGCCGGAAGAAGATTTTTATGATGGAATGGCGGAAAGCATCCTGGTTCGGACGGTAGACGGATACATGGGGTTCCTGCAGGGGAGGTCGCCGATCTGCGCCTTGCTGCACGATGAGGGAAAACTTCGGTTTCGTGAGCCGGGAAGCAGCGACTTCGTGGAGGCCTTCCTGTCAGGAGGCTTCGCTTTCATGGACGAACTTGGGGGCGATATGACCATCTATACAGACAGTGCCCGCTGGCCGGACGAAACAACGGGAGCGGAAACGAAAACAGAACTGTATGCTAAAAAATAATAAAAATTGTAGGTTTTCATCATAACAGAATTCCTCTATAATGGACAACAGAAACACAGTTCTATTGGAGGAATCATTATGAATCAGACAAACGAAAAGACCAGAACCCTTGTAATGACCGCGCTGATGGCTGCCATCATATTTGTGGCGACCTATATTATTAAAATTCCGAATCCGGCCACCGGCGGCTACAGCCATATGGGAGACTGCATGATCTTCCTGGCAGTGATCATGCTGGGACGGAAGAACGGGGCCATCGCAGCGGGAATCGGCGGTGCGCTGTCCGACCTTCTGGCAGGGGCGGCAGCATGGATTTTGCCCACGCTGGTCATCAAATATATTATGGCGTTCATCATGGGTACGATCATAAAGAAGAACCCGGAAAGCCGCAGCCTGCAGATCGGTGGTGCCGTGACGGGCGGTATTTTCCAGATCATCGCATACACCCTGGTGAAGGTAGTGCTGGTGGGTTCGGGACCGGCTATCGCCTCCATCCCGAACATCTGCATTCAGACTACGGTAGGAGTGGTGTTGTTTGCCATCCTGGCCAGCGTATTATCCAAACGCATTTTCCGTTTCATGGGAAAGGACGGTGCAGGAAAATGAAAATCATAGACGCACACGCACATATCGGTTATATCGGTGGATGGGCTAATGTGGGGATCACCGGAGAAGGACTGATCGCCCAGATGGACCGCTTCGAAATCGAAAAGACGGTCCTCTGCAATGAAGATAACGATGTGACCCTGGAAATGATGGAAAAATATCCGGGACGAATCGTTGGGGCTGTTTACGTAAACCCGCTGAATCCGGCTACTGTAGATTTCATGGATCATTATTTCGAAAAGGGTTTTCAGACGGTGAAGCTGAATCCGCTTCGCCATGCATACTGTGCAGATACGGAAGCTCTGGATCCCATTCTGGATAAGGCGGAGAAGGCAGGCGTTCCTGTCTGCATTCACAGCGGACATCCGCCATATTCTCTGCCGTGGCAGATCGGCCTGCTGGCAGAACGGCATCCCAATGTAAAGATCATGATGATTCACATGGGCCACGGCCATGGTGTATATATCGACGCGGCGCTGAAAATGGCCCGGCGGTATCCGAACATCTGGTTGGAAATGTCCGGTATGCCCATGCCGTCAAAGATCCGGGAAGCATACGAGACCGTAGGCAAAGACCGGATCATGTTCGGTACGGACACGCCGTTCCACGATCCTTCCGTAGAGCTGCAGAAGGTGCTGGTCAGCGGTGTGGAGGAAGAGGGAATCCAGAGAATTCTCTATGACAACGCAGCAGACTTTTTCAGGCTGCGGGGTTAGAACGCACCACATCATACTTCATAGAAAAAACAATCCCTGCTCCGTTTGCTTCGGGCAGGGACATTTTTCATATTTTTTTGGATTTTACTCCGGACTCTACATCACGGAAAACTTCCGGGTGGCATTCAGATAGCGGGACAGCATGCCCAGATTGGCATAATAATAGGAAAACTTGTCTTTCTTTTTCACTTCCACCAGACCGGAGGCAACCAGCTTCTTCACGTGCTGACTGATGGTAGCCTGCGCGTAATCGAAATGCTCCACCAGATCCTTGTTGCAGACGGTGACCATGGCCTTGTTGGCCTGCATGATGTAGCGGAAGATCTTCACTCTTGCCGGGTGTGCCAGCGCGTCGGACACATTGGCAATGAGCAAAATCTCTTCTTCCGGCATATTTTCGGTTGCCATTTCGGTTTCTTTTCTTAATCTCATCGTATCGTAAACTTCCTTTTTTCAATGTCTTCTTTTCTGTACCCAAGGTATTATACTATAAAAATCAAAGTTTGGGAAGATGGAGAATGTCGTGGAAATATTTTAGTGTCGAGAACTGGTAACGTCGCCTGAGTTCCTCCGGAGAAAGAGAAGAGCTTCCATTTACGAATCAATTAATGCGGGTTCCCTGCTCAAATAATCTGTATCTGAAATCAGTACCATTTTTGAATAATCCAGTCCGGATCTATGATGAATTGACCGAGATGAGGATTTAAAATGATAGGAATAAAAATGTGACGACAGTTTGCGTATCTCAAATGAAAAAGAATTTGAACTCAAAACAATAATCTCCTTATATGTAAAATAAAGCAAATAACTCTTCGAAAAAAAGAGGAGATGAAAATCTCCTCCAGATAATCTTCGCTCGGTCAGTTTTTATTTTACCGACGAGTCAGAACCGTCACTCGTCTCATCGCTCGGTCAGTTTTTATTTTACCGACGAGTCAGAACCGTCACTCGTCTCATCTGCGAAGTTATACTTTTATTATATTCATTTTAACGGAATTTGCAACAGCTTTTTTCCGACAGGATTCGACATGAATTGATGAGATTCTTCAAGATGGAGAAGTTCATTCATCACTTCAGTATATCCAGATCAAGTCGGTAGATTATATCCTCCTGCAGCTTTTCTTTTTGGAGAAACATCAGCATATAGATCGGATAATAGGTTATCTTTTCTGAAGTGCTTACATTGCCATTGTGGAACACATACGCAGCTGGAATGGCATAACTGGTATTGGCCATCACATTGCTCAGAGCGGCATGCTTCGTGTAGTCCTTCCCTGACTTGATTTCAATTGGAAGGACATTTCCGGACTGCTCGATCAGAAAATCCAGTTCCCCCTGTTTCTTACTGTTGAAGTAAAAGAGGTCAAAGCCATGGGCTTTCAATTCCTGCGCCGCCACATTCTCGTAGACGGATCCGAAATTGATATCCTTTTCGCGGTTGAGGATACGGATCTGAATATCATCCATATACATGGATGCCAGCAGACCCACATCCGCCATGAAAAGCTTAAACAGGTTCTTTGATTTGGAGAGCAGCAGCGGAGAAACTGGCTCATCCACGCAAAATGCAGGCAGCGCCACACCTGCTTCTTTCAGCCAGAGAAAACTGTTGCTGAATTTTGAAAAACGAAAGTTTTCGTTCAGATTTTTCAGAATGAAGCGTTTGTTTTTCGCATTCAGTTCACTGGGGATCAGATTGAATATATCCTCGATATAGAGCTTTTGATCGGGATCATATTTAGAGATGTCTTTCTTATACAGTGCGACGATGGATTGCTGAATACGCTGGACTTCGCGGAGATTATTGGTCTGCAGGTACTGCATGACCACCGCAGGCATTCCGCCGACGATAAGATAAAGGCGGAACAGATCCATCATCTTTTCGTGGATGAGAGGATCCACAGGAACCCTTTCTTCGAAAGACTTCTTCAGCGTTTCGATGATGCGGGGTGCAACTCTGTTTGCCAGTACAAATTCTTCGAAGTCGAGAGGATACATCTCGATGATATCCATATACCCTACCGGCATGGAACGGATGTCCTTCAGTTCGACACCCAGCAGGGAACCGCTCAGAATATATCGGTAGCTGCCCTCTTCCACCAGAAATTTGATCGCGGTCACGATTTCTCTGCACTCCTGTACTTCGTCCAGAAAAATAAGGGTTTCGCCTGGAATCAGATCGGAGTCTGCCATCAGAGATAAGCGGAGAAGCAGATCCTTACTGTTCTTCGCATTTTCAAACAGCTCCCTTGCTGCCGGGTTCTCCAGAAAGTTAATCTCTACAAAAGACCGGAAATTATGGCGGCCAAATTCCCGTATGCTGAATGTCTTGCCGACTTGTCTCACACCTGTAACAAGCAGTGCTTTCTTTTGTTCATCTTCTAAAAAATGCTGCAGTTCCTGTTCGACTTTTCGTGAAATCATTGTATCCACTCCGTTCTACCGCTTTTCTAATGCTATTATAGCATATTATACCCGCTTTTCCAACATAAAATACGCATAAATCTACCGGTTTTCTTGATTTGTAAATATAGAAAGAAAAAATATCGAAACCTGTCACAAGGTAAGAGAAAAAACAGTAAGTCTTTATTGTAGGAGTTCTTCGCGGAACCTTTTTCAGTTTTATAATCAGAGAAACCTGATTGGGTCAGGTTTCTTTAGCATGCCGAAAGAATCGAAGTAGAAAGCATGCAGGGAGGTGTGATATACTGATGACGGCAGGCAAATGGGATAATTCCATTGGAAAGAGCAGGGTTTGGGCTGAAAGAAAAACGTGGAGAGAACAGGAAATGATAGAAGAGATATTGGAAAGATATAAAGGGGTTATCAAATATGAGGTGAGAAAAATCCTCCTGCAAAGTGAAGCATTACAGGAGGATGCCATGCAGGAAACCTGGATCCGGATATACAGAAGCCTTCCGGCGGTTGCAAGCCGTCAGGGAAAGCAGCAGGAAAATTACATCCGTGTCATTGCGAGAAATGCGGCGAAGGATGTTCGTTCCCAGGAATGGAAGCGGCGTGGCTGGGAAAATCCTCTGAACGAAGAGGACTTCCCGGTCTGTGATGATTACCGCAAGGCAGAAACTGTGAATCCGGAACTGAACCGATTCCGAATGGAGACGGAAGAGATGGAGAATTGCCTGCTGGAACTGACGCAGAAAGAAAGGGATGTTCTTTATCTGCGGTATGTAGAGGAAGCGGACTACGAAGAAATGGCCATCGCATTTCATACCAGTGAAGGAAATTGCAGACAAATGGTCCTGCGCGCCAAGCGAAGCCTGGCACAGATTATGGACAAACATACGGAATGTGAAATCCTGACGGAAGGGAGGGTGAAGCAGAAGCATGGAAAAGAATGATATTAATCAGAGAAATGCCACCTGTGAAGCATTGAAGAACATATATGGCAGAGAATCAGGAACTGAACCTCTGACGGAGGCACAGGAAGATAAGCTCTCGGAGTTTCTGAAAACGCTGAACGGGAAACCCTCTTCCGGCGGAAAAAGAACAGAGAAAAGTCGCCGTTTCACCGTTTTGCAGAAATGTGCCGTTGTGCTTCTTTGCGTCGCTGTGGTGGGGACGGTTTCACTGTCATCGGCCGATGCGGTGCGGCTGAAATTCAAAGGATTCTTTATAAAGGACGAAGGTGATCATGTGAACCTGAAACCAGTCCAGGCTGAATGTCTGGATGGATGGGAGGACTTTTTCGCTCTGGCAGAGATCCCGGAAGGGTATGAAATCGTGGCCGCCGAAGATGACGGGATTGACAGGGTCATTCTGTATGAGAAGGGGGAGACGCAGCTTCGAATCCGGGAACTGAGCGAAGACGCCGGATGGGGCATTGATCAGGAACAGACCGTCATAGAGCAGGTGAATATAAGAGGAAAAGAGGGAATTTATTTTTATAGTGACGAAAATCAGTATTCAAACCTGCTCTGGATTGAAAGCGACAGACAGATTTATATCAGCTCCGATGGGCCGGAGTATCTGACCAGAGAGGAGATACTGGAGCTGGCAAACAAGAACCTGTCCTATTTCAAGGAGTCAGGAAAATGAATATGAAAAAAATCACCATCGCTTTGGACATGAACGGATGTCCCAATCGCTGCAGACACTGCTGGATCGGACATTCTCCCAATGGACACCTGACAGAAGAAGATTTGAAATATGCAGCCGCGCAGTTTCGTCCGTATACCGATTGTCTGGAAGTATACGACTGGTACAGAGAGCCTGACTATCATGCGGATTACAAGCTGCGATGGGAGCTTTGTGAACAGCTTTCAGACAGGAAGCGGGAGCATTTCGAACTGGTCAGTGTCTGGCGTCTTGTCCGGGACAGAGCGTATGGCCCGTGGCTTTCCGATCTGGGACTGAAAGCAGCGCAGCTGACCCTGTTCGGTGGACGGGAGAAAACCGACCATTACACGGGGCGGAGAGGTGCATATCACGAAATTCTGGAGTCGGTGGATATTCTTCTGGAAAACGGAATTGCACCACGCTTTCAGATTTTCGTCAACAAGGATAATCTGGAGGAACTTCCTTTTCTCGAGGCACTGACAGAAGAACTGGAACTGGAGAAACGGTGCCGCGATATTGGCGGAACCTTTCAGCTTTTTCTTCATCAGGGTTCCTGCGACGGAGAAAATGAAAAGCTGTATGATATCCGGGTAACAGAGGACGACCTGCAGAAAATTCCGAGGAAGCTGGCTGACTGCACGCTGCAATACTTCGAAAAGCAATCCCTGCGCCAGGTGTTCGGGGAAACGGAGCAGTCGCTTTTCGATGCATTCCTCCACGACAGTTCCACCCAAAATCTGGTCAGTCCGACACCAACATTCTTTATAGACCGGAATTTCGACGTCTATCCCAATGTGGCGCCAACGGAAGAGTTCTGGCGGCTTGGCAATCTGAAAGTGGACGGGGCAGAGACGATCCTGAAGCGCTACGGGGGAAACGAAAGTCCGGCCCAGCATGTCAGTGCCACAGTCCCGCTTTCCAAAATCGCAGCAGCCGTGGGGAATCCAAACAGCAAACGGTTATTTACAAGAGGGGATTATGCAGAATATCTGATGAATCAATATTGCCGGGAAAGAAAAAAGTGAAAAAGAACGAAATTGCCGGAAAAAGAGTAGTACTGCCTGGTGCAAAAATATTTGCACCAGGTGTTTTTTTGTGCTATACTAAGGGCGGAATGAAGGAAAAAGAAAGAACGGAGGAGGCGAAAGTATGGCATTTACAAGTGAGCAGCTGCAGCGTTATTCCAGGCATTTTGTGCTGCGTGAGATCGGTGTGGCAGGACAGAAGAAGCTCCTTTCTTCGAAGGTTTTGGTGATCGGCGCCGGTGCTCTGGGATCTGCGGCCATGATGTATCTGGCAGCAGCCGGCGTGGGCCGGATCGGAATTGCCGATGATGACCGGGTAGATCTGTCGAACCTGCAGAGGCAGGTGATCCACAGTACAGAAACCCTGGGTATGGAAAAGGTGGAGAGTGCAGCTGCATTTCTGAAGAGGCTCAATCCCGATGTGGAGACGGTTTTGTACCACGAAAGAATGACAGCAGATAATATAGAAGGAACCATTGCAGACTACGACTTTATCATTGATGCCACGGATCGGTTTCCGTCGAAATTTCTCATCAATGATGCCTGCGTGCTGGCGGGCAAGCCGTATGCACATGCGGGAATCGTAAAGCTTCAGGGGCAGGTTATGACGTATGTCCCGGGAAAAGGGCCGTGCCTGCGGTGTCTGCTGCCCGAGGTCCCTTCGGATGACGGGATGATGACCTGTGCCCAGGCTGGGGTACTGGGTGCGGCTGTTGGAGTCCTTGGCAGCATACAGGCTGTAGAAGCAGTCAAGTATCTGCTGGGAATCGGACAGCTTCTAACCGGACGTGTGCTGTATTTCGACGGGCTGAACATGGAATTCCGGGAGATGGAGGCAGAGGCGGAAGCGGACTGCCCGGTCTGCGGCAGCCAGAAAGCGTTCTGCAGCGTGAAGGAAAACAGGACGGACTACGAGGTGCTGACATGCGGCTAGAAGAGCGGGAAATGGATATCTGTGAATATCTGGAGCATCCTTTTGAGAATGCTCTTTTGCTGGATGTGCGCAGCAAGACCATGTTTTCTTTTGGGAGTCTGCCGGAAGCAGTGAATCTGCCTGTGGATGAGATCGGCAGGCTTTATGAGCTGCCGCGGGACAGAAAGATCTGTGTGTTCTGCCAGGCGGGGGAGATCAGCCGGCAGATCACGGAGCTCCTGCTGGATGCAGGCTATGATGCATACCATCTGGCCGGCGGTTATCGGGAATATATACAGAAGGTCATCGGACCGACGATGGGAGAGGAGACATCTGTATGAAAGCGGAATATTATAAGAAGATTATTTACGAGCTGATCAATCTGGTGGACGAGGGCATCTATATCGTGGATAAAGAGGGAAAAGGCCTCTTTTATAACCACACTATGGCCGACCTGGAAAAGGTCAATGTGGAGGACGTGCTGGGGAAGAAATTCCACGAGGCCTTTCCGGATTTTAATCTGGATGAGTCCACCATGTTTAAAGCGCTGAAAAAGAACGAATCCACCGTACGGCAGCAGCAGACCTATAAGAACCTTTACGGTAAGGAAGTCACCACCATCAACAGCACGCTGCCGGTCATTGTAGATGGCGAAACGGTGGCGGCGATTGAAGTGGCCAAGGACATCACAGATATCCGGCAGATGTCCGATAAACTGATGGAACTGAGCGGGGAAGGAGGTCCCGCCAGAAAAGACGGAATCAAAAGATATTCCTTCGACGATCTTTATGGAGAGAGTGAGAATTTCCTGGAAGTGGTGAACCGGGCCAAGCGGGCAGCGGGCAATGATGCATCCGTCTTCATCTTCGGCGAGACAGGAACCGGAAAAGAACTGTTTGCCCAGAGCATTCACTATGCCGGCGCCAGAAAGGACAAACCGTTCCTGGCACAGAACTGTGCGGCCATTCCGGAGCCGCTGCTGGAGGGCATGCTCTTCGGAACGGCCAAGGGCGGATTTACAGGGGCTGTGGACCGGGCAGGACTGTTTGAACAGGCAAACGGCGGCACGCTGCTTCTGGACGAGATCAGTGCCATGCCCTATGACCTGCAGAGCAAGCTGCTGCGGGTGCTGCAGGAAAACTATATCCGCCGGGTGGGCGGTATGAAGGACATCCCTGTGGATGTGCGAATTATCGCCACGGTAAACGAGCCGCCGGAGGATCTGATGGCCCACGGCAAGCTGCGAAAAGACCTGTATTATCGGCTGAACGTGGTGAACATCTCCATTCCACCCCTGCGGGAACGTGCGGGGGATATCATCGTACTGGCAGAGCGGTTCCTGGAGAAACACAATAAACGATTCGGCAAGGAAATCTGGATGATCTCCGACGGTGCAGCCAGAAAGCTGAGGAGCTACGAGTATCCCGGAAATGTGCGGGAACTGGAAAACATCATTGAACAGGCGGTTTCCATGGCAGACCGGGAACATGTGCTGACAGAAAAACTGCTGACCATGCCGGGCAGTGCGAAAAAAGGCCGGACAGCCGCACAGAAATACGATGTGCAGGTGCCTCTGGACGAATATCTGGATAATATTGAAAGTCAGATTATAAAGGAAGCAATGATCAACGCCGGCGGAAACATCAGCAAAGCTGCGGAATCCCTGCAGATCAAGCGGCAGACCCTGCAGCATAAACTGAAAAAGTATCATATCATGGGATGAAACGCAAAAAAGTTTGCATGCATAATGCAAACTTTTTTGCATATGCTTCCCCAAAAACCGTAGTCTACAGACATTTTTCGACAGAAAGAAAAAATCGGGAGAATGGATTTTGTGAAAAAACACAAAAAATAAAGAAAAGCCGGAGAAAAAATGGATGGAAGGATCAATTTTGTGGAGAAAAAAGTATACAATATCCATAAAAACCAGTGGCACGGGACTTGCTATATATAATTATCGTAAATACAGTCTTACAAATACAAAATGCGAAAAATTAAATTTTTAGACAAAAGGAGAGAACGAAAATGGAAAATGTAAAAGTAATCCTGTGGGGACTTGGCGCTATGGGCGGCGGAATCGGCAAGATGCTGACGAAGAAGAAGGGCGTTGACATTGTTGGCGCAATCGACATCGGCGCTAAGCTGGGCAAGAGCCTGTACGAAGTAGTTCCTGGTATTGAAAGAGGAGACAGAGAAGACGTGATCGTCGGAACTGCTGAAGAAGTCATCAAACCGGGCGCTGCTGACATCGTTGTTGTCTGCACCGACTCCTTCACTGCTAAAGTTTATGACAAGCTGGTTATGGTTATGGAAGCTGGCATGAACGTGATCACTTCCGCGGAAGAAATGGCTTATCCGCAGGCGCAGGAACCGGAACTGGCAAAGAAGCTGGACGAAATCGCCAAGAAGAACGGCGTAACCGTACTGGGAACCGGCATCAACCCTGGTCTGATCATGGACCTGCTGGTAATTCTGTGGACAGGTGCATGCGAATCTGTTGACCACATCGTTTCCAGACGTGTAAACAGCTTATCCCCGTTTGGTCCTGCTGTAATGGAAGAACAGGGCATCGGCATTACCGTAGATGAATTCAACGCAAGAAAAGCAGACGGCACCATGGCTGGCCACGTTGGTTTCGCAGAATCCGTTGGCATGATCACAGACGCTCTGGGCTGGAAGCTGGAAAAATTCGAACAGGATATGGAACCGATCGTAACTGACGTTGACAGAAAGTCTCCTTATGGATTTGCTCCTGCAGGACACGTTGCCGGCGTAGCTATGAAGGGCTGGGGAACTGTTGACGGCGAAGTAAAGATCGAAATGGATCACCCGCAACAGATCGAACCGGAACAGGTTGGCGTACATACCGGTGACTATGTCATCATCAAGGGTACTCCGGACGTAAATATGTCCAACACACCGGAAATCGAAGGCGGTATCGGTACCATGGCTATGATCATGAACACCATTCCGCACGTAATCAATGCAAGACCTGGTCTGAAGACCATGATCGATATCCCTGTTCCTAGAGCTATCATGGGCGACATGAGAGACCTGATCTGCGAAGAATGCAAGATCGTAAAATAATTCAGGGTATTATGGGTAACAGGAAGGGGTTTCGGTTCTGAAGCCGGCCCCTTCCCCTCAAAACATATCCGCAGGGCACTATCGGCTCTGCAGACCCCGATCGGGCGCAAAGCTTTATGCAAAGTTTTAAAAGTTTAAAAGTGTATCGGGAAATATAAAATGAGTAAGGGAGAAAAAAAGGATGAAAAGAGCTGACGATTTCGAACAGAGAAGACAGCATATCGCAAACCTTTCTGACGAAGAATTATATAACAAGTTCTGGGATTTAACCGCACAGGTTGTAGATCCGCTGCTGGAACTGGGCAGAAAGAACACCACACCTTCCGTTGAAAGAGCCGTTTTACTGAGAATGGGCGTATCCTCTCTGGATACCCAGAAAATCGTGGAAGGCTGCATGGACAGAGGCCTGATGGGTCATGGCGCTGGCCACGTGGTTTACAAGATTTCCAAAGAAAAGGGCATCTCCATCCGGGAAGCCAGCATCAAACTGGCGCAGGGCGAATACTGGGACGATGCAGTAGCACTGTTCAAGGGAGGTAAATAAGATGGCAGATTTTGAACTGAAACCAAACGAAAAGTTAGACGTTAGAGAAATATTAAAGGATATCGACAAGTACGAGCCGAGAAGAAGAGGCTGGACCTGGAGAAAGCCGGCTGAAAACAAGAACATGGGACCTTTCGAATACCATGACATTTCCGAGCCGCTGAAGAACAGCGTAGGCCTGCCTCCTGCCAAGTACTTCGAAAACATCGACCCGCAGCCGATGCCGGTAATCACCACCGAAATCGCTTCCGGACGTTTCGAAGACGATATCCGCAGAATGAGAATGGCTGCATGGCATGGCGCTGACCATATCATGGTTATCCGTCACATGGGTCAGTCCCACATCGATGGCCTGATGGAAGGTACTCCGCAGGGTATCGGCGGTATTCCTGTAACCCGTAAGCAGGTAAGAGCACAGAGAAAGGCGCTGGACATCATCGAAGATGAAGTTGGCCGTCCAATCAACTATCATTCCTACGTTTCCGGCGTAGCAGGTCCGGACGTAGCTGTAATGTTTGCAGAAGAAGGTATCAACGGTGCGCATCAGGACCCTCAGTACAACGTTCTGTACAGAGACATCAACTGCGTACGTTCCTTCGTAGATGCCTGCGAATCCAAGAAGATTCTGGCATGGGCAGGAATCCTGCAGATCGACGGTGCACACAATGCCAACGCAACTGCAAGAGAAGCATGGAAGGTAATGCCGGAACTGATCGTTCAGCATGCCATCAACTCCCTGTTCTCCGAAAAGGTTGGTATCGCTCCGGATCACATCGCTCTGTCCACCGTACCTCCGACAGCAACGCCGGCTCCTTGTATGTACATGGACCTGCCTTATGCAGTTGCTCTGCGTGACTTCTGCGGCAGATACAAGATGAGAGCACAGCAGAACACCAAGTACATCTGCTCCTCCGTAAGAGAAGCAACGGTAACTCACGTAATGAACATGTTTATTTCCAAGCTGACCAGCGCAGATATCCAGTCCACCATTACGCCGGACGAAGGAAGAAACGTTCCTTGGCATATCTACAACATGGAAGCCTGCGACAACGCGAAACAGGCTCTCATCGGCATGGACGGCCTGATGGAAATGGTTGAACTGAAAAAAGACGGTCCGCTGAGAGAAATGGCTCGTGACATCAAGGAAAGAGCTGTTCTGTTCATGGAAGAAATCATCGAAGTAGGCGGTTACTTCCAGGCTGTTCAGGAAGGATTCTTCGTAGATTCTGCAAGATATCCGGAAAGAAACGGCGACGGTATTGCCCGTAAGATTGAAGGCGGCGTAGGCTATGGATACATCTTCGAAAGAGAAGAAGACTACATGGCTCCTGTAACTGCTCACTACGGCTACAACAACGTAGAGCAGTACGGCGGCGACCCTGAGAACCCATCCGCTCTGATCGGCGGCTGTACTTTCGAAGACAGAAGCAAGATCGTATTCATCGACGAGCTGGATGAAGAGGACTGCGTAGCACGCAGACTGGAAAAGGTTGAAAAGTACCTGGACGGCAAGGCAATCAAGCCGGAAATGGAATGGTGCGGAGACGGCGTGGTTCTCATGACCATGATGATCCCTGCAGACGTAAGAACTGCAGAAGCTACCGCTCTGGAAATCGGCCGCAGACTGGGTCTGGAAAATCCGGAAGTAAACTCCAAGGAAATTATGCAGCAGGCAGAAGGTACCAGAATCGAAATGAAGGGCAAGATTACCTTCGACGTAGATCCATCCACGCTGGAGATCCCGCCTGAACCACATCACCTGGACGATGCAACTCTGTACAAAGAGTTCGAAGAACATCCGATGGTAGTTGTATGCGGTACCGTTGGTGAAGATGAACACTCCGTAGGCTTACGTGAAATCATCAACATCAAGCACGGCGGTATCGAAAAGTGGGGCATCAAGGTAAATTACCTGGGAACCTCCGTTCCGGTAGAAAAGCTGGTTGACGCTGCAATCGAACTGAATGCCAACGCAATCCTGGCTTCCACCATCATCTCTCATGACAATATTCACTATAAGAACATGAAGAGAATCAATGATCTGGCCATCGAAAAGGGTATTAGAGACAAGGTGATCATCGCTGCAGGCGGTACGCAGGTTATTCCGGAAGACGCTGTAAAGACCGGTATCGACGCTGGTTTCGGCAGAGACTCCCACGGTATCGATGTAGCTACCTTCCTTTGCGAAGAAGCACAGAGAAGAAGAGGCGAACTGTAAAAAATTCGACGAAGTCTTTCAAGGGGCTGGGCATTTGCCCGGCCCTTTTTTCAGATAATATAAGCCACATAAAAGCAACTCGTGCCATGGCACGAAACCTGAAGATCGAAAACAATCTGCCGCAGCAGGCAGAAGAAAATAGATGAAAATTGACAGATAACTGAGAAAAAAGCGAGGTAGTACAATGAAAGTTGATGTATTGGTTGCCGAGATCGGTTCAACCACCACAGTTGTCAATGCCTTTAAAGATCTGGAAACGGATAATCCGGTTTTCTGGGCGCAGGGGCAGGCACCGACTTCCGTACTGGATGGAGATGTGCGGATCGGACTGCAGGGGGCCATCGATGACCTTTGCAGAAAAATGAACATCGAAAGTCTGGAATATGATGAAATGCTGGCCACGTCATCGGCTGCCGGCGGGCTGAAGATGACGGTACACGGACTGGTATACGACATGACGGCCAAGGCGGCCAAGGAAGCCGCACTGGGCGCCGGCGGCATCATCCACTATATTACCGCAGGGAAGCTGCGCCGGACCGATCTGGCAAAAATAAAAGAAATTAATCCGAATCTGATCCTGATTGCCGGCGGCGTGGATTACGGTGAAAGAGACACTGCACTGGACAACGCGGAAAAGATCCGCAGTCTGGGACTTCATACACCGGTGATCTATGCCGGAAACATTGAGAACCAGGAAGAGATGAAACTGATTTTTGATGAGGAAAGCGGACAGCAGCTATACAATGTTGAGAACGTATATCCGAAAATCGATGAACTGAATGTGGAGCCTTGCCGCAAGGTGATACAGGATGCCTTTGAGGATCACATCACTCAGGCACCGGGCATGGAGCATGTCCGCGATATGGTCAGCGGACCGATCATCCCGACACCGGGCGCGGTGATGGAGTGCACCAAGCTGCTTTATGACTGCTTGGGGGACCTGATCGTGCTGGATGTGGGCGGTGCCACCACCGACCTGCACTCGGTAGCCACAGAATCTGATAAGATCGCCAGAATCATGATCTCTCCGGAGCCGAAAGCCAAGAGAACTGTGGAAGGCGACCTGGGTGTTTATGTAAACCGGATGAAGGTCATCGAATCCATCGGCGAAGAAAACCTCCGCAAGGAATGTGAAAAAATGGGCATCGATCTGGATGAAACCCTGGCAAGCTATGTTGCTATTCCGAAAAATGATGCCGAGATCAAACTGGTGGAACGGCTGACAAAGGAAGCCGTTCTGAAAGCGGTGGAACGCCATGCGGGAATCATCCGCTACATCTACGGACCATCGGGAAGAAGTACCGTGGCAGAAGGCAAGGACCTGACCCAGGTGAAATATATCGTCGGTACCGGCGGCGCACTGACCAGACTGCCGCACCGGGTGGAGATCATGGAAGAGATTGCCAAGCATAATGAAACCGGCATGATGCTGTTCCCGACGGATCACGCAAAAATTCTGGTAGACAACGACTATATCATGGCTTCTCTGGGCGTATTATCCAAGCGGTATCGGAAGGCAGCCATCCGTCTGCTGGAACAGAGCCTGGGCTTCAAGTTCCCGGAAAAGAAGGCAGAGAACGAAGCGGAGAGGATCCAACGGGAACTGCGGGAAATGGCCCTGGCAGACGAGGCGAAAAAAGTGGAACTGGCACAGCATATTAAAGAAATGGAAGAGATGGGCTACGATATGGAAGCCTACAAGAACCCGGATGATATCGGCGGTGCAACGGCAGACGAGGTAGAAGCGGCGAAAAAAGAAGCGCTGCTGGCAGACCGATCCATAAAGAAGGGCATTGACCTGGTGGAAAACGTTCCGGGTAATGTGACTTCCAGTCAGCAGGCAGATAATCCTCATGTGATGCGAGCCTGCGGCGAGGTGGACGGAAGAATGCCGGACTGCGACCATAACTGCAGACTGTGCTATCGCAAACATTGCAAATTCCGACAGGAATAAAAAAGGAAACGGAGGAAATGAAAATGTATCCAAGACTGATTGTTGATATCAACAAGCTGAGATCCAACCTGGACGCTGTGGCAGCTATTACCAAAGAGCAGGGCGGCTGTTCTCTGATGATCGTGACCAAGGGACTGTGCGCTGACCCGGAAATGGCAAAAATGGTAGCAGAGCATCCTGCAGTAGATTACATGGCGGACTCCCGGGTTGCCAACATAAAAACCTATGCAGACATGGCTCGTGCCAACGGAAAGATGACCACCCTTCTGCGCATTCCGATGCATGCGGAAGTGGAAGATGTGGTAAAATACGTGGACCTGAGCTTCAACTCGGAGCTTTCCACCATCCGTCTCCTGAATGAAGCGGCAGGCCGTCAGGACGTGAAGCATAATGTACTGCTGATGATCGACCTGGGCGATCTGCGGGAAGGCATCTTCTATCAGAATGAAGATCAGATCTTCGCGGCAGTGGAAGAAATTCTCTCCATGGAGAATATCACCCTCTACGGTGTGGGCGTAAACCTGACCTGTTACGGCGCCATCATTCCGAAAAATGACAACCTGTCCAATCTGGTGGCCATCGCCCGGAAGATAGAAGATAAATTCGGCATTCAGCTGCAGATGGTATCCGGCGGCAATTCCAGCTCCATCTACCTGATCGGAAAGGGCGAACTTCCGGAAGGCATCAACAACCTGCGTCTGGGCGAATCCTTCCTGCTGGGCAATGATACTGCCTACGGCGAAAAACTCCCTGGCACCATCAGCGACACCCTGATTCTGGAAGCGCAGATCGTGGAACTGAAGGAAAAACCATCTCTGCCAATCGGCGAGGTGGGTGTGGACGCCTTCGGACAGAAGCCGTACTATGAAGACCGCGGCATCATCAAGCGGGCAATCATCGCCATCGGCAAGCAGGATACTGACATCGACAGCATGGAGCCGTTGGATGAAAAAATCGACATTCTGGGCGGAAGCTCCGACCACATCATCCTGGACGTTACGAAATCCGACAAAGCATATCAGGTGGGCGATGTGGTACAGTTCGTCCTGGGGTACGGCGGCATGCTGAAGACTGCCACCAGCCCGTATGTGGAAAAGGTGTACAACAAGTAGCCTGTCTTCCCTTTGCAAAATCCAAAGACCCGGCGCCGGATTCATGTCTGGCGCTTTTTTTCGTTTATATTCTGTCAAATTTCTGAAACTGACAGCCTGACAGAATCTGAAGATTTGGTGAAGTCGTTGACCCGGGAAGAAATCTTCGGTATAATTTAACTAAGTAAAGCAATCATAAAGGAGATGACAAGGGTAAGGGTATAAAAGTAAAAAAGGAGGGATATGATGGAAAGAAGCATAGAGTCCATGCTGGGAAACGCTGAAACACGAAAGGATCTGCGGGTGCTGGTCACCATTGTGACACCGGTCATAGCTGCAGTGGCCGCCCATGTTTTCGCAGAGTGTGAAGTGCCCATTCTTTACGACATAGAAGGTGAGGGGACCGCGTCGAAAGAATGGATGCAGCTTCTGCGGCTTGGCAGTTCGGAAAAAAAGATTTTGATCAGCGTGCTGCCAAAAGAGCAGGCCTACGAGATATCGGAGAAGCTGGGACGGTGTTTGCCGCTGAAAAAAGCAGGGACCGGGATCGTGTTCACCATGCCGTTGGACGGCATGCACGATTACAGTCAGACGCAGAAGGATGACGCGGGACACCAGCCGGAAAAAATGGAGTACTCCATGGTGGCTGTCATCGCAAAGAAAGGCAGCAGCGAAGAAGTCATGGACGCCGCCAGAACGGTAGGTGCTTCCGGTGGAACTGTAGTCCATGCCAGCAAAATTACCAGCGAAAAGATTCTGAACCTGTGGGGACTGTCTGAACAGGGAGACAAAGAGATTATTCTGATTCTGTCTACCGCAGAGAAGAAATCAGGTCTGATGAGTGCAATCGAAGACCGCTGCGGGAAAACGGAAGCACAGGCTAAGACGTTTGCCAGTCCGGTGGATCGGGTGGAAGGACTGGATTATTACCTGAATTAAAACTGTATCAAAAAATGGTGTAGCCGCGGAATGGATACACCATTTTATTTTACGGATCTTCCCAAGGTATTAAACCGTTGGGGCCTGGTTGGATAAGGCGTTAAGCGCCGCCAGACCTTCCGGTGTGATGCGGCAGCCGGAACGGCCCCGGGAAATAGTGATAAGCCCCTGGGATTCCAGTTCGGAAAGAATCTGCCGGAGGTTTCCTTCGCTCATACGAATGCCCATATCGCGAAGCTGCTGTAAAAGGACGGTTCGTCCAATCCCGTGGAATGGTTCAGAACCTTCGTAGATTAAACGCAACACCTGATCCGACAAGGAAGAGAAACTGGAGTCTGCATATTTCATTTGCATCAAAGACGCGGATGTGCGATGATCTGCGAAATCGGATTCCAGCATATATGCAGGCAGCGTGCCCAGCGTTTTATAATATGTAGCCACGTTTTCCAACTGACGGACGTTCCCGGGCCAGTTATATTTCGTCAGCTGCAGTTTCCTGCTTTCAGACAGTTCGTCATACTTTTTCCCCAGAAAGCGTTCCAGCAAAGGAAGGATATCCTCTCGTCTCTGACGGAGCGGCAAAATTTCAATCGGAATTACGTTGAGGCGGTAGAACAGATCTTCACGGAAAAGGCCGTTCTTTACCCTCTCTTCCAGATTTCGGTTTGTTGCAGCGATGATACGGACATCGACATTAATAATCTGGTCGCTTCCGATTCGCATCACCTGCTTTTCCTGCAGCACACGAAGAAGCTGAGACTGCAGATTCGGAGAAATATCTCCGATCTCATCCAGAAACAGTGTGCCCAGATGTGCCTGCTCGAAAAGACCGGCACGGCCTTTTTTATGTGCGCCGGTGAAAGCTCCCTCCTCGTAGCCGAAGAGCTGACTTTCCAGAAGCGACTCAGGAAGGGCGGCACAGTTGATTGCAACAAACGCCGCATTCTTCCGCGAGGAATAGTTGTGTATGGACTGTGCCATAAGTTCTTTGCCGACACCGCTTTCACCACGGATCAGAATCGTGTAGTCAGTAGCTGCAATCTGCTTGGCCATGCTGATGCAGGAGGACATGGCAGGAGACTGATGGACGATATCCTGGAAATGGTGTGGAGCATACATACCTTTTTTTCTTAATTGTGTGGTCAGTTCACTCTCAATCTGGCGCAGATTGCTTTCGCTCTGCAGGGTAAGACAATAGCCCATCAGCTGATCCATCAGCTTCAATGGAGTTTTTTGCAGAAGGAACTGTTCACCGTTCAGATCAATCAGGGTACTGTCGTCACTGCCGCGCAGAAGCTCAATGATATCTTCGCTGATGCAGTTCGACAGAGGCCCGTTGCTGTATTTTTTGATATTGAACAGCAAATTGGCCTTTTCGTTGAAGTAGACCAGATTATAGTCATAATCCACAACAAGAATGGCGCTATCAGAGTCTGCGATGACCAGATCCAGCATCTGACTTTTCAGATAGTTGTAAAGATAATTGTTATGGAAACCCAGGTTTGGCTGTGCGATAGAGTTCAGGTGGCGGGTCAGATTGAAATGCAGCAGGTTGGTATCCAGCTGAAGCAGATCCACCAGCTTCAGCATGGTCGAAAAACTGATGACCCGGTACTGAATGTCAATGACCTTTTCAATGTATGGCGGAACCCATTCCGGCTCATTGGTCGTTACTGCATAGTGGATATTCCGATATATGCCAGAGGGCTCCTTATCCGGATCCATCGGAATCAGATTCAGGTGGTTGAAGCCCAGTTCATATAGCTCATATACCGTACTCATGGTACTGACCAGTGCGTCGTTTACCACCAGGACATCACTTCCGGACGGAATATCCACCATCTGAGAAATGCCCTGCTTCAGGATGCTGCGTTCCATAAGAATGATTTTCTTAAAATCACTGATATAGTCTCGCAGGGGTGCCAAGAGGGTTTCCCTGGATACAAGATATGCATCTCCTTCCAGGACAGTCTTTTTTTCCTGCAGATCCTTCAGAGAATAGTTTCGTATCTGAATAGAATCTCCGAAGATTTCCTTCAGCGTCTCATAATTATGAGCGACAGCCGGCGAGTCTGGGCTGAATTCTTTATAAATTACACAAACGGTTTTCATTTACACCTCCTGGCGAAACTGGCATTTACAGATATAACCATTATACCAAGACTATGATGATAAATCAATGAATCTGTTTCAGCTTATTCCGGTATGGGAAGATTTATGGGAAAGCGCGGCCTGCCCTGCCGACGTAATGCGGCATCCGATTCTGCCCCGTCCGACCGTGATCAGATGCTGCGCCTCCAGCTCGCCGAGAACCTGGCGGAGCTTTCCGTCGCTGAGGGGGAATCCGAGCTCGCGAAGCTGCGGCAGGAGGACTGCCCTTCCAACGCCATGAAACGGAGCAGAACCGTCGGCAATCAGCTTCAAAACCTGATCCGAGAGGCTGGAAAGCGTGTTGCCTGGGCTGTTTCCTTCCGGCTTTTGCTGCATCTGCATTTCTGCCGGAGCAGATACAGCAAGGGATGCATCGGATAAATATGCAGGGAACATACCCATGGTTTTATAATAGGTCGCTGCATTTTCCAGCTGCCGGACATTCCCCGGCCAGTTATATGCAACAAGCTGCTGTTTTCTATCCTCGGGCAGTTCGTCATATTTTTTTCCGAGAAAACGTTCCAACAGAGGGAGGATGTCTTCCCGCCGCTGGCGGAGAGGGACGATTTCAATGGGAATGACATTCAGACGATAAAAGAGATCTTCCCGGAAAAGGCCCTGCTTAACTCGTTCTTCCAGATCCTGATTTGTAGCTGCGATAATGCGGACATCCACATGGATGATCTGGTCGCTGCCGATCCGCATCACCTGTTTTTCCTGCAGTACACGGAGGAGCTGGGACTGCAGATTGGGAGAAATATCTCCAATCTCATCCAGAAACAAGGTGCCCAGATGGGCCTGCTCGAAAAGCCCGGCCCGCCCCTTTTTATGGGCGCCTGTAAACGCTCCCTCCTCGTAGCCGAAGAGCTGGCTTTCCAGAAGGGATTCCGGAAGCGCCGCACAGTTGATGGCTACGAAGGCGGCGTTCTTTCGCGAGGAAAAATTGTGGATGGACTGTGCCATAAGTTCTTTTCCGACACCGCTTTCACCACGAATCAGTATGGTATAGTCGGTTGCGGAAGCCTGCTTGGCCATGCTGATGCAGGAGGCCATGGCGGGCGACTGATGAATAATATCCTGAAAGTGATGCTGAGCATACAGCCCTTTTTTTCGCAGCTGTGTTGTCAGCTTACTTTCAATCTCCCGCAGATTATTTTCGTTCTGCAGGGTCAGGCAGTAGCCCATCAGCTGGTCAACCAGTTTCAGCGGCGTCTTCTGCAGAAGGAACGGATCTCCGTTAAGTTCAATCAGTGTACTGTCATCACTGTTTCGCAGCAGTTCAAAGATATCTTCGCTGATACAATCCGAAAGAGGACCGCTGCTGTTTTTTTTCACATTGAACAGTAGATTGGCCTGCTCGTTGAAATAGACCAGATGATAATCGTAGTTCACCACCAGAATCGCGCTTTCGGAATCTGCGACGACCAGGTCCAGCATCTGGCTTTTCAGATAGTTATTCGTGTAATTGTTATGAAAGCCCAGATTGGGCTGGGCAATGGAATTCAGATGACGGATCAGTCTCAGGTGCAGCTGGTTTGCGTCCAGCTGCAGCAAATCCATCAGCTTCAGCAAGGTCGAAAAACTGATGACGCGATACTGTATATTTACAATCTTTTTAATATATGGCGGCACAAAAGTAAGTTCGTTTGGAGTTACGGCATATTTTATATTTCGATAGACACCTGTGGGCTCCTTGTCAGGATCCAGCGGGATCAGATTCAGATGGTTGAATCCCAGCTCATATAGTTCGTATACGGTACTCAGGGTACTGGCCAGAGCATCGTTGACCACGAGAACATCGCTCCCCGAAGGGATGTCCATGATCTGCGGAATTCCCTGTTTCAGAATACTTCTCTCCATGAGAATGATTTTTTTGAAATCGCTGATAAAATTACGCAGAGGTGCAAGGAGTGTCTCTCTGGAAACAAGATATGCGTCACCCTCCAAAGCGCCATTTTCCTTTTGCATCTCTTCTATGGAATAGTTCTTAACCTGAATGTATTCGCCAAAAATTTCTTTCAATGTTTCAAAGTTGTGCTCGATTGCAGGATAATTCTGGTGAAAATTTTCGTAAACCACGCATACCGTCTTCATATTCTGTTCCAGGTCCTTTCTTACAAGTTGATTTCTTAAATATTATATCAATTTCATGAAATTAATTCAATATAATTGGATAAAATACGTTTATTTTATCTTCGTTCGATTGATGTATGTACGAAAAAAAATACGCGAAACAAGAGAAAAAAGGGATTTTAAGTTCAAAAAGAAAAATGGCACAAAAAATGCATTATTAAAAAGCAAAGGAAATGGGAAGGTGATATTAATGAACATAAAGAAGCTGCCAGAAATAGACAGTGTCATGGTAAAAAGTAAGATGGATTACTGGAGGATTCCTGGCATGATGGTTGTTCTGCTGCAGGATGGACTGGAGGATCAGATTCAATGCTTTGGCTGGAGAGATATGGAACGCAGACTGCCGATGACAGAAGATACGAAATTCTGTGTCGCATCCTGTTCCAAGTCAATGACAGCGGTCTTGATTGCAGCTCTGGTGGATAGGGGCCTTCTGGATTTGGATGTTCCTGTATGTAATTACGTTCCGGAAATGGAAATGTGGGACCCCGAAACATCCAGAAATATGTCATTAAGGGACATGCTTTGTCACAGAACAGGCCTGGGTGGATATGATATTATCTGGCCCAATGCGGATGGAAGAAGGAAGACGGCAGAAAGGCTGCGGTATTTGAAACCGAATAAGCACTTTCGCGAGGTGTCCCAATACAGTAATCTGATTTACATCATGATTGGATATATTGCCGAGCGAGTCACCGGACGCACTTGGCCGGAACTGATGAGGGAATATGTTTTCAATCCAATCGGGATGGAAAGAACCTGCTGCCTGGAGGAAGAAATTCTGAAGGATGAGGATCATGCGGAACCATACCAGGTCATCGATGGCGTACTTACGAAGCTCCCGTTCTGGAATATGGACATGGCAGGTCCCGCGGCATCCGTGAACAGCACTGCCCGCGATATGGCGAAATGGATTCGCTTTCATATGAACGGCGGAAGAAATGAGAAAGGGGAGCAGGTGATCAGCAAGGAACTGTTCACGCAGCTCCATCAGCCGCAGATCGCATATGATGACAGCGGCCGTCCGGATGAAGACTGTTATACCTGTGACGGATACGGACTTGGATGGAGAACGGGAAGATACAGAGGAATCCGTCTCCAGAAGCATGGAGGAAAAATAGAGGGATACAGCACACTGCAGATGTATCTCCCTGACGAGAAAGTTGGATTCATCATCATGATGAATCTGCATACTCCTTCAGATCCGGTGTTTTATCCCATGGTTTATTCCCTAATGGATGAGATTTTTGGTTTGGATCCAATTGACTGGGATGAACGATTTCAGAAGATTGGAGCGTATGCCGCATCGAAGCGATATGAAGGTTGTAAGCGCGATATGACGAAAGGTGTGCTGAAGGAGGAAACAAAGGGGGCACCATTTCGAGGGGATATATCGGAGTGGGTCGGGACCTATGAAGATCCGGGATATGGAAGGATGGAAATTGAATCACGGAAAGCGGAACGTGAATGCGAACGATTATTCCTGACTTATCGCGGCCAGACGCTTCCGCTGCAACATTGGGGCGGAGCGTATTTCTGGATGGATGGTGTAAAAGAAGACATCCTGACAGCCCGTGTTCCGGTGATGATGACAAAGGAAGAGAATCGATATCTGGTTTGTATTGACTATGAACCGTTAACAGAACCAGGACGGTTTATCAAAATAAAGTAGCAAAGTAAAGCGCAATAGCAGAATGATGAATATAGAAAGGACGAAACAATGAGAGTTTACATTTCAATGGATGCAGAAGGTATTTCCGGAATCTATAAACTTGGCCAGGTTATGCCGAGTCACAAAGAATTCGAATGGGCACAGAAAATGATGGCGAATGATATCAATGCAGCGGTAGAAGGGGCCTATCGAGCGGGTGCAGAGCAGGTTATTGTAAACGATGCCCACAATGCAGGAAACAACTTGCTGATCGACCAGCTGGATGAAAGGGTTGATCTGATTTCAGGCGGGATAAGACCTCTGCAGATGGCGCAGGGTGCAGAACTCGGATGTGATGCAGCCCTTCTGATCGGGTATCATAGAAGAAAAGGTGCAAAGGGCGTCATCAGTCACAGCTATGCGTATGGAACCATGGTTGAAATGCGCCTGAATGGAAAGCTGATTTCCGAGCATGACTTAATCGGAATGTGCATTGGAGCTTTTGGAATTCCTGTGGTATTCCTGTCGGGGGATAATCTGGTCATTGAGGATGCAAAGGAGAGCGTTCCGGGCATTTACACGGTAGAAACCAAAGTCGCCATCAGTAATAATGCTGCACTGTGTCACCATCCGAAGCGGAATGCAAAAGCAATCACTGAGACGGTGGAAAAAGCACTCAGAAATTATAAAAAAGATGGAATCAAGCCGATGCATATTGATGGACCGATTCAGCTCGATGTGCGGTATTCGGCAGAAGTACAGGCGGAAATGGCGATGAAGGCACCGAATACCATCAGACTGGACGAGAATACCGTGAGATATCAGGGTGAAGACTATATGACCGTCTACAATGCCTTTATGACAGGTACGCCATTATCCGGCCTGTTCCGAGACGATGCGGATTTGTATATTTAAATTCTCAGAGGGGGCATAATCAATGGGAAAATATATTTTTAAACGCACACTGCAAATGCTGATTACAGTTGTAATTGTTTCAATTCTGATATTTACAGTTGTTCGCATCACACCGACGGACCCGATTGCATCGATTACAAAAGGAAAACCAATCAGCGCAGAGACGAAAATGGCATTAGAGAAAGAATATAATCTGGATCAGTCCATGCCAATGCAATATGTAAACTGGGTGAAAGGAATGTTTCACGGAGACTTCGGAAAAAGCTATCAGATGAAAGAATCCGTCAGCAGTATTTTGTCCGTTCGCATGATGACAACCGTACAGCTGGTTCTGATGAGCTCGGTTATCATTGTTTTTCTTGCAATACCATTGGGAATGCTCAGTGCCGCGAAAATGAACACACTTCTGGATCAGTCGCTGACGGTTGTATCGTTGGTTCTTGTATCCTCTCCTTCATTTTTCACAGGTCTTCTTCTGATGCTGCTGTTTACCATGGTGTGGCCGATCTTCCCGACATTCGGTACAGCGGGAAGTTTTATCGAGAATATCCGGTATCTTGCCCTTCCTGCCATTGCACTGGCGGCTGTAAGAATGGCACTGATCATGCGGATTACGCGAAGCAATATGGTGGAACAGCTGTCGGCAAATTATGTTCAGACTGCGACGGCAAAGGGTCTGCCAAAGCGTAAGGTTGTATATAAACACGCTTTGAAAAATGCGGCGATTCCGATTCTTACCGTGACAAGTCTGGAACTGGCTGGAATGCTGGGCGGATCTGTAATGGTTGAAAAAGTCTTTTCCCTGAACGGTGTAGGATCTTTGCTTGCAGACAGTATCAGTAAATCGGACTATCCGGTCATTCAAAGTGTAACGTTGTTAATGGTTATTGTTTTTCTGGTTTCCAATCTGATCGTCGACATTCTGTATGCTGTGGTTGATCCGAGAATCCGGCTGAAATAATGGGGAGGGCAGACAAGATGTTTCGAAAAAAAGAAATAAACCTTTCTTCAAAAGGAAATACAGGAACACTGTTTACCGTTCCGGTGATTATTTCGTTAATTATTTTAGGTACGATAATCTTCTGCAGTATTTTCGCACCTATTCTGGCGCCATATGATCCGTATGAGCAGGATCTGAGCGTAACATTCAGCCCGCCGACGGAACAGCACCTTCTAGGAGCTGACTCTGTGGGGCGGGACATACTGTCCAGATTGCTTTACGGCGGACGTACCACCATTTTCGGGGGACTGGCGATTGTACTGGGTGCCATTGCTGTAGGCCTTCCGGTCGGACTGATCTGCGGCTACTATGGTGGTAAAATAGATAGTTTCTTTATGAGAATCTGTGATATTATCTTATCCTTTCCTTCCCTGCTTCTGGCATTTGTGCTGGTAGCAGGTCTGGGAAGAAATATGAGTAATGCAATTCTCGCTCTGGCGATTGTCTATGTGCCGGGACTGGCCAGACTGACCCGCTCTCTGACCATGGTTGAGAGAAACAAACCTTATGTTGAGGCACTTCACTCCATGTGCTATTCCGATGCGAGAATCATGTTTGTACATATTGTACCGAATTGCGTATCGAGTATTATCGTCCAGCTCACTTTGGATCTGGGCTATGCAATCCTTGATCTGGCAGGCATGAGCTTTCTCGGCTTCGGCGTGCAGGCTCCAACCGCAGACTGGGGAAACATGCTGAACGAGGGACGTTCGTATCTGATGGTAAATCCGCTTCTGGCATTGCTTCCGGGCATATGCATTATTCTGCTTGCAGTATCCATCAACATATTCAGTGATGGTTTATATCGGTATCTGGAGCCGACACAGCGAAAGCTGCCTTCGTTCCGCGCATTTGAGAGAAAATATCAGAGAAAGCTGAGGAAGGCGGAAAAGCAGAGAGCAAAGAAAGAACAGGAAACCGTGACGGAGAAAGGCGGGTGTGAAGGATGAGCAATCTGCTGGAAATAAAAAATTTATCCGTTGATATCATGTCAACCCGTGGATTAATCCATGCGGTTCGCCAGGTGAATCTTAACTTACAGAGCGGTGTAGTTCATGGAATCGTCGGAGAATCCGGATGCGGAAAAAGTGTAACCGCAAAATCTATCATGCGTCTACACAATCCAAGGGTTGTAAGGATGCAGGGAGAAATAAATTTTGAAGGGCAAAACCTTCTGACGTTAACCGAAAAGGAAATGCAGAAAATCCGAGGAAGAAAGATCAGTATGATTTTTCAGGACCCGATGTCAGCACTGAACCCGCTGTATCGAATCGGAGACCAGATATCAGAAATCTTTATCCAGCATTTCCATGACAACAAGGCAACTGCAAAGAAAAAATCACTGGAACTTCTGGAGCAAGTTGGGATTCATCCTGCAGAAGAAAGATACAATCAGTTTCCGTTTGAGTTCTCCGGAGGAATGCTGCAGCGCGTTGTAATCGCCATGGCAATTGCTGCAAAACCGGAGCTGATTATTGCTGACGAACCAACGACTGCATTGGATGTAACGATTCAGGCGCAGATTTTGGAACTGCTGAAAAAGCTGCAGCAGGAAATGAATGTTTCAATTTTAATTATTACCCATAACTTCGGTATTGTATCCGAAATATGCGACGATGTTTCTGTCATGTATGCAGGAACTGTTCTGGAAACAGGAAAGAAAGAAGATGTATTTCTTCATTCTGTAAATCCGTACAGCGGTGCCTTAATTGAAAGCATTCCGAAGACCGGCCATGCAGGAGAAAAGCTTACAACCATTCCGGGAACACCTCCGGAGCTGTTTGATCTGGTTCCTGGCTGCCCGTTTGCACCTCGCTGTGATATGTGCACAGAAATATGTACAGTAGAGAAACCGTTATTGAGGGAATGCAACGTAGCGTGGGGTGAAGGCCATCTGGCAGCCTGCCACAACAGGAAGGAGGCATTCCATGCAGAATGAAAATATGGAAAGAAATCAAATATGTATTGAAACACAGCATCTGAAAAAGTACTATCACCTGAAAAACGGTAAAACGCTGAAAGCATTAGATGACGTTTCCTTAAAGGTAAAAGAAGGAACAATTTTTGGAATTGTCGGTGAATCCGGATGTGGAAAAAGCACCCTGGGGAAATGCATGATGCGGATCCAGGATATTTCGGATGGAAAAGTTATTTTTCAGGGGCAGGACATTTCCACACAAAAAAGAAGAGAAATCATGCCGGTCTTATCCAAGATGCAAATGGTTTTCCAAAATCCGTTTTCCAGCTTCAATCCCAAGCTGAAAATTGACTATTCACTGCGAGAACCATGCAGAATAAACGGAATGACAGCAAAGGAAACAAACGACAGGATCGAAGAACTGCTGTCCTACATCAGTCTTTCTGAAAATGAATTAAATCGATTCCCGCATGAGCTTTCGGGCGGACAGCTGCAGAGACTGGCATTTGCAAGAGCACTGCTTTTGAAGCCTGAATTTATCGTAGCAGACGAACCGGTTTCCGCACTGGATGTGTCGGTACAGGCACAGATCCTGAATGTAATATTGGATTTGAAGGAAGCATATGGAACTACCATGCTGTTTATTTCGCATGACATGACCGTTGTGGAACATATTTGTGATGAAGTGGCTGTGATGTATCTGGGAAGTGTCGTGGAATATGGGAAAACATCTGTATTATTCCATAACCTGCTCCACCCATACACCCAGGCGCTGATGTCTGCGATTCCGGTCGTGGATCCTATGGGGGAAAGAAAGCAGAGAATCCTGCTTACCGGAGACATTCCGACCGCAGTGGACATTCCAAAGGGATGTCGTTTTGCTTCGCGATGCAGATATTGTATGGACATATGTAAAGAAGAGTCTCCAGAGTTAGTTACGGTTGAACCGGGTCACTGCGTGGCCTGTCACCGTTACAATAAAGCAGATGTATAGAAAAAAACATCAAGGAGGTTACGAAATGAAAAAGAGCAGAAAATTATTGGCTTTGCTGCTGACGCTCGTCATGATCATGACGGCATTTACGGCATGCGGAGGAAGTGATGGTGAAGCAGGCGGCGAAGCTGTCGAAATGAATGTTGCACTTCTCGGTGAAATCGTTCGGCTGGACCCTGCATTTGCCTATGACAATGATACCAGTGTTGTCATTGACAATATCTGTGAAGGTCTGCTTACACACAATGTAGACAATTCACTGAAATGCAACCTGGCGGAGTCCTGGGAGGCAGTGGATGATACTACATATGTATATAAGCTGAGAGAGGACGTTACATTCTCCGATGGTTCTCCGATGACTGCGGATGATGTGGTTTACTCCCTTCAGAGACATCTGGATCCGGATCTGGGGTCTTACATGAACTGGTTCTTTGAAAATGTGGGATCCATCGAGAAAACCGGTGATTACGAAGTAACCGTGAAACTTACGCAGCCGGACGCCAACTGGCAGTATGTTCTGGCAACTTCTGCAGGAATGATTGTAAAGAAAGACTACGCAGAGGAAAAGGGTGAAGCGTTCGGATCTGCAGAAGGCGGAATCATCGGTACCGGTCCGTTTAAGTATGAAAGCTGGACAACCGGCTCCAAAGTCGTATTGACAAAGAATGAAAATTACTGGGATAAAACTGCTACAACCAATGTAGATAAAATTACTTTTTCAATTATCTCAGACGATACGACCCTGGCAACTGCATTAAAGAGCGGTCAGATTGATATGTCTGTTAACTTCTCTTCAAACCTGGTTGAAACACTGCAGGCTATGGACAATGTAACAGTACTTATTAATCCAAGTATGGGAATCCATTACCTGGCCTTCAACATGGACAGAGAACCGTTCAATGATGTAAATGTGCGTAAGGCAATTGCTTATGCAATTGATCTGGATTCCATCATGGAAAACATTGTAAAGCAGACAGGAGAAAAAGGCGGTATGCTGCCAATGACGGATTCCCTGTTTACAATTGAGACGGAAAGATGGGAAGAATATGCAGCATCCTTACCACAGCATGAATACAATCTGGAAAAGGCAAAAGAATATCTGGCGAAATCATCCGTTCCGGATGGATTCTCCTGTGAGATTAAAGTAAATCAGGCCGATTCTCAGCGGTATGATGTGGCTCTGGTTCTGCAGAATGCTCTGGCAGAAATCGGAATCGATGTAGAGGTTGCAGGTGTAACCAGTGATGAATTGTATGCATATCAGTTCGGCAACGTTCTGGATGCCAATGGCGTGCGTGATTATGACATGCTTGTTGCAACCTGGGGCGCAGATTATCCAGACCCGGCAGCAAACTTAGATCCGCTTTATACGATTCGGAACATTTCAGCAGGCGGTTACAACTGTGCTTCCTACAGAAATGAAAAAGTTGATGAACTTTTAAATCAGGCACAGAGAAGCACCGACAACACCGAACGTGTTGACCTTCTGATGGAAGTTTGCGATATCATTGTAGAGGATATGCCTTATTACTTCTATAAGTATCCTAACCTGTTTGCCGTTATAAGTAACAGCTATGATTTCGGAGATATGAATATCGACTCCGCATGGGACTGGAACTTCAAGAACATGGTGAAGACGGAAGGCTAATCTGAATGTGAAGGGGAAATCAAAAAGTCCTTCTATGAAGATAAATAATAAAACCAGAGAAAACCGGCAGCTCAGTCAGGCTTGCCGGTTTTCTTGCAAAAATTCACAAATAAAACATCAAGAAGCCGTTGACAACCGGGGAAAAAAGCGTATAACAGGAGACAGAAGCGCAGAAGAATGGATTTTGCGCAGAAAATCAGGAAAAAGGGAGGAAGAGAATATGGGAAGAATGAAACTGATGCGTGCCCCGCTGAAATATGTGCAGGGCAGAGACGCATTGCTGCAGTTCGGAAAAGAAACGGAAGACCTGGGGAGAAAGTTTCTGTTTATCTGCTCGGGAAGCGGCTATAAGTACTGCGGAGAGAAGATTGAAAAAAGCTTCGAGGGGATGGATGCCACGCGCCGCTATGAGGTGTTCGGCGGCATCAGTTCTGTGGGCGAAATTGAAAAAATGCGGGAGATCGTACGGGAGGACGGCATAGATGTGGTTGTAGGCGTAGGCGGCGGTTCCGCCATCGATACGGCCAAGGCAACGGCATATTACGAAAAGAAGCCGGTCGCTGTCATCCCGACTGTCTGTGCTACGGATGCGCCGTGCACGGGACTTTCTGTCATCTATAATGATGATCACACATTCAACAGTTATCTGTTTTATCCGAAGAATCCGGAGTGCGTGGTGGTGGATACTGCAGTGATCGCCGCTTCTCCGGTGCGGTTCCTGGTATCCGGTATGGGGGATGCACTGGGAACCTATTTTGAAGCGAGAGCCTGCGAAGCAGTGGATGCGCCGAGCCTGGAAAACGGTGGAATTACCGCTTCCGCCATGGCACTCTGCAAGCTTTGCTATGAAACGCTGCTGGAGTACGGCCTGCAGGCTAAACTTGCTTGCGAGAAAAAGCTGGTTACACCGGCACTGGAAAAGATCGTGGAGGCAAACACGTATCTGTCCGGTGTGGGTGCGGATAACGGCGGGCTGGCTGTAGCCCACTCCGTATACAATGGACTGACCGCACTGGATGAACTGACAGCCATGCATGGGGAGTGTGTTGCGTTCGGAACCATCGCCCAGTTGATCCTGGAAGCCGCACCGGAGGAGGAATTGATGGAAGTGATGGACTTCTGCAGTGAAGTGGGACTGCCTGTCACTCTGGCAGAAATGGGTATTACGGATCCTGCCCGGGTGATGATTGCTGCCGAGAAGGCATGCGCACCGGGAGAGACCATTCACAACATGCCTGGTGATGTGACGCCGCAGCAGCTTTTCGACGCGATGCTGGCAGCTGACCAGTTGGGACAGTATTATTTTGGATAGTTTTGGACCATATAAAGAAAGATATTCCAAGTGGAAAACTCCTGTCAGCCTGAAATGGTTTGGACAGGAGTTTTTCTGTTTGTTTTTTGGCAATAATATAAAAACAGCAGGTATTTCGGTGAAAGATTGACTTTTTCATGCCGTGTGATATAATGGTCGAGTTGGGTTGAATTTGAAGTGTTTCGAGGTGAGTAATTTGAATGAAGTGATAACAACAGTGCCGATCTGGCTCTGTATTCCGTTTGCAGGACTGCTGCTCTGTATTGCTGTTCTGCCGCTGATCCTGCCGAAGTGGTGGGAAGAACATCAGTGGCTGGTTTCGGCGGCATGGATTGCAGTTATGGCTGTCACCTTCTGCATGGTTTACGGGGCAGGGAAAACTGCAGAGACTGTACTGGAATGCATCGTGAATGACTATCTGACATTCATCGTGTTGCTGTTCGGTCTGTTCTGCGTATCCGGAAACATCACCATGGAGGGTGACTTCGCCGGTTCACCCCGGGTGAATGTGGGCCTGCTTGCCATGGGAACTCTGCTGGCAAGCTGTATCGGGACGACCGGCGCCAGCATGCTGATGGTACGTCCTGTAATAAAAATGAACGCATGGAGAAAGAGAAAGAAACATATCATGGTATTCTTCATCTTCATGGTCTCCAACATGGGCGGCTGCCTGACACCCATCGGAGATCCTCCGCTTCTGATGGGATTCATGCGGGGAGTTCCTTTCTTCTGGAGTCTGAAACTGCTGCCTGTATTGTTGTTTAATATGGTGATTCTGCTTTTTGTCTTTTATCATCTGGATAAGCGGGCATATCGAAAGGATATCGCACAGGGAAGGAAGCCGGATATCAGCAAGCCGTATACGGAATTTCGCATTGATGGACTGCATAACCTGCTTTTCATTGTCATGATCGTGGCAGCTGTGATTCTCAGCGGGCTGCTTCCGACGATCGCAGCATTTCAGGATGAAGCCGGAAACGTCAGAGGCATTCATCTGCTGGGAGAAGTGGTGCTTACCTATCCTGCCATGATTGAGATTGTGATGATCCTTTTGGCTGCGTTTTTATCGTTCCGGACGACGCGAAAATCGATCCGGAAAAGGAACCACTTTACCTGGGGTCCGATCCGGGAAGTCGCCGTACTGTTCATCGGTATCTTCATCACGATGCAGCCGGCATTGATGTTGCTGAAGACTTTAGGTCCAGACCTTGGCATCAGTCAGCCGTGGCAGATGTTCTGGGCCACCGGGGTGCTGTCCAGCTTTCTGGACAATACGCCGACGTATCTGGTATTCCTTACTACTGCAGGTACCTTGGGATTTGCCGGCGGGATCGCGACGAGCCTGGGTACGGTTCCGGCCGGTGTGCTTTCTGCCATCTCCTGCGGGGCCGTATTTATGGGAGCCAATACTTACATTGGAAATGCACCGAACTTTATGGTGAAGTCGATTTCGGAGGAGAACGGCGTTATCATGCCGTCCTTCTTCGGATACATTCTGTGGTCGGCGGTATTCCTGGTGCCGGTTTTCCTGATAGATACAATGGTATTCTTTTTATAAAGGAGGGAAGAGAACATGCAGAATGATCGTGAAAAGTACAGAGAAATCGCCAGCCGCATCTATGACCTGGATGGGGAGGTGTACGAGTGCGTAGGATCTTCCCTGGGCCGGGCTTTTACCGGAGAGCGGGAAGCGACGATCCGCGCCCTGAGTATGCTGATGTATACGAAACCGGATGGACATCTGCTTCGAAATGAGCTGGCACTGATCAGTAATATGGCGCGGACCATTGAGGATAAAGCAGAACGAAAACGGCTGATGATCGAATATGATAACATTCTGAAAGAAATATCCACGCTTCCCAACGTCTTCGGCAAGGTGGATATTCTGGATAAAGACCGAATTCAGCTGAATCCGGTGCCGAAAAACCCGAGGATGTCCAGTCAGGACCATCTGGTGATCTGCATCAGCCGAACCCAGGGCAGTGCAGGCAATGACATCGGATTTGCGCTGGCAGATCAGCTGAAGATCAACTATTATGATGCGGAGATCTTCCAGCAGGTACTGCAGCGGCTGGAGGCAGAAAAGGATGGCGTGCAGGATGCAGAAAGCTTCACGGAGTTTGACCGGTACAGCAAGCCACCCCGGGTAAGCCTGAAGGAGAAAATGCGGCAGTTCAACCGGTATCACGGACTCAGCAAACAGGACGCCGTATTCTTCAATATGAGCGACCTGATCTGCAGTCTGGCACGGACAGAGGACTGCATCATCATGGGCCGGTGTGCCGACGTGATCCTGATGAACAACTTTATTCCGCACATCAGCCTGTTTATCAGTGCACCGTTTGAAATGCGGGTGGAATACATTATGGGAACCAGAAATATGAATCTGAAAGAAGCCACCCGGTTCCTGAAGAGAATGGACCGACAGCATCGGAAATACTATGAGTTTTATGCCAACGATGTGTGGGGAAAGCCGGAAAACTATGATCTCTGCATCAACAGCGCAAACTACGGCATGCAGGAAACCATTGACATCATCAAACGACTGCTGGACCAGCAGAGGCAATAATAAATGAACGAAAAAATACCAGAGAGTACCCCGGCGATCAGGGGATATCTCTGGTATCTGTGTTTTTAGCCTATTTTTTCGAAATCTTCGGCACCGTGTTTGCAGAGCGGACAGATGAAGTCAGCAGGCAGATCCTCGCCTTCATACACATATCCGCAGATCTTGCAGACCCAGCCGGTCTTTTCTTCTTCAATCTTTGGCTGCGGCTTTGGTTTGATGTGCGCGAAATAATATGCATAGGTTACGGATGGATCCGGTGACAAAATCTGTGCTTCTGTCACTTCAGCAATGAACAGGGTGTGGGTGCCGTAGTCGTGTGCATCGATGACCTTGGCAGACATGAATGCATTGACGCCTTTGGTCACATAATACAGTCCGTTGGCACTACGTTCTGCATACTGCTCAAATCCGGCGAATTTTTCGGTATCTCTTCCGCTGGCGAAACCAAACCGCTTGAAGGTATCGAATTCTGCCTTTTCGGACAGTACGGAAATGTTGAATACGCCAGTCTTCATGATCATGTCATGGGTGTAGTTGGCTTTGTTTACGGCGATGTTGATCCGGTTCGGTTTGCTGGTCAGCTGTGCTGCCGTATTGATGATGCAGCCGTTATCCTTGTCACCGTCTTTGGCAGTGAGAACAAACAGACCGTAGGAGAACTTGAACATGGCATCGTTATCGATGGTTCCGGTCGTAACTTCCACACCGGTTTCTGCCTTGGCAGGCCGTTCGAACTTCGGAATGGTAGCAGAAACCGCGTCAACCAGCGCATCGATTTCTGCAAGCTGTTCTTCCCGCAGGGAGGATTTCAGTGTGATGGTATTATCCAGAATGGTCATGTTCTGGCATCCGGAGAGGATCTCGCGCATCAGTCCGCCGCTGGTCGGTGCCCAGGAACCGTTTTCCACCAGGGCAACGGTGCGGTTCTGAATGTTATGTGCAGCCAGATCGTGGAGCAGTTCTTCCATGGAAACGAAAATTCCTGCATTGTAGGTGGTGGAAGCGAAAATCAGATGGCTCCATTTAAATGCAGCAGAAACGATTTCACTGGCCGGTGTAACGGATACATCGTACATCACGGTACGGATTCCTTTTTCCCGCAGGCGGCTGGAAATGATCTCTGCAGTATTCTCTGTATTTCCGTATACGGATGCATAGGCAATCATTACTCCGTTTTCTTCCGGTGTGTAAGTACTCCATTTTACATATTTATCGAAGTAGTCTTCAATGCCTGCTCTCCAGACGAAGCCGTGAAGCGGGCAGATCATCTTGATATCCAGACCATGGGCCTTTTTCAGCAGGGCCTGTACCTGCATGCCGTATTTCCCTACGATGTTGGTGTAGTAACGGCGGGCTTCATCCATATAGTCATGATTGAAGTCCACTTCATCGGCGAAAATAGCACCGTTCAATGCACCGAAGGTACCGAAGGCGTCGGCGGAGAAGAGAATTTTATCCGTTGCATCATATGTAACCATAACTTCCGGCCAGTGAACCATCGGTGCCATGAAGAACTGGAGACTGTGACGTCCCGTATTCATAGTGGTACCTTCCTTCACGACGAAGGCCTTTTTGGAAATGTCCAGATGGAAGAACTGGTCAATCATGGTAACAATTTTCTCGTTGCAGGCAATTTTCACATCCGGGTAGCGAAGCAGAAGTTCTGCCAGCGTAGCGGAGTGATCCGGCTCCATGTGCTGAATCACCAGAAAGTCCAGATGACGTCCGCCAAGGGCGTACTCCAGATTCTGAAAGAATTTGTCGCTTACCGCTTTATCTACTGTATCAAATAATACGGTAGTTTCGTCCAGAAGCAGATAGGAGTTATAGGACACACCATCCGGTACCGAATATACGCCTTCAAACATGGCCAGACGCCGGTCATTGGCACCGACCCAGATCAAGTCATCAAGTATTTTTTTCGTGCAGTGCATAATGGGAAACCTCCTTTATCTATTGACAAAATATAAACACTTTGTTCTGTAAGTATATTGTACACTTTTTAGCGGGAAATAACCAGCAAAAAAGCAAAATCCCCCGATATTTATCGGAGGACTGCCCGCTTCGAACTGCCGTGATACAGCAGCCCGGGCGCGAATGGGTGTATTATAATGTTATGGGTGGGTGATAAAGAATTCGCGTGCTCGCGAATTTTTACGCATATAATATACTCCAGAAAGTGGATTTTGTCAATAGATAACAGAAAAAAAGGAAAACGTTCATATGTGATAACAAAAAAGGTCCGATTTACATTTCTGCAGAATCGTAGTAGAATGAATATAGATAAGAAACCTGCAGGGGGAAAGTGGAAATGAAAAAAATGCGGAAAAAGAGAATCCTGTGTCTTCTGCTGACGCTGTGCCTGATGGCTTCCATACCGGCAGCAGCGTTTGGTGCAGTTCCCAATACAACGGTATCAGTGACCATTGATGGAATCCGGTTGGATGCATATGCTTCAGAAGTTCTGGAGAAGGTCAATGCGGTGCGGGCGGAAAGAGGTCTTCTGCCGCTGACACTGGACAGTGATCTGCAGGAGATCGCCCTGCAGAGAGCAGCGGAAATCGCGGTGTACTTCGATCATGTCCGTCCCAATGGAATGAGCTGTCTTTCGGTTTCCGAAAAAATGGCCGGAGAAAATATCGCCATCGGTTATCCGGATCCGGATGCGGTCATGACTGGATGGATGAACTCGGAGGGGCATCGGGCAAACATCCTGAATGCTTCTTACAGCAGCGTAGGAATCGCATGTGTTTACCGGGAAGGTGCATTCCACTGGGTGCAGATCTTCGGAAGATTTACAGGAAACGGGAAGTATGCTGCGGACAATCTGGGAAACAGTCAGACGGTGGATGTTCTGACCGGACTGATCAGCCTGAAGTACAGCGGAGAGACTGTCATCTGCCTCAACTGCGGACAGGCATCGGATACACTGCAGGCAAGCTGCAGCAGTATCAATGTGCAGTGGTCATACGGACAGTTTCCTCTGGATCCGGCACTGCTTACCTACCGCAGCTCTGATCCGACGGTGATATCCATTGATGAAACAGGCCATATGACGCCGAAAAAGGTGGGATCGGCGGTACTGACCATCAGCCTCAAGGCGGATCCATCCTGCAGCATCGCACAGGAAATCCGGGTGGACAGCTCCATTACACCGGAAATGGTGAAGCTTTCTCAAACCAGCTACGTATATAACGGGAAAGCCAGAAAGCCGGAGGTCACCGTGGAAGGCGTGCCGGAAGAAAATTACGTCGTATCGTATAAGAACAATATAAAGGTGGGGACGGCTTCTGTCATCGTGGAGGGTGTCGGCAATGTGACCGGAACTGTTGAGAAGACATTTAAAATCAATTATAATCGGCCATCCAGAGTGATCCTGAATGCGCCAACCACCGGAACCAGCCATTTTGTGAAGGCACGCTGGAAGAAGACAGACTGCGACGGTTATCAGATACGCTATTCCACATCGAAATCGTTCAAGACCTATAAGACGGTCTATGTGAAGGACGGCACTGCAGTTTCGAAGACCATAAAAGGGCTGACGAAAGGCAAGCGGTATTATGTGAAGGTGCGGGCCTACAATCTCTACGAGGGCAAACGGGTCTACGGCAGTTTCAGCACCTGGCGCAGTGTAGTCTGCAAGTAGAAATGAGATGGAAGGAGTGTCTTGTAATCTGGTTCGATAAGGTGTATAATAAAACCGTCAATTGAACAGCGGGGGAGCTTGCAGTACAGGCTGAGAGGAAGGTATGACCTTCGACCCTTACTACCTGATTTGGATAATGCCATCGTAGGGACGCCTTGGAAATCTGAAAAGAAATGATAAGCGGGAAGTTACCGAAATGGCAGCTTCCCTTTTTTTGGTTCCGACGCACCAGATATATCCGGGCCAGAAATACATTCGATTGGAGGAGGTTTGACATCATGGTGAAAATCAACGGGAAACAGTATGACATCGCCGGAAGTACGCTAAGAGAATATCTTGAAAACGCATCCTACGACAGTAAAAGAGTCGCCATAGAGCGAAATGGAAAGATCATTCCCAAGGCAAAGTACGGCGAAACCATTCTGGAGGACGGAGACGAAATCGAAGTTGTCAGTTTCGTAGGCGGAGGCTGACATTTTGCGGAAGCAGACAATGACAGAAAAAAAGCAGACACAGAAAAAGACAGAAAGAAGGACGAAACAATGAATGACGACAAATTAATCATAGGAGGACATGAATTTCACTCCCGGTTTATCCTCGGTTCCGGGAAATATTCCCTGAATCTGATTGAGGCAGCCGTAAAAGATGCCGGTGCGGAAATAATAACACTGGCGGTACGCCGTGCCAACACGAAGGAGGAAGAAAACATTCTGGACTTCATACCGGAAGGCGTGACTCTGCTTCCGAACACCTCCGGTGCGAGAAATGCCGAAGAAGCGGTTCGCATTGCCCGACTGGCCAGGGAGCTGGGGTGCGGGGATTTTGTCAAGGTGGAAATCATGCGCGATACCAAATACCTGCTCCCGGACAACCAGGAAACCATTCGGGCAACAGAAATCCTGGCGAAGGATGGCTTCATCGTCATGCCGTACATGTATCCGGATCTGCAGGTTGCCAGAGATCTGGCAAGTGCGGGTGCAGCGACGATCATGCCACTGGCGTCTCCGATTGGTTCCAACAAGGGTCTGGCAACGAAGGATTTCATTCAGATTCTTATTGACGAGATTGACCTTCCGATCATTGTCGACGCGGGAATCGGCAAGCCGTCTCAGGCATGTGAAGCCATGGAAATGGGTGCGGCTGCAATCATGGCCAATACAGCTCTTGCAACTGCCGGAAATCTTCCGATGATGGCTTCTGCGTTCCGTCAGGCCATCGAGGCAGGCCGCAAAGCATATCTGGCGGGCCTGGGCCGTGTGCTGACCAGAGGCGCTTCGGCGTCGGATCCGCTGACAGGATTTCTGCGGGATTAGGAGGGATGATCAATGGAAAATCAGTTTTTCGTGGATTCGGAATTTCTGTCTCCGGAAGCGCTGGAAAAGAAGCATCGCCTGGAAACCGATCCATCCTGCCGAAAAAACCACATGGAGTATCTGCCGGATATGGAGCAGATCCACTCCGACATTTGCGAGAAGGTTATGAAACAGATGGAATCCTATGATTACTCGGTTTACACGGCGAAGGATGTACGCGCTGCACTGCGCCATGAGACCTGCACCATCGAAGATTTCAAAGCCCTGCTGTCTCCGGCGGCAGAACCGTTTCTGGAGGAGATGGCCCAGCGGGCCCGTCTGGAAACCAGCCGGCATTTCGGCAATACAGTCTATCTCTTCACACCGCTGTACATCGCCAACTACTGTGAAAATTACTGCGTTTACTGTGGATTCAACTGCTATAATCACATCAACCGGATGAAGCTTTCCATGGAACAGATCGAGCACGAAATGAAGGTCATCGCAGACAGCGGCATGGAGGAGATTCTGATCCTGACCGGAGAAAGCCGGGCCAAGAGTGATGTGAAATATATCGGCGAGGCCTGCAAGCTGGCAAGGAAATACTTTCGCATGGTAGGTCTGGAGATCTATCCGGTAAACACGGAGGAATACCGGTATCTCCACCAATGCGGTGCCGATTATGTGACAGTCTTTCAGGAAACCTATGATACGGACCGGTATGAACAGCTCCACCTGATGGGTCATAAGCGGGTGTGGCCGTATCGGTTTGATGCCCAGGAACGGGCGCTGATGGGGGGCATGCGGGGTGTAGCCTTTTCCGCACTGCTGGGTCTGTCTGACTTCAGGAAAGATGCCCTGGCCAGTGCACTGCATGTGTACTATCTGCAGCGTAAGTATCCTCATGCGGAGATGTCTTTATCCTGTCCGAGACTCCGGCCGATTATCAATAACGAGAAAATCAATCCGCTGGATGTGCATGAGACGCAGCTCTGCCAGATTCTCTGCGCCTACAGGATCTTCCTGCCTTTCGTGGGAATCACCGTTTCTTCCAGAGAAAGTGCTGCGTTTCGGAACGGTATCGTAAAAATCGCCGCAACAAAGGTTTCTGCCGGCGTATCCACCGGAATCGGCGATCATGAAAGTAAATATACCGGAAAGGAGACGGATGGGATGGAAGGCGACGAGCAGTTTGAAATCAACGACGGCCGAAGCCTGGAAACCATGTATGAAGATATCACGGAAGAAGGTCTTCAGCCCGTCCTGAATGATTACCTGTATGTCTGATATATTATGCGTGACCAGCCGCAGGCTCTGCAGCGGAGATTTCCTGACGCAGCTGGAAAAGATCGCAGAAGCCAGGCCGGCCGGCATTATTCTGCGGGAAAAGGATCTGCCAGAGGAAGAATATATGGACCTGGCAGGAAAGGTGATGAAACTATGCACAAGAGCAGGTGTACCATGTATCCTGCACAGCTTTCCTGCGGCGGCAAGGCAGCTTCACGCGGAAGCCATACACCTGCCGCTGGATCAGTTTCTGACCATGGATGAGGGGGATAAGGCGTCGTTTCGCGTGATTGGAGTGTCCTGCCATTCCCTGGAGGACGCAGAAACGGCTGAGAAACATGGAGCGACCTACATCTCGGCTGGCCATATCTTTGACACCGATTGTAAAAAAGGAATGCCCGGACGAGGTCTTGCGTTCCTGGAGGAAGTCTGCAAGGCGGTTGCCATACCGGTATATGCCATCGGCGGCATTTCCCCGGAAAATATCGAAACGGTCCGGAATGCAGGTGCCGCAGGGGCCTGCATCATGAGCGGACTGATGCGGTGCGAGGATCCGAAGGACTATCTGAATTTACTGCAAGAAAAAACTACGGCATAATGTCGTAGTTTTTTACATCATTTTCTGTCCGTTGACAATCAGGTGGAATGCCACACCCAGCTGTTCTGCTGCACGTCGGCAGAGCAGCATGCGTTCCATGAAAATCTCAAAGTACTCCAGCACATCACAGATCTCTGTTTCAATGGTGATGTCCAGGGTAACGGAATCCGCTTCAATGGAAACTTCGGAATGAGTCACCGAATAATTGACCCGATCATGAATGTCGAACTGCTCCACAGGCTGCCTGCGGACTCGACTGCGCCGCACATCAGTCTTATCTGCCAGGATCAGGGCTGCCGCCACGGAATTCACAGGGAAGGCAGTGGACTCGTCGTGATTGCCGATGGCGGTCACGATGGTTGCAATGTCTTCTGCTTCCGCGCCCATGTTATCCAGAATACGGAAGGCCATGACGGCACCGCTCTGGGCATGGTCAATTCGGTTGACAATATTTCCGATATCGTGCAGATATCCGGCAATTTTCGCAAGCTCTGCTTCCCGCGGGGAATGGCCCAATTCCGTGAGGATCTGGCTGGCAGTGTTGGCCACCTTCAGCACATGAGGAAAGCTGTGCTCCGTATAACCCAAGGCGATCAGAGACTCGTCGGCCTTCTGAATATATGCGTTAATTGCCTGATTCTTTCGGACATCTTCGAATGTAATCTGCATTTTTTCACTTCCTTTACCACTTATTGAATACTTTTTCTGCGAAGCCGAGGAAATCCTTCACTTCAATCACGCGGCCGTCATCCAGCACCGCCTTACCGGTGAAGCGGCCGAAGACCTGATGCTGGTCAGAGCAGATGAGCTTCACGTCCGTACAGGCTGCCCGGTCCATGAGCGGAAGGAAGTCCATTTCAAATCGGCCGTCATCGCTGCTGAAAGTCCACGGCTGCATGTAATCCTCTGTCTGATCCATCGTCTCTACGGTAACACCGCTCCGTCCGCAGCAGCCTCCCCTGGTGGTGAAAGAATCTGCTTTCGTCGGGATATGAAACGTTACCTGGCTCAGCTTGTGAGCCTTGCCGTCATAAAAAAGCATATTTTCACTGGCCGCGGAGGTATCCCCGAAGCCATAGCCGATATTAAAACCGAAAGGAACCCCGCCCACCAGGCCGGAAGCACTGCCCCAGTACCAGGTATTTTTATAGGTCCAGACACCTCTGCCCCAGTCCAGAACGCCAAAAGCTTCTCCGGGACGGAACTCGTAAACGCTCCCGTCAAAGGTAACGCTGCCGGAAGCCGGCATGCAGTTGATTTTCTGATTATAATAGAACGCTGTTTTCTTTTCCGCAAACGGAGTGCAGATCACCATGGACTCCTGATCGGGATTTTCCAGGCGGATCTCGCCGGAAATCGGTTTGCCGTCGCAAAAGTGATTCATGTGAAAGCGCAGGAGCCGATAATCACCCCGGTGAAGGAATTCCAGACCGTAGTTTTTCTTCGAAACACATAAATCGCCATTGGACGATGAGTTAGGCAAATTGCGCTTTCCCAGCGTCAAAAAGCCCATGGGGCTGGTGGTCTGCTGCCAGCCGGTCCGAAAATCCAGGAGAGAAATGCTGTCCAGACTCATGTAGGAATTATCCGCGATGGTCAGGGCCACCGCATAATCCCTGCAGGTAATCAGATAGTAATCCCACTCTTTAATCCGCAGCGGGCCAGCCTTAATGGCACGGCGGTCATAATCCATGAGAAGCCCCTTCGTGTATCCCGGCTCGGTCAGATGACCCTGACTGTCCAGAAGGGCATGACGTGTGGTGATTTCATGCTGCATGTTCTTCCTCCTTCTGCCGCCCCCGGCGGCCATGTTTCTGAAAGATTCTACTTTAAAGATAACAAATTTTCTCCCATTTGGCAACAGAATGAGGTACAATATTCATTGTGAAGGAGGTTAAACTTATGTTAAACATCGGTTGTCATCTGACGTCTTCCAAAGGCTATGAAAATATGGGCCGGCAGGCTCTGTCCATATATGCCAATACGTTTCAGTTTTTTACGAGAAATCCCCGGGGAGGCTCCGCAAAATCCATCGACCCGGAGGATGTTTCCCGGCTCCGGAAGATCGCCGGGGAGGCAGGTTTCGGGCGTCTCGTGGCTCACGCACCATATACCTTAAATCCCTGCTCCAAAGAGCAGAAGACCAGGGTCTTTGCTTATATGGCCATGGCAGACGATCTGTCCCGCATGGAATATCTGCCGGGCAATTACTATAACTTTCATCCGGGAAGTCATGTGGGTCAGGGAACAGAAACCGGAATCGCATTGATCGCAGGACTTCTGAATGATATATTGAAACCGGAACAGTCCACCACAGTTCTGCTGGAGACCATGGCCGGAAAAGGCAGTGAGGTAGGCGGCAGATTCGAGGAGCTTGCCGCAATCCGTGAGGCAGTGAAACCGGAGCTGCGGAGCAAAGTCGGCGTCTGCCTGGACACCTGTCATGTCCACGATGCCGGATATGATATTGTCAATGATCTGGACGGCGTGCTGGAAGAATTCGACCGTATCATCGGTCTTTCCAATCTGAAGGCGCTCCATATCAACGATTCCATGAATCCAAGAGGTGCCCATAAAGACCGCCATGCGAAAATCGGAGAAGGCCATATCGGAACGGACGCCATCGTACGGGTCATCCGTCATCCTGCACTGCAGGGTCTTCCGTGCATTCTGGAAACACCGCAGGAGGATCTGGCAGGATATGGCGAAGAAATAAATATGCTTAGAAAGAAATATGAGGGGGCAGAATAAAGATGAAAACAGATATTTTAGCCGTCAATCCCGGCTCAACCAGCACGAAGGTGGGCGTCTTCCGCTGTCAGGAAGGCGGAGAACTGACGGAACTTTTCATGGAGACCATCAACCACAATCCCAATCACTTACTGCAGTATGAATCGCTGGAGGCGCAGCAGCCTTACCGTCGTGAAGTGATCGAATCGGTATTAAACGATAAATGGTACAACATGACAAATCTGCGTGCTGTGGTTGGCAGGGGCGGTCAGCTGCAGGGACTGAAAAGCGGAGGATACCGGGTCGATCCCAACTTCTGCCGGGATATGATGAGTCCGAAAAATGTACAGCACGCCTCCAACCTGGGTGCACCGCTGGCGTACAGCCTGGCAGAGCCTCTTAACATTCCATCGTTTATTTACGATTCGACCAGAGGCTGCGAATTATCCGATGTGGCCAGGGTATCCGGACTGGAGGGTCTGGTCCGCTACGGCAACTGCCATGTGCTGAACGCCCGCGCCCAGGCCATCCGCTATGCCCGGTCTGTGGGGAAGGAATATCAGGATATGCACATTATTGTCTGTCATATGGGCGGCGGCATTACAGTCAGCGCCCATGAAGGAGGAAGGATCATCGATGATTCCTCCTACGATGAGGGACCGATGTCGCCGGAGCGAACCGGCGGCATTCAGCTGACCACCTGGACCGAGCTGTGCTGCTCCGGGAAATATACCGAAGCGGAACTGAAAAAGATCATCTGCGGCAAGGGAGGACTGTTCTCTTACCTGGGCGTGACCGACTGCCGTCAGGTGGAAAAGATGATCGAAGAAGGCAATCAGAGAGCGGCGGTTGTCTACGAAGCCATGGCATATCAGGTGGCCAAATCCATCGCAGCCATGACCATTCCGCTGAAGGGGAAGGTGGACGCCATTCTTCTCACCGGCGGAGCAGCTCATTCGAACATGCTGACCGGCATGATTCAGGAATATGCCGACCATCTGGGAAAATTCGTTCTCATGCCTGGCGAAAACGAGCTGGAGGCACTGGCAGAAGGTGCGTGGAGAATCCTGGAGGGAAAAGAAGAAGCCAATACATATCAGGGATAAAGGAGAAACTACGAATATGAAAGTTTTATTTGTCAACGCCTGTCTCAGAGGCGAAAAATCAAGAACGCTGGCTCTTTGCCGTCATTATCTGAAGGAACTGAAGACGGCGAAGCCGGATACAGAGGTTGAGGAGCTGAATCTGGAAGAGATGGAAATCGAGGTGCAGAGCGGCAACCTGATCGAAAAGCGGGACGGATTCCTTCGTGCACAGGATTTCAGCGACTCCATGTTCGATCTGGCGAAACAGCTGATTGCGGCAGATCATATCGTCATCGGTGCACCGTACTGGGATCTGTCATTCCCGGCCCGATTAAAGGTCTATCTGGAGCGGTGCTCTGTGGATAAGCTGACGTTTGTCTATGACGAAAATGGCATGCCCCATGGCCAGTGCCACGCGAAGGATCTGACCTATATCACCACAGCGGGCGGTTATATCGGAGACATGAATTTCGGATTTGACTATGTGAAAGGACTCTGCAGCTATCTCTTCGGGGTGAAAAACTTCCACTTTGCCGCAGCAGACGGCATCGACATCATCGGTGTGGATGCAGAAGCAAAAATGGAGGAAGCGAAAGCACGGCTGACAGAAATTGTGAAGGAAATATAAAAGCCGGCCGGGGATATTTTGCCCCGTGAGACTCATACTAAATGCATGAGTATGAGAGAGTGGATCAGTGAGGACAATTCCATATGGGTGGAGCTTCTGGTGTTTCTGCTGGGCGGATCGGCTTACGGCATGATGGAGATCCTGTTTCGGGGATACACCCACTGGACCATGGTGCTGACCGGCGGCGCATGCATTCTGACTCTGTATCTTCTGCTGGGATGGCTTTCGTCTCTGCCGCTGGTGCTGGGGGCGCTGGCAGGTGCGGTCATTGTGACGGCCTATGAGTTTGCAGTGGGATGTATTGTCAATCTGAAGCTGGGATGGCATGTCTGGGATTATTCGTCCATGGCGGGAAATCTGCTGGGACAGATCTGCCCGCTGTTTACGGCTGCATGGTTTCTGCTGTGTTTTCTGTTTCTGGGTCTGGTGCGGATATTGTCCTGAAGGAATGAATGTGTTATACTATATAGTAAGTTTTTATGCGAATCACACCGGCAAGGAGGGTTACTATGACGGAACAGTTATTTACCAATGACATTATTATAGAGTGGCTGCAGTATTTCGCCAAGAATACGCCTGTCGATCTGGAACAGGTCAAGATGCTGGATATTACCAGAAAAAACAAGAATCTGATCCCGACGGTGGAATCCCACCGGACCACGCTGGCTTTCATGGAAGCCGGGGATCCGGATGTATTCTATCAGATGTGGAATGCAGGTCTGGGAGATTGTGAGGTCTGGTATAACGAGGGCTCTGAACCGGCCGGGGAGATTAAGCATGACACGGTGAGCAACATGATTCACCGGGGTATCAACGCTTCCGCCGGCATGCTGGTGGTCAATCCCAATGCCAGAAATACATATAAGATCGGAATGGATAATCTGAACTTCCGCAAAGGATCGGTCCGGTATGTGGGAAGTGAGATTCGCGCGGTGATTCAGAATAAGATGCAGGTGGGTCGGGAAGAGGATATCTGTATTATCAGCGGAGAGAGCATCGCCATCGAAGCGGCCATGATGGCCAGCGAGGGCTCTGTGATTGCGGTGGAATACAATAAGAATGACCGGGCTACCATCGAAGAAAACATGGACTATTTCGGCCTGAGAAACATCCGGGTCATCGACCACGTGGATCAGGAAACCATGAAGGACTGTCCGGTACCGTCTCTGGTCTTCCTGGTGGCATCTGCCAGCATGGAGCAGGAACTGGACTGCCTGCTGAAGATGAATCCGAAGATGCGGGTGGTCATTTATACGCTGGACTTCAAAGTAGCGGCAGGACTTCCCGCATTGCTGGAGAAGTATGGAATCAAGGAAGCGGAAGTGATACAGATCGCCGTTTCCAAGCTGAACAACAAGAATGCTTTCGATCAGCAGCCGGCACCATGGATCATCTCCGGTCAGCCGGAGGAATAGAAAACAGGCGGAAAAACAGAAAGAGAGAAAAGGAAAAATGGAATTGAATTATGCAAAGCTGCAGAACGGAAGTGACATTCGCGGTGTGGCACTGGAAGGGGTTGCAGGAGAGACGGTGAATCTTGGAAAAGAAGAGACCTTCCGGCTGACCCGGGGCTTTGTTCTGTGGCTTTCTGAAAAAGTACATAAGGCACCGACGGAGTTGGTGATTTCGGTGGGACATGACAGTCGACTGTCCGCAGGAGAACTGAGGGAGACCATCGTGAGCACCCTGTCTAATATCGGCGTGCAGGTATATGACTGTGGTCTGGCGTCCACCCCGGCCATGTTCATGTCTACGGTTTTTCCGGCGTATGGCTGTGACGGCGCAGTGATGATCACGGCAAGCCATCTGCCGTTCAACCGGAACGGTTTTAAATATTTCGACCGGGAGGGTGGCCTGAATAAAAGTGATATTACCCAGATCATTCAGTATGCCCAGTCGGACATCATTCTGGAAGAGATACAGAATGCCTCCGTACGGGATCAGAAGGATGTGGAGACAAGAGATCTGATCGGCGATTATGCGGAGCATCTGAAAGAAATAATTATCCATGAAGTGGACCGGCCCGATGTGCCGGAAAAACCGCTGGAGGGTTTAAAGATTGCAGTGGATGCAGGAAACGGTGCAGGCGGTTTTTTCGCCGGACGGATTCTGGAGCCACTGGGTGCAGATGTGTCTGCCAGCCAGTATCTGGAGCCGGACGGACATTTTCCGAATCACGCGCCGAACCCGGAGAACAAAGAGGCCATGGCATCCATCTGCCGTGCGGTGAAAGAAAGCGGTGCGGATCTGGGACTGATCTTTGATACGGACGTGGACCGCTCTTCTGCGGTGGACGGAAACGGCAGAGAGATCAACCGAAATGCCATCGTTGCCATGGCTGCGGCACTCATTGCCAGGGAATATCCGGGAACAACGGTGGTGACGGACAGCATTACTTCCGACCAGCTGACCGTATATCTGGAGCAGTGCCTGGGTTTGAAGCACCTGCGGTTCAAGCGGGGATACAAGAATGTAATCAATAAATCCATAGAACTGAATGAAGCCGGCGTGGACAGCCAACTGGCCATTGAAACCTCCGGCCATGCGGCATATAAAGAAAACTATTTCCTGGACGACGGTGCCTATCTGGCCACGAAGATCGTTATCAAAGCGGCGCAGTTAAAGCGGCAGGGGGCATCCCTGGATGTGATCCTGTCTTCTCTGGAAGAACCGAAAGAAGCGGTTGAGTACCGGTTCCCGATTCTGGCGGAGGAGTTCGGACCGTATGGTGATCAGGTGCTGGAAGATATGAAAGCATGGGCAGCGGCAGGAGAAGCAGCCTGCGGAAGCTGCGGGACTGCTGTAAAAATTCAGGTGGTGGAGCCCAACTATGAGGGAGTTCGCCTGAACTTCCGCGCAGAAGCGGATTGCTGCGGCGGAGAAGGTCTGTCAGGCTGGTGCCTGTTGCGGAAATCGCTGCATGATCCGATCATGCCTCTGAACATTGAAGTTACGAAAGGCAGCTGCGACGACATCCTTATGATACTGAAGGATTTTCTCCGGCAGTATGATAGGCTGAAGCTGGGACTGTAAAAAATAAGAAGTAAGAAGTGAGCAGGAAGCAGAAATGCGGCCTGCTCTTTTTTCTTCGGATTTTATCGCAAGCAGAGACAGGAAATGTATGCAAACAGGTATACTGTGTACAGGATCCCGGAAATGGCGTTCTGAAAACCGGAAAAAGCATACAGGAAAGGAAGCTGACTGAAACTGACCCCGGCCGGGCGGATCCTTGAAGTTTACGACGGGCACAGGTCCTCTGAGAGGTACGGATCATACTGAAAAACGTCTGGCACAGAATTTGCTCTTCACACACTGCAGGAGTACAACAGAGAATATGGTACAGCATTGTACACACGGAAAGGAGACAAGCGAAAGTGAGAAAACGTTTTTTAAGCGTAGTCATTATTTTAGCAGTACTGTTTACTGCCAGCTTCAGCGTAACCGGCGCGGCATTCGCATCTGACCAGGGCAACTGCGTCAACGTGAAGCTTACCGTAAACGGAAAGAAAACAGAAACCGTAAAGGCATACTATGCATCTTACACATATAATACATATGTGTCCCTGGAAGACCTGGCATGGGCACTGAAGGGAACCAACAAAGCCTTCGATGTGGAGAATGTGGACGGAGAATGGACTGTAACCACCGGAAAGGATTATACCGGTGAAGAACCTGCTCCGTTTGACACCACTTCTAAGGAAGATCCGAATGTGTTCCATGACATCGAATTTGATGCGTACGACATCACCATCGATGATAAGACCTATGAAATGAGAGTTTATGATAATTATGACTACTCTGATTTCGATGGAGAGGTGCAGGGCGTGTATGTCAGACTCATCGACCTGGGACTGTTTATGAACCTGGCTTTCGGTTATGAAGGTTATGGAAAGATGTCCGTCAACACATCCAAAGATTTCGTTCTGGATATGGACAAGCTGGAAAGCGCCGAATACTTCCATGACCTGGACGGCGTCTACCTGGGAGACCTGACCACAGGAAAGAAGCTGTACAGCTGGGATGAGAAGCACCAGACGGAAATCGCGTCTACTTCCAAACTGATGACAGCTGCCATCGTTCTGGACGAAGTGGCTGCCGGAAAGGTTTCCATGAATGATATCTATACCGTGAGTGATGCGGTTCACTACGAGGCACTGTCGGAAGACGGTACATTATATGCCGACATGCCTTCTCGCGGAAAGGTGGAAATGAAGGTGGGACAGACCTGGTCCGTAGAAGATCTGATGTCTGCAATGCTGCTGCCTTCCGCCAATGAAGCCGCAACTGCACTGGCAGAAGTCGTATCCGGTTCCGAAGCGAAGTTCGTGAAGAAGATGAACGCGAAAGCCAAAGAGCTGGGACTGAAATCTGCGAAGTTCTATAATCCGCACGGACTGCCTGCATATACCAACAGCCAGTTTACCGGCAAGAGACAGAATAAAATGAGTGCAGAAGATATGTATCAATTATGTGCATATCTGATGAAAAACTATAAAGAGGAACTGGTTGCCATCACAGGACAGACCAGACACGAACTGAAATCCCTGACCGACGATATCTATCTGACTGCAGAGGAAAATGACGGTGTGGAAGTGAAATACGGGGATGAAGACGGATATATGCCATATGTGAATACTACGTATGCCACCCTGTTCCAGAATGTTGACGGTCTGATCGGATTGAAAACCGGTACAACGAACCGGTCCGGCGCCTGCATCGTCACCGCCATCGACACACCGGATGCATCCAACAACATGCATACCATTATTTCCGTATCCTTCGGCGGAGAAGACAACCGTCAGAGATACGAGTCCTCCACGGTTCTGCTGAACTATGCGAAACAGAAAGTAGCAGCACAAAAGACCGCAGTGGCTGTGAAGACTGCTGCAGCCAAAGTGGACAGCAAAAAGGCAGTAAAGATTTCCTGGTCCGGCAAAAACAGTGTAAAACTGAACTATGAAGGCTATGAAGTCTTCCGATCTGTAAAGAAATCTGCAGGATACGGCACGAAACCGCTGGCAAAGACAAGCAAGAGATCCTATGTGGATACCAAAGTAAAAGCAGGCACGAAGTATTATTACAAAGTGCGCGGATTCAACACTGTGAATGGCAAAAAGGAATATTCCGGCTGGTTCGATAAGGCTGCTGTGACAGCATAAAAAGACCTGGAACCGACATATTCATTGATACATGTACAGTACTCCGGCAGGCATCTATGATCACAGAAATAACATGACGAAAATCCATTTCCCGGCAATTCGGGAAATGGATTTTTTTCGTTCTTTCTTTTTTATGAATGAGATGATATACTGAATGAAGAACACGCAAGCAGGGAGGTGGGGACTGTGAAATACCTGTTCTCAGGAGATATACAATATTACAGCGGCAGGAAGCAGAAAAAGAAATATATGAAAAAGGTTCTGATGATTCTGCTGGTGGTTCTGGCAGTGATGTTTTCTGCAGGGTCCTTTTTTATGATCCATGATACCTATCAGCAGATGTTCGGACGGGCCGACCGGCCGGAACGCACTGTCTTTCAGACTTACGAAGATATTGCACAGGATTACAGCAGAACCGAGATCAGCTTTTCCTCCCAGGGGAATACGCTGAAAGGCTATCTGTATGGGCCGAAAAAAGCCCAGGCTCTGGTAGTCATCAGCCACGGCATGGGCGGCGGTGCAGACAGTTATATAAAAGAAGCAGCGTATTTCGCCAAGCGTGGATTTAAGGTGCTGGCTTTCGACAATACAGGAAGCTATGACAGCGAAGGGGATGGAATTGTGGGTCTTTCCCAGTCAGTCATTGATCTGGATGCAGCACTGAGCTATGTGGAGCACAACGAGGAACTGCGGAAACTGCCTGTGCTGCTTTACGGCCACAGCTGGGGCGGATGGGCTGTCACTTCCATTCTGCACTACGACCATGATATCACTGCTGCCGTCAGCGTGGCAGGATATAATTCACCGATGGAGGTCATCATGGACTGGGTGAAGGACGATATGGGACTGCTCCGCTATGTGGAATATCCGTATATCTGGATCTATCAGAAGGCACTCTTCGGCGGTGCGGCCAATCTGTCCGCTGCGGAATGCATCAATGAGACCGACACGCCGGTGCTGATTATGCAGGGGACGGAGGACAAGGTGGTAGACTGCGATACCGTTTCCATCATGGCCCATCAGGAGGAGATCACCAACCCCAATGTCAGATTTATCCGGTGGAGTGAAGAGGGACAGAACGGTCACAGCGATATCTTTCTCGCTCCCGAAAATGCAGCCTACCGACAGGAGGTTGCAGACTCCTGGAAGGCACTGCAGGACGAGTACCACGGCGAGGTACCGGAAGGGGAAGAAGCACGGTGGTACGCAGGCGTAGATAAGGCCAGAATGTCCAAGCTGGACGAGGTGTTCATGCAGAACGTCTACCAGTTCTTCAAAGAAGCGCTGGAAGAATAGAGAAAAAAACCGGCCTGCGAAGCCGGGCAAAAAGATTTTGCGAAAAACGTAAAAAAATCATAAAAAATGTGACCGAAATCCCAACACATTCGTTTATTACACAGGAGGGGAACATGAAAATTGTCCGGAGCCATTCCGAAGAGATCGCCCGGCTTTATGACAGCTATGGGGACATGCTGTTCCGTCTCGCCTGTTCGATTTTGCTGAATCGGGCGGACGCCGAAGATGCCGTGCAGGACATGTTCATAAAGATCATCGGAAAAGTGCCGGAGTTTGATCAGGAGAGGCAGGAGCGGGCCTGGCTTACCAGAGTGCTGGTGAATCAGTGCCGCGACAGTCTGAAACGCAGGAAGCTTCGAGTTTATACGCCCCTTGACGAGCTGCTGGAAACGACGGGGAAAGAACCGTCCGTTCCCGGCCCGGAAGAGGCAGAGGGCAGCGGTGTGCTGCAGGCGGTGCTTGCTTTAGGGGAAAAGTACAGAGAACCGATTATCCTTTACTATTTCGAAGGCTTCAGCGTGGAGGAGACGGCTGCGATTCTGGGGATCGGGCAGTCTGCATTGAAAATGCGGCTGGCTCGCGGACGGGAAATGTTAAAAAAACGAATGGAGGAGGAACGGTGACATGAAAGAAAATGAAAGATTCATGGATGACGACGGGCTGAAACAAGCCGCCGCCGTGTATCAGCGCATACAGGCACCTTCCGACCTGAGAGAAAGGGTACTTCAGGGGATTGAAAGAGAAGACGCTTCCGTTTCGATTCGAAGGATTTCTCGGAGCAAAATCTGTAAGTTGGGCACTCTGGCGGCCTGTGTGGCCGTTCTGGCGGTCTCGGTTTCTCTGTGGAATATGGAGGATCAGCTGTCGCAGCTGACGCCGGAAACGGTGAACAGCAGTCCGACGTCTGCTTATGAGATTCCGGATGAAGTGATTCCGGATGAGGGGAATCCGGATGTATCCGGTGCGGCAGATGTGAAAGAAGAAACTGTGAGACCGGATGATCTGCCGGATGCTTCGAATCCGGCATCGCCACAGGTATCATCGGAAGCCGCGGAAAAGAAGACAGCAGCGAAAAAAGCCGCTGCGAAACCGGAAGCGGTCCAGATCCAGGCACTTCGTCATCTGGCGGAAGACGGGAATCCGACAGAAGAAAAAAGTCTGTCCAGTGTGAAAGCAGGTGGGGCCGATGAAGGAATCTCCGTGGGTAAGCTGCTGCCGGGGATGCTTTGTAATGAGAAGACGCTGGATGACTGGGAAATCCGGGTGGTTGACGCTTCGGAAGGAACCTGCACCGTGGAAGTGTCCGGTGGGGAGAAGACCACAACGGTGGTGCTGACCAGAGGGGATGGCTCTGAGGAAAGCAGCCAGTGGACGATACAGTCTGCAGAAAACAATTCCAAAGGAGAAGAATAGAAAAAATGAAAAAATTAATTGCACTTTTACTGACGATCATGCTGATTTTGTCCGGATTTACGGCCTGTGGCAGCAAGACAGAAGCGGAAACTGCAGGAAGTGACGTGACGACAGGAGATGAGCCTGCGGGAACCGATGAAGAAACCGGGGATGAAGATGGTTCGGAAGCCGGCGATGAAGCCGGGGATCAGGCGGATTCCGACGAATCCGGCGATACAGCTGATTCTGACGCAGAGAAGTCTGATTCGGACAATAAAACGGAAAGCAAGCCGTCCTCCGGCACATCCGGAAGTAGTTCCGGCTCATCCGCAAACAGCAGCTCCGGTTCGTCCAGCAGCAAGCCGTCTTCCGGTTCGTCCGGCAGCAGTTCCGGTTCATCCGGAAGCAGCACTGGCAACAAGCCTTCCAGCGACAAGAAAGATGAAATCAAAGCACCGTCCGGAACGCCGTCTGAAATCATTGATATGATCTATGGAATCAAATCTGTGGATCTTCCGCTGGGAACGATGGATATCGATCTGTCCGATGCGGAAGGCGCAGCGTATAACACCGGCATTACCAGCCTGGATCTGGTAGAATCCGCAGCTTCCTCCGAGAGCATGATGGGTTCCCAGGCTTACTCTCTGGTTGTGGTAAAGGTAAAAGACAAGAAAAATACCGAGAAGATTGCAAATGAAATGCTGAACGGCATCAATCAGAGCAAGTGGATCTGTGTAACTGCCGATGATCTGCGGGTTGCAGCCACCGATGATGTAGTCGTGCTGATCATGGTCGGAAGCAACTTCAAGGATTCCGTTACTGCGAAAGAGATTACGGATGCGTTCAAGTCCCTGTGCGGCGGCCTGGACATCAGTCTGAAAAAATAACAGAAGGACATACGAATGATTTTTTCAAGTATACCTTTTTTATATTACTTATTTCCTGTGGTGATACTGCTTACACTGGCAGTATCCCGCAGGCAGCAAGACGGCAGGCGGACCGCCGGCAGGCTGACAAACACCATCCTGCTGCTGGCCAGCCTGTTTTTCTATGGGTATGGAGAGCCAAAGTACCTGTTGCTGATGGTGTTTTCTATCCTGTCGGCATGGGCGCTTGGGTTGCTGGTACCAAAGAGCCGTCTGGCCTTCCTGCTGTCTGTGGGCATCAGCCTGGGCCTGCTGGGCTGGTTCAAGTATGCGGACTTTTTTGTGGAAAGCTTCGCTGCGGTTACCGGCATTCCGGCAGAGCCTCTGGGGATTGCGCTGCCCATCGGCATCAGCTTTTATACGTTCCAGATTCTGAGCTATACCATCGACCTGCGGCGGGGGAAGATCGCGCCACAGCGGAATCTGATCCGGTTTGCCATGTATGTGAGCCTGTTTCCGCAGCTGATTGCAGGACCTATTGTGGTTTATAAGGATGTGGAATCACAGCTGGATCCATATGCCAGAACCATTTCAGCCGAAAGTCTCTACGAAGGTGCCAGCCGGTTCCTCGTGGGACTGGGGAAGAAGATTCTACTGGCCAATCAGCTGGGACAGCTGGCCGATTTGTTTACCGGCCTGAATGGCGCGGATCGCTCGGTGGCATTCTACTGGATGTATGCGTTGGCATTTTCTCTGCAGATCTATTTCGATTTTTCGGGTTACAGCGATATGGCCATCGGCTTGGGCAGAATGCTGGGATTTACCTTCCCGGAAAACTTCAATTACCCGTATATTTCCCGCAGCATTACCGAGTTCTGGCGGCGCTGGCACATGACGCTGGGCGGCTGGTTCCGGGAATATGTCTATATTCCGCTGGGCGGAAACCGGGTATCTGCAGGCCGCTGGGTATTGAATATTTTTGTGGTTTGGGCACTGACTGGACTTTGGCACGGTGCAGCCTGGAATTTTGTGGTCTGGGGACTGTTTCACGGTGTGCTGTTGCTTCTGGAAAAGCGGTGGCTAGGCGAAATTCTGGAGAAGGCGCCCGCTTTCACTGCTCATGCATACACTCTGCTTCTGGTGGGGATCAGCATGGTGATTTTCAATGCTGCCAGCCTGCAGGAGGCGGGAGAGTATCTGCTGTGCATGTTCGGTCTGGGGTCAGTTTCCGCAGGAAGCACTCTGACCTGGTATTATCTGCGCAGCTATGGGCTGCTTCTGGCGGCGGCCATCTTTGGTACAACCCCGCTGCCGAAAAAAATCGCAACTGGCATGAAAGAAAGAGCTGGGAGAACGGATTTTGGGAAGAGGGTGCTGGAATGGGCAGAGCCTGTGCTCCTGGCATGCCTGCTTCTGGTTGTGACTGCATATCTGGTGGACGGCTCCTTTAGTCCGTTCCTGTATTTCCGATTCTAGGGGGTGAGACGATGAAAAAGAAATTAACCGTGCTGGCGACTGCATTTTTTGCCGTCACCCTGGCCTGCTGGTTCCATTCACCTTCGGAGTTTAGTCAGAGCGAGCGGCGGCAGCTGGCCCAGTTTCCGGAAATGACAGTGGAAGCGGTGCTCAGCGGTCAGTTCGCATCGGAATTTGAGAGTTACAGCCTGGATCAGTTTCCGCTGCGGGACCAGTTCCGGAGCCTGAAGGCGGTGACGGAATACGGTATCCTGCAAAAAAAAGACAACAATGATTTGTATCTGAAGGACGGCTATGTGGCCCAGATCCTTTATCCCCTTTCGGAGAAATCCGTCCTCCATGCGACAGAGCGGTTCCGGGCAGTGTATGACAAGTATTTATCGGACAGTGAAGGGCGGATTTTCATTTCGGTGATTCCGGATAAAGGGTACTATCTGGCGTCAGACGGCGGGTGGCCTGCTCTGGACTATGACCGACTTTTCGAACTGGTCGCTTCGGAAATGGACTATGCCGCTTATGTGGATCTGACCGACGAGCTGGAGGCTGAAGATTACTATAAGACAGACAGCCACTGGCGGCAGGAGTCGCTGACCCATGCGGCTGCGGCACTGGGTGATGCCATGGGAATCGCAGGCGACTTGAAAAAGCCGGAGGATATGGAAGTGGTGACGGCTGCGGAGGACTTTCGCGGTGTATATTACGGCCAGGCGGCCCTGCCTCTTCCGGGAGAACCACTGCGGTATGTGACCTGGGACGGTCTGGAAGACTGCACGGTGTACAATTTTGAGACCAACGAAACCGCCGGCGTGTACCAGATGGAAAAGCTGGAGGATCGTGATCCGTATGATATCTTTCTTGGCGGTGCATGCGCCCTGATGACGGTGGAGAACCCGTCGGCACAGGCTGCGGGAATCGACCGGGAGCTGATTCTGTTCCGGGATTCTTTCGGAAGTTCCATGGCGCCGTTGTTGCTGCCTGCCTACAGCCGGGTGACCCTGGTGGATCTGCGTTATCTGAAGAGCGATTTTCTCGATCAGTTCATCGACTTCCACGGGCAGGATGTGCTGTTCCTGTACGGGACCACGCTGCTGAATGAAAGTTATACACTGAAGTAAAAAGTTGTATCTTATCGAAAAAAGTCACTTGAAAAAGTTTGCATATCATTCAAAAAGTCGCTTGAAAAAGTTTAGGTTTCTGAATATACTATAGTCAGACAGAGTAAGGAGAGGATACTGCCATGCTGAAAAGAAAAATCGAGCAAAGTCTGACCGAATGGAAGAATACCGTAAACCACAAGCCGCTGATTATTAAAGGCTGCCGTCAGTGTGGAAAGACCTTCTCGGTTCTGGATTTTGCAAAAAAAAATTATAAACATGTTGTGTATTTGAATTTCTTCGAGAATCCAGACTATGCTTCTGTATTTGCCGGTTCGTTGGAAATTGACAATATTGTGATGATGCTGTCTGCACTGCTGGGAAGTGAAGCCGTATTTGAGGCTGGTGAAACAGTACTGATATTGGATGAAATTCAGGATTGTCCCGACGCAAGAACAGCTTTGAAGTTTTTTCGAATGGATGGACGGTACGATGTCATCGGTACCGGATCTCTGCTGGGAGTGAAGGGATATGGCAAGGAACCGAAATCTATTCCGGTAGGATCGGAAACAGTGATTGATATGTATCCGCTGGATTTTGAAGAATTCCTTTGGGCAAATGGGATTGGATCACCAATCATCGAGATGCTGATAAACCATCTGGAAATGGAAACACCGGTGCCTGAAGCGCTGCACAATCGCATGAAGCAGCTGCTTCTGCAGTATACGGTGGTAGGCGGTATGCCGGACGCCGTACAAACTTTTGTGGACACGAAACGAATGGACGAAGTACTGCGGATTCAGAGAGATATTGTTCGCTCCTATGAGGATGATATGGTGAAATACGCAGAGAAAAAGGACAAAGCCCGCATTAAAGAATGTTTCCAGTCCATCCCGAAACAACTCAGCAAAGAAAATAAGAAATTCCAGTATTCTGTGATAAAAAAGGGCTCGACCGCCTCTAAATATGCAGGAAGCATACAATGGATCGAAGATGCGGGAATTATCTCCCGATGCTACAATCTTTCGATTACGGAGCTCCCTTTAGACGGAAATGCTGAGGAAGATGTATTCAAGGTCTATATGCGGGACTGTGGCCTGTTCGTCAGTATGCTGGAGGATGGCACACAATATGATATTCTGCAGGGCAATCTGTATGGATACAAGGGTGCAATTTTTGAAAACCTGATAGCGGATATTTTCTCAAAGATGGGACGTAAGTTGTACTATTTCCACAAGGACAGCGGTCTGGAAGTGGATTTTGTGATACGTTACAAGGGGGAATGTACGCTGGTCGAAGTGAAAGCAGCAACCGGAAATACAAAAAGTACGAAAACAATTCTCCATCATCCAGAAAAATACAATGTAAACAGTGCAATCAAGCTGGGAAACTATAATGTAGGCAGATCAGAACAGATTCTGACACTACCGCTGTATATGGCATTTTTATTGCGGGCGCTTTAAAATAATCCGGTCAATTGAGACCGGATTTTAAAATAAATGTTTAATACCCCACGGGGGTAGGGTATATAGAAACTGTTGAAAATGAATATCCATCGGTTTTGGAGGAAAACTAATATGAAGGCAGAGAAAAAAAGCGTATCCCATAAGATAAAAATCGCTCGCGGACAGCTGGATGCGGTGCTGAAGATGATCGAAGAGGATCAGTACTGTGTGGACATTTCCACTCAGCTGCTGGCGGCTCAGGCACTGCTGAAAAGCGCCAACCAGCAAATTCTCGAAGCCCACATCCGGTGTTGCGTCAGCGAAGCCATCGAAAGCGGCACGGAAGCAGAGCGGACGGAGAAAGTGGAAGAAGCGCTGCAGCTGATGGAAAAAATGGCAAGGGGATAGCCGGAGGAAGAAACATGGAACGATTCAAAGTAACCGGCATGAGCTGCGCGGCCTGCAGCAGCCGGGTGGAAAAAGCCGTGGCCGGGGTGCCCGGTGTTCGGTCGGTGGCGGTGAGCCTGCTGACCAACAGCATGGGCGTGGAATATGAAGAGGGCTTCCTGGGTGAGGCAGCCCGGGATCTGACAGCGGCCATCTGCAAGGCAGTCTCTGACGCAGGATACGGTGCGGAACCGGAACATTCTTCGCAAAATCCGTCTGCGCGGGCTGTTTCTTCCGGACAGTGGACTGGTGTGAGTCAGAACCTTGGTGCGGAGGTGCTGGAGGATCAGGAAACGCCGGTTCTGCTCCGGCGTCTGATTCTCAGCCTCTGCCTGTTGGTGCCGCTGATGTATGTGAGCATGGGGCATCACATGTGGGGCTGGCCGGTTCCGATGGTACTGCATAATCCCATGGCAAACGGCCTGTATCAGTTGCTGCTGACTCTGGCCGTGATGATCGTGAATAAAAAGTTCTTCATCAGCGGGCTGAAAGGCGTCCTGCACCGGGCACCGAATATGGATACGCTGGTAGCCATGGGCGCCGGGGCGGCCTTTGTCTACAGTACCTGGGCACTGTTCGCCATGTGTCTTGCGGCAGAAGAGAGCATGGATGCTGCTCGTGCATATATGCATGAATTTTATTTCGAGTCGGCAGCCATGATTCTGACCTTGATTACGGTGGGAAAAACGCTGGAGGCCCGGAGCAAAGGCAAGACCACCGATGCCATCCGCGCTCTGATGAATCTGGCGCCGAAGACGGCGGTTCTGATCCGGGACGGTGCAGAGGTGTCGGTTCCGGTGGAGGAGGTACAGACCGGGGATCTTTTCGCAGTCCGTCCGGGGGAAAGCATCCCGGTGGATGGCATTGTGGAAGAAGGGCAGAGTGCGGTGGATGAATCGGCTCTGACCGGTGAGAGTATTCCGGTGGATAAGGAAGCCGGCAGCACTGTCAGCAGCGGAACGATGAATACCAGCGGCTTCCTGAAGTGTCGGGCAACCCGGGTGGGTGCCGACACCACCATACAGCAGATTATTCAGATGGTGGAGGATGCCGCAGCCACCAAAGCACCCATCGCCAAGGTGGCAGACCGGGTATCGGGCATTTTTGTACCGGTGGTGATCCTCATTGCGTTGCTCACCGGTGCGGGCTGGTTCATTACGGGACAGACCTTCGGGTTTGCTCTGGCCCGTGCCATCAGCGTGCTGGTCATCAGCTGTCCGTGCGCTTTGGGGCTGGCTACGCCGGTTGCTATTATGGTAGGAAACGGGCTGGGCGCCCGCCACGGGATTCTGTTCAAGACGGCAGCTTCTCTGGAGGCGGCAGGCAGAGTCCGGACTGTGGTGCTGGATAAGACAGGAACCATCACAGAAGGTAAGCCCCATGTGACGGATGTGCTTCCTGCAGAAGGCGTGACGGAAGGAGAACTGCTTTCAGCGGCAGCGGCTCTGGAAGCCGGCAGCGAGCATCCGCTGGCAAAGGCAGTGCTGGAGCATGCCGCAGAACACGACATAGAGTGCAGCGGCACGACGGATTTTCGTGCCCTTCCGGGTGCCGGGGTAGAAGGCCGTATCGATGGCAGGATGGCCTGGGGCGGAAATGCCGTGCTGATGACAGAAAAAGGTCTTCTCACGGCGGCAGCCCGCAGGCAGGGAGAAGTGCTGGCGAAAGCAGGGAAAACACCATTGTATTTCGCGCAGGAGAGACGGTTTCTGGGCATCATCGCAGCAGCCGACGTGGTGAAGGAAGACAGCGCGGCAGCCATCGGCCAGCTGCAGCAGATGGGCATCGAGGTTATCATGCTGACCGGGGATAACCGGAGAACAGCGGCAGCCATCGCTGCCGAGACCGGGGTGGACGGCGTGCTCTCCGATGTACTGCCGCAGGAGAAGGAATCTGTGATTCGCAGGCTTTCTCAGCGAGGCAGCACTGCCATGGTGGGAGACGGCATCAACGATGCACCGGCGCTGACCCGAGCAGATGTAGGCATTGCCATCGGAGCCGGCGCGGACGTGGCATTGGAAGCGGCGGATGTGGTGCTGATGAAATCCAGCTTGATGGATGTGGTGCGAGGGATTCGTATTTCCCGTCAGACCATCCGGAATATTCATCAGAATCTGTTCTGGGCGTTTATTTATAACATCATCGGCATTCCGCTGGCAGCCGGTCTCTGGTATCTTTTCGGCGGTCCGCTGTTGAATCCCATGTTTGGTGCAGCGGCCATGAGCCTGTCCAGCGTCTGCGTCTGCGCCAATGCGCTGCGGCTGAATTTCTTCCATCCGGAGAGCCAAAGTACCGATGGGGTGTGGAAGCGCAGGGCAGAAAAGAAGCCGATGGAGAAAATAGATTTTGGAAGGAAAGGCGAAGAAAAAGAGGCGGCAAACCCGCCGACAGAAACAGGAGGTAAAAAAATGAAAAAAGTACTCAAAATCGAAGGCATGATGTGCAAACACTGCCAAGCGCATGTGGACAAGGCCCTGAACGGCCTCGAAGGCGTCACCGCCTCCGTAGACCTGGAAGCAGGTACTGCATCTGTAGAATGCGCAGAATGCGTGACCGATGCGATGCTGAAGGCGGCTGTGGAAGAAGCCGGATATGAAGTGACGGGTATTCAGTAGATTTTCCTGCTTTTCCATGGGTTCGGTTTTCCAAAATGCCTGAAAAGTTTTCAAAAAGAAAACAAAACAGCGTTTTCGGAAAACATGAATAAAAAAGTATAGAATATCTGCTGCGAATCAGACCGATTTCATAGAAGATACCTTAGATGAGAGAGGATTCCTGTCCAATATGGGCGACAGAGCATATGGAGTTTTCCAAAACCGGCGAAAAGTTTTCAAAAAGAAAACATTTCGCCCAAAAAGGAAAACAATGTGTCGCACCAATTCAAGAAAACAACGACAAAATGGATAAAAATTCAAAAGCGCCGAATAAAAATTCGACGCTCATTTATTATGCATTCATTTGCCTGTACAAATACGGCAGCAGTCTGGTCAGGAGCCGGTAGCGCTTCTGCAGGGAATCCAGGGAGAGGAATTCCTTTTCACTGTGGGGGAAGCCGCCGCCTGGGCCGCAGCCGTCCATGACCGGAATCCCGCAGGCTGCCAGCCGATTGGCGTCGGATAACCCGCCGGCGCTGACGAAGTCGATGGGGTCAAGGAGGCCGGCTTCAATCTCACTCTGGTGTTCCACACCATAGGCTGACATCTGATCCATCAGCATCCTGGTTTCCGGGGAAAGCCGCAGGGGCGGCATATCGGAGAGACAGGTGACGTGGGCCTGGGTGTTTTCGACAGACGGCTTCCGTGACATACGGTCGATGACGCATTCAATCCGGAGAATTTCCTTCTCGTCGGTGTAGCGCACTTCCACCTTCGCCGTGCACCGGTCCGGCACCACGTTGAGGGCAGTGCCGCCCTGGACCAGACCGATATTGACAGAGGTTCCCCGGTCGTAACGTTTCAGCTTATCCAGTGCAGTGATCCAGCGAGCCATTTCCACGATGGCGCTGGCACCCTGGCGCGGTGCGGTTCCCGCATGGGAGGCCACACCGGTGATTTTGATTTCATATTTGCGGCAGCCTTTTCGCTGACTGACAAACTGACCGGCCTTCCGGGCGCCTTCGAAGACAAAGGCGCAGCGGGATTTTTCACCGTATTCCACAAGGAACGGGGCAGAGTCGGCAGAGCCGGTTTCTTCGTCGCAGTCCAAAAGCAGGCAGAGACGGATCTCCGGATGAACAGCGGTCAGGTATTCCGCCAGGTAAATCATCAGCAGTACGCCGGCTTTCATATCCACGGTTCCCGGACCATACACCCGGCCTTCCGCGGCGTCCAGACGGAAAGGGCGCTGTGCAGCGGTTCCTGCGGGAAACACCGTATCAAAATGGCCCACCAATAAAAAATCATACGGCTTTCCGTCGTGACGATCCGCATGGCGTTCCGAACTAGCTTCATCTTGTCCAGCCGAAGGACTCACTGCTGTCAGCAGCGGCCGCCCATCGGCACCGCAGGAATGCCGGGTAACAAAAAGCCCGGCCTTTTCCAGCCGGGCAGCGAGAAACACCGCTGCATTCCGGCAGGCAGCCAGATCCGCGGTGGGTGAATCGAGATTTATGAAAGGTTCCAGGTCTGACAGGAACCGATCCATTGGAATGCTTCGTCCAGGGTCTGTCTTCATCATCGTCTCCTGCATAAAAGCCTGCTACTCAAAATATAGACAAAAGTGTCCATATCGAGATTATTACTGCTTCAT
>JBJFHL010000089.1:0-24276 GCA_051893555.1 Anaerovoracaceae bacterium
AGCTAATCTCTATTTTATTTCTTCTAAAAACTCCACAACTATTTTACACTATCAATCGACAGATTTCGTCAGGTTTCGACCTGTTTCGATTTTTTTCGACGAGATTCAACAGCTTTCGACACCCTTTTTTTATGTATTTTTTTCAGTACCCCGCCTTCATTGCCCGGGCCAGGATTTTGCCCCAGATACGGGCGGTGTTGCGCACGTCGGTGATGTCATTGCGGTTATTTCCGAATTCCACCAGCAGGTACCGATCGGCCAGACTCTGGTTATACGGATAGCCCCGCTCCAGCACGGTACCGGTGAAGCCGCTGTGGTGATCGGCAGCGATATCGTTCATCGCCGATATAAGTTTCAGGTTGGCCTTGTAGTTTGGAACGGTGGTGCTGACCACATACATGTACCTGGCGCAGGTTTTGCCGCCCACGGACAGGGTGGCCCCCGGCGCGTCGGAGGCGATGGCGTCCCGATGGAGATCGATGACACAGCGGATGGTCGGGTACTGTTCCAGAAGTTTCTTCACAGTCTCGGCGGACCGGCTGTAGGAGCTGCTGTAGGACGGGTTGTCATGGAGGGTCTGGTCGTGGACCACGGAAATGCCCTCTTCCTCCAGGCTTTTGGCCAGCACCTCGCCCACGTCCCGGACGGAGTTTTCTTTCTTTTTCGAGTGGTAGTTGCCCTGGTCGGACGGCAGATAGGTTTCCGTTGCATGGGTGTGCAAAATCAGCACGGCCGGCTCATCGCCGAAGACCACGGGTTCCGGTGTATCGTCGTTTTGCGATACGACAGTTTTCGACACGTCAGACTGCCCGTCTGGGGAACCGTTTGCGCCCTCTTTTGCTGCCCCTCCGGCTGACCGATCCGTCCCCGTTCCATCCCCGGGGGTTTCGTTATCTCTGGAATCGGCCAGTTCCGCCACGGCACCCGGATAGACCGAACTGATGCAAAGCACCCCGAAATCCGTGGCCGAAAGAGAAAAATCCCGGGCGGATAGATTTTGCGCCGAAAGATCGGGCAGAAACGCCGTAAACAGCAGCGTGCTGGCAGCATACACCGCCAGCAGACCGCGCAGAAAATTTTTCTTCATATATATTAGCCTCCCGGTTCTTCCAGATGCAGATTCGCAGGGCGCTTTCGCAGCGTCCCGCTTTAAGAGTATATGCCGGGGTGCAGGGTAATATTAATGGCATCGGCGATGATCTGGGAAAAGTCCTGGATGATCTGGTCGATGTCGGTGGAGGTGACGATCATGTCCAGATCCCGGCCGGAAAGGTACCGCTCCACTTCCTTTTCGTTCCATGGGGCGATGCCTTCGGCGGCGTCCAGGATCAAAGTCCGGGAATCGATGACGGTAGGTACGCCGATGGAAATGACACGGCAGCCCAGGGTGTTTTCGGAAATTTCTTTTCGACGGTTGCCCATGCCGGCCCCGGGGGAGATGCCGGTGTCGCAGACCTGTATGGTGGTGCTGATGCGGCGGATGTCTTTGGCGGCCAGGGAGTCGATGATGATTACCACCTCGGGCTGCACCAGCTGAACCACTTTTTCGATGACTTCGGCGGTCTCCATGCCGGTGACGCCGGTGACGGAGGGGTTGAAGCCGCTGACGTTGCCCATCTCCCAGTCCCCGTCGCAGTCGTAGATTCTGAACAGGTGGCTGGTGATCTTGACTTTATCCACCGTGTGGGGTCCCAGGCTGTCAGGGGTCACTTTTTCGTTTCCCAGGCCTACCACCAGTGCTTTCAAATAGTAATGAAAGGGGATCAGCTCTTTCAGTTCGGCGGCCAGAGCATGGGAGGCGCGGTCGGCGATTTTGTCTTTCTGCTCCAGAATGCCCTTCACTTCCACGGTGATGTAGGTGCCCCTGGGTTTGCCGAAGGCCCGCTCCCCTTCCTCGTCTTCGATGGTGATGGCGGTGACGCTGATGTCTTCGTCCAGCTGGCGGGACTTCCGCGTAAATCCGGTAAGTTTCTCCTTTTTTTCGAGGATTTCCTGGGTTTCCACGGCCAGGTCGGTTCTGTAATTCATCTGCATGGTTCTTTCATGCTCCTTTCTCAGCTCTTTTTCAGAGTTTTTTCATATTTTCGGGGATATTTTCTTATTTTTCCTTGCAATTTCAAGGTTATTCATATATAATTTATGTTGCGAATTTATGTCCCGAAGTCGCCACCGAGGGACAGGCTAAAAATTATAATAGTGGGGTGAATAACAAATGGCAAACATTAAATCCGCAAAGAAAAGAATCAGAGTAATTGACAAGAAGACTGCAAGAAACAGAAGAATCAAGTCTCATCTGAAGGCTGTTCTGAAGAACTTCGACGCTGCACTGGCAGAAGGCAACTTCGAGCTGGCAGAAGAAAAGTTAAGACTTGCAGAAAAGAAGCTGAAGCAGGCTGCTGCGAAAAAGACAATTTCCAAGAACGCTGCTTCCAGAAAGACTTCCAGATTAACGAAAAGATTCAACGCAGCGAAGGCTGCAAAATAAGTCTCACCCGTCCCCACCCGTGCATAAGTTAAATGCACAGCATGAGCAATCAAAAAAACCATGGATGTGTCTCCCATGGTTTTTTTCTTTTTTTGAAATCGTGCATGAAATGTACGAAAACTATGCACGGAGGACTACACAGCATGCCCATTTTGTGCTATAATTCTCCATTATATGTATATGCTTTTATGTATAATGAACGATATACTGAAAATCACATAGGAGAATGGAGAAATGTGTGCTTTAAGTTACAGAATCAGAAAACGGATGAAGCAAGAGTCAGACGATCTGTTTCAGAAAGGCGTCGAATACGGAAAGCTGGAGGATCTTTCCTACGCCCTGGATACCGACCAGGATCTGACTGCAGAGCAGAAAGCCGAAGTGGATGCTTTCTGGGGAAAGTACAAGTTTGTGGCGGACATGGGATATAACGCATGGAAGACCTATTACAACCGGAGCGGTATCTGGGATCCCAGATATGTTCCGTACTACTTCCTGAAGAAGTTTATCCGGCCTTCCACGGCGCCGGAGAACTATATCTTCGCCTTTCAGAACAAAGCCTATCTGCCGAAGCTGCTGGCCAATGCAAAACAGCCTATGACCATCGTACGGCGGGTGGAAGGGATTTACTACAATACCCGGTTTGAAAAAATCACCCAGGACGAGGCGCTGGATCTGGCGCTGGCCCGGCTGCAGGAACGGGAGATCGTGGTGAAGCCAAGCGGTCTGGCCGGCGGCAAGGGCGTGGAATTTTTCCGCGAAGCGACCCGTGAGGAGCTGGCAGAGGTCTTTGAAAACAAAGGCGACCTGTTCGTGGTCCAGGATGCGATCCACCAGCACCCGGAAATGGCCAGACTGAACGACAGCACGGTGAATACGGTGCGTCTGACCACACTGATGCTGGACGGAAAGTTCATTCCGCTGGCAGCGCTGGTAAAGGTCGGCTCCCCGAAGGTCAGAGTGGATAACTACAAGCACGGCGGCTGCCTCATCGGTGTGAATCTGGACGGCACGGCCTTCCCGTGGGCACTGAATGTAAAGCGGGAGCGGGTGACGGTACTTCCGTCCGGTGTGGACCTGGCGGCCGGCGATTTCAAGGTGGTTCCATGTTTTGACAGCGTGCTGAAAACCGCGGAAAAAGCCCATTATGATATTCCGATCATGAAGCTGATCTCCTGGGACATTGCCATCGATGACGAGGGCGAGGCCGAGATCATCGAAGCCAACTTCGGCGGCGATGTGCGGATGCACCAGGTGCTCACCGGTCCGATCTTCGGCGATCTGACGGAAGAAGTGCTGGACGCCTACTGCCTGAAGGACGGCTTCTCGAAGGATGGGCTGACAAAGGACTATGATTATCAGGAATTTTACGATCATGTGGTGATCACCAGATACCTGGGCCGTGAGAAAGAAGTTACCGTTCCGCCGCGCATTGCAGGAAAACCGGTGGAAGGCATTGCAGCCAGTGCATTTGAATATAATGAGAGGGTGGAGAAAATTCAGCTGCCGAAAAAGATCCGTTTCATCGGCAAGCATGCATTTTTCGGATGCACGAACCTGACGGAGATCAAATTCTTCAAGAAAAACATGGAAGTCGTCGATCCGACCAGCGTAAACCGCTGTCCGAATTTGCCGGCGCAGAATAAGAAAAGGCTCCGGCACGCCGGAAGCCCGAAATAAATACGGGAGGCCTTTATGTCAAAAGAACTGACCCTCGAACGAAAGCTGAATCCGCTGAATGTCTGGTCTCTTGCACTGGGCAGTATCATCGGCTGGGGCGCTTTCGTCATGCCCGGCACCACCTTCCTTCCGAAGGCCGGTACGCTGGGGACGCTGATCGGCATGTCCATCGCGGCGCTGATCATGATCACCATCGCTCTGAACTACGGATACATGATTCAGAAGTATCCCATCGCCGGTGGTGAATACACCTTTACCGAAAAAACCTTCGGACGGAAGCACGCCTATCTCTGCGGCTGGTTTCTGGGGCTTTCCTATCTGGCCATCGTGCCGCTGAATGCAACAGCGCTGGGTCTGGTGAGCCGGAAGCTGCTGGGCGGCCTGCTGGAGTTCGGCTATCTTTATTCGGTGGCCGGCTGGGATATCTACATCGGAGAGATTCTGCTGGCATCCTTTGCGCTGATTCTGTTCGCATTTCTTTCCATTCGCGGCATCAGCGTGGCCGGTTGGCTGCAAACCGTCATGGCACTGTCCCTGGCCGCATCGGTGATCATTCTGGGAATCGCCGCCCTCTGCAGTCCCCATACCCAGGCTGCCAATCTGGCACCGGCTTATCCGCAGGGCAGTTCCTCCTTCGCTTCGGTGGCTGCCATCGTGGCCGTGGCACCGTGGGCCTTCGTCGGGTTTGACTCCATCCCCCAGGCTGCGGAGGAATTTAATTTTTCTACGAAAAAAGTGAACTTCATCATGATTTTCGCCATCCTGTTCGGCGGTGCGGTCTATGTGATCCTGAATCTGATCACGGCGTCCGTCATGCCGTGGGAAAGTCTGCTGGAACAGAATTATGACTGGCCGACCGGTGAAGCGGTGGAGCTGATCATGGGCAAGCCGGGTCTGATTTTCCTGGGGATCGCACTGATCTGTGCGGTGCTGTCGGGAATCATCGGTTTCTACATGGCCACCAGTCGTCTGCTGTATTCCATGGCCCGGGAAAACGCACTGCCGGCCTGGTTCGGCAAAATCGACGAGAAGCACAAAACGCCGAAGAATGCCATCCTGTTTGTCATGGTGATCTCCCTGACGGCACCATGGTTCGGCCGGGAAGTGCTGGGCTGGGTGGTGGATATGTCCTCCATCGGGGCTGCTATCGGTTACGGCTACACCTGTCTGTCTTCCTTCCGTACCCTGCAGGCCAACCCGCAGGATCACAAACCGGTGCTGAAGGTCCTGTCTCTGGTGGGTGCCTTCTTCGCGGTGGTCTTCGTCGGACTGCTGCTGATTCCGGGCATGCCGTCCTATCTGGCACCGGAATCCCGGATCTGTCTGCTGATCTGGTGCGTACTGGGCATCATCTTCTATCTGAAGACCAATCGGAAAAAATAATCGACAAAAAAGGCTTTTAGGGGCTGTCGCATTAACGGTTTTCACCGTTAGGGCGGCGGCCTTTTTCACACCAGCTAAGATTCTATGTTGAATGTTTTTTCTAAATCGGCCAATTGATTCAACGCCCCCTCAAAATCCACTCTCCCGACGTTCATTTTTTCCCCTCTATGTTGTATCGTTTTTAATTTTTCACTGTTTCATACAACGGATTGTGAAGAAATCTCAATTTACGTTGTATGAAACCTCGCTTTTTTAAATTTCATACAACATTTTCCCTGAAATCACCAGTTATTTCGGAGAGATGTTGTATATTTTGAGCAGAAATAAGAATCCATACAACGTTTCGATTCATATTCTTCTATTCCATATCCGTATCTTCCGGCAGGGCGTTCTTGGACCAGCCCAGGTCGGCCAGGATGTTCTGTCCGTTGATGGCACTGGCTTCATCCGATGCCAGGAAAGCTACCACGGAGGCGATCTCCTCCACTTCGATGAACCGCTTGTCCGGAATCACCTGGAAGTTCTTATCCATTTTAATGGTCCCGTTTTCAACCCCCTGCTTCACCAGGTCGGTTGCCACATAGCCGGGTCCTACGGCATTGACCCGAATCCCGAAGCGGGCCAGTTCCACCCCCAGAGTACCCGCCATCCCCGCGGTTGCGGATTTTGAGACGTTGTACAGGGAGCGCTTGGAGTGGTAAATGACCGAATTGGCGGAAGAAATCATGACGATGCTTCCCTTTCCCTGCTGCTTCATGTACCTGGCGGCGGTCCGGGCGCAGAGGTAGTAGCCGCGGATGTCCAGATCGAAGACCTTGTCGATCTCCTCGATGGTATAGTCGGTTGCCCAGTTGTGGATGGTAATGCCGGCGTTGCAGACCAGAATGTCGATGCTTCCGAATGTTTTATTGGCAAAATCCATCATCGCTTCGATCTCGTCGCTCGATCGCAGGTCCACGGCGTAACCTTCTGCCTGGATCCCATATGTTTTCGTCAGCTCGTCGGCAGCAACCTTCGCCTCCTCGCCCAGGATGTCGGCTACCAGCACATTGACCCCTTCCTGCGCAAACCGCTCTGCGATGCCTCTGCCGATGCCTTTGGCTGCACCGGTCACCACGGCGTTTTTTCCTTTTAAGTTCTTCATCATCGTCTTTCTTCTCCTTTCCGGATGGGTAGAACAACAGCCCCGCCCGGTACCAGGGCACCGTTCGGGGCTATCGCTCTTTTTTCATATGAAATGTAGGTGAGATAAGCTGGCAATTTCAGTACGGATAGAGCAGATCCTACTCGACTTCCGTATAGTCATAATCGTCCAGTGTCCGGGCACCGTCCTTTTCGTAGACGCCGTCCACATGGCAGTTCGGGCATTTGCCGAATTCCTCTCCGAACTGGGAGATTAAATCAAGCCCGTATTTGAATTTCATGCCGCACACCGGGCAATGGTAGTACATGAAACTGATTCCCCAGGTCATGGCGATACCTTATACTCCTGCCATCGGTACCAGTCCAGGTACAACCAGATAACCGATGGTAACAACGATGAACCAGAACAGGCAGATGAATGCGCACATGCCCCAAGCATCCTTCAGCTTCATGTTTACTACTGCAAGCATCGGGATCAGGTACAGCGGCTGAAGCAGGTTGGTGCATTCGTCGCCGTATACGAAGGCGTTGATTACGTCAATAGAGTTTGCTCCAAGCTGATTTGCAGCGTCTAACAGTAACGGTCCCTGTACGATAATCTGTCCGCCCTGGGAAGGAATGAACAGGTTTACAATTGCAGCAGAGATGAAGGACCATACCGGCAGAGTTGCAGCGGTTGCGATGGATACGATACCTGCTACGATAACCTGTGCCAGTCCGGAAGACTGCATGATTCCCATGATACCACCGTAGAACGGGAACTGTACGATGATTTCGCAAGCCAGTTTCATGTTATCCTTATAGGCTTCGATGAAGGCTCTCGGTGTCTTGTACAGGAAGCAGTTCAGTACGATGAACAGGAAGATGATCAGGTTCATGGACAGAGCACCCATGAAGCCCTTGGTAATGAATTCTCTTGCAATTACGATGATACCAGCCAGGCCGATGATGTACATGAAGAGCTTTCCGCCGTTCATCTTGTCAGCAATCGTATCTTTTTCTGTTACGTCATAGTTTACATCTGCGTCATCTAATTCCGTCTTTAATTCTACGATTTCGTGCTTCGGCGGTTTGGTCACTAAAGCAATGATCAGCAGGATCACGGCGAAGATGGTCCAGATAATTACATTATGCGGGTTGTATACGGTGATATCCTGAGATAAGATACCATCGAAGTATCCAGCCTGAACCAGGAAGTTATCTTCCGTTGCAAGCAGTGCATATACAGAAGCCGTTGGCCCTAAGCACTGACCGAATACCATGCAGGTATAAATAACTGCAAGCATCAGAGGGAAGTGCATACCCTTTACATTCTTGGCCAGGTACATAGCGAACAGTGCGCCTACTACGGTACAGAATGCCCAGTTGATGAAGCTGGTTACGAATCCGAAGATGACCAGCATGATCATGGCAACAGTCGGAGTATGTGCCTTGCTTGCCAGGCTGTTCATCACTCTCTTTACCTGCGGTGCTTTCGCACAGGTTGCGCAGGTGACTACCATGATACCCATCTGGAATGCGAAGCTGTTCTGTGTCCAAAGTCCTTCGAACCAATACGTACATAAATCTAATGGGTTTGATTTCGTTAAGATAAGTGCGAGTACAAATACGAGGAAGGTCAGGATTAAACAGAATACGAGTGAATCCGGAATAATCTTATCTGCCGCGTACTGGAATTTTTTGGAGAGTCTCCATAACGGAGTGCCTCTGTCCTGAAGCTTTGCGTTTTCGTTTGGCATCGTTTTTCTCCTTTTCCTTTTTCTTTAAATAACAAACAAACTTTACCGTATTACTTTCCTTTTTCTGCCCTTCCTGCCGTCATCGCCGGACAGCCGATGGGTGTACAGCTGTCCGACACCCGGCAGGCGGGTAATATTATGGAATTTATGATGATTACTTGATGTCGGTTTCCAAAACTTTTAAAACATTGCGATTGCCAGCCAAGCTCTTCTCATTTTTGCTGTTTGATGTTCGCCGATTATTTCAGGCCCAGGATCTGTCTGGCTTCGTCCGGAGTCGCTACTTCGCAGCCGTATTCTTCGATGATTCTCTTTGCTCTTTCTACGAACTGACGGTTGCTGTCAGCCAGCTGACCTTTCTTGTACATGACGTTGTCTTCCATACCTACACGGATGTTTCCGCCCAGAGCGATGGCTGCATACATCACTTCCATAGCGCTATGTCCAACACCGAAGGTACTCCAGGTATAGTTGCCCTTGCCGAAGAGTTCATCTGCAGTTTCCTTCATGAACAGCAGGTTCTTTACGGAACCTGGGATACCGTTGGCGCAGCCCATGCAGAACTGGAAGTGCAGAGGTGCCTTCAGGATACCCTTCTTCACATAGTAAGCTGCGTTGGCGATCATGCCCGGATCGAAAGCTTCGATTTCCGGCTTGGTGTTGGTCTCCTGGAACAGTTTTCCGCACATTTCCAGGAAGGAAGGGCTGTTGATGAACAGTGCGGTATTCAGCCAGTTCATGGAACCGCAGTCGTAGGAAGCCATTTCCGGCTTTAATTCCTTTACATGCTCTACTCTGGTTTCATCGGTTGCATAGATGTCGCCGGAGGTGGTCATGTTGATGATGATGTCGCAGTCCGGGTGGTTCTTTTTCAGCAGTTCCACGGTTTCTCTGAACTTGTTGTGGTCCATGGTGCCGTTTCCGTTGTCATCTCTCATGTGAATGTGAGCGATGGCTGCACCTGCCTGCCAGCAGTCATAAATGTCTTCACTGATTTCAGCCGGTGTCATCGGTACGTTCGGGTTGTTTTCCTTCTTCGGCCATGCACCGGTTACTGCTGCGGTAATGATTCTTTTATTCTTTAAATCTGCCATGATAATCACTCCTTTTTATTTTAAATCAAATTCTATGTAATTCAAATTCTATTTATCGTACAGCATCTTGATCAGATAGCTGTTCAGATCTGCGTTGCATTTGGCAATCTTTTCGTCATCCCACTTGTAGAAGCCTTCGCCAGACTTGAAGCCCATCTTGCCCTCTTCCTTCATCTTGGTCAGCAGCGGGGATGGCTTGTGGGAATCTTCAATGTAATCCAGTACATAGTTGTGGATATTGAAGGTCAGATCCGTTCCAACCATATCGGAGTTTTCCAGCGGTGCCAGCTGCGGCAGTCTCAGACCAAAGGAATTCTTGATGGCCATGTCTACGGTTGCTGCATCGGCGATGCCGTTTTCCACGATGGAGATGGCTTCTCTCCAAAGCGCATGCTGCAGACGGTTTGCAATGAAGCCCGGTACGTCCTTGTTGCACAGTGCCGGCTTCTTTCCGATCTTTGCCATGAATTCCATCACGGTGTTTGCCGTTTCGTCGTCGGTGGCATCGGTTCTTACCACTTCTACCAGCGGAATCAGGTGACCCGGGTTCCAGAAATGGGTTCCCACGAAACGGTTTCTGTATTTCAGATCTCTGGAGATCTCGGACGGGCTCATTACGGAAGAGTTGGTGCAGAAGATGCAGTCCTTTCTGCAGCGTGCTTCCAGCTTGGCGAAGGTTTCCCGCTTCAGATCCATGTTTTCAAACACGGCTTCGATCACCAGATCTGCATTCTTGATGCCGTCGCTTTCCAGATCCTGTGTGAAATGGATCCGGGAGAGTCTTTCTGCCAGTTCGTCTTCAGAAACGATTCCTTTTTCCACCAGCTGCTTGGTGCTGGTGCGGATGCCTGCTTCCACATCGACCGGGTTGATGTCGTAAATTGTGATGTCGTAGTCCTTGACCGAAGAAGCGACGAATGCGATGTTCTTTCCCATTAAGCCGCCGCCCATGATCAGGACATTCTTGATTGCTGCCATGTAACTCATTCCTTTCTTTTCAGGTTGTGTAACATTTCTTTATTTCTTACAAGATTCCGGATTCTTGTTCTTTTCACCTTCCTAAAATAGCAAATTGCGTGCCAAAATCTATCGTCCCGGCGAAAACGGCTTCGTTTCAACGTTTTTACGGTTTTGTCCCTGTGTATAGAAATAGTTGCAAAAAAACAACATGTTGCAAAATCGAAACTTGCATACGTCTCATTTTTGCAACATGTTGTTTTATTTTTCTTTATGCAATTTCCGGTAAAGGACGCTTCGGTGGATCCCCAGCCGTTCTGCCGTCTCCCCGATGCGGCCGCCGCATTTCTGCAGAGTCCGGTCGATATACCAGCGCTCGGCGCTCTCGCTAAACTCCTTCAGACTGCTGTAATCGTCCGGCGTTACGATTTCCTCCGGTGCGGATGGATTTTGTCCGTAATCGGCAGTCGGCGTCGGCGTGAAAATCAGCTCGTTGCCCGGACTGACCACATAAATTCGTTCCATGACGTTTCGAAGCTCCCGGATATTTCCCGGCCACCGGTGATTCAGCATGGTTTCGATGGTAACCGGCGCCAGGGTTTTCTGCATACCGTATTTCTCGTTGAGTCCCTTCAGAAAGCTTTCCGCGATGGGGATGATATCTTCTTTCCGCTCGCAGAGGGGCGGCAGCTGAATCAGAAAGACGCTGAGACGGTAGTACAGGTCTTCCCGGAACTTCTTCTCTTCCACCATCTGCTGCAGATTCACATTGGTTGCACAGATGACGCGCACATCCACCGGGATATTTTTCACACCGCCCACCCGGCGAATCTCATGGTTTTCCAAAGTCCGCAGCAGTTTCGACTGCAGTGCCAGGGGCATGTCGCCGATCTCATCCAGGAAAATGGTTCCGCCGGAAGCCGCTTCGAAGAGGCCGATCTTACCCTTCGCCAGAGCCCCGGTGAAGGCCCCGCCTTCGTAGCCAAAGAGTTCAGACTCCAGCAGCTGATCCGGCATGGCGGCGCAGTTGATGCTGATAAAGGCCTTGCTGGCCCGTTCCGACTGTTCGTGGATCAGTCGGGCCACCATATCCTTTCCGGTGCCGCTTTCTCCCAGAATGACCACACTGCTGTCGGTGGGCGCAATGGCGCCCACGGTCTGGAGCACGCCCTGCATGGCCGGGCTGTTGGCGATGAAACGACTGTGATCCTTCAGACGCAGATGATCCAGTTCCCGCTGCATTCTGGCCATGGCAGTCCGCTCCCGGGCAAAGATCTCTTCCCACTCTTTATTGTGCTCCACGCTCATGTTATTGGTCACGACCATTTCCACCTTTCCCTGCTCATCCAGAACGGGGATGCTGTGGGACACGCTGCTGTTTTTTGATTTGTAGGTCAGGGTAGCAACCGCTTCTTTTCCGGTTTCCAGCACCTTCTGCACGGTGGACCGCTGATAATACCCTTCTTGCACCAGTTCTGCCACATTTTTGCCCATCAGCTCCATCCGGGAGGCGGCACCGATCCGGCGCGCACCCTCTTCATTGACGTAGATGACCTCGCCTTCTCCGTCGGTGATGAAAATGGATTCTTTATAGTGATTGTTCAGCGCATTGAGGATGTCCTCGGCGGTGAATCGTTTTTTCGTCATAGTGTTTCCTCCAGATAAGAAAGCAGCGCTTCCGGGTCATCGGTCATGTAATACAGCTCCAGACAGCCGGCGTTCATGAATCCGTCCCGCACCAGGCCTTCCAGCAGACCTTTCAGGGAATCAAAGCATCCGGCGGTATTGAGGATGGCGATGGGCTTCTGATGCTGGCCCAGCTGCTTCAGGGTCAGCACTTCAAAAAATTCCTCCAGCGTACCGATGCCGCCCGGCGTCATGATGAATCCGTCTGCCAGCTGCTCCATCTGCTCTTTTCTCTGCCGCATGGTGTCTGTGAAGATCATCTGGCTGCAGCCCGGATACAGCACGCCTTCCCGGTCAAAAAAACGGGGTGCGATGCCGGTGGACTGCCCTCCTTCTTCGGACAGCCCCCGCACCACGGCACCCATCATGCCGGTGGCGCCGCCACCGAAAATCAGCTGGTGGCCTCGCTGGGCCATCTGACGTCCCAGAGCTTCTCCCGCTTCCAGATACCGATGGTCAATCTGATCGCTGCTGGCACCGAATACACATAGTTTCATCGTTCTTTTCCTTTCTTTCTCATTTTTTACGGTTCCGGCTTATTCCACCCGGCTTCTTTCCAAAATCTCCTTGCTGCACGTTTCCACCACGTCCGGGTCTTTGGCCAGCACGTAGAAGAAGAGGGAGGTATCATACTCCGGCAGGTACTTTCCGTACAATCGCCCGGAAAGATACACCGGCGCGAAATCCCCGCCGACGCTGCCGACCACGCCTTCATGGCCGGCTGCGCCGGTTCCCGCTGCTTCAAGGTCGTCCGCATCCTTCTTAAATCCCGGCGGGCCGTACTGCAGGTAGGACTGGTGGAATTCTTTTTTCGTATGGGAAACGCCGTTGACCATCAGCACCGCATCGGCACGGGTCCAGCCATCGCTGCCTGCAAAGTCCACCCCTTCTTCTGTGCCGGTCAGTGTCCAATCGAACACCAACTGACTGCGGTCGATGCCCATATCCCCCAACACCAGCTTCTGAAAGTCGAACTGAGGCACCTGGGCGGTGGCAGCGGTATCCAGACTGCCCTCCGGGGTAAACCCGTAAGGATGTCGGCTTCCATCCGCCTCCACTACGTCGCCCGATACCAGATAGGCACCGTAAAACCCATTGTAATAAGGCGATGTGGTATCATACAGGCGGCTGCAGCCCGCAAACAGGTCAAAGGCCGGAAAGTTATATAAAATCGTCAGTTCCAGCTCGCTGTAATCCGCCCGGCCTGCCGGTGCAGGCTGCTCTGCCAGAAACCGCCGGAAGCCTGCGCTGTCATTGAAGGTCATGACGAAGGGATACCAGTCCTTTTCTTTCGTAATGCCGCCGCCCGGAATCTCCAGCGTGATACCTTTTTCCGCCATGATGCTTTCCTTTTCATGCATGCCGCTGTACACCTTCATTACCGCCAGACTGACGGGATAATTTGAAAAAGGTGACCAGAAAAATGCAATCCCTGCCACAAGGATCGCGGCGAGAATCCCTGCGATTCTCCGGAAATGTTTCTTTCTCACCATTTTTTTATCTGCAGCTTTCGGATCAGTTTTGAATAGATGTGCTCTACGAACCATGGCTCTTTCGATGCGGCCAGGGCCTCTTCAAAAGGAAACCAACGGACTCCGGTGTTTTCCTCGGCGTTGATCCGGAGGGGCTCTGCTTCATCGGCCTCCAGCAGGTAGGTCAGGTTCAGGTGCAGGTGAGATGGCACCCAGCTGCCGTGCTTCACATGGCCGTCCACCGTCAGAGTTTCCAGAGAGAAGATCTCCTGCCGCACCGGACGCAGGCTGCCGGCCGCGGCGTCAGGCGCCCGGTCTGCCGCGGCCCGGCCTTCTGGTTCTGCGGCCGCCGGCCGCAGGCCGGCTTCCTCGCAGGCTTCCTTCATGGCCACCTGGAGCAGGTCCGCTTCTCCGTCGGCATGACCGCCCAGCCAGGCCCAGGAATCGTAGATCTTATGGTAAGCCATCAGCACCTTGGTCCGCTCCCGGTTCACCACCCAGGCGGACGCTGTCATGTGCGCAATCCGGTTGCCCCGCAAAAGGCAGTCCGGATTCTTTTCCATGAAGTCCAGAATCTGCTGCTTCTCCCAGGTTTCTTTCTCGGTCCAGGGCTGGTACAGCCGGATTTCATCCATCAGTGTTTCCAGGTTTTTTTCCTTGGTTTTTTCCATACCGCTCCTCCGCTTTCTGCGCCGCTTCTTCGGATTTCTGCTCCGCTTTCTCAGCTTTCTGCGCTTCTTCCGCGCACTTCCTCGCTATTTCCCGCTGGCCGCATCCACCGCATCCATAAACGCAGCGCGCATGCCTGCATGCTCCAGTGCGATGACACCGCGAATCGTGGTGCCGCCCGGGGAGCAGACGGCATCCTTCATGGCCCCCGGATGTTCTCCGGTTTCCAGCATCAGCTTACCGGTGCCGATGACCATCTGTGCCACCAGCTGATAGGCTGCTTTTCTCTGAATGCCATGCTTCACCGCCGCGTCTGCCATGGCTTCCATCATCATGCTGACAAAAGCCGGGCCGCAGCCGGATACCGCCGATCCCGCACCGATCAGGTGTGCCGGCAACTTCACTACCGTGCCGCAGGCCCCCAGCAGATCCTCCAGTCCGTGCTGCTCTTCGTCGGTCAGGCCGCTTTTATCCTCCAGAATGAAGACGCCTTCCCGCACCTGAGCCGGTGTATTTGGCAAAACGTACTGCACTCGTGTCGCCGGATCCAACAGGGCCGCGTACTTCTCAAAATCCCAGCCGATGGCCACGGACACCAAAGCTTTGCCCGCCAGGGCTTCCCGCACCCCCGGCTCTGCCAGCACCCCTTCGATCTGATACGGCTTGCACGCCATGATCACCAGATCACTGTCCTCTGCCACAGCCAATGCCGTCGGGCGAGGCGAAAATCCCAGGGACTGCGCATTTTGTCGGAGCTTGTCCTGATTGGGCGCGAAGGCGCACATGTCCTCCCCCCGCACCTTGCCTGTGGCCAAAAATCCGGCCGCCAGCGCCTTTGCCATATTCCCCATGCCGATAAAACCGATTTTGTTCATTCGTCTGCTCCTCCATTCTGTCTGCATTCCGTTATTTCAGTTCCAGCTCCACCGGGCAGTGGTCCGATCCGAAGATGTCCGTATGAATCTTCGCCCCGGCCAGCCGGTCCTTCATGCTCTCCGACGCGATAAAATAGTCGATCCGCCACCCGGCGTTCTTCTCCCGGGCCTTGAACCGGTAGGACCACCAGGAATAGATGCCCTCAGCGTCAGGGTAAAAATACCGGAACGTATCGACAAAGCCGGAATCCAGGAGGGTGGACATTTTGCTCCGTTCCTCGTCGGTGAACCCGGCATTCTTCCGGTTGGTCTTAGGATTCTTCAGGTCGATTTCCTGATGGGCCACGTTCATGTCCCCAGCAGCCACCACCGGCTTGGTTTCTGCCAGCTTCAGCAGGTGGGCCCGGAACGCGTCCTCCCAGGTCATCCGGTAGTCGAGGCGCTTCAGCCCGTCCTGGGAGTTGGGCGTGTAGACCGTCACGAAATAAAAATCTTCGAATTCCGCCGTAATCACCCGGCCCTCGTGGTCGTGCTCGTCTATTCCCAGCCCGTAGGTCACGGAAATCGGCTCTTCTTTACAAAATATGGCCGTTCCGGAGTATCCTTTTTTCTCGGCATAGTTCCAGTATTGATGGTACCCCGGCAGGTCCAGTTTTATCTGTCCTTCCTGCAGTTTTGTCTCCTGCAGGCAAAATATATCGGCGCCAGCTTCCTTGAAAAAGTCCAGAAATCCTTTTTCCACCGCGGCGCGCAGGCCGTTTACATTCCACGAAATCAGCTTCATTTCATCATCTCCTCTCCCCAGTCGCTGAAGGCTTCCAGCACCGGCATCAGTTTGTCTGCTTTTTCGGTTGACGCGTATTCCACCCGCACCGGTACCTGCAGATATTCGGTCCGCTCCACCAGTCCGGCTTCTTCCAGTTCCTTCAGGGAACTGGCAAGCACCGTGTTGGAGATACCGTCCAGCTTGCGGCGCAGCTCGTTATACCGCAGTTTTCCCTGGTTGTTCAGGGCGCAGATGATCTGCATTTTCCACTTGCCGCCTACCAGGGACATGGCATAGTTCAGCGGGCACTTTTCCAGGCAGGGACAGTCGTAATGGGTCTCGATCAAGGTAAGCTCCTCCTTACTTAGTCATCTTTTTTTGCGTTCTTGCAGTTTGTCTCTGAAGTGAATATAATTATAGTAGAATTATATCAGGTAAGGAAAAAGGAGTAAATAGGGAATATGGATATTTATCTGCAGGGACTGACCATGGGTCTGGCTTATGTGGCGCCCATCGGTCTTCAGAATCTTTTCGTCATCAATACGGCGCTGACCCAGCCGCGGCGCCGTGTCTTCCTGACGGCGCTCATCGTGATTTTCTTCGATGTGACGTTGGGGCTGGCCTGTTTCTTTGGCGTGGGCGCCATCATGCAGGCTTCGCCGCTGCTGGAAAAGGCGGTGCTGCTCATCGGCAGCATCATTGTCATATGGATCGGCCAGGGACTGGTCCGGGCAAAGGACACCATGGACACCAGCACCAAAGTGGACATTCCCATCCTGAAGGTCATCTCCACTGCCTGCGTGGTGACCTGGTTCAATCCGCAGGCTCTCATCGACGGCACCATGATGCTGGGCGCCTTCAAGGCGACGCTGCCAGCCGGCACGGACTTTTTCTTCGTCGGCGGCTTCGCTTCCGCCTCCGTACTGTGGTTTCTCTCGGTATCCACGGTAATTTCTCTCTTCAGTGCTCGGTTTACGGATAAGACGCTGCGGGTGATCAACGTGATCTGCGGCGTGGTCATCATCTTCTACGGCTTCAAGCTGCTGTGGAACTTCGTGCAGATGGTGATGTAGGCTGCGGGGTGCGAGTTCAGCCCGCATCGGTCCGCCGCCAAAGGCGGCGGAGCGGGCCGGCGGGCGGGCCGGCGGGCGGGCCGGCGGGCCGAGGCAGGTTTCCAGCCCGGGCGCGACCCGGAGCCAAAGGCGGATCGGAGCCGAAAATCTTTTTGCAAGGTGAAAAGGACGCCAATCGAACTTTTTGTCGGCGATTGGCGTCCCGTTATATAGGCGTCAAGAAATAATCCGACCGATTATTTCTTTCATTTTTCTTTTTATCAATTTTATTCCTGTATTATTTTTACTATTCTTGTTATATCTTGCATTCCTTCTCGTGCCGCAGCTCGAATTTTCTCCGAACTCAATGCAAAATCGCTCTGGCGGGACGCCAAACCAATTTTTGGAGCCCGTTTGGCGTCCCTTTTTGTATGCAGACCGCCCCGATCGTCTCCCCGTGCATCCTGCGCATGGAGACGGCGTACCCCTCTACTTAAACCGCCGATTGATATAGGTTTCGGCGCACTGCTCCAGCATCTGGCAGTTATTGAATGCTGTTTCCAGATCGCTGCCGCAGGTCAACATGCCATGGTTCGCCATGATGCAGCCGAAATTTTCGCCTAGCGCATCCGCAGTGTGCTTCATGAGTGCTTTGCTCCCCGGAAGGCCGTATCCCGCCAGCTTCACGGAAGTGCCGAAGATCTTCTGCCCCTCCCGATCCTCGATCGGCATATCCTGATTGGCTGCCGCAAAAACGCAGCAGTATTTCGCATGGGTATGGATCACTGCGCCGATCTCCGGCCGCCGCTGATATACCGCCGCATGCAAACCTTTCTCCGACGTTGGCTTCAGATCATCTTCGTATTTCAGGGTCTTGATTTCCACCTTCACCATGTCCTCCGGCGTCAGGCGACTGTAGTCCAGGCCAGACGGCGTGGCCAGCATGTACCTGTCATCCAGCCGGACGGAAATGTTGCCCCAGGTACCCTGCACCAGACCGCAATCCACCAGTTTGTTGCCGTAGTCCACCAGCATCTGCCGCAGCCGGGCTTCCCGGTCTGCAGGTGTGGTTTCCCGTCCCTCAAAATCCGCACTTCCGGTGAGCTCCGCATTCCCGGCGAGTTCCGCTTTCCCGGCGAGCTCCGCATCTTCGGCGAAATCCGCACCGCCCGTTACCTCTTCCTCCGCCTTGGCCTCCGTCTCGGCTTTGGAATACTTCTTTTTATATACCTCCCGCATGAGGCGCGCTTCAATCTTCGGGATCGGTTTGCCGCCGCCGAGGACGTCGGCCTTCAGCGCAATTTCCGCCGACTTTTCCAGCACCGTCATGGCCACCACTGCTTCATACAGATTCCGTCCGATGGTCAGCGTATAGCCGGCAGGCTGTCCGTCGCGAATCCGGTCCTGCACGAAGAAGCCCGTGGCCTTCTGCACCGCCTTGGCCATCTGCAGAGAAGCGGATTTTTTGCTCCCTGTGGTGTTGACGATGACTGCCTCCGGTCCCACAATCTGGGCCATGTCATCCAGCACCGCACGGAATGTTTTGCCCTCCCGCAGGCACCGCTGACAGTACGGCGTCTGAGAAATGACCCGGGCATGCATGCCGGAACGGCTGGTGCCAAAATGTGCATCCGACATTTTTACGACATCACTCTCTTTCAGCGCACTCAGATTGGCACCTTTCTTCGTGCCGTACACCCCGTCGCTGGTGTCCAGCAGCAGCCGTGCCTCTTCCCCCACCGGATACGGCTGGGAAGCCATCATAGCTCCATATTTTCTGAATAATTCATAAATTTCCTGCTTCATGTCGTCCTCCTTCATTCTCCTGCGCAGCCTGCCCGACCCCGCGCGACCGATTCGTCCCCGCGGGCTCCCTACGCTTTCCCGGTGAACCGGCTGCCGTTGGCCGTCCGATACGCTGCCTCCAGAGAATGATATATATTTTTATAGTCTACGAAAAGCTGGTCGTAAATTTTCTTGTTTTCCGGGTTCGGCTTATACCGCCGCTCGATCTGGACGAAGTCCTTCGCCGCACTGAAGCCCGGCAGCTCGCCCAGTCCGATGAGGGCCACCACAGCCGCACCCACCGCGCCGGCGTTCCGCGGATCCTTCACCACCGCAAAATGCTTGCCCGTGATGTCCGCGATGATCTGCATCCAGCCGTCGTCCAGGGCACCGCCGCCGATGATGCGGAAGTTGTCGCAGCTGAACCCGTAGTCCGCTTTATAGTTTTCCAGGATCCACCGCAGATTATAACCGATGCCCTCGTAAACCGCCCGCATCAGATGCTCCCGGGTGTGGACCATGTTGATATTAAACAACGTGGCCCGGGTCGTGGTGGACGACACAGGACACCGCTCGCCCAGCATCCACGGCGTGCAGACCAGATGGTCGCTGCCCGGCGGAATAGTCTGAATCACACGGTCCATGTAGTCGAAGATCCCGTCCCCGTACTCCTCTTTCTCTTTGGAAAAAAACTCGTCACAGAGCCACTGGATGTTGGCCCCCGCCGATTCCGTAATCCCTGCAATCAGGTTCATATCCTTATCCGCGCTTTGAATGGCCGCCGCCCCGTGATGAAACTTATCCGCAGTCCGGCTCACCGCCGCCACCCAGGCCGAAGTGCCCAGGTAAATATGCAGATCCCCGTCATCACACATGCCGGAGCCCACCACCGCAGCCTGCACATCATCACAGCCGCCGAACACCGGAATCCCCGGAATCAGGCCCATCTCCGCAGCCGCCTGCTCCGTCAGACCCCCGACGATATCCGTGCTGCACACCAGCGGCGGCAGCTTTTCCATGTCCACCCCGGTGTACTTCATGACCCCCAGCCACTGCTTCTTCTTCAGGTCCAGTCCGTAAGACGACGCCCCCGAAAGCTCCGTCACCATGCGGCCCGTACACTTGTACTTCAGATACCCGTTCACATCCAGAATCAGGTGCGTCTTTTTATAGATATCCGGCCGTTCCTCCTTCAGCCAGACGATTTTCGGAATGCAGTCTTTGCCCATAATCGGCGTGCCCGCCGCCAGGGTGAAAATCTTCTTACCGCCCAGCTTTTTCATGATGCTGTCCGCCTGCTTCTGCGCCCGGCCATCCACCCAGGTGATGTTGTGATACAGCACGTTCCCCGCTTCATCCACCGGGATGATTCCCTGGGCCTGGGTAGAAAACACGATGCCCTTGATCGACGACGGGTCAATCCCGTTTTCACGGACGATGGTCCGGCTGGTCAGCGCCACGGCCTCCCAGTAATCCTGCGGATCCTGCTCGACCCAGGCAGGGTTCGGGTAAAAGGTGGGGTACGGGGCGCTGCTGGTTGCAGCGATATTTCCCGCAAAATCCACAAGCACGGCTTTGTCGGAACTGGTCCCCATGTCGTGGGCCAGAATATATTTTTTCTCGCTCATAGTCTGCCTCCTGCGGCTTGCGCACTGCTTGCACGCGCTTTACTTTACCAGGCCCTTGTCGGTCCGCACCACTTCTTTGAAGACGTGCTCGAACCGGTTCAGTGCTTCGTCGATGATCTCATCAGTGTCTGCCAGGGAAGTATACAGACGGCTGCCGGCCAGGGTCACGATGCCGTTGGCCATGTAGGCTGCACCCATCCGCTCCATGGAATCCTTTCTTTCATACATCATGGACTTCTTTTTCAGCAGTCCCAGGGCCGATTTCACGAAGCTGAAGCTGGAGAAATCAAAGCTCATGGCGCCGGTGCATTCCAGATGGACGATGCTGCCCTGGTTATATACCACAAACGGAAGGTGGTACCGCTCCACCAGCTCCTTCAGACCATCGGCCAGGCGGTCGCCGGCCCTGCCGGCGACCGCGCAGGCATTGGTCCGCTCGATCTCCCGGATGGCCGTGTAGCCTGCCAGAGAGGACAGCGGATTAGCAGCCAGAGTACCGCCCACATAAGCCCGGTGCTTGCCCGTAGCCAGACCGGCGGCCATGAGACCTGCGTACTCCTTCTTGCCGCCGACGCCGCCGGCACCAGGATAGCCGCCTGCAACGATTTTGCCGAATACGGTCAGGTCCGGAACCACGTCAAAGAGCTCCTGGGCACCGCCCAGACCTACGCGGAAACCGGTCACCACTTCGTCGAAAACCAGCAGCGCGCCGTACCGGTCGCAAAGCTCCCGCACGCCCTGGCAGTACTGGAAGGAAACGGGACGGGTGCCGCTTTCCGGGCCCACCGGCTCCAGCAGGACAGCCGCCGTTCCGCCCTTCAGCTTGTTCCGCTTCAGCATGCCTTCCAGCATGTTCAGATCGTTTGGACGGATTTCATCGGTTTTTCCATACGCGCCGCCCGGAATGCCGTGGGACTCCAGCAAAGCCCGGCTGCCCGGGATCTTCAGGCCATAGACCATCTGATCGCTCCAGCCGTGATACGCACCGCCGATTTTGATGACTCGCTTGTGACCGGTGGCGATTCTTGATATTCTAATGGCTGCCATGACCGACTCGGTGCCGCTGCCCAGCATACGGAACATCTCCACATTCGGCATGTGTTTATGAATCTCTTTGGCGATGAGCAGTTCTGCCTCGTGGAGCAGCCCGGTCACCGGACCGCAGGTTTCCAGCAGATTGATAACCGCTTCCCGCACCACCGGGTTGTTGCTGCCCAGAATGGTCGGGCCGCCGGCCTGCAGGAAGTCGATGTACTGGTTGCCGTCTTTGTCGTACAGGTAGGCGCCCTCCGCCTTTTCAAAGCACACCGGGAATGGCTTGTTGAATGCCAGGTTATGCTGGACGCCACCCGGGATGTATTCCTTCGCCTCTTCAAAGATGGCCTTGGAAGCGGCGCACTTTTCATCGTAATATTTCAGAATCGTGTTTTCGTAGTAGTCGTCGTTCACTTCCCAGATGGGTTCGCTGGTCAGCTTTTTCAGCTGGGCGTTGATTTCCGCCGGGTCATCCCACCGGCTGATGCCGCAGTTTTTCATGTCTCTGTCAATTTTCATCTGCATGTTCGGTTCCTCCTGTCAAAATGTTCAGCAGCTGCCGAAACTCTTCTTTCAGGGTTTCTTCTTCGAAGGGTTTCTGATAAATATGGTAATGATTGATCAGTCCGTAATATGCCCCCAGCACGAGCACCGCCATCCGCTCCCGCTCCGCCGGGCCAGAAAACCGGGACGGCAGATTTTGCGCCACCAGATCCTCGATGGTCTGGATGGGTTTTTCTTCGTCGCGGCTTAAAATCGCGTGATTGGTCAGCTGGGATGTGAGCATGGGGTAGCAGACCGTGTCCTCGATCAGCTTGTCGAACAGCGCCTCGATGAGGGGCATCCCCGTCTGTCCCGTGGCCAGGCAGTGGGCTTTGATGTCTTCGATTTCCTGCCGGCAGAGGGCCAGCATCAGGTCCCCCGCTGTGGCGAAATGGTTGAAAATCGTGGTCCGGCACATGCCGGCTTCTTCGGCGATCTGGCTGAAGGTCACGTTTTCGATGCCGTAGGTTTCATAGAGCCGCTTGGCCTCGTGCATGATCCGGGTGCGGCTTTTCTCTCGCTTGGTCATTTTTCTGCCTCCTTGCCGGCCTGTCCTTTCTTGCCGGCCTGCGCTTTCTTCCCGGCCTGCGCCCGCTGATTGGTATTCATGGAATCCCGGAACACAAAGAACCGGTCATACAGAAATTCCGTCGTCAGGTTCACTGCCATGGTGCCCAGCAGTACCACGTATTCGTTCCAGCCCGCACTGGTGAGTGCATGTCCCCACCAAGTGGACAGCGGTGTGAATACGCAATAAAACGCGGCAACCTTCATCATAGCCACCGGCACATTGTTGGCTGACTTGAAGGTGAATTCCCGGTTCAGGGTGAAGTTCCACACCACTGACAAAATCAGGGCGATCAGGTAGCACGGCCAGTAGCTCCAGCCGGTGGCCAGGTCCAGCACGGTGAAGGCCACCGTTTCGATAATGCCCGCCGATACGGAAAACAGGGCGAACTTGATGACCTGCGCCAGATTCTCCTGCTTGGTCAGCTTACCGGCGGCTTGATCCAGTTCGATGGTTTGGGCCGCTCTGGCGGCTTGATCCGCCTGGACCGGTCTGGATGCCCTCTCCTCTCCGTCCAGCGAAACATTGTATGTCTGTGGTTCGGTTGATTTTTGGTCGCTCATGGTCAGTCTCTCTTTCCTTTCCTGCCGCGGCAGTTTCTGTCGCGACGATTTCCATCGCGGCGATCTCCGTTAAAAAAAATGTACCATGGTACATTTCTGTATCATGGTACAATTATCTCACATTCCGCTTCTCCCGTCAATGTATACATGCGCTGCTCCTACAAAAACGGCCGGAGCTCTTCCACCAACTGTTCCTCCATGGCTGCAAGCCGGCCGGCGATCTCCCCGGCATATTCATCCGCCATCGAATACTGATTCATATATTTTCTTAAAGACTTTGCCCCCATATTGGCACCGTCTGTCATCAGATCCGCAACGGTCCGGTCCGACCCATCCACAGACAGCTTCCCGTTGGTCTTCAGCCAGCTCATGGCCTGGGCCATGAGCCCCGGATTTTTTCCCTCATCCCCGAACTGCTCCAGCGCCGTTTCCACTTCCTTACCCAGCCGTTCATGGCGGTACATGCATTCCTGCAGCATCTGCTTCAGCTTCCTGTTCTCTGTGGCCGGGAGCACCTCACGGATTGCTGATGTTCCCATCTTGATCCCCGCATCGCACTCCCGCAGCAGGCGGATCGTGTCTTCCCTGTTCGTTTGTCCGCGTCTCATTTTCTGACCTCCCATATTCCATGACTCCGCCGGGTGCTGATTTTGCCATGTGCTAAGCCCGGCGGGCATACTTCTGGAATCAGTATGCCCGGTTGTGCAGGAAAATATGAGTTCGATTTGCCGCCGCACCCTTCTTCCGTCTTACATCTTGATGCGCTTTGATGCGCTGTCGCTAGTTGATGCGCTGTCGCTAGTTAGTTTATTCTAATTCAACAATATTTCGCAAAAATTTCAAAAAAGCACGTAAAAATTCATCCAGATCGGCGGATTTTCCCTGATTTTAGCTGCATTTTTGCTACTTCATCAGATTTCTACCAGGATTTTACGTGTTTTTGAGAAAAAAATCTCTGATATTGTCGAGTTAGTTTTCACTAACGTATGGATTATATAGATTCGTGATACTGTGAAGAGATCATCCGAAGGATCCGCTCCTCTTTCCTTTCCGTGGAGAATGAATTCCTGACAACATTTTTGCATATTTTAAAAAAAGTGCTGTCAAGCGTTTCTGAAAATGTCCTGAAATTTTTTTAATATTAGCACCGGAA
>JBJFHL010000090.1:0-4355 GCA_051893555.1 Anaerovoracaceae bacterium
GGCGATATCGCGATACTTACGAGACCATCAGAGCAATCTGGTGGTCTTTTTTCGTGGGTTCTACAGGGTGGCTTGGCGGGTCTTGGCGGGTCTTGGCGGGTCTTGGCGGGTCTTGGCGGTTCGTTGCCCCGCCTTCCCTTGTCCTTTGATTGTCCCTCTGCCAACTTCACATGATCTTTTCACAGGATCTTTGTCCTTTTGATCTTTGTCCCGTCTTTCCGAGCTATTCCCCCTTTTTTTGAAGCAAAAAAGCCGAAAAGAAGGGGGATGCACCACCTGAAAGCGCGAATTATCCGCAGATTTTTTCATAATCATATCCATATTTACCATTTTTTGTATGATAATTGTCAGTTTTCTGCTATTCCACAAAGGGTGTACCCCCTTCTTTTACGGATTTTGCTGCTCGATTTAGGGGGTTGCATTTGACTAACCGGCTGTACATCGGTCCTTCCGGCCAAACCCGGGCGTGACCGGCCAGATCCGGGCCTAATTCGAGTCAGATCCCGGCGAGACCGGCCGAACCCAAGTCAAACCCGGGCGTGGCGGCATTCATCGGTTGAGGAGGCTCGGCGGCAGGTCAGGACTTCGTCACATGAAATACGATCTCGTTGCGAGCGGCATCGTCGGCCGGATTGAAGTAGATGGTATATTTCATATATGACATTCGCAGCTCTGCATGGTTGGGATTCCCGTCCGGATCATGGCCGTTCAGAAAGGCTTCAAGATCCGCAGTGTTTCCCTGCCCGACCGCTGCGCGGCAGATGTCTTTGGCATAGTCTTCCGTATGTACGGCTACGCAGGAGGTCACGTCCATCAGAACGCGGTCATCTGCCGTTCCGGCGTTGGTCCCGGTAATGCCGCTTTTCCAGCCGCGGGCGGAAATCGCCTCCTGGTCATAGATCGGATTTCCGTCCGCATCCGTGACCACATATCCTTTCCGCTGCTCGACCACATATGCCAGCGATTTTCCGCTGCCGTCGGTCAGGTCGCGGATCCGGCAGTGGTTCGGTATTTCCACATTGAGGCTGAGCATCCTGCCCTGCCCCTCTTCACTGATCAGGGCACAGGCAAGCGGATAGAATCCCTCATACCGGTCGCCGGACTTTACAAACTTCAGCGGCTGTGACAGAGGTGTGAACCCGAGGGCTTTTTCCAGGAGATTAGCCTCACTGTCGATGGAGATCACGTCCTGCTCCGTCAGACCCTCACCCAGCACCACGATGTTCATGCCCATCTGCAGCCGCACCGATGCATAATGTGCCGGGCCTTCACCGGAGGATGTTTCCCCTTCACCGGAGGATGTTTTCCCTGTCTCCTCAGCCAGGGTGAACACTGCCTGGATGTCTTCATGGCCGCGGTATTCCTTCAGCTTTACTTTGGTGACCTGCATTTCAAGACCTCCGACCACCACACTGCCCGCAGGAGAATAGGAAAACACCGAGTCGACGGATTTTGCGAAGACACCACCGCCGGCGCCGCCGGCACCGAACCCGGCTCCTTCCTGATCGAAAGCGCGCAGCTGCGTGGTGGTATCCTGTACCGACGTTCCCGCCGGGTGCACCAGGAAAAACGCATTTTCGTCATCATATGGCGTCAGTGACATGTTGATCTGCTTCAGCACCGGGCCGTTACGGTTTCCCAGCTTCAGGGAGGAGGCCTCCAATGCACTTCGGCTGGCGAAGGTCTGACCGGACGGGTTTTGTGCGAACGGAATCAGATCCCCATCATAGCACTCCGAAAAATCGGCCGGCACATAGCTTTCATCCAGAATCCAAAGGAAGTTTGGCAGCCGGGTGCCGATGTCCAGAAATTCATATTTCGCCAGCTTCCCGTTCAGGGACACGCCTGCCCGCACCGCACCTTTGAAGGCCGGGTCGATCTGCACCTGCCAGACGGCGTACACCCCATCGCCAATGCGGACATCCGCTTCCCTCGTTACCTCTGCCGCCACGGCATCCTGCGTCAGTTCACGATAGCAGTTCAACACCGGAAGCTCCAGCGTTTCAGCAGGCTTTTCGGTGAGAAGATAAAAGGTCCGGTCCTCATATTCCGCCAGAAAAATCAAAGCCGGCTGTTCCGTTCTGCGGCATGAGGCCGATGCGGAGGAAATCGGAGTGTAGGTGTCCTTCGAGTCTTTTTTGCAGAGAATATAGTTTTTTTCGGAGGTATCGTAATTCGCTGTCGTGAAGGAAGCCGTCCGGATCTGGCCGTTTTCTGCCCCCTGGCCGCTGCTCCTGCCGTCATCCCCCGCCAGCAGATTCATGCCCAGCAGCAGGGCCGCCACCAAAAGAATCACCAGACAAAGCCCACCGACCATGACCGTCAGACGTTTCTTTCCGGCATGCATTGGTTCGGATTCCGCGCGCACCTTCTCGCCGGCTTTCTCCAGATCCTCCAGCAGCTCCGTCATATTCTGATACCGGTCCTGCGGATTGATGGCCGTGCATGTTTCGATGACCTGGCCCAGCGCACCTTCCCGGAACCGCACCACCGCAGGGTGCTCTCCGGTCAGCAGCAGATTGAGCAAAATCCCCACGGCAAAAACGTCCGTCCGCACGTCGGACCGGTTCAGGCCGAACTGCTCCGGCGCCGCATAGCCTGCCGTTCCCAGGAGCCGCGTGTCGCTTTTCTTTTCCGGCAAAATCCGCATGGCCGCGTCCAGATCGATGAGATAAATCTTTCCCTCCGGCGTAAGCATCACGTGCTCCGGTTTCACATCCCGGTGGATCACGCCTTTCCGGTGAAGACTAAGAAGCGTTCTGCAGATTGCCGATGTAACGGATACCGCACGCCTGGGTGTCATTTTTTCCCCGCCGTCGATGAGTTCCTGCAGTGAAATGCCGTCGATAAATTCTTCCTCCACCACGCAGCAGCCCTGCTCCATGCGGCAGCTGTACACCTGCGGCAGACCTCCGCCGCTCTGGCCGGCAAGGATCTGATATGCCGGCATCGGACGGTCGTAAATCCGCAGCACAAAAAGCCCGCCATCCGGATTTTCTACAGTGTACACCGCACTGTTTTCCTTGATGCTGAGCGCCTTGATCTGTCTGCTGCTGTATTGGTCTGTAATCTTTGAAAAATCCATGGTTTCGACCCGCCTGATACCTTCTGTAATAAGTATAATCGTTCTGGCATTATTACACAAGGAGTATTTCTGTCACGCAGCGGGCAACATAGAGTAAAGGGCATATGCTTCTGCGAAATTTGGCCAAATACATGAATCCGTCGGAAGAAAATTTCCACAACCAACTATCCTTCCTGTAAAATTATATTATGTAATATTTTGTTTTATCAGGATATATTTTCTAGAAAAGGAGAGCATTATGACAATAGACTTATTCAAAGACACTCACAGAAGCGAAATGCCGCTGACCAGCGACTACGTGTTTCGTGCTGCCTTCGGCCGGGATAGGGATGACTCGCGCGCTGCACTGATGGCGATTCTAAACATCATTCTGGATCGAAAGAGTGATCCCATTCGATCCATTGAGATTAAGAATCCCATCGACACAGCAGAAAAGCCCAGCGAGAAAGAAACGGTCATGGACATCCGCGCTGAGACCAATCAGGGCGAACAGCTGGACATCGAAATGCAGACCGGCCTTCTGTTTGTTTACCCGAACCGAGTGATTTTCTATGGCGGCAGACTGGTGAATTCTTCATTGCAGAAGGGGGAAGAGTATGATAAGATGAAGAAAAGCATAGTCGTTTCCTTTTCTGGAACTGGGAAAAGTAAGCAAAGACAAACCGATTTCAGAAATGACACGGATCGAGAAACTTGCCTTCTATTTGAAATATGCCAATGAAGAAGAGATGAAAGACTATGTGGACGAAATCTTGGCGGAGGAGGATTTTGCCATGGCGGAGAATGCATACAGGACGCTGACGCAGGATGAAATAGAATTTCAGCGGATGGAATCGAGAATCCGGGACGAACACCACCGGAGCACGGAGCTGGCTTATGCACATCGAAAAGGTGAAGATAAAATGAAGCAATTGAACTTGCTGCTGATTGAGCAAAACAGGATTGATGACCTGCAGAAGGCTTCATCAGATATAGAATTTTGCCAGAAGCTGTATCAGGAATTTGGACTGGAGTAAAAATCAGTCTTTCAAAAGAGTGATCGAACCGGGCTGCGCAGCACGCAGTCCGGTTTTCTTTTCAATACGCCCTTATCCATCAGGATGATCACCTGTCCGACTGCCGCCTTTCCGCCGCCTTTCCCTTGAAAATCCGGCGGCTCCGTGATACTATAATAAATGCGTACTATAACTACTACAATATTTCTGCCATGATTACACAAGGAGACAATCTTAAGTAACTAAAAAATAGAATAACAGTATAAAATGTGTTA
>JBJFHL010000091.1:0-83238 GCA_051893555.1 Anaerovoracaceae bacterium
CAATCTGAAATTTTCTGGTTTCGAGGAACTGCGCCTGCTCCGGGGAGATGGAGATAGGCGTGTATTTCATGCCTTCCTCCAGCACAGCCACCTTATTGGCGTTGCCGCTGCCCCCGAAGGCCGCGTTCCAGCTGTCCCGGACACGGGCAGGGTCCTTAACAGTCCCCGGATGCTCCAGAATGCCGCCGGGAGTCGCGCCGTTGGCGAAGAACTTGGCTCCGTACTCTTCACAGGCGATTGCCATGCCGATGGCGTTCTTGGCCATGGCAATGGGGCTGTATCCAACCAGCCCGTCAAAACCAAGGCCAGGAATGTGTAGCACATCGGTGGGCTTCAGAATTACCGTGCCGTCCTTCATGGTCGGCGCATCAGAATCCTGCACCTGGTACTGGTAGTAGAGGTGGCCCATATCGTCCCGGTCAACGGTCATGCGGTTGGGCATCAGCGGATACAGTGCAACGACCTCGCCTTTGCCGTTTCGGATGATCTGGGAGTAGGAGTTGCCCCACAGCAGCAGATGGGACATGGCGGTTTCCCGAAACACAAAGCTGGTCATCTCCGGGTTCGGCTCATCATGGAGAATGCGGTACAGCGGATGCTTCAGCGCCTTTTCCTTGCTGCCGTCCTCCTGGTACTGATACAAATGCACGGGCAACCCGGCAATCGCCTCAGACAGGATTCGCACACAGGCGTAGACAGCAGTCATCTGCATGGCGGAGCGTTCATTCACCGGCTTGCCCGAGGTGGACTGGCCGAGGAAGAAGCGGTAACCGCTGCCGTTGGTGCTGTTTGTAGGCTTGTCTCTTGACCTGAACAAGCCGGAAATGATACCCATGAAAATCACTCTCCCTTCATAAGCATAGAAAAAAGCCTCCACCGGAATCGGTAGGGCCATTAAATAAACAGGATACCCCGCTCATCATAGACACTGGTGGTTGGCACACTGCGGATACAGCGGTCAAGCCCCATGATGAGGGCCACGATGCCGTCTATCTTTTCAACCGAGCGTTCCTTGTCCGGCTTGATATTTCCAGCTGGGTCCTGTCGCATGACCACATTCTGGGCCATCCACTTGAGGACAGGATTGCCGCCGTGGATGATATTTCCCTCCATCAGCAGCTTGTACAGTTCCTTAGACGGCGGGGACATATCCTTAAAGCCCTGCCCAAAAGGAACCATTGTGAATCCCTCATCCTCAAGATTCTGTACCATCTGAGTCGCATTCCAGCGGTCGTAGGCGATCTCCTTGATATGGTAGTGGGTTCCCAAATCCATAATGAACTGTTCAATAAATCCATAGTGGATCACGTTGCCTTCCGTGGTGTTGATATACCCCTGCCGTTCCCACACATCGTAAAGAACATGGTCGCGGCGGCATCTCAGTTCCAGGGTTTCTTCCGGCAGCCAAAAGAAAGGCAGCACGATGTATTTTTCATCCTCCGTCCTTGGAGGAAATACCAGAACGAAAGCCGTGATGTCGGAGGTGCTGGAAAGGTCAAGCCCTGCATAACAGTCACGCCCCTCCAGCGTAGCTATATCAATGGGCAAATTGCCCCGATCGTAGATATGCTCTGGAATCCAAACCACGGTAGCGTTTGTCCACATATTCAGTCGGAGCTGCTTGAACACATTTTCCTCCGCCGGGTTCTCCAGGGCGTTTTTATACGCTTCCCGGACACGCTCTATGGAAATGGTGTGTCCCAGTGAGGGGTTCGCCTTATACCAGTTTGCTTCATCATTCCAGTCGTCTCCCTCTTCCAGCCCGTAAACAACTGGGTAGAAGGTGGCATCCGCCTTTCTGCCATGCATGATATCCAGAGCCTTTGTATGCAGTTCATAGCAGATGCTCTGCTTATCCGTGCCAGCCGTAGTGATGATAAAGAAAAGTGGCTGCTCACGGGCATCGCCGGAGCCTTTTGTGAGGACATCGTACAGCTTTCGGTTCGGCTGGGCGTGTATCTCATCAAATACCAGGCCAGATACGTTCAGACCGTGTTTGGTACCTGTTTCTGCGGAAAGCACCTGGTAAAACCCGGCATTGCTGTAGTTGACAATACGTTTGGTGGCGGCGGTGATTTTTGACCGCTTCATCAGTGCCGGAGACATCTGCACCATCTGCTTCGCCACATCGAATACGATGGATGCCTGGTTGCGGTCACACGCCGCACCATACACTTCGGCACTGGCTTCTCCATCCGCATACAGCAGATACAGCGCAATGGCAGCCGCCAGTTCTGACTTGCCCTGCTTTTTCGGGATCTCCACATAAGCAGTCAGAAACTGTCGTTTTCCGTCTGCTCGGACAATCCCGAAAATGTCCCGGACAATCTGCTCCTGCCAAGGGAGCAGAAGGAACTTCTGTCCAGCCCACTTACCCTTGGTATGGCAGAGATTCTGAATGAAGGTCACCGCCCGGTCGGCTTTCTTTTTGTCATAATGGGAAGTCGGCAGCATGAAGGGGGAAGGTGTGTATTCAAACGACATCACTCATCACCTCCCAACAGTGCCTCCATCTCATCAGTCGAATCAGCAGCACCTTCGCCGCCGACAATTCTGCTCCGGGCAGAAGGCGTCAGACCAAACTGCTCACAGAATTTCAGCATGATTTTCATATTTGTCTGAGCGATTGACACCTGCGGTACCTGCTGTAGATATCCGTTAGGTGTACGCACCATTGTGCCGTGCTGGGTGATGAACTCTTCTGCTTCCTTCCACCGGGCATACGCCTGACAGTAGCCTGCAAAAGCCGCCATATCCATCTCGGTCAGAAGCCCCATCTGCTCCAGCGTTTTGCCCATTCGCTTCCACTCCTTCTTGGCTTCATCTTCCAGCCAGGCCGGGCAGCGAGGGGCTTTTTTTGCTGGCTTCGGCTCGTTGGGATTCAGCGGTCTGCCACCGGGATTTCCCTCCAGAACCTTCAGCGCAGTCGGCTTCGGTTTTCTTCCTCTCTGTGCCATCGGTCCCACCTCCTTTCGCAAAAATGGCAGTAAAAAAGACCCCTTTCGGAGTCTGTGTAAAGAGAAACAGCCCTGTGATTAGGGCTGTCCTCGTGTCGTTATTGCTGTTCGCCCGTCAAAATGAAGTGGGCGTATTTGTCTCTGTGTTCTTCGATAAAGACCACCAAATCGTAAAAACGCATCTCATCGGCAATGACCTGAACGGTATTGGTGTCGAACATATTGGTTCTCCCTGTGGCTCTGACCGCCAAAATCTGCTCCCGTACCTTATCGGTCATTGTGGGGACTATCTGGAAACTATCTACTCCATAAACAAGGTTCAGGCCGCCACCGCTGTCCCAGGACATCATAATGTTTCCGGCATCATCTACTCCGATGACTGTACCTTCCGTGCCGATGGGAGGTGCCTGGGGATCGTCCATCGAAAGGAGCCGTACTCTGGTTCCGGCTGGATACTGCTCACGGAGATGTGCCACCGTCTTGCGGTCTGGGAATCCATTATTCATTCAACCCCACCTCCTTGAGCAGCTTGGAGGCGTAGCGTTTGCCCACGCTGTCCGTGAGCGCGTTTTCCAGAAAACTGGGATCAAAGCCAAAGTGGGCGTAGCCGTCAAGGCATACCTCGTAGTAGTGCAGGGACGGCATACCCAGCTTTCGTTCCTCGTGCATGATGTATATGATGGCATCCACATACCCGAGACTCACATCCCCCAGCAGGGAGAGCACTTCCACATTCATGGTTTCCTTGTAGTAGAAGGTCGGATACCCCTCGTAGCGGTCGAGTCTGGCTTCATCGTATTCGGTGATCTTCCATACCAGTACGGGAACGCTGGAGCCTTCCTTCTTTTCAATCGTGAGGTAGCTGCCGGACTGGCTTCCTTTGAACAGAAGCTGGTAGTTTGGAATGGTTGCCTTTCCCACATACACTGCATAGGGGCATCGCTGAACCATTTGGGCAATCGACAGGTTACTGCCGTATGCAAGATAGTATTTTTCTTTCATATTCGTTTCATCCTTTCTGAAGGGTTCACCCTCCTACCACCTTAAGACCGCCGAAGCGGTCGGAAGGGGGCCTGAGGCTAAATCCTTCAAGCAGCGTTTCTCCCATGTCTGAATGCGGTGTCGCCGTCCAGGTTGCGGGTCAGAAGCTCTCTGGCGGTTGCGAACTCGTCACCGATGAAGCCGAGCCGGAGGAGCCAGGTTCTCATGGCGTATTTCGGATTCTCGACCTGGGGTTCTTTGGGGCTGGCGGTTTTGACCATCAGCGCCATCTGGCTCAGTGCGAGGCAAAGCTGAATGTAGCTTTTCAGTTCGCCTGCGTGAAGCCCACCTCTGCGCTCTGTGTTCGGGTTTGCGAACTGGAAGCATCTGAACTCGATCGTGCCGTGGGTGAAGCAGGCGTGGTAGTTGAGCATATGGTAGCGGCTGCTGTTGTAATGCTGGTTTCTGCTTTCGTATCGGTAGCCCTCGTACCAAATGTCCGCCAGGGCGTCCATCGTCTGGGGCTTCCTGCGGTTCAGCTTGGCGAGGAAATCCTTGTCGACCGTGTTGCAGTAGCGGTTGATGCGGTTGCGGTCAAGGCGCAGGGCAGAAATCAGAAGGCTTTCGTGGCTTGCCATGATGTTGGCGAGGTTGCGCAGGGTTTGGGGGCTGTGTTCGCCCAATCCGATGTGGATGTGTACTCCGCACATATGGGCGGGGTCGCTTTTCGCTCCGGCGTGGCGGAGGTTGCGGATGATTTCCTGCAAATCCTCAATGTCGCTGTAGTGGAGGATCGGCGTTCCCATCTCCGTCTTTTCCTCATCGCGGGCGGCGTGGATGCTGGAGTCTCTGGTGATTTTCCACTCTCTGCCCTGGTTGTCCTTGCAAGCCCAGGCGTAGTAGCCGCCGCCGATGTGCCGAACCGTATCCTCCGTGCCGTAGTAGGCTGCGATGGTGCGGCAGGCTTTTTCTCTGGTGATGTTGTACATCTCAACCTCAACGCCGATGGTCTGCTTCTTCATTTCTTCAATCTGGATTCTGGTCTTTTCATTCATAATATGTACCTTCCTTTCGGTTCTAAGCGATGTGTGTTTTCCCTTTCGGTAGTGACATATTCGCTCTAAAAGCACATATTATCAAGTTAATTACGGGCCATAATGTACACGATCTTTGGGAAGAGATACTGTGTATATTATGGCGGATCAGTCCTCCTCGGCATCTGCTTTTGCCGCCTTTGCCGCCGCCCGTTTTGCCTTCTGGTCGGCTTTGAACTTCTCGGCTTCCGCTTCGGTGCGGAACGCTGCGTACCCCTGCAGGTTGGACATCAGCGCATTGCGGTAAGTTTTCAGCTCGCTGCCGCCAAGCCCCAGCTGGATGAGCCAGGCGCGGAAATAGTATTTTTCGTTCTCCGGCTTCAGTTCCTTGGGGCTGATTCGCTTGGCTTCCTTCACCTTGGTCACCATGATGGGTACCAGGTAGGTGAACGCTTGGTCCTTGTCGGCATCGCCCGTGCTGGCAAAGGTGATGGTCACCTTCTCATCATCAAATGCGATGCCCTTGCTTCCGTGTTCGGCGCAGAGGGCGAGGAACGCTGCTTTGTCTGCGGGCGGATTATTCTCCAGAGCCTCCACCAGAGCCTCGCTGACGGCGAAACACGGCAGGCCAACCGCTTTGTTCATAAGGTACTGCTTGCTGTGGAGCATGAACACCAGCCGTTTCATGGCATCTGCATCCATGTCCATAAGGGGAACCGAAACTGCCAATTCCGTGATTTCCCTCTCCAGGAATCCCTCGGTTTCCAAATGTGTCCTCAATGCGGCTTCTCCTTCCTCCGACTCCGAAGTGATGGCTCCGGCCCGGTTGATAATGTAGTTGCCTACAGTGTAGGCAAAGGTCGGGGGACCCATGTAATGGATCTCACTCCCCGTAAATTCGGCGATGGATTTCGCCAGCTTCTTGCGGTCAGTTGCGTTTGTCTGAATGGTCATGGTATGTACCTCCTTGTTTTTTGGTACTACCATATATCGCTCTGAATCGATGAAATAGCAAGTCAATTCTGAGCGAAATCCATCTTTATTTTTAGCCCTTTTCGGCTGCCCAGACGATGCCGGACAGAACGAAATAAACACAGGGCAGAGCCACGCCGTTGCCCCACATTTTATACTCGGCGGCATCGGCATAGGGGTCTTTCAGCCACTTGGCGATCTGCTTTCTGGTCTTGGGCTTCTTGCTGGCATCGGTCAGCTGTCGGTAGGTTTTAAACACAGCAGCCCAGCGGTCAATCTCCTCCTCGGAAGGATTCTCCACGCCAAGATCACTGCACCACCAATCGGCAAAGCCCTGAAGCCTTGCACACTCGGTCGGGGTCAGACGGCGGACGATGTACCCGCTTTGCACAGCACTCGGCCCCTTGGCAACGAGGGTGGGCTGCAGCTCCTCATCAAAAGTAGGTGAGAATGCCGAATTCCTGCCCTGGTTGAAGGTATCTCTCCCAATCCCGTAACACACCGCTGTGGGGTCTTTGAAATCCCGTGCCATAAGGGTCGGTGCGGCATCTTCGGCTACGTGGGCGAAACTCCCGGTCGTCATAGCATAAATGGCATCGTGTTCAGCAGCATGATCCTGCAGCACATAAGTCTGCTGTTTTGTTCCTGCATTGGCGCATACCACAGCGGATTTTTCACCCAGATCGCGTACTTCATTCCTCTGGTTCTGGGCAAACGCCACCACAGCGATGCCTCCCTGGTTGCAGGCAGGATTGCCACCGTTGACATCAAGCGTCCGTGCAGTATCCGTTTCATAGAAGCCTACATGAGGATTGGACGATTTCATTCCGTTACTATCCTTGGAGCAGATGCCGTATGCTTTCGGGACGAAAACCGTCTGGTCATTGTTGCAGGACAAGGTGGCAGACTTATTCTCCTGGAGGAGCGCACCCTTACCGCCGCCCTCGCAGCCACTGCGGATTTTCAGCGTGACCGGGGCATCCTCATCGGACATCACCAGCGGCACATTGTTGCCGCCAGTCCCCATCCGGCTGGTCAGAGTCTGGATCGCATTGCTTTCCTCAATCTTGATTCGGCTGTCTGTCGGATGATGCTCCAGAGGAATGACTGCGGGAGTATCCATAACACAAGGCGGGTGATGAGACTCTGCCCGGAGAGTGCAGGTCACTTCATCGGTGACATCCATTCGGCTACCTCCCTGGTCGTTGAGGACGATACCGTTTCGCCCCGTACTCATCCCGCAGTTCACGCCCAGTGTGGCACTCACATCCCCGGTCAGTTGTCCGTTGTATCCATCGAAGCCTGCCGCATGAGCGCAAGGCGAAGCACCTCTGGCAGCTCTTTGCCACGCGCGGAAGCCCTCCGCAGAATACCCAGACACGCCTTCGGACTCAAATAGTATTTCTCCGGCACTCCCACCTGCAAAATCTGCGACAAGGTAGATGCGGCGTCTTCGCTGGGGGACTCCCCAATATTGTGCGTCAAGAGTTCGGTACGCAAGGCTCCATCCGTCTCCCATGTATAGGTCGGCGTAGGGCCATCGGTTTTTTTCAGGCATAGGCACCTGGGCATCCTCGCAGACAACGCCGATGATTGCTTCGAGGACTGCCCGGAAGTCCTCACCTTTGTTTGAAGAGAAGGCACCGGGAACATTCTCCCAGCAGATCCATCTCGGATATTTTCCATTGGTCTTACACCTCATTTCCTTGATGATTCGTATCGCCTCATAAAAGAGAACGGATTGTTTGCCCTCCAGTCCGGCACGCCGGCCGGCGATGGACATATCGGTGCAGGGTGAACCGAAGGTGATGATGTCCACGGGTTCGATCTCGCCGCCATGCATCTGGGAGATGTCGCCGTAATGCTTCATAAACGGTAGCCGTCTGGAAGTGACCATAATAGGAAACGGCTCAATCTCCGATGCCCACACGGGGGTGATGCCGGAAAGCAAGCCGCCTAAAGGAAAGCCACCAGACCCATCGAACAGGCTGCCGAGGGTCAGCTTCTTATTCATGATGCTCCACCTCCAAGTACGGGATCTTCACGTTATCCCGGATCAGAAACACACCATCACTGCCGCCAACCTTTTCGATGTAGCGGCGTACAATGACATCAGCAAACTTCTCGTCCAGTTCGATGCCATAGCAGATGCGGTTCGTTTCCTCGCAGGCGATGAGCGTAGAGCCGGAACCCAGGAACGGGTCCAGAACAATGCAGTTGCTCATACAGGAATTCTGGATGGGATACGCCATCAGTGCCACGGGCTTCATGGTCGGATGCTCTTTGGAGGATTTTGGACGGTCGTACTCCCAGATAGTGGTCTGCTTTCGGTCGGAGTACCACTGATGTTTGCCACCAACCTTCCATCCGAACAGGCAAGGCTCATGCTGCCACTGGTACGGAGAGCGTCCCAGCACCAACGCATTCTTCTTCCAGATACAGCACCCGGAAAGGTAGAACCCGGCATCATGGAATGCCTGACGGAAGGTCAGCCCCTTGGAATCCGCATGGAACACATAGATACTGGCATCCGACTCCATGTTCTGTTCCACATTCACGAACATGGCAAAGAGGAACTTATAGAAATCCTCATCGGACATATTGTCGTTTTTGATTTTTCCGGCAGTTTCCTCCACATTCACATTGTAGGGAGGGTCGGTCAGAACGAGGTTCGCCCGCTTGCCCTCCATCAAGGTGGTGTAGGTTTCTGGCAGAGTAGAGTCGCCGCATACCAGGCGATGTCTGCCCAGAAGCCACACATCACCAAGCCTTGACATGGTCGGCTTTTGCAGTTCCGCCTCCACATCAAAATCATCCTCCTGGATGTCCTTGTTGTGGACTTTGGAAAAAAGCTGCTCAATCTCCGGTGCTTCAAAGCCAGTGAAGTCCGTGTTGAAGTTGGCGGTCTGCAGGTCAACGATAAGGTCAGCCAGAAGCTGTTCGTTCCACGCACCTGTGATTTTATTGAGGGCGATATTCAGAGCCTTGACCTTGTTCTCGTCCTCGATATGGACTTCCACACACTGCACTTCGGTGTAGCCCAGGTCTTTCAGAACCGTCAACCTCTGGTGACCGCCGATGACCGTCATGTCGTAGTTGACGATGATCGGTTCTACATATCCAAACTCCAGAATGGAGTTCTTGATTTTCTCATATTCTTTGTCCCCTGCCTTCAGCTTCTTGCGGGGATTGTAGGCGGCCGGACGGAGTGCATCCACCGACAGCGTTTTCCATTCCATTGCACTCATGCTTTTTCCCCCTCACTGGCGACAGGTCCAATGTATGGCTGCCGTCCTTCTTCCTCCCGGAAAAACCTGTCTCGGACATAGCATTCGTGGGAGCAGTATTTTCGGTTCTTGTTGCCGTAGGCCACAAAGGACTTGTGGCAGTAAGCACACTCCTTTTCATAGAAAGCAGTCGGCTTTTTCTTAAGGTCAGCCTGATGCGCCGACCACCAACGCCGCCTGCATTCGTCTGAGCAGAACTTTCGCTTTCGCCCAGTCATCGGCTGCACGATCTCTTTACCACAGGCAAGGCAAGCCTGACCTTTCATCATCTGTTCCTTCATGTTGATGGTAAGAACAGATGCGTATCCATCCAGCCCGTGGCTCTTGCAGTAGTTGCGGACGATGTCACGGGACAAGCCAACGACTGAAGCAATGGCGCGGTAACCCGTACCCTGCAGGCGCAAGTCCCTGATCTGCTTCTCTTGGAATTCTGTCATTGCTTCACATCCTTTCGCAGAAAAGTAAAACAGGCCGAAATCACCCCATTTCGCGGATGTTTTATCGGCCAAAAATGAAATTATTTCGCAAAAGAGCCACAGCTTCCAGGTATCAAAAACCTTGGAAACAGTGGCTCTTTTTGAGTTTCATATCCAGTTTTCCGTTCGCAGTCCAGCCTCCGGGGTATCCCCCCTATTAAATTCTGCGATTTTGCGCGTTTGAGGGGGCGCCGGTCTTTAGGGGGCAAGCCCACAGAGATTTGACCCGCCCCTGGGGTCTGCGGCTGGTGTCCATTAGTAGTGGAACTCCTGGTATCTGTCCTCGGTCATGGTCTTGGTATCGTGGCAGTGCTTGCAAAGCGGCTGCCAATTGTCCCGGTCCCAGAACAGTTTCTGGTCACCACGATGGGGAACGATGTGGTCAACCACCGTAGCCTTGACATACTGCCCACGAGCAAAGCACCGGACACACAGCGGATGGGATTTCAGGTATGCTTTGCTTTCCCTCTGCCATCTGCTGCCGTACCCACGCCTACCAGCAGGCCGTGTTACCTCCGGGTGCAGGGCTTTGTGTTCCTCACAGTACATCGTGCCATAGGGAACAAGCCTTCCACAGCCAGGGTGCTTGCATGGTGTATTCGGTCTGCGTGGCATGGTTAATCCTCCCAGGGAAGGCCGGGTCTGCCAAAGTGTCCGTAGGCACTGACATAGTTGTAGTCCAGATACAGCAGATCCAGCTTCTTAATAATGCCGGAAGGGGTAAGGTCATAGGAATCCCTGATCCAAGAACAGATTCGTTCCACGGGAACCCGTTCAGTGCCAAAGCACTCCACAGCCACAGACACCGGCTCTGCCACACCGATGGCATACGCCAGCTGTACCTCACACCGTTTTGCCTGACCGGAACGGACGATGTCCTTTGCGATCTTCCGTGCCATATAAGCACCGCTCCGATCCACTTTTGTGGGGTCTTTGCCGGAGAACGCTCCGCCACCGTGCCTGCAGGCACCGCCGTAGGTATCGGCGATGATTTTCCTGCCAGTCAGCCCAGAGTCGGCAAAAGAAGAACCAACCACGAATCGCCCGGTCGGATTGACCAGTTTTTCGAAGTCGGTGTTCAAGCCGTAGTCCTGGGCGGCAGTGTCCATGACCACCTCCACGATGGGGCGGATATCCTCCACAGTTGTTCCCTGCAGATGCTGGGTGCTGATGAGGAATGTGGTGATCCTGCCTTTCTCATAATCGTAGGAAACCTGACTCTTGGCATCGGGCAGCAGAATCGGGCAGCCAGTCTCCCTGAGAAGCCGTAAAGCACGGGTTGCCACTGCAAAAGGAATCGGCAGCATCTCCGGGGTTTCATCCGTTGCATAGCCAAACATCATGCCCTGGTCTCCAGCCCCGCCGTTCCCATCGACACCCAGAGCAATATCCGCACTTTGTCTGCTGATGAACGTCTGGATGCGAAAATCCTCTGCACCAAAAATTCCTATGCGATTCAGCACCTCTCGCGCCAATGCCTCATAGTCGGGCTGGTGGCTGGATGTGATCTCTCCGGCGATGATGATGTCGTAATCCTTTATCATACACTCCGCGGCGACCCGGCTGTTTTTATCATGGGACAGACAGTCTGTCACGATTGCGTCCGAAATCTGGTCGCAGATTTTATCCGGGTGCCCACAGGACACCTGCTCACTTGTAAATATCATACGGATAAATCCTCCTTTCGTATGTACGGGTGTGTGAAAGGATGAAAGTCACACCCGGCCATGAAAAAAGAGCCCGGGGAAACCCCCAGACTCTCTAAACCTCTTGGCAATTATAATAATACCACAAAAATCTGTTCATGTCAGTATCATACCAGTCTCACATCAGTTTCAATTTTTCTCTATTTGTATTCCAGTGGAATTAGTCTGACACCCGTTGGTTGCTGTATGAAAAATCAAGCCACAGATATAATTATTTTAGAACTACAATTCATTCCAAAAGGGGGTGTTACAATGGACTTGCAAGCAATTGGAGCAAGAATCAAAGCCACCAGGGAAGCCAAGGGCATGACCCAGGAGGACTTCGCTGCCGCTCTTGATTTGAGCCGAAACCATATCAGTGTCATTGAGCGAGGAGTTAAGGCTCCAAAGCTGGAAACCTTTGTCGCCATCGCCAATGTACTGGGCGTTTCAGCAGATGCACTCCTGTTTGATGTAATTGATCATGCCAGTGACAGCATCTCCTCTGAACTATCGGAATCCTTATCCGCTTTACCAAAAGCCGATCAAAAACGCATCCTCAATGTAATCCGTGCATTACTGGACAAATAACGGGAAAGAGGCAAATACAGCTCTTTCCCGCTTTTTTTATGAATTTTTCTTGCATTCGACAAAACTTCCCATCCATCGACAAAGAATCTGTGGTATAGTAATTCCGTTAGAACTACAAACAATTCTAAAGGAGACATACCAATGAATACAGACTTTCAAAAGATACTGAAAAGAATTGCCACAGAGAACAATACGACCCCGGAAGATGTGTATCACGAGATGCAGATCGCAATTGACGCCGCATACGATAATCCAGACCCGGAGATCCGCCGGAACTGGGAGAGCATTCACTTCACCGGGGAACGCCCCACGCCGGAAGATGTTATCTTCAGTCTGGGCATGATGCTTGCCCCGGAAGATAAGATCAAGCAGTAAAGGAATGGCAGCTGACTACCAAAGCCAGCTGCCGCTTTTAGTTGTAGCGGTCATCCACGCCGATTTGTATCTGAAGTGCCTGAGTGATCTGCTCCATGATGGAAGAATCGGATATATGCCCACGCTTCTCCAGAAGGTTTTTCTTGTCAATGGACTCCACCTGTTCAGCCAGGGCCAGACTGTTTTTATTCAGTCCACAGCACTTCGGGATGAACACATGAGTGGGAAGGAACCGTTTCTTATAGGTTCTGGCAGTCAGCGGCACGACCGTGATGACCGGGGAATGCTCATTTGCGCGGTTATTACTCACGATAACTGCCGGACGGATGCCACACTGCTTGTTACTCTCTATGTTCTCACCGAAATCCACAAAATAAATATCGCCTCGTTTGCACATACCATTCACCTCAACTCAACATATAGGCCGTCATCTCAGCCTCGTGCTTTTCATACAGTACCACCAGTTCATCAACGGCCTTTTGACGGTAACGCCAGACAGTGGAGCGGCTCACATAGTACTTGTCCGCCAACTCCTCCCAGGAGGTCTGGGAGAACACGATGTCCTGCATGATTTCTCCCATTTTCCCTGGGAGCGCTTTGACAGCACTCTCAAAGAAGCTGATTTCCTCTGCCAGAGCGTAATACTGCTTTTCCAGATGCTGATACCACTCTTCATTCATGGCATCCATCCGTTCACGGTAACTCATGGCGATCTTGGCAGTCTTATCGGAAACACCGCTGGTCTGCACCCGTTCACCCTCCGGCTGGGTGAAGTACATGGTATCAATCATCTCATTTTCGGAGATACCTCGGAAATTGCGGATCTGATGCTCCAGACATTTCAGTTCCATTTTGTCTTTCTGGTAGTCACGAATCAGTGCCTCTATCCTTTCCCGCATAGCTTAACCTCCAATCCTTGCTCGTACCGCCTCAATCAGGGCGGACTGCCGCATATCTTTACTTTCCAAGGCTCTCATGACATCCTCGTCATGGGTGCCTTTTGTTATGATGTGGTGGATGACCACCGTGTGTTTCTGCCCCTGTCTCCACAGTCTGGCGTTCAGCTGTTGATACAGCTCCAGCGACCAGGTCAGCCCAAACCAGACGATGGTACAGCCACCTTCCTGCAGGTTCAGACCATGTCCGGCAGAAGCCGGGTGTATCAGAGCCAGAGGAATGTTCCCGGCATTCCAGTCATCGATGTCCTTGGAGGTGTCGATGCACCGGGCATTCTTGAACCGGGCCTGTATCCTCTGAAGGTCGTGCTTATACCAGTACGCCACCAGGAGAGGCTTGCCGTTCGCTGCTTCCACCAGATCCTCCAGAGCATCCAGCTTTCGCTCATGGATGGGAAACACTTTTTTGCCTTCGCCGTATACAGCTCCGTTCGCCATCTGAAGCAGCTTGTTGGAAAGAGCCGCCGCATTGACCGCATCCAATTCCTCGCTACCGATGGAAAGCACCATATCTCGCTGAAATGCATCGTACAGCTTTTGCTCCCTGGGACTCATCTCCACTTCGATGCGGTTATCGATCCGCTCCGGCATATCCAGATAATCCACAGCTTTCATGGAAATGCAGATATCAGAAATCTGATTGTATATTGCGTCCTCCGCGCCCTCTCTGGGCTTGTAGCTGTAGATGATTTCCCGATTGCGCTTGTCCGGCACAAAGAACCGATCTCGAAAACCGCCGATGAATCGCCCCAGCCGCTGCCCCATATCCAGCAGGTACATCTGGGGCCACAAGTCCAGAAGCGAATTTGGTGCCGGCGTGCCGGTCAGGCCAACAATGCGCGACACTTTGGGGCGGACCCGCTTCAGGGCTTTGAACCGCTCTGCCTTACTGGATTTGAAGGAGGATAATTCATCAATGACCACCATATCGAAATCCCAGGGATGGTTCTCCACCAGCCACGCCACATTCTCTCGGTTGATGATGTAGATAAATGCTTCCCTGCGAAGTGCCGCTTCCCGTTCTGCCCTGGAACCCAGCACCAGCGAGTAGGTCAGTCCCTGCAGATGCTCCCACTTGGCGAGTTCCTTCGGCCACGTGTCCTCAGCCACGCGCTTGGGAGCGATGACCAGAATGCGGCTGACATCGAATCTGTCCAGTACCAGTTCCCACAGAGCCGTCAAGGTAATGACCGTCTTGCCAAGACCCATGTCCAGCATGAGACAGCAGACCGGGTGTTCCAGAATGAACTCTGAGGCAAAGGTCTGATAGTTATGAGGCTCGTATTTCATCCAGAACACCTCCAATCATGTCTGTTCGATCTACGCAGTAGACCCGAAATCCCAACGTCCGAAGTTGCTCGGCTCTCCTGACCTGCAGCGGTCGCATCTTTTTCCCGGGTGCCTTTACTTCTACAAATGCCACCTTGCCGCCGGGGAACAGAACCAGACGGTCAGGCACCCCATCAAAACCCGGCGACACGAATTTGACTGCCAGCCCACCACGCTTTTTTGCCTCCGTGGTCAGCTTCCGCTCAACATAACTTTCACGCAAAAGACCATCTCCCTTCCTGTTTCCTTTTGCCGTTTCCAAATGCCTGAAAACTCTTACGCGCGCGTACATACACATACGCCCCTGTTTTCTTTCTCTTTTATATCCACACATTCTCAATAGGGAGCTTCTTGGGAAACATGGGAAACAGCCACCCTTTCAAGCTGACCGCTCCGCCATTTTCCCGGTTTCCGCTCACTGTTTCTGACTACCGTATGGGAATCAGCCGGAAACGCCTCACGGGTTTCCATGTTTCTCATCGGCAACACGGACGAAGGCTTTTTGAACGCCATAGCCGGGGATACGCATCTTGCCGGATGCATTTCCGTCATACCGCTTCCAGCCGGGGATTTTATTCAGAATGGACTCCACCTCATAGGACTCTGTCCGCTTGAGGTTCTGGCGTTCCTTTCCAAAGCATTCGCACCAGATTTCCATGATGCACACCCTTTCCCGGCGCATTGTGCCAGCCGCCGGAACGCTGCCAAACTCGCTACCGCCCAGGAAACTCCTGCGCTGATACAGATCCATCTTGTCCCAACCTTCCGGCAGAAGAGTGTCCAGGTAGTCCGCCACGATGCCCTCACGGTCATCGGATTCCATTGCATCCTGCTGGCGGGCATAGGCTTCTGCCGCCACTGCGCCGGAAAGGAACAACTCCTCGCCCTGGCGATACCGCTCAATGGCTTCTGCCCAGATCTGGTCAATCTCGGTCATCTCCCAGGGATGATGTTTACCCTTACCAGTCACATGAACAGGCCAGAAGCGGCGGTTGCCTGTGATATCACGAAGGAATCCACCCTCGGAGTTTGTGCTGCCGACAATGATGCAGGTGCGTGGATGGCTCTCCACAACGATGCCGTAGGACTGCCGGAACTTATCATCCGTCCGGGTGACAAAGGACTTCACAGTCTCCACATCCACTTTCTTGATGCCGGCCAGTTCTCCCAGTTCCAGAATCCAGTAGCCCTGCAGCTTCTCCGCAGCCGTCTTATCCTTCATATCCGAGATGGAGAGGCTGTCGGAGTACCACTGCCGCCCCAGCAGGGAGAAGAAGGTGGACTTGCCCACGCCCTGGGGGCCATTCAATACGAGGATGGAGTCAAACTTGATCCCAGGCTCATACACACGGGCGACCGCAGCGGTGAGCGTCTTTCTGGTGACCGCTCGGACATACGGGGTATCATCCGCACCCAGGTAGTCGATGAGCAGTGTGTCCAGGCGCTCAGTGCCGTCCCACTGGAGGGTGGCGAAGTAGTCTTTGATGGGGTGGTACTGCCGCTCTGCCGACACCACCGCCAGCAGAGCATCCTTAAACTTGGTCGGAGACCAGATGCCGTAGACCCGCTCAAAATATAGCTTGGCATTTGCCACATCTGCGTCCGCCCAGCCCGGTTTCACCTGTGTCCAGGGCAGGTCGCCGATTACATCAATGCTGCTCTTGAACTCGTTGTACACGATGGGCTTGAGGTTTGGATCATGCCGGAGTATGGTGGCGATATTGTTCAGGGTGTCTTTGACATTGCCCTGCTTGTCCAGTTCCAGAAGCGTCTGCCAGTCCTCATCCGTGACCTCCTCATCGAACTCTGCTTGGGCCAGATGGACGCGCTCTTTGGCAAGCTGGATCTTGACCTTTTCATCCTGCACGGCAAATTCCTGCATTGCCTTAAAGGACGGCAGCTTTGCCGGGTCGGTATCTGGGTCAGACTTGGCGTCCAGAGAGCCAAACTTGTGGATGCGAACCACATCAAAGGCATTCATCAGCCTGCCACAGGCGGGGTCCGTGGCATGATGGCTGTAGGCAAACTTGTCCTCGTAGAGAACAACGCCCGCCTGGGAGTCTGCCGGGATATAGTCGTAACGCCCCAGCATGGCGCTGTGTTTATACACATCGGGGAGAAATGTGTCGATGGCATCGGCCACTGAATAAGTACGGCAGAACGCACCCACCGTACCGGGCTTGGAAAGAGGGTCAGCCTGCTTCTTGATATCACGCTGGACAACGCTCTGCTGACGTTTGGAGACAGGCCACTCGGCGGTATTGTGCCAGTCGGTGTATCTGGAGAGAACTGTATCCGGGTCTAAGAGGTCTCCTTCCATCTCGTGAAACACGAACTCGCCATCGGCAGAGGTGCTGGGCCAGTACATGAGACGGCTTGGCTCATAGGTGGTATCATCGAAGAGTTCGATGCCGATATCCGCTGCAACCTTTCTGGCTACCGCGCAGTATTCGTCCGGCGTCACCTCACGGGACAGAGGGATGATCAGGCGGAGTCGAGGCTTCTCCGGCGTGTGTTTATGGGTGCTGTAGAAATAGCACTGGAAGGAGAAGAACATCTCGATCTGGTCAATAATGTCCGGGGTTGCGTAGTCCATATCCAGCGACAGACCAGAACGGGTCAACACGCAGTCTTTCTTTCGGCGACCGCCTTTCAGAGTGCCGAGGACAAAACCGCCCACATCCTTGATGTCATCCTGTTTTGCCTTACTCAGCTTGCGGTACTGCTCCACAGTCTCGGCGGTACGCTTTGTCTGAGAAATGCGGTCACGGAATTCAGAGAGTTCCATCTCCACCGCATTCCATTTCTTGTCCATACGGGAATTTCCAATACTGAGTTTCAGCTTCATTTTGATACCTCCAGTCGGCAGATCTGGCAGAGCAGTTCAATATTCCGCTTGGTGCGGTGCTTCTCATTTGCTGCGTTACGGGCGAGGGATGTGTATTTGCTGACATCCATCCGCTTCTCGCTGTCCATTGCCAGCTTGCAATATGACTCTTCCTGGTTTCTGAGTTTCTGCTCCTTCTGGCGGAGAAACTCCAGCAGTCGATGCTTATCCTCGCTGGAGGAATACTGCGCCATCAAGCGGAACAGCTTTCTCGCCCTGTCCAGAGTTGCCGGGAAGAACTTGTCCATACGGATGTCCATGTGGCCTGTGGGGTACACGATATGGAGCGTTTTTTCCTCTTCCTCTAAATGGCGTACTGCGTAGTGCGCCGTAGGGTCTGGGTAGCCAGACCCGTTGTAATAACTGATTCCCATCCAATAAACCTCCTTAGTCCTTCTTGTAGAACGGGCATTCATATCCGTCCGCCCGGAGAGGGAGCCCAGCCGCCCAGTCTGGGGCCACCGCCATAATCCGGCAGACTTCATCAACACTGGAAACACCGTCCGGCACTTCCAGAACAGCTTCATCGTGGATATGCATCACAATTTCATATCCAGCATCCCTAAGTCGGAGCATCGCCAGAGCCAGCAGATCCCTCGCCGTGGCCTGGACAATGTTTTCCACCAGTTTCGGGCCGTAGGTTTCGATGCGCATCCACTTCTTGCTTTCGCCCACGCCCTCATAGGAAAGGCTCTCTCTGCCGAAGCGGTTCTGGGTCATACGGGGCTTGATGTAGGAGAGGTTTCTGCCGGACGGTAGGGTCACGAACAAAATGCCGGAACGGTAAGTGAAGCAGAGGTTTTTATAGCTGATGCTGGTCCGCTCCTTTACCGCTTTCACCGCTGCAGCATCCACATCCCACCAGAACTTCGTAATATGCGGGTTGGAGGAACGCCACTGATTCACCAGCGGCTGGAGTTCTTCTTCCTCAAGCCCCATTTCCAGGGCACCCATCGAGGTCAATGCTCCAACCGATCCGCCGTAGCCCAGAGCCAGTTCGGCGATCTTGCCTTTCTGTCTGAGGTGACCGTTCTCACCGTGCTTCACTACAGGAACGCCAAACATCTGCGATGCCGATGCGCAGTAGATGTCGCCGCCCTCGGCAAAGGTATCCAGCCGCCACTGCTCCCCGGAGAACCAGGCAAGCACTCGGGCTTCGATGGCCGAGAAGTCCGCCACAATAAATCGGCAGCCCGGCTTTGGTATAAAGGCGGTACGGATGAGTCCGGACAGAACCCCGGGGGTGGAATCGTATAGCAAATCGATCAGGTCGAATTGCCGATCTTTTACCAGGTTGCGGGCAAGTTCCAAATCAGTAATGTGGTTCTGTGGGAGGTTTTGTACCTGCACCAGCCTGCCAGCCCAGCGCCCCGTTCTGTTCGCACCATAAAACTGGAGTAGCCCGTGGCATCTGCCGTCACTGCACACAGAACGCTCAATGGCCTCATACTTCTTAACAGAGGTCTTTGCCATGAGTAGGCGAAGCTGGAGGACTTCCAGCACTTCTCCCTCTGCATCGGAGATCATGGATTTGACAGCCTTCTTATCCAGACTTTCTACTTCCATACCGCGGTCGCTGAGCCACCCTTTGATTTGTGCCGGGGAATTGGGATTGTCCAGCCCGGTCAGTTCATAGGCCCTGGCGGTGACGGCTTCTTTGTACTGCGTATCGCAGAGAATGGCGTTGGCTACCAGTTCCTGATCGACCAGAATGCCACGGTCATTGATTTCCTGATCCATCTGGTACAGACGCATCTCGCTTTCGGGAATCGGGTAGTTCCGCAGCTTCTGGCGAATCTCACGCTCTGCATCCACGTCCCGGATACAGTAGGCTTTGAATCGTGCCCATTTCTCCGGTTCATCGGAAGGAAGGTTTCTGGTTCTGCCGCCATTGGCCTTGGTGGGCTTGCATGGCATGGAGAAGAACCGCACCAAATCTGTGCCTTCTTTCAGCTTTTTCCGTTTGATGTTCAGCACCTCGCCGACTCCGTCCAGGGAGAGGGGGAGAGCCAGTATGGCGGACTGAACCGCCGTACACTGCCAGGAAACCGGGGGTAACTTTTTCCCCAGATACTTTGAGATACACGTGCGCTCAAAGGCTGCGTTAAAAGCGGTCTTTATCACAGCGGTATCCTCCAGCGCATCCAACACCCTCTGTGGGAGATGCTCCCCACAGGCAAGGTCGATAATTTCTGTTTCTTCCTCATCAAAGGCATAGGCGAACAGAAGAATTTCAAACTGTGGGCTGTCACAGTAGGCATAGACACCGCACTTGGTCAGATCCACATCAGAGTAGGTTTCAATATCAATAGCCAAGAGGCTCATATCTTCACTCCTTTCACAAATTGGTGCTTTTCTTCATGACAGAAAAGCGATATAATATGGGAAACAGGGGTCGGCAGGTTCATCGGACCCGGGAAATAAAGTTAAGTGAAGTCCTCTGCTTCCGGCTTACAGTGTTGCGCTGTACATAGCCGGACGAGCGGAGGCGTTTTTTATGTAGGGAGAGCGGCGAACCGCCCTCCCTTCGACTTAGGACAAGAAGTCATCCTCATCCTCGGTCTGGAAATCGTCAGCCGCAGAGGTGCGACCACCCAGGCTTTCACCGTCTCTCAGCTTCTGGATATTGCCCAGCCCAGCGGCGATGCCACGGTTACCATTGGAGTTATAGCCGTAGAAGGTCACGCTGATCTTGCCATAGCAGCCGGAGTACACTTCGCTCTGGTCGAGGATGGGCTGAACCTTCGCGTCCACAACCTGGGGAGCCTGACGGCTGTTTGCGTTGAAGAAATAGCATCCGGCGTAGGCCTCGTCATCGGGACGGTCGATGTCTCCATCTCTCAGGGGAAGCTTCAGATTGGCAGGGATCTTACCGCCCCACTTGGAAATGGAGTCCTTCTTGGCCTGCTCGATAGCAGCCTTGATGGCATTGATGGTCTTGGTGTCCTTCTTATCAACGATGGCAGAGACGCTGTATTTCGGGTCGCCCCCATTCACAGAGTCAGGTTCCCAGCAGTGCAGGTAAGAAAAACGGCAGGGTACGATAACTTTGGTCGTATTGGTATTCATGATTATTCCTCCTGAAAATCCGCCGCAGCGGTTGATGTGTTGATAGCTTCACGCTTGTCTGAGTCCGGCACGAGGGTGACTTTGCCCTGGGGCTTGTACACCAGCTTGCCGAGGATGCGGGCAAATTCCTTCTTGCCCATCAGACGCTCCATTTCTGTCACGCCAATCAGTGATTTCTTGTAGATGTCTGTGTACCCGGCAGCTTGGGCGGTCTGGGCGACTTCTTCTTCACTGGAATACTTTCGGTTGCTTCTGCCTTCTACCAGCTTGTAGCCCTTCCACTGTTTTCCGTGGATGACGGCCTGATCCTGGGCAAACGCATAGACATCGGCTGCCCATTTGGAGAGTTCGTCCGACACCTTGAGAACCTCTGCAATCTCGTCATCCGAGAGCAGGGCGGGCTGACGGAACTCCATTTTTGCCAGACGAAGGAACTCCTCGGCTCTGGCGCGGCACTGGTTTCGGGCCTTGCAGAAACGGCACCAGCTGCCAGCCTGGAACTCTCCAGCCCCGGCAAGTGCCATAGCGGAGCGGGGCTTCAGAACCTCCTCACCCCAGGTTTTGAGGGCTTCGGGGGTGATGTCCCAGGTGGAGAAATTGTTGATACGGGGCTGGAAAATGGTCAGCCGCACCTCTTCAATGTCGTAGAGCATTTCTACCATTTCCAGAACACCAAGACCGTAGGCCATGAGCTGCGGATTCTCCTCGGCGGATACTTCCACGCCTCTTCCCAGTTTCAGGTCAATTACGTGGGCCACTTTGTCCGTGACGATTACCATGTCCGCCGTACCAAAGCAGTCCGGGGAGTATTCGGAAATGTCCACCCGCTGCTCAACAGAGAACAGGGGCGACTTGCACTCACGCTTGGCATCCTCAATCTTCTCAATGACGAAAGCCACATAATCTTCCACGGCTTCCATGAGGTCATCGGAGTAGTAGTCGGACACCGGGCGTTTGGTGCGCAGGTGCAGGTGCTTCTTGATCAGGTGTTCTGCAAGAGCGTGTCCGGCAGAACCCTCTGCGGCGTACTGACTCTCCTCATCCTGGAACTGCTCCCCCAGCACCAGAGAGGGTGGGCAGTTCAAAGTGCGGTACAAAGCCGAAGGAGAGTTCCTCGCGTGGGCCCCCATCAGAGAGCCTCCGCATCAGCCAAGAGGGCTGGGTAGTCAGATTCCTTGACCCCAGACAGTTTGCCGGAATCATACTTGAGGAGGAGTTCTTTCACTTCCTTGCGCTTGCCATCCTTTAACTTTTCGGCGAGGACAGCATAGACATCTTCCATGGTGACTTTTGGCGCTTCGTCAGGTGCTTCCGTCTCAGATGCCGGTTCGCTCTCTGCAGGAGCAGAGTTGGCATCAGCCAGGGCACGGTAACCAGCAGCCAGCTTTTCAAATCCATCTGCGATGGTCAAATAAACTTCATTCATGTGCGTCATCCTTTCTTAGACAAACTTCAGACCACGGATCGCATTGCGGTAATCCTCACTCACACGGTCATCGATCATCATGGTCGCGGGACTGATGCGGTTACCGTCATCGTCATACAGACGAACCGGGATGCCCAGTTCCTTTGCCTTTTCCAACTCAAAGGCCATACCGTTGCTGATGCGACCGCCGAAGATCCAGATTTCATCACAGACCTTCATCTGCTCCACCCCGAGGGTGATGCCCAGGATGCGCTGCTCGGGGTCGTTGTCGTTCAGAAACTGCGGAAACATCAGATGGGGAGCCAGCGGGCAGTAGCCGATGATGGCTGCCATTCGTGCGTGTTTCCGGGCTGCCTTGAGGTTTCTCTCCACATCGCCACGATACGGAGAACAGATAAATACTCGTTTCATAAACATTCACCTTTTCCTTTCTGTCATGCGGGGGTGTATCCCGTGGTTAGGCTCTTGGAGCCTTTGGTATTGCGAAAGCGTCAAGAATGCTTTGCATGACTTTCTGCTGTTCCGGCTGCAGTCCGTCCATCAGGCTGGTCAATAAAGCTTCCTGATCGGAGTGAAGGTATCGGCGCCCAACGTACCATCCGTCCATGACACGGACTCCGCCACCGCCGCCTTTTACCGTGTAGATTGGTGCGGAGCATCCGATGACTTCGAGGTCGCGCTTGATTGTGCTTCGACTGACTCCGAACTCTGCGGCTAAGTTGTCCACTGTGTCGCGCCGTCTGTCTGACAGCACTTCCAGGATTTCCTGGCGTCTTTCAAGTGCGCTCTGCATCTGCTCCACACCTCCCTTCGCTTTCGATGACTTAATGGTAAAAAACGAATGGTTCACCTAATGAGCCATTCAAAAAACTTTTGCGAAAAAGTTCTGAAGAAAAAACAAGGCCGGAGTATAGCTGTACGAATACAGCCTTACTCCGGCCTTAGTGGTGGCTCTTGCCCCGGTGGTCAGTCAGTAATGCTCATGATGCCCGCCCGCTCCTACGCTGGGCATTGGCCTTCTCGGTTTTTAACGTGTCCAGGTCGCCCCAGAAGAAGCGTTTGCATTTCGGACACATGACGGATACGGTGACCTTCGCCTTTCCATCGGCGAGGACTTCACCCTTTTTGCACCAAGGGCAAATAAGGTGTCTGTTGAAACTGTACGGCATCTGAACCGCCTCCTTTGCTGTTAATGTGTTAGCTAAACAGCTTACACTATGTTGATAAAAATATGCGGGCGCGTGGTGCAACCCGCATGGTTTCACTTTGGGATATCCCGGTTGCCTTTCGCTGAGTATATAGTACCAGCGTTGTGCTGTTCTGTTTAAGAACGGAAATCGGGAAAAATTATAGTTTGGGGGTGGGCTGGTTCTGCAGCATGGTATCGTACAGCTTCCGCACATACCGAATCCGTGCCGGAGTCCACTCCTTTTTTGTATAAATGGTTCTAATGTCATAGTGCTGCCGCAGATACTCCGCCCAATCGGAAGGGGTAGTCTGGTCATGGAGTATCGTGACGAACGGCACATCATCTATGGTGAGAGTGTATTTCACCTCATACCGCAGATTGTGGAACGCCATGAATTTGAGGGTCAGCCCCTCAAGATCTGTCCCATCGTAGAGCATAGGAACCAGGTCCATCCTCTTTTTGATAAAGCGGCTCTCAGTGTGAAGAGTCTGCCTCATGTCATATGCCCTCGGCATATGGCAGTCCGCGCAAAGAAGGGCGACATCCTGTTGCCGGACTTCCTTGCACTTGTGCTTTTCCGCTTCCACGGCACAGGCGTAGAACAGTTCCACATTATACTTCCATTCGAGAATATACAGCGCAATGGTGGCAAAAACCCGATCCTCCTCAAGCCTGTCCACTAAGGACTGGGTGAGACGGTCGTAATCATCCATCAGTTCAATGAACTCTGCATTGGATACTTTCTTCACGCTACAGATCCGCTTGCTGATGATGGTTTTCAGGACAGGATGGTCTGCCATCGTGGACAGTTCAAAGAACTGCATGGGGGTCAGTTTATGACCCGCCAGCTTGTTTTCGATCCCAGTCATATCGTCCGGCAACAGATCCGGGTGACCGCCGCCCATGGTCTTCACCATATTTTCATATTGAAGGCTACGGTAATGCTGGGCATACTTCAGCACCCGCTGGTTTCTCATGCGTATATCGTCAGAGTCCTTCAGACCGTCCTCCACATAGGAGCGGAGGGATGCTCTCGGCTCGGACTCGTAGTATTCATCTCTAATCAGTTCCATCATGATGCAATGACGCAACTCCCTTAAGTCAAACGGCTGTGCATCCAGCTCTATGTGAAATAATTGGTCGCTCATAGCCGATAACCCGGCATCCAGCAATTCCGTTACATAGTCCATCGACATATGGGCGCCTCCCTTCATGCAAGTAAATCCAGAAAATCGTAAATCCCACTCTGATGCTGAATCTCAGAGCTTACAAGTCCCAAGGACTTTAAACGGTATAAGGCCGACTCATGCGATACATTGAAAATATCTGATACCGCCTCCGCCATAAAGTACGCAGCCACATTCGGATTGCTGTTCTGTACCTTCCTTTTTGTTTCCTCGGCGACCAGCAGAACCATCTTCTTGGGCATCAGAAAAGCCGAGGACATTGCGTTTGCCTGCCACTCCATCCAGTCGTGATCGTCCCAGAGCCGGCTGTCCTTGGAGGCGATCTTGGAACTATCCGTGCGGCACTGAATCATCGCCGCCTCATTTGCGGTGTCAAACAGCGTCAGCTGGTTTCTGTCATAGCCGAAATACTCCTCGTGCAGCACCCCGTGTCCGGCAGCTTCATGCCCCATGGTAAATCGGTACCGATGCTCCTGGTTTTCTTCCAGCAAGGTGTTATCGATAATGATGGTCTTTGCCCTTGCGCTGATGTACTCGGCTTCCTGTTTTTCGGGATTGTATACCACGACCTTGTTGGTGTCATTGAAAACAGTCATCCCGAGATAGACCCCGCAATGGGAAAGATACTGGTAGTCCTGCTCCATCCCCAAATAATCCTGGGCAAACAAGTCTACATCCAGAGCCTGGGGATGAACCATCGCATCCGGGCAGAAATCCTGCACCAGCTGTTCGCCAATGTCATCAATCTGCTTTCGGCTGAGTACGGGAACACCAGACCGTTTTCTGTTAATGTTGAGTCTTACCATATATAGCCTTTTACCCCTTCCGCTTCTTTAACTCTTCCACGAAACGCAGCCACTCCTGTTCACCAGCATCGAGGTCACGGGCGGTTCTGAGAGCCGCACTGACATAGTCTCGCTGCATAATATACTCCGGCAGATCAGGCGCAACAGAGTTTCTCTTCTTACCAGCCAGATCCAGCATCAAGGCATAGTCATCGCTGTCCAGTTCCAGGATTTGGCCCAGCAGCTCCAGCTTGTCCATATCAAAAGGATTCCGGCGGTCTTTCTCCACGTCACTGAGGAATGGAGCAGAGCATTTCAGCAGTTCTGCCATCTTCCTTAACGTGATTTGTTTTTCTTCCCTTTTGGTCTTGATAAATTCTCCAAAATTAGCGTATGCGTTCATCTTCGTTCACCTTTACTTTAAATTTGTCCACAATTCCATCAACCCCTGACCGAACGACATCTGCCGCTATCGGCGGGTACCTCCACATTAACAGGACAATCTAACTGGCGGCGTTATCAAGTTTGCTTGTTCGCTAACTTGCTTACACCATTATATTCGATTTTCGTAAAGGTGTCAACCCCATTTTGCCGATTTGTTTTGAACGCAACGTTAGGGGCTTATTCTCCGTTCAGATTGTTGTCAAAGGAGGTCAGCCATTCCAGTATGGCATCTACAGAAATCTCTCCATCTTCTTTCTGCTTCTTCCGCGCTCTCATCCCCTCGGTGAGTTCATTGAATCGCTCTTGCAATGCGGAGTCATCCGGGTGGCGTTTGATCGCCATCTTCAACCGCATATACAGTCTGCGGTACTCCTGAGTCAAGACATCGTTCTTCATCTTTTTGGCTCTGGTAGCATTTGCTCCGACTTCCCGGCATTCCTTGGTTTCGTCCTGGGGCGAAGGATAGCCGCAGTACACGGAATCAGATCTACCCACAGGCACAAAGTAGTTCCCGCAGTTCTTGCACTTCACAAATTTTGTTTGTGCGTCCATAGCGTGAGCGGCTTCAAACAGGATCAGCGACATGGAGGACTTGATCGTGTATATGGAATGGAACGCATTATCGTAAAACATAATGTGGAAATCAATATGCTGGAAGTCCGTGTTGGCAGCATACAGACCCCAGAAGGCCATTACCTGATCTTCCTCATATTCCTCGCCGGAAACCAGCATATTGAAGGAATGCTTGAATGCAACGTAGGAATTTGCATACGCCGCATAGGCACTCAACAACGCCTGCCCGATAGTGGTAATGCCAAACTCCTCATAACCTGTCTCCTCCAAGATGAAAGACTTTACCTGGTCTGTGTCCCTATCCTGGTTGAGGGGGTCAAGCAGCTCTTTCAGTTCTTCTTCGTTCGCACGATTGAAGTCCGCCATGAAGCCCGAAAAGTCCGTAAGAATCATCACTGCTGTGATTACACCAAACTTCTCCAGACAGGCTTCATAAAGACTCATGAGTGCGTGACCACCGTTTTCTTGAAAATCTGCGTCTTGGAAGTACGGGTTTTCCAGGATGAGCGGTTTGATCTCCGTGGGGCGGAGTCTGGCGTACTCACAAGCCATACCGCCAATCGGATATTCCTTGATGATGTCGCCTTCCATCACGATATTCTTCTTGCCGTCAAAATCCACATTCAAACCGATGTCCATGCTATGTACCTCCTGTTATCAATCGCTATTGGCTTCCGAAAACGAGCAACTGTAAACAATCGCTGTTATCATCCATCTGTTGATAACATTATATCAAATCTCACCCCGTAGTCAATAGATAGCAAGAATAACAGTTGCTAACATTTCAGAACTACTGATTGCTAACGCCCCATCACACCAGGCATCTGAACCAGGTGACGGTTATCAATGGGCATCTTTAAGTCGCCCAGAAGGCAAGCCTGGAACACGGCTCTCTTGCCAAACCTTCGCCGTATTTCCTCTATGCAGTCATCCAGCTTTTCTGCCTTTTCCACACGGCGCATATCCGTGAAGAGATTAATCTGCTCTGGATCATCCTTGGGGCGGAGGTTGATTGCCCGGACGGTCACAGCACGGACAGGCATCGTCCAGTGATAGTTGTCATGGAAGATCTGGATGGCTTTGTGGGCGATGGCAGAGGGGCTTTGGGTTGAAAGTGACAGCGGCGCCTGATACTGCCGGAACCCCAGATCGTTACTCCGCACACTGATCTGCACACCACTGGCTTTCAGCTTATGAATGCGAAGCCGATGACCGATGTCCTGCGACAGTTCCAGCATGACCTTCCACACTTCATCCTCATTCTCCAAATCAGCGGTGCAGGTGATTCCGTGCCCCACGGACTTAATGGGGGAAACGAAGTCCTTGTGCATGACGGGCGTATCGTCCTTGCCGGCAGCATACTTCCACAGCTGGAGTCCGTTCACCCCCAGGAGTCTTCTGAGAAACTCCGGGTCGGTGGCGGCAATGTCGCCGATGGTGTGTATGCCGTACTTGTCGAACTTGGCGGCGGTTGCCCTTCCTACGAATAAGAGGTCAGAGGCAGGTAAGGGCCATACCTTCTCCTGAAAGCTGTCCTTTGGAATTTCGGTCACGGCATCCGGTTTTTTCATATCACTGCCCAGTTTGGCAAAAATCTTATTATAGGAAACACCGATGGAAACCGTCAGCCCAAGTTCCTCCTTGATCTCCTGCCGAATGCTCTCTGCGATCTTCATGCCGTCACCGCACACACGATAGCTTCCGGTAACATCGAGCCAGCACTCATCCATTCCATACGGCTCGACCTGGTCTGTATATCTCTGGTAAATGTTGCGGGCCAGTTCAGAATACTTGAGATACTGGTCATACTGGGGCTTCACCATAATGAGGTTAGGGCACCGTTGTCTGGCTTCCCAGTTGACCATCCCTGTCTTTACACCAGCTTTCTTCGCCAGTTCCGATTTCGCCAGCACGATGCCGTGTCGGTTCTCTGTACTTCCACAGACTGCTACTGGTTTTCCTCTTAGGCTGGGGTCGAGCATCATCTCAACCGAGGCGTAAAAGCAGTTCATATCGCTATGTAATATCGTTCTTTCACCCAAATTCATCACCTTCCTCAAAAAACTTCATCAAACCCTATTGACAAAGTGAAGTTTTGTGAATATACTTTTCTCATAACTTCACCGAACTTCACCCGTATAATAGCACTGGAATGAAGTTTCGTCAATAGATGTGGTAAAGTTGATGAAGTTACGGAAGGAAATTTTTGAAAGGAAGGGCTACCATGACGTTTTCTGATAAAATCAAGGTCTCACGTGAACTATGCAATTTAACCCAGCAGCAGCTTGCTGACAAGGTTGGCGTATCCAAGCGCACCATTGCTTCCTATGAATCCTCCGGGGCGATTGCCCGCTCCTCTACTATGAGAAAGCTGGCGGTAGCACTTAATGTTTCTTATGACTATCTGGCAAACGATGAAGTGACCGACCCCAAGCAGGGCATCGAAAAAATAGAACACATTGAGGCTGTCAGAGGTCAGTTCGGTGACAGAGCCGCCCTTGAAGTGGACGAACTATTGGAGCGTAATGCCGCCCTCTTTGCTGGCGGCGAACTGAGTGAGGAAGCCAAGGACGCATTCTTTACCGCTGTTACCAAAGCATACCTGGAATGTAAAGAGGAAGCCAGAAAAACCTTTGGTCGCAAAAAGAAATAAGTCCGATTTATTGTACACATGATTTTCTATAATTAAAGTGATACAGAAACGAGGGATCTGAATGACCGTGGATTTTATTTGCCGTGAAGTTAAGCGGCTAAAGCGAAAATTCCATGAGACAGACCCGTTCAAGCTGTGTGATGCGATGGGTATCATACTTCTGTATGCGCCGATGGGTACATACCCAGGAGCCTGCAAGGGATTCTTCCTGGCACAGAGCCGCAAACGCTCAATCACCGTAAACAGTGATCTCCCGGAGGCGATACAAAGAATTATCGTCACGCACGAACTGGGTCACGCTGTTCTCCACGCCAAGGCCGTGGGCGTGAATGCCTTCCACGACTTTGAGTTATTTGACAGCACCTCCTTCATGGAGTATGAAGCGAATGTTTTTGCAGCCGAATTTCTTATGGATGATGACGATGTCCTGGAGAAGCTGAATGAGGACATATCCTTCTTTGGGGCTGCTTCCTTGCTCCGCGTCCCACCAGAACTGCTGGACTTCAAGTTCCGCCTGATGAAGCGGAACGGGTACAAATTGATAGATCCGCCTTTGATGGCGAATTCCAACTTCCTAAAGGATGTAGAAACGGAGGTCACAGATGAATATTAAGGTCTATGTGGATGTGACCGCCAAGTTCAACAGCGATGGATTCCTGATTCCTATCAACCTTACTTGGGAAGATGGTCAAGTTTTTGAAATCGACCGTGTCACCGATATCCGACAGGCAGCCGCCATGAAGGCCGGGGGACAGGGTGACCGTTACACAATATGGGTCAGAGGAAAGCAAAGCTATCTGTTCTTTGAACGGAGCAACTCTCTCACAGGTAACAACCTGGGGCGCTGGTTCGTAGAGAGGAGGACGGCATGAATACAGATGTTACATATATCACTGCTCTGAACTTCTTAAAAGTCGTCAGCGAGGCAAGGGATATGAACCAAGCCCGCAAGAGGTAAAAGTATGGCAAATGAAGCTGAACTCCGAAAGCACCGCTGTTGCTTCACCGGACACCGCCCAGAGAAATTGCACAAGCCGGAGGAGCAGATAAAAAAAGACCTGGAAGTAGCAATTCTCCAGGCAGTGGATGACGGGTTCGTCACCTTTATTTCCGGTATGGCACGAGGCGTGGACATATGGGCGGCAGAGATTGTTCTCCGCCTGCGGGAGTCCAATCCTGCAATCCACCTTGTGGCTGCATCACCCTATCGTGGGTTTGAAAGCCGATGGTCTGCGGATTGGCAATCGCGGTACAATGCTATTCTGCAACAAGCCGATCTGGTTAGGTTCGTATGCCCCAGCTACAGCCGTGACTGCTTTCAACGCCGGAACGAATGGATGGTCGACCGAAGCAGTCGGGTAATAGCCGTATACAACGGAGAACCCGGCGGCACACGGAACACGATCGAATACGCCAAAGCAAAAAAAGTGGAGTGCTTCAAAATCTGAGGCACTCCACCTTTATCATAGTTCTAAATCATCGATATTGATTTTTTTCTTTGCCAGATAGTACTCGTACATTTTCTTTGCTGGTAACAGCCGTACTTGGATATTCTGCAGGTTAAGTTGCTCCAGCATATGCATCCGGGCAACGCCCATTTTAATAATCTCATCTTTTTCCGTGGGCATCAGGAAGCAGTTTTTCACTATACCAATGCCGTGGTCTGCGATAAACTGTTTATACGCAAGCTGATACAGGTATTGTTTTGTCACGTCACCGACTCCGGGTTGCCCCCGCAAAACCTTGTTCGGCTCAAGCTGAATGCAGTAATACTTTGCATCCAGTATAATAAAAGAACAGACACCTTGGATTTCTGCCAGCGTAATGATATCTGGAATGAGGGTATCACCAGCTTCTTTTTCAAAGGGTTGTCCGTCCTCTTTCCAGCCTTGCCACTTCGGTTTTTCGATGATGCTTATAAGCTGATCAGTGGCAGTATACCCCTCTGCAATACCGTTTGGCAGCTGCAGATTACGTAGTTGCGTGTATAGGCGGTCGTTAAATACCTCTTTACACACATCCTCCCACACCAGATTAAAACTGGTAGTGCCGTACATACTAATACCGAAGTTCTCGGCCAATGTCCTGTGGTGGGCAATATATGCATACAAGGTCTTTAGCAAAACCTGCTTGTGTGTATTGTACTGGACATTCAGTTCTGACTGTAGGCGGTAGAGGATATAATCGTCATCTCCCAAATCACCTCTGGTCTCATCGCTGATATCGGCTTCAACCATGTCAAACAAGTCCAAAATTCCAGCTTCCCGTAGTTGCTGGGAACACTCTGTAACCACGCATTTATGCAGGCGATAGAAAAAATCATTCTCATCGTCAACAGACCGATGGGTATACAAGTCCACATAATATGGCCTGTTATTGCTGATGATAGCAAATCCGTTGTTGATTGTTTGCTCCCACAGAATAGGCCCCTCGCCGTTTAGTTCCACTATGTCTTCTGTATTGATGTACAGACCATTCTGGTGATAATCATCCAAAATGAACAGCATAACCGCCAGCAGATTAAAACTGCTATTCTGCCCATCACCATTATACATATTGATAATCTGTTCCTTGGAGCCATATCGCTGAAGCACTTTTATCGTTTGCTTCATTTCTTCTAATGGCTCTGGATTTTGAGTTATATACTTGGGGTAGCATTTAATAACACGATTTCCAACGGTAAGCACACCCACAAAGGTAAAGACATAAAAACAGTCATTACTCCCGGTGGCATCATCAGTGATTGCTAAATCCTCATCTGATAAATCAGACAACTCCATCTGCAAGGGTGTATTCCTAACCGCCTTCATAACCCCGTATGCTTTGAGCCGCCGAAGGAAAGCCTGGATTTCCTCTTCGGAAAAGGAAAACAAGGTGCGAAGGTCATTTTTTGTATAACGCTTTTGCTCTCTAACATACTTCGAAACGAATGCGTCCATGTCGGTTACCCCTCAATCATGCTGTTATACTTGTCAACAAAAGAGGCTCCGAAAATCTCGATGCCACGAGCATCAAAGGCAGCACAAACAGACGAGTATTTACTGCTGTCACAGCCCTCGAACAGTCTGTGCTTTACAGCTTTTGCAGCATCTTCATATAAATACATGATAACCTTACTCTTAAACGTGGCCTTGAACTTTTCAGGATTGAGCATTCGGCCATCCTCTCCAAACGCAAATACCTGCTTGGAGAGGAAATACGGACCCATGAGTTTATCTTCGTTGATGTTATAAGTAACAGCAAGGGTGTCATTAATAGCCTTACGCAAGACGTTCCAATTAATATCTCTGTTATTAGGGGCGGTGCCGAGTTCAACCACACCGCCAACCTCGTCATCGTTATCATCGATTCCTATATACTCAAAATTCCACCTGCGCTTAAAGGCGGTATCCATTGGATATACGCCCTGGTCTGCACTATTCATAGTTGCCCAGATAAACATATTGTCCGGGATTTTGATGCTGTCCGGGGACTTGCCGAGTTCAGAAATCAGATATTTTTTGATGTCCTCCGTTGCATGAATTTCGTATTCACTGGAGCCCTCGTCAGAACGATCCAACAGTTGGAACACCTCGCCAAAAACTGCCGCTACCTTTGCACGATTGATTTCCTCAATGAGCAAGAGGTGCGGTTGAGGGGCCTCTGTACGACCGCTTTTGAGTGCAGCGACCAAGACACGCATAAACGGGCCAGGCACAAAATCATATCGGATTTCACCCTGGGAATTGGTCACTGGCTTATAGCTACCCACAAATTGCGAATAAGTATATTCTGGATGGAAAGTAACTCGTTCAAAAGTGCCTGTTGTACCATTCAACAGAGTTTTACAATCTTCTTTCAGGGCATGGCTCTTACCCGTGCCTGGTGCGCCAAACACAATGCGGTTCCTTTCAAAGGTGCTGGTGATGCCAGTTTCAAAGCGGATGGCCAGTAATAATTCAAACAGCCAATCCAGGAAAGCTCCGCGTGCGTCTTCACGGTCTGGCCGCCACTGAGATGATACATAATACTCATCTTCAGCAATGCTGTAGGTGTCTGCATAATAACGGGGATGACCTGTATCGTCTTGCATTGCCGCCCGATACTCCTCATCGCTCATCCCCTGGGGTCTCTTAAACAGAATACCGTGGATGTTATTGTGCCTGAACAAAAGCGCACATTGTTCACGACTTTCCAGTATGGGTAAGGTATAACCGTTAAATAGCCTATGCGTGGACATGATTCCCAAACAAGTAAAAATAAATGTTTTGTTATCTAATTCCAGGAGGGCATCGCGGGTAGGAACTGGCTCATCGCGCTCGTCAAGCGGAGGAAGGAGCGGGTTCCGGGGATGGGGCAAACTCATTAGTGCCTGGTACTCAGCGGCTTTATCATCATCCATTTTGCGAAGGGTTCCTTTTTCGTGAGTATCCTCACCCACATATGCAATATTCTTCTTACCTACCACTGTAAGCCATTCTACATAAGGAAGGTTCGCAAGTATTGTTTCGGGTTGGCTTCTGCTCGATCCAGACCCACCCAGAACACTGTCTACATGAGCAGCGGGCATAGAACACATAACTTCCCAAATCTTACGCAGTTCCTCTAAAGGGCGAGATTTTGAGGTACCATTCACATTTAACAATATCCTATCGTTTTCACGATCAATCTCTTCAATCTGGAAGGGCGTAGCCTGACCAGATATACTACTAAGAGGCATACCTCTTAATTCTTCAAGGTCAACCAGCATCTCTTGAAATGACTTCATCATAACACCTCCAGAAAATCTTTAATTGTCCTGGCGATTCCGCAAGCAAGCAAATATGGAACACCGTTACCTATGGTTTTAAATTTGTTCGTCAATGTCATATCCGCGGGCAAAACGAATTCTTTTGGCAAGGTTTGCAGTGCAAGTGCTTCTGCTGCGGATATTCTCCTAATACGATACGGGTGCAGGTGCACTTCATTATTTCCATACGCAACAGTAGGTGAAAACCTCCATCTGTGGAGTCGTTTGTACGACTTCTTGCTAACATCACCTTCATCAATTGATTCTATCCGACTCAAGCCACCTCTTGGCGTAAAGTAGTCCTGCGCATTCGGATGATTCTCTACATCATTTTTTTCGAACCAATATTGAACCGTCAGTTTTTCATCAATGCCTTCTGGCTTCTCAGTCATTATATTTGGACGGAATGCGTCTGTTTCAGGCCAATTCATCGCTTTTATATCATCTAAAGTGTAACGATGATATTTTTTCCAGTCAAAGGAATCGATATCCACATTACCCAAAATGCCCTTGTGAACACCAAACATCAAAATTCGGTCACGGTCTTGGGGGGCCCCATATTCAAGAGAATTTGTCAGTCTCTCAGTAGTTGCATAGCCACTCGCATGGAGTTTTCCTTTTAGTTCTTCAAAAAAAGCTCTATGCCTTGCTGTCCGCCATAAGCCCTTCACATTTTCAAAAAGGAAAAAGTCCGGCTGCATCTCAACAATCAAATCGGTATAGGACTGCGAGAGTTTACCATTATCTCCATCACGCCCTTTGTTTTTGCCTGCAACAGAGAAGTCAGGACAAGGCGGGCCTCCGATGAAACCGACTAAGGAGCCATCTTCACGCGCCTCAAGGACGTACTTTTGTAACTCAGCTTTTCGTGTATCCAAAAACTCGTTGATATCTATATTGAAGTATCCATACTTTGGTTTTCGCATTCCCATCGCAGCTCTGGAATACTGGTATGCTTTCAAGAATGCGGGCTGGAACTCATTCACTAAGTCGACCTGAAATCCATTGTTTTCAAACCCCAAGTCCAAAAAACCGCTTCCAGAGAAGAATGAAAAGATGACAAGTTTCTTGCTCATATGGTGTTTCTCCCTACTTGTTATTAATATCTTGCTTAATGTATTTGCCACTCTTAATCCTGGCATCATCTGGTTTTTCTGTATTCTCTGGTATGGCCCACTGACGCCCAAATTTGGTAGCGCCTTCTAATCGCCCATTCGTACACAGAACCTGAATTCTTCTTTCACTAATCCCCCAGCGATTGGCGGCTTCCTGGATAGTCATATACTCCATTTTGCACCTCACTCCAAGAACTATCGCAAATTTTCCTCTTAATTATATACTGCCAGCCGAACAAAGTCAAGTTACTAATGCATTCCACCAGATGGCAAATTAGTCCCAATAATACGGTTGATGATAATCTGCCCGTCTTCACTCTTTATTGAAATATGATCGCCTATATTAAATCCAGCCGTCTCAAGCCATTTTCCCTTAAGCACGATGGTAGGAACATCCTGGTAGTTATATCCGTTGCTCTGACCGTACACTTTCAGCCGTCTTTTTTTCTTTTCTTTCATGGCATTCTCCTTTTGCTAAATAGTAGTTACGCCAAATTATCTGGCGTTTCGTCAAAAGGTTAGGAGTTTTGCCAAATGGTGCTACATCTGAGTGAACTGTTTACTACATATTGAAGATTCATATTCACCCCACACTACATATAGTGGCCCCTAAACCCAACCAAAACACACCATTGGGTATGTACTCCAAACCTCAAATTCCGAAAATAAAAGCCGAAAAAGCCCAGAAATACGGGGTTTTTCAGCAGAATATGTGTGTTCAGTTAGCAGCGCAAAGCGTTTCACAAACAAATAAGACACCGTTATGTGCCAGGGAAGCTTCTCCGGGATATGGCACGGTGCCTCCGCCCAGCAGACCGGCCCGGCTGGTTCTGTAGTCTGCCATACGAAACGGTCTATGCGTTACCATGGGCTGGTTTTCATTCAGCAGGCCCGCTACCGAATAGATCATTGTCGTTTCCAGCTGTTCGGCAGCCGTCATCTCCGGAAGAATGCCCGGGATCCGTCTGGCAAGCATGGTCTTCCCGGAACCGGGAGGCCCCATGAGCAAAATACTGTGATTCCCGCATACGGCTGCAGCAATGGCTTCCTTCACCTGCCACTGTCCTCTGACGTCGGAAAAATCCGGTATGTCCTGCACTGTGTGTTCTGTCTGGGATGACAGTTTCGCACGCCTGCGTCGGAGTTCGTCCGCAGAAGGTATTGGCTCCAGACCGCAGATCATGTCCGCCGCCTCCCGCAGATGACGGACCGGTATGAGGCGGATCCGAAACGCCTCTGCTGCCAGAAATGCCTCCTGACAGTTCTCTGCCGGCAGAAAGATCTGCTGCAGCGCCGGCGTTTCCCTTCTTTCTGCCAGCGCTTTTACCATGGGCAGAACACCCTTCACCGGAGACAGGCTTCCGTCCAGCCGAAGTTCCCCCAGAAACCCGCTTGTCTCCAGGGTTTCCACGGCATGTCGTCCTGTCAGAATTCCCGCAGAGCGCAGGATCCCCATGGCCATGGCCAGATCATAATGACTTCCTCTTTTGTGCAGATAAGCGGGCACCAGATTGATCACGATGCGGCTCACCGGATAGTCAAATCCGCTGTTTCGAATCGCACTTTTCACCCGCTGACCGGCTTCCTTGATGGAGGTGTCACCCAGCCCCACCACATAAAAGCCCGGAAGCCCCCTTGTAATGTCTGTCTCTACCGTTACCGTCTGCCCTTCGATGCCGCGGAAGGAGGCGGTGGAAATCTTCGCTAACATGTTCCCACCTCCTGAAAGGTCAGGCCTGTCAGGTGACGGACAGAGATTTCCACCACTTGGAATTCCATGCCGCGGCAGGGCTGTCCCGTCTCTGACAGATAACATGCCGCCGTGCAGCGGATCTTTTTCTGTTTTTCCGCTGTGACAGCCTCCGCAGGTGCGCCGAACCGGCTGCTCTGCCTGGTCTTCACCTCTACGAAAGTCAGAATTCCGTCTCTGCAGGCGATCAGGTCAAGTTCACCGTACCTGCATCGATAATTCCGTGCCAGGATCTCATATCCTTCCCCGGTTAGCAGACCTGCTGCCAGATCTTCTCCCAGTTTTCCCAGCGTCTGCCGGCAGACACCAGTCTGACGACTTGTCTCTTGATTTGTTTTCATTTTCTTTCCCTCCTGTGCACCGATCCTGCGCACAGCCGGGGCGAGCTATCCACTTCATACCTAAATTTACAGGTTTTAACAAGATTTGTCAATAGAAAACAGAAAAAAGAGCGATGATTAAAATGTAAAATATTGGGTCAACCCGAGAGGGGTTCAAAGTGAAATATGGTTGACAAAGAAATGAGAAAACATATGCAAAAAACGAGAAAAGCGCAAAAAAATCAACCTGCAGACGGATTTTGCGAAGAACAGGTTGATTGTCATGTAAAAAGAAGGGGGAGTGGTAAAAAATGTATCAACCTGAAAATACAAAAACACATTGTGAGGTTGATTTTTGGTCGTACAGGGAAAAAGGAGCTGTTGCTCCGGCTGACCTGACGGGTCAACTGTGCAAGCTGCACTCTGCATTCCTTTCCGTATTCATTTTCCCCGCATCCGGCGGACCAGACGGCGCGCAAGCTGACGCAGCCGGTGCAGAATCCGGTTCCGGAAGCGGAATGCTGCCAGCTGCCAGGCAGGCCGCTTCACACCCAGTGCAAACCGTTCCACTGCCAGGGCAACGCCCTCGTCTTCATTGGAAGGCGCCACATAGTCAGCCATGGCACGCACTTCCGGCTCCCCGTTGGCCATGGCAATGCCCAGTCCTGCCTCTGCCAGCATGGCCATATCATTGGGACTGTCCCCGCAGGCCATGGCCGATGAGAGATCCGCATGCAGAATCTCGCACAGCGCTGCCAGACCGGTGGCTTTGCTGGTGGTGGCACCGCCGATTTCCAGATTATGCGGCACCGAGGAAGTCACCGTAATGTCGGGAATCCGCTCCAGAATTTCCTTCATCGCTGCTTTATCCTCGAACTGTGCAAAGTGTATATTGATATTTTCGATGGACGAAATATGTTCCTCCAGAAAGTCATAAATCTGATCCACAGGCTGCCGGGTCCGCAGAATGTAACTGCGGCTCATGTACGTCGATCCGTGATCCCGTATGTCTTCGAAGACGGACCGGTCGATGTATGCCTTTCCCCCGGTGAAGACCTCCACCGGAAACCGGCTGTGCTCCCGCAGCAGCCCTGCCACCTGCTTCAGCGTTCCGGGATCGATGCAGTTTTCGTAAATCACCGTTCCGCTCCGAAGGTCCGTAATCATGGCACCGTTGGAAGTCACCACATATTCCAGGCCCTGTATGCGAAAAATATCCTTTGGCAAAGAACACCATGCGCGTCCCGTTGCGATAACCACATGTATCCCCTTTTTCACCGCCCTTTCCAGCACACGCCGTGTCCGCGGCGTGATACGTCCTCTGGCCAGGGTGGTGCCGTCCAGATCCAGCGCGATCAGGGTGATTTTTTCAGGTATCGGACCTTTCATCATGATTTGCCCTCCCCGGCGTTCTCCGGACCAGATTCCAGACATGCCAGAAACTCCTGATTATAAATGCGGATCTGCTTCATGGTCGCATGCCCGTCATGGCCGGGATAAACGGTATATTCGTTGCTCCACCGGTCGATGATCTGGCGGCAGCTTCGAATCATGTCCGCAGGACTTCCGTCTTCCAGATCCGTACGCCCCAGATCCGTATCGAAAATGGTATCTCCGCTGAAAACCACATGGCTCTTTTCCGAGAGAATGCAGATGGAACCCGCTGTGTGACCCGGCGTATGCAGGATCTTCAGTTCTTCCCCGGACAGATCCAGCCGGTCCCCGTCTTCCAGAAGACGGTCAACCCTTCCTTTATATATGGCCGCATCCATTGCATGCATCATCACAGGGCAGTTCAGTGCATCGGCAACCCGTGCCGCTGCGCCCACATGGTCATAGTGATGATGGGTCAGCAGAATGCCCAGGGGATGCAGCCCTTCCTTCTGTACATATTCAATGAATTTCTGCGGTTCGTAGCCCGGGTCAATGATATAGCAGTCCGCACCGTCCCTGGTCCAGATCACATATCCGTTGCTTTCCAGGGTCCCACCGATAAAACGCTTAATTTTCAAAATCTCTCCTCCTGACAGTTTCTGCTTGTTTCAGTATAGCACAGTGCAGGGGTTTCTGTACAGTGTCTATGAATTTCTCTTGCAAAATATGCTAAATATGTTACAATAGTTTGTTAGTACAGAGATGAAGAGGTGTCAACATGAAAATTGCCATTGTGGGTGCCGGAAAACTGGGAATCAAAGTAGCAAATGCCCTGCTCGGCGGCGACCATTCCATAACCATCATCGATAAGAACGAGGACGTCCTGAACAAAATCTCACAGCAGCTGGATGTGCTGACAGTCTGCGGAAACGCCAAACAGATCAGCCTGCTGAAAGAGCATGAAATCGGAACCTTTGACTTCCTGCTGGCCGTAACCGGCAGCGATGAGAAAAACATCGTGATTGCAAGTTTTGCAAAGAAACTGGGATGCAGTAAAGTCATCGCCCGCGTTCGCGACCCGGAGCATATGAACCAGCTGGACTTCATCAAAGAGACCATGAACATCGATCACATCGTGAACCCGGACATGGCCATCACCAATGAAATCTACAAATACCTGGTTGAAAAATACACTCTGACCGGCGGCGTTTTCTCCACCGGGAAAGTGGCACTGATTCAGTTCGGCGTCAAACGGTATAAAAGCCTTGCCGGCCTGTCTATGATTGATGTGAAAAATGTGCTTCCGAACATGCTGGTGGTGGCCATTTCCCGTAATGGAAAGATCATCATTCCCCACGGCAGCACCGTAATCGAACCGACAGACACCCTGTACCTGATCGGAGAGAAAACCCAGATCATGGAACTTCATAAAAAAGTCCACGAAAAGGGAAAATATACAAACCTGCAGAAAGTGATGATCATCGGCGGCGGAAAGACCGGTTTTTATCTGGCGGCCAAACTGGCAGAATTCGGTATCTCCGTCAAGGTGGTGGAGATCAACAAGGAACGCTGCTACTATCTGTCCACTCATCTGGATAATGTGATGGTGCTCCATGGCGACGCCACGGACATGTCCCTGCTGGAAGAGGAAAACCTGGACGAGATGGATGCCTTCGTCACGGCCACCGGTTTTGATGAAGAAAATCTGCTGCTTGCCCTGAATGCCAAGCAGCGCGGCATCGAGGATGTCATTTCCAAGATCAGCCGTGAGGGTTACCGTGATCTCATCGAAAAAATGGGAATCGATATGGCGCTGAACCCGCTGAATATCACAGCCAGCACCATTCTCCGCTATATCCAGGGCAAGAAACGTGTCATCTCCTCCCTGCTGATTCAGGGGCAGGCGGAGATTATGGAGATCATCGCTGTCAACGACATGAAACTGGTAAACATTCCGCTGAAAGATCTGGATCTGCCGGAAGGCGTTCTGATCGCAGGGATTCACCGCGGACAGCAGGTCATCATCCCGGACGGCGAAACAAAAATTCTGGAAGACGACAAGGTCATTATTTTCTGCCTGCTTTCGGATATCGCAGAGCTGGAGAAGCTGTTCCGCAAGAAGCGGCATTTCATATAACGTATATTTAAGGAAGGAACAACTATGAGCAACAGAGTGCGGGATTTATTCCGGATTCAGGGCTACATTCTGCTGGTACTGGCAGCCGCCCTGACGATTCCCTGCATTATGGCATTTTACATCGGTGAGCAGGAAGCTGCCTCCGGCTTCAGCCTGACACTCCTGTTCTGTATTGCAGTAGGCGGCATCATTGTGAAATTTGTAAGCCCTTCTCCGGCCAGAATCAAGGCCAGAGACGGGTTTCTTGTTGTTTCGGCCAGCTGGCTGGTGGCCTCTGTGGTGGGCGCACTGCCCTTCCTGCTGTCCGGAGCCATTCCTTCGGTTTTTGATGCTTTTTTTGAATCCTGCTCCGGTTTCACGACCACAGGGGCATCCATTCTGACGGATATCGAGTCTTTACCGAAGTCGATCCTGTTCTGGCGCTCCTTCACCCACTGGCTGGGAGGAATGGGGATTCTGGTTTTCGTGATGGCGCTGCTGCCTTCTCTGGGAATCAGCGGACAGAATGTGGCCAATGCGGAAACGCCGGGGCCGACCAAAGACAAGATCACCGCAAAATTTTCCGATACTGCCAAGGACCTGTATCTGATTTACATCGGCATGACCATTCTCGAAACGATTCTTCTGGTCTTCGGCGGACTCAGCTGGTATGATGCGCTGGTGCATACCTTCGGCACCGTGGGAACCGGCGGTTTTTCCTGCTATAACGACAGCGTCGGTCACTTCGGAAGCGCCTATGTGGAATGGGTCATCACCATTTTCATGTTCCTGTCCGGCGTCAATTTCAATTTGTATTACCTGACCGGGAAAGGCGGACTATCCTGCCTGTACCGGGATGAAGAGTTTCGGTTTTATGCCTCCATCGTTGTCGGCTTCAGCACGGTGATTTTTCTGTGCCGCGGCTTTTTCAGCGGTTTTGCTGCCATTGGAGAAACCCTGCGTGACACCGTGTTTCAGGTCGTTTCCGTCCTCACTACCACCGGATACATGACCAATGACTTCGATACCTGGCCGACCTTCGGCAGAATGCTGATCTTCACCCTGTTTTTCGTCGGAGGCTGTTCCTCCTCTACCGGCGGCGGCATCAAATGCGTGCGGGTGCTGGTTGCCATGAAACTGGTACGCCGCGGCATCTCGATCAAGCTTCATCCGCGCAGAATCGCCCATGTGACTCTGAACCGCCGGGAGCTGAACAACGATGTGGTCATTCACATCACCAACTTTATTTTTACCTATCTGCTGATTATGGCCTGCGGTTTTCTGCTGATCTCACTGAACGGCTTCGACTTCATGTCCAGCTTTTCGGCAGCGGCCACATGTCTGGGAAATATCGGACCGGGATTTGGAACCTTTGGTCCATCCATGAACTTTTCCGTAATGTCAGACTTCTCCAAGCTGGTATGCGCTTTCCTGATGCTGTTTGGCAGACTGGAGCTGTTTACCATGCTGGTCCTGTTCTCCAAACATTACTGGAATGCCAACAAATGCTGAAAATAAACTTCGGGAGTATATTATGCATCTGAACTATCCTGTCATAGTGAAAGTCACAGGGCTTCTGACCCTCATCGAGGGACTTTCCATGCTGCCGTGCATCCTGACTGCAATGATCTATGCAGAATGGAATGCCGCAAAGGCTCTGTTTCCCGTAAGCCTGCTGTGCATATGCATCGGCTTTGTCATTATGACCCAGTTAAAATTTAAAAAGCTGCGCCTGAAATTGCATGAGGCCTTCCTGATCGCCTGCCTCAGCTGGATCTACTGTTCTCTGATCGGTATGATGCCGTTTTATTTCAGCGGCTGCGGATTCACACTGATGGGTTCTTTCTTCGAGTCCGTGGCAGGTTTCACCACCACAGGATGCACCGTACTGGATCCAAATCTGCTTCCGATGGCGCTGCAGCTCTGGCGTGCCATCTGTCACTGGCTGGGCGGTATGGGAATTCTGATCCTCGTTCTGTCCATCTTCCCAATGCTGGGAATCAGCGGCCAGTTTGTCATGTCCGCGGAATCACCCGGACCTGCCTTCGAACGGCTGGGCATGAAGATCAGTGAAGCAGCCAAGTACCTCTATGGCATCTACCTGTTTTTCACCATTGCAGAATTTATCCTTCTGGCCATTGGCCCGATGGATATTTTCAATGCACTCTGTGCAACCCTGAGCAGCATCAGTACCGCCGGCCTCATCATCACCGACGCCAATGCAGTCTATTTCCAGAGCACCTACGTCCGGTTTGTGATCATGGCCTTCACGGTACTCTCCACCATGAGCTACCTGATCTACTACATGATCCTGAAGGGACGGTGGCAGGACGCACTGAAAAATATGGAAGCCCGGGCTTTCCTGGCGATCATTTCGGTCTCAACCCTGGCCATCGCCGTTGTCCTGAAGACCACCGGCACCTATTCCAGCCTGTGGCAGGCTGTGAAAGACAGTCTGTGCCAGGTGGTTTCCATGGTATCCACATCCGGCTACTACGTCTGCGACTACATGAAATGGCCCGCTTTCGCACAGGTGGTCCTTTTCTTCCTCATGATCATGGGCGGCTGCTCTGCATCCACTTCCGGCTCCCTGAAGATTATCCGGGTCATCGTCATGCTGAAGCTGGTGAAACGCGGTATTTTCCGCAGAATCCACCCTCACGCGGTGAAGCCGGTCATGCTGGAAGGCCGTCCGGTCTCTGCACCTTTGGCGTCCTCCATCACCATGCATATCCTGCTTTACTTCGGCGTGCTGATCGCGGGCAGCATTCTGCTCGCGATAAACAATCTGGATATGGAGACCACCATCAGCGCAGTACTTGGCATCTTCTCCAATACCGGCATGGGGCTGGGACAAGTCGGCGCAACCGGCTATTTCGGCATGTTCAATGGGTTCTCCCTGTTTCTTCTGTCCATGCTCATGATTGCAGGCCGTCTGGAAATGTACGCGATCATTCTGCTGTTCACGCCGTCCTTCTGGCATCCGGATAAGGTCAAAGGCATTTAGCCCTCCTTATTTCTTTCCAAAACGTATTCTCCCGATTTTTTGGGGCATGCTTAGGGTAAGAACCCTTCTCAGGGATTTATGGAAAGGAGTGATCCGAATGATGGTAAAGGATCTGATGAGCAGCCATATTCGCACAGTGCTTCCTGATGATCCCGCCGAACTTGCCGCGGAAATCATGCGAACCGAAAATGTCGGTATCGTTCCCGTATGCGACAGTCAGTCACATTTACAGGGACTGATCACCGATCGCGACCTCATTCTCCGAAAAGGCTTTGGTCAGACTGCGAAAGCCGTCATGAGCAAAGATCCTGTTACGGTATCACCCCGTCAGGACATTCATGAGGCTGCCCTGCAGTTTTCTGCCTGCGGTGTACGACGCCTGCCGGTGGTAGACGGAGAACGGCTGGTGGGTATGCTGAGCCTGCGGGATCTGGCAAGAAAAAAAATATTTACAGCCGAGATCGGCCATATTATTTATCATATCAGTAATTTCGGCGAATCCTGATTTTGCGGTTCACCGGTTCATCATCACAGGAGGTTTCATTCATGGTAATCACAGTTCTGCTATTTATCCTCGGACTCATCTTGCTGATTAAAGGCGGTGACTGGTTCGTAGACGGCGCCACCGGCATCGCCCAGCGTTTCCATATTCCGGAGATTCTCATCGGTGCTACCGTGGTCTCCATCGGCACGACTCTGCCGGAGGTCATGGTATCCGCCACTTCTGCGCTAGGCGGTCACGGAGAAATCGCCTACGGCAATGCCATCGGTTCCATCATCTGTAATACTGCTTTTATCGCAGCACTGTCCATCACCATCAAACCTGCGCCGGTACAGCGGTATACCCTCCGCACGCCGGTCATGTTCTTTTTTGTTTCTGCTGCCTTTTATATGTACACCGCATATATCGACGGATTCTTCAGCCGCGTCACCGGTATCATCCTGCTGGGGATCTTCCTGATCTACATGATCCTGACGGTCATGCAGATGACCCGGGATCCGGAGCACCCGGAGCTGGCTTCGGACGGAACCGCCATCACCAACGAAGAAGAAATTGCAGAAGAGACCCGTACCACAGGCAAAAATTTGTTTCTGCTGGTTCTCGGTGCAGCCCTCATTGCGGTCGGCGCTAACCTGCTGGTGGATAACGGCATCCTGATCGCGCAGGCTCTGGGCGTACCGGAATCTGTCATCGCCCTCACCTTCGTGGCCCTGGGCACTTCCCTGCCGGAGCTGGTCACCGCTGTGACCTCCCTGCTGAAGGGACACGGTTCCATGTCCATCGGCAACGTGATCGGCGCCAACCTGTTCAATCTGGTTCTGGTCAGCGGCGTCTCCACCTCACTGGCCCCGTTCAAGGTGCCGGAAAGTTCTGTCATCGCAGGCCATAACGCCTCTCTGGTGCTGGAGATTCCGGTCATGGTGGCCGTCATGCTGATTCTGACCGTACCGGCCATGTTCAAAGGAAAGCTCTACCGGGGCCAGGGCATCCTGCTGCTGTGTATCTATGCAGCCTTCTGTATTTTCCAGTTTACCATGTCTGCATAAGAAGCGCTTAAATATGTTTTTCCGTGCTGCCGCATAATGGTTTCCATTGGTGCGGCAGTTTTTTATTTCCGTATTCCTTCAAATACTTCTTGACAGATAACCGTATTACTCATATAATACAGTTAGGCAAACCGTATTATTCAAGTAATACAGTTTAACATGAATTCTTTCAGAAAGGAGACAGTTTACCGTTGATTACTTTTGACCAATTTAAGCTGGAGGACGGTATGCCGATCTATCTGCAGATCGTGCTCTACATCAAACGGGGTATTATTGCAGGCGTCATTGTCGACGGCGATGAACTGCCTTCCCGCCGGATTCTTTCTGCACTACTTGGTGTCAATCCCAATACGGTACAGAAAACCTACCGGATTCTGGAGGATGAGGGGCTGATTCAGTCCCATACAGGAGCGAAAAGCTATATGGTGCTGGATGAAGAAAAGGTCCGCCGCATTCGTCGGGAGCTGCTGGAAGGAGATGCCCGGGCTGTTGTCAGTGCCATGAAGCAGATGGGTCTTTCCCTGGACGAAGCGACTGCCCTGCTGAAAAAATACTGGGATTAAGGGGGTGAATCCATGAAAAAGAAATTCATCGAAAAATGGGAGCGGTATGCACCGCCCGGCGCGGATGTGGGAAAGCAGATAAACCGCTTCTCCGGCCAGATTCTGCTTGTCGTTTTCTATGCACTCGGATGCTTCCTGCTTCGCTACCTGACGGCACGAAGCAATTTATATTACTATACGGGCGGGCAGCACATTCTGCGGCCGGATGCAGTCATGCCGGATTTCACGGAAATGACAGCACACATGTTTCTCTTTCATATTATCCTGTTTTTGATTTTGCTTGGAAGAATCGCCGGCAACTACGCTTCTTTTTATCGAGGCAGCAAAAGTATCTACCTGATGAAGCGGCTGCCGGATCCCATGGAGCGCCACCGGCGCTGCCTTACCCTTCCCCTGGCCGGAATTGCTGTCATCGTCCTGACGGCAATTACTGCCCTGCTGATCAGTTTTATGGTATATCTGCTGTTCACCCCGGCGGCGTGCATGACGCCGGGACAATGGCAGAAGTTATGGAGTGTGATCTTATGTTGGAATTGAAAAACGTATCGAAACAATATGGAACGAAACAGGCGCTGAAAGACGTCAGCCTAACCCTGCCCCGCGGCGAAATCGTCGGGCTGTTCGGAGAAAACGGTGCCGGTAAGACGACACTGATGAAATGCATCCTGGGCCTGACCTCCTGCCGGGGAACCATTATCCTGGATGGAGAGCCTGTCTCCCGGAAAAACATTACCCGCCTGTCCTTCGGCACCGGTGAGCATTCTTTTTTCCCGGGGCTCAATGCGAAGGATCACCGGATCTTTTATGAAGATCATTTTCCGTCATTCTCAGAAAAACGGTTTCAGGTGCTGATGGATTTCTTCGCACTGCCTGCGGGACGCCGGATCGGCAGCTTCTCCACCGGCCAGAAGAACCAGTTCGAGGTGGTTCTGGCCCTGTCCCAGGGAGCCGATTATATCCTCTTAGACGAGCCTTTCGCCGGAAACGATGTGTTTAACCGGGAAGACTTTTATAAGGTGCTGCTGGGCATTCTGGAGCCTTCTGAGACGGTGCTTCTGTCTACACACCTGATTGAGGAGGTGTCTGACTTTATCAGCCGCGCCGTGCTGCTCCATCAGGGACAGATTGCAGGCGATCACAATGTCCAGGAACTGGAGGAAAGCGGACGCAGTCTGATGGATGTGATCCGTCAGACCTATCAGTACCGTTCCGACCGGGTGCTGCAGGCACTGGAAAATCTGTCGGACGAGGATGGTCCGTTCTGATCATACCGGGGGTGAGATTATGAATAAGAATATGTCAGTTATCATACTTTTTCAAAAGCAGGCACTGAAAGCCATCCTGCCGGTTCTGGCGGCCATGCCCGTTCTGGAAGGCATTCTGTTTTTTCTTCTGACCGGCAGTCTTCGTGCAAACGGGGCTTTCTGGCTGGAGGATCTGGTGGAAAAAAGCGCCATGTGGTGGGTATTCTGGATTGCCTTCGCCGCAACTTGCATTCTGCTGCTCCGGGCTGCATCCGACGGCACGGGGCGTCCGTCTTACAGCTTGCAGCGGCTTGCCGTTTCTCCGCAAAATCTGTTCGCCTGCCATTTGCTGGCTCTGATGGTCTCTTTCCTTCTGCTGTGGGCCGTGCAGATTCTGACGGTGTTCCTGTTGCTCTCCTGGGTCTGCAGCAATCCGGCGTATTCCTCCTTCAGCTCCCAGTCTGTTTTTCTGGCCTTCTACCGGAATGACTTTCTCCATAATCTGCTGCCCATGGAAGACTGGCTCTGCTGGCTGCGGAATCTGGTGCTGTTTTTCGGTCTGACCACTTCTGCCGCGTACTTCGCCCTTCCACAGGATGAAAGCGAAAAGAAAAGCAATATTCTCTTTCTGCTGCACATCGCCGTCCTCATCATCAGCTTCACCTGGTCCCTGGGCAGCAACGGGATGAATGCCCTGGCAATTCTGTGCTCCGGGTGCTGCAGCGTCACCATTCTCTGCAAAATTTTTCGTAAGGAGGCCGCCCAATGAAACACAAAGGTCAATTGCTCTGGATACTGGTACCCGTTCTGATGATCGCTGCCGTCTTTCTGGTCACGCTGGGCAGCCTGCTGCCCCAGCGGAATCAGGTTGCGGTGGAACATACGGTGCTCTATGGAGATCCGGCTGCGGCAGAAGGTCTGGAAGCCGTTTGCCGGACTGCATTCCAGGATCAGCTGTTTTGGGATACAACCATTCGACCGGGTGCCTCTCCGGATGTCGAAACATCCTATGATTTCAGTTTCAAAAAACAGGTATCGTACTATGCGCAAGACTGTGGATTCAACATGAGTTCCACATGTTCCTACGACGTCAGTTATCTGGAATCTGTGGGCGTTCCTTCCCAGCCGCTGGAAGATGCCATTGCGGACCTGGAAGCAGAAACCGAGATCGGAGAAACGAAATCCAGAAGATATCCACTGCAGCAGTTTTTCGACAATTACCTCATCGAATATTATATTTATTTTCCATATACACAGAACCGGTCCCTTCTGGTGGACATCGACGAAGCGGTTTTTTCGGATTTTTTCCGCATTCCCGTGTTGCCGGAAGAGCAGATTGTGATTACTTACGATAAAACCGATTACCCGAGCGAAGTTATTTCCAAAGAAGTGGAGGGTGGATTTCCCACGAGAACCTGCAGCGTCTTCACCGATGATGCCATTTACTTCTCTTTCGATAACGTCACAGGTGATGGCCGGTATGTGGATACCAGCCTGATTCCCGGCGGGTACGGCATTTACCGTCTGCCTTATGCGAAGGAGACTTCCTCCGGCAGCAGCCCATACTATACGGTGCAGTCAGAGGAACTGTCCAACTGCTTTTCTCTGGATCCGACCGTCCGCGTCTGCGATCTGCGGCTGGACAGCCGGCAGGAAACCCTGTTCCTCTATACCCAGGAAGGCGAAAAAAACTGGCTGACACTGCTTCGCACCGACACGATGGAAATTCTCCAGCGGCTCTGTCTGTCCGGAAACGAAATGGATGCCAGTCCGTGGTACCAGGCCGATGACTTTTTCGTACTCAGCGACGGGTATGAACTGCTGCTCTTTGCCAAAAAGGAAGACGGCCGATTCGAAAAACAGCTGGAGACTTCCCTTTCACCGTCGGAGGAACCGCTGTTTCATCTCAGTTACAAAGCAACCATGGCATGGGACGGCAGGCAGCTGGCAATCACATCCGCCAGTCCGAAGGAAGAGAACGAGTGGGTCACTACCGCCTTCATTCTGGCCGTGTACGATGAATCCGGGCTGCGTTACATCGGACGGTATGACCCGATTCTGAACCCGACCGCAAGGCCCGAAGATTTCAATTATTTCTGCCAGTCACCCGACAATGCTCTTCCGGAAATCCGCTGGGAGGTGAAACCATGAGAAAACATATGGCCTTCTTTCGACTCATCGCAAAATCTGTCCTTCCGGCGTTTGCTGCCTGCCTTGTCGTCATGACTGCTGTGGAAGTCTTTCTCTTCTGGCACACGGCCGGCCGCATGGATTTTGAAAAACGTATGCTGCCCGATCTGATTGACGAAAGCAATATATCTTTCGTCTTCATTGCAGCTGTACTTGCATTGTATCTGCTGCTCTGTCTCTCACGGGACAGCTTTGCAGGACGGCAGGACTATACCCTCCGCCGTTTGACCCTCCGCGGACGCAGCATATTTTTCTGGCAGTTCCTGTTCAGTGCATTCTGTTACTTTATTTTGTGGGCGGTACAGGTCTGGGTGGCCTTTTTCCTCTGCCGGTGGTTCCTGCACGAAACAGACGCAGCCTGGATCAATGGACAGACGCTGATGCTGACCTTTTATCAAAACGATTTTTTACATCACACCATGCCGCTGTCAGACACGATGGGCTGGTTTCGGGAAATAATGCTCTTTCTGAGTATGGCATTCTCAGCGGCTGTGATCCGATATAATATTATGATGCGGAGGAACCGCCGTGGAGAGGAGGAAACCCCATGCGAAAATATATGACGCTCTTGCTTCTCGCAGTCATGATCGTGTTTCCTGCGGCCAGTCTTGGCTGGATCTCGGGGCAGCTCCGCACTGCCGAAGAACAGGTTGAAATCACAGAAACCTACCGTCAGGGAGACCCTTCTGCAATCCATGGTCTGCGATTACAGCTGCAGTCCTCCTGTGGGCAGGACCTTTTCTGGGAAACGGACTGTATGTTTCAGGACGAATCCATGTACCCCACATCAGAAAGCAGGTTCAGCTACGGGCAGCAAAACCCAGAGCTTCCTGAAACCTCATCCTGCTACTTTAACCTGAATGTATCACATGGTCACGATTCGTGGGAGGAATCCGTTGCGGGAGAGCAGCCGGGACTGGCTGCCGCATCGCTGGAAATTGCAGAAGACACACCTGCCGGAAAAACCGGCCGCCGTACTGTCCGCATGGCAGATTACTGCAAATACTATGCACTGAGTCTGCAGGCCAGAATCCCTTTTGCAAATGCGTCCAGTCAGAAGAATTTTTTCGGATCCAGCAGAGTGATCCTGGATGAAACTGCGAAAGCGTCCTGGTACGCTTCATTGGAAAAGAATTCCGGGCAAAAGATTATGCAGGAATTGCAGGATTATTTTCAGATTCCGGTTCTGGAGGATGAAAACGTTTTCATTGAAATAGGAAGAGATTACTCCGGAAACGTGGACAGCGCAGCTTACGGGACTCCGGAAAAAGGTTCCGATGCGTATTATACATCGTGTCAGAGCGTGGATCTCGGAAATGCGTTCTGTTTCGTGATTCAAGGGCACAGTGTCTGGGGCAAACCAATGGATTTCAGTCAGGTTCCCGGCGGATATGGAATCTACAGAATTCCATACACTTCAGAAGGAGTGCTTCAACCGGAAAAGCTGACCATGGTACATTGCCTGAATCCTTCTATTGATATTCTCAGTCTTTCACTCTCCGAAGATGGCAGCCGGATCCTTCTTCAAACGTTGGAAGATGACGATTTATACTGCCTGACCGTCCTTCATGCAGATACCTTCAAGGAGCTGCAGTACACTGCATATCCGTTGCAAAAATCAGAAGAGCATACAGTGCCGTCCCTTTTCCGTGGAGAAAACTGTCTTGCGGTTCTTTCTGCAAACATGCAACAGCTTATGATCCTGGCGGAGAAAGACGACGGCACTTATCAAGACGTATTTACAGCCCACCTTCCGGAGAAGCTGATGGAAACGCAGAGCTTCACTGACTGTGACCGTCTGTTATACACAGATGGACGCCTTTTCATCGCCGGTTCTCTGTATATTTCCGACAACCGTGGCGAACGTCCATACGGATTTTACATTGCGGTCTATGATGAAACGGGGTTGCTGTACTATGGAGAATATGAAACCAGTCTGCTGGAACAGCTGAACAGTCAGTCGTACTCCTACTGGACGCAGGAAATGACAATTTTTCATTCTCAATGAAAAGAAAAAGGGACCTGTCACAGGATAGTTCTTCCGACATTGACGAGTCCCTTTTTTACATTCTCTTAATTTTCAATCAGTTTCCGGTACTCCGGACGATCCTCCATCGGAAGCCCCAGAGCATCCATAGCTGCCTCAATGGATAGATTCATGTTTCTCATCAGATTTCGTATGGCATCGGCCATATTCTTTACAGCCTCCTGCCGTCCTCTTTCCAAAGCGTTCTCTTCGATTGCATCGCTGAAATTGCACATTTTCTCTGCCTCCCCTTCCATCTTTCTCGTCATTGGAATCCCAAACTTTGATTCCAGAATTTGCTTCTTCTGTATCGGCTGTATCTTTCCCGAAAGCAGTACATCCAGCATCTGAAGAATATCCACTTGCGTGTTTTCTGGATTCCCCAGACAAATCATGACCAGAGTTATCAAGTCATAATCTTCTTTTTTCTCTCGGCTTTTACCGACAACGATTTCTTCTGCCATCTGATATGTACTGATTGAATTTTCTCTGCGTTTCGGCGGCTCCAGACAGATCCAGATAGAATATACCTTTCTGATTTTTCCGTAGTCTTCACCACGAAAGACTGTTCCACGTTGGGATGAGATCAAACGACAGATATAATAAATTCCCCGCTTCGTCAAAGGATAACCCGGGTGAAATTTTCTCTGTCACAGATGAATCTTCGTTCTGTGTGCCTATAATTCGACCATCTATCGGCTTTTCCGTCAGATCATCTGCATGAACCGGTACTGACGCAACTTCTGGTGAACTCACGATGTACCTTTCTGCAATTTCTTCGATGGAACAGTCCCGATATTCATCAGTACATTTTTTCAAAATCCAGGCAAGCACAACTTTATTTGATAAAATATGTTTGCAGCATGTATCGTATCCAGCTTTCGCTCCAGCCAGATCAATATCTTTCGCAATGGTTGTTTTCTGCATTGTTTCTTCCCCTATATTGTATGAAAAAAGCAATAATTTGTCAACGACCGGTCTTTATGATAACTATACCATAAATTCCATTTTTTACAACCATTTATTTCCGTCATATATTTCCATTTTCCGACATAATTCGATTCATTTACTTTTAACTGCAATTTCATAAGCGGTATATGTACCTGCAGGTTTATATCCGAAACTTTCGGCAAGATGGAGGGATTCCGGATTCTGTGCATCCCAGCTTGGGTAAAGTCCGCGGTCCAGGCATTCCAGAATCAGGCGGGCACCGCAGCACCGGGCAAGTCCTTTCAGGCGATGATCCGGATGGGTATCAATTTCGATTTCTATCCCTTTTTCGTATCGGGAATAGGATGCCGCACTTGCAGCAAGCTTACCATCCTTCCGGTCCACTGCGGCTACACCGATTCCAAGGCTCTGAAAATCACGATAGCTTGCGAACTGCCCGCAGAGGCTGAAGCTCCATTCCTCCGATAATGCCTGCTGATATATCGCAGCATCTAACATTTGCAGCACATAACCTTCCGGTACATTCTCCGCCATGGCTTCCAGTTTACCTCTGTCGAAGGCATTGCCATCTTTCTCTGTGGCGTATCGTGTTACTTTGCGTGCACGCTGACCCAGGCTTTTTTCAACCAGCTTCGCCCAGCTTGGATCCTGCGGCACCATAATGCACATGGAGAGCGGATAGTCTTCCAGAGCCGCAGCAAACTGAATCAGCCCTGTATCCGGTTTTCCTGCCAGAAAGCAGAAATCTCCCAGAATCACCGCCGCCGAAGAAGGATTTTTCAACGTGTCAGCGAAAACACGGCCCTGAATATTTTGCAAAGCGGACCAGATCATGGTCTCCTTCCACCCTTCAAAAAGCACGGAAGCCTCCCGCAGCTGCGCAGGTTCCGTGAGCTGTGGATAGTTAAAATTCTGTATGTTCATATATTTCCTCGAGCTTTCTTCAGACATTTTTCTTCTCTTTATCCTAACAGAAAAAGGGCAGCAGTGCCACCCCTCTTCCTGAAATATTGGTTTTGTTTTACTGACGATTGTGGGTATTATTGCCATCCAGAACGTCTTCCACCCCGTTTTTCACGTCATTGGCTCCGTCTCTTATATCATCCCCCAGGTCATCCGCACCATTTCTCAGATCGTCACCGAGATTATCTCCGTTCCCGGTGCCATTGTTGTTGCGGTCATTGTCATTCAGCACACCGTTACGGTCATCATAGGAATTGTCATTGGTCAGATTTTTATCGGCGTTCGGTGTCTGGTTGAGATCGTTGTTTCTGTTATTATCTCCGCAGCCTGTCAGAACCGCCATGGAAAATACCAGAAGGGCCGCCATAAAAATTGCAGCAAGTTTTCTTTTCATGAGAAATACTCCTTTCTATACTTCATGTATTCGCAGTTAGTTTGGTGCATTTCTCATGAAATTATACGGAAATTCCGCATAAAAACGGAGAAGCTTTCGCTTCTCCGTCAATATGCAATGCGTGTTATGACATTGTGTCCGGACTATTCTTCGTCTTCTGCTTCTTCTGCTTCAACGTCAGCGTCCAGTGCCTGCTTGATGCTCAGGCTGATTCTCTTTCTCTCAGTATCGATTTCCAGAATCTTCGCAGCAACAGCCTGTCCGATTTCCAGTTCTTCCGCGATGTTGGTCACTCTCTTGTTTGCAACTTCGGAAATGTGTACCAGTCCGTCAAGACCAGGTTCCAGTTCTACGAATGCGCCGTATTCCTTAATCTGAACAACTTTACCTTCCACGATCTGACCAACTTCATACTTTTCGTTGATCACGGACCACGGTTCAGGCTGGGTCTGCTTCAGACCTAAGGAAATCTTGCCCTTTTCTTCGTTCATGGAAAGGATCTTTACCTTTACCTTGTCGCCGATCTGAAGAACTTCCTGCGGGTGTTTCAGCTTGCCCCAGGAAATTTCAGAGATGTGCAGTAAACCGTCGATACCGCCCAGGTCTACGAAAGCACCGTAATCGGTAAATCTCATAACGGTTCCTTCTACGATATCGTCTACATGCAGACTGCTCCAGATCTCATCCAGTTTCTTCTTCTTTTCTTCTGCAAGAACAGTCTTGTGAGAGAATACAGCTCTGCCTCTCTTCTGGTCAACTCTGGTAATCTTGACATCCAGTTCCTGACCCATAAATTCATCGGCATTTTCCACATACTTGTCAGATAACTGTGACAGAGGAATAAAGCCGGAAACTTCTTTATAAGCAGCGATTACGCCACCATTCACCTGTTTTACAACCTTAACGGTGATAATCGACTTATTCTCGAATGCTTCGATGATTTCGCCCCAGTGTTCATTTACTTCTAATTTCTTCTTAGAAAGTAAGATGCCGCCGTCACCATCATCTGTCTTGATGACTTTCGCCTGGATTTCATCGCCTTCGTGGAATAAATCTGTTAGCTTCTGGTCTCCTTCCAATGTTACTTCTTCTTTCGGAATAATACCATCCTTTTTGCATCCCATGTTAACGATGATCTCTTTTTCAGTAACCTGGTGTACCTTTCCGTTAACAGTTTCGCCTACTCTAGGTAATCTTAATGATTTTTCGATATCTTCCATTAAGTCCTGCATGTTCATTTCAGTGATGTTTTCACTCATGGTAGCAATAACCTCCTTAATTACGCATTCAGGTGTCGATGCACCTGCCGCAATACCTATTTTATTACATTTTCGCAATTCTTGCAATGGTAAATCTTCTATTTTTTCGACAAAATAGCTATTTTCGCAATAGTTTTTTGAAATTTCCCAAAGTTTTCTAGTATTGGAACTGTCTCTTCCCCCAATAATTACCATTGCATCGCTTTCTTTTGCCAATGTGATGCATCCATTCTGCCTGTCCGTCGTAGCATTGCATATGGTATTGCGAACCGTAAAATTCTTTCCCTTCTTATTCAGAACATCTGTCACGGCTTCCAGGGTTTCTTTTCGGATCGTCGTCTGACACACAAGAAACAGGTTGTCCTCCTCCAGTAAGTCCGCTTCCCGGGCAGAGGCCACAATCCTGGCCTGATTGCCGCACCAGCCGGCAATGCCCCGCACCTCCGGATGATTTCGGTCACCCACGATTACAACCTGATACCCGTCTTCCCACGCCTGCCGCACCAGGGTGTGGATTTTGCTCACGAAGGGGCAGGTCGCATTGACTACGTGAATCTTTTTTCGGTCTGCTTCTTCGAAAAAGACCGCCGGTTCGCCATGGGACCGGACAATGACCGTATCTCCTTCTTTTACTTCTTCCAGCGTCTCAATGATACGCACACCACGCTGTGCCAGATCATCGGTAACAAACTTGTTATGGATCAGCGGACCGCAAGTGTAAATGGGGCGGCTTTCCTTTTTTTCGATCTGCTCTTCTGTTTTCGTCAGGGCACGCTTCACACCAAAGCAGAAGCCGGAATTCTCAGCCCTTCTTATTTCTCTCATAGCTTTTTTCCAGACTTTCCAAAAATTTTTTGAACGAGGCCTCAGAGCCGTTCTCCGTCGGCTGATAATATTTCACGCCTTCTGCCTCCAGATTGTCCGGCAGATATTGCTGATCCACATAACCGCCATAGGCATGAGGATATTTATATGTATTGCCATATCCCAGTTTTTTTGCGCCCTGATAGTGGGCATCCTTCAGATGGGCCGGAATATCATCGATTTTTTTCGTTTTCAGATCAGACAGCGCGGCCTGGTAGGCTGACACAGCAGAATTGGATTTCGGAGCCGAAGCCAGCAGAATGACCGCCTGACTCAGATTGATCGCCGCTTCCGGAAGTCCCACCATCATGGCTGCCTGCACGCAGGCTGTCACGATGGAAATCGCCGACGGGTACGCCATGCCGATGTCTTCACTGGCGATCACCAGCAGCCGGCGTCCGATCATCTGGATATCCGCTCCGCCGTCGATCAGCCGGGCAAAATAGTGAATTGCCGCATCCGGATCGCTTCCTCGTATGGATTTCTGCAAAGCGGACAGTAGATTGTATCTGTCATCGCCTTTGTCATAGAATCCCACCTTGCGCTGCATGGCTTCTGCCACGATTTCTTTGGTTATGGTCTGTCCTTCCCCCAGATTGTCTACGATGAAACCCACGGTATCCAGAGTGACTCTGGCATCGCCGTTTGCCATGCTGCCAATCAGTTCCAGCGCATCCTCTTCCCAGGAAATATGCAGGTTTCCAAACCCCTTCTCTTTATCCTCCAGCGCACGTCGGGCAATCGTCATCAGGTTCTCCGGACTGAGACGCCGAAATTCGTAAATATTCCGCACCCGGCTGATAATGGCATTGTTCACAGCAAAATACGGATTCTCGGTGGTACTGCCGATGAATTTGATTACGCCCTCTTCCAACGCTTTCAGAAGGGAGTCCTGCTGCAGCTTGTTCCACCGGTGGAACTCGTCAATATAGACATATGTGGTCTTTTTTTCCAGTCCAAAAAACCGGACTCTTGCATTGTCCAGCAGTTCTTTCAGCTCTTTTGTCCCCGTGACGGAAGCATTGATTTCATGGAATTCCCCATCCATTTCCCGTGCGATAATTCTGGCCAGGGTAGTTTTTCCCGTACCGGACGGACCGAAAAAGATGGCAGAATCAAAGGTTTTATTTTTAATGGAATTATAGAACAGGGAGCCGGGATACATAAAATGTTCCTGCCCCACGAATTCTTCCAGACAATTTGGACGCATTCTGGTCGACAATGGTATCATCTTTGGTGTTTCCCCTTCTATGTGTTTCTGCGTTCTGTGCGGTTTCTCCGGCCGCGTGAATCAGTCGTTATTCAAAAGAAGCGACGAAAACATCCTCCACCGCTTTCTCTGACAGAGATTCCAGCGCATTCAGCGCCTTTTCTTTCGTATCCACCACAGGGCTGATGACTTTAAACACATCATCTGCTTTCACAATCTCCGCAGAAATCCCCTGGCTGTTCAGTGAGGCTGCCAGCTTTTCTGCCGCCTCCCGGGTGGAAAATGCACCGAATTGCAGTGCAAAGCCTTCTGTCGGTACAGACCCATCCTCTTCATCCGGATCCACCGCCTGCTCTGCCCCTGCTTTTTCTACATCCTGACCGGATTCCTGCTCCGCCTTCTGATCGGATTTCTTTTCAGAATCGCCGGCGATTCTTGCCGGAGATTCGTCTGCATCAAAGCCAATCATCGGTCCCACAATAAAGCGGGCCGTCAGATATCCGAAAAAAACCGCCAACACCATTATACCAAGAAACATACCAAATTTCATCCTTGAATTTTGTCCGGCTGTCTTTCTTTTTTTCACACGCCGTCTCGCCGCCATCTGCCTGTTCATGCTTTACCTCCGCCTGCAGGATTCTTTTCTTCCATTTTATGAATCCGTCCGAAAAGTATGCACGAAAATCCCATCCGTATTCCTGTTCAGCGGCGTGCCTTTGCTGCCAGATGATCCAGGAATGCAAGGATCCGGCGGGTCCGGAGATTTTCCACAGAAACCAGCTGTATACAAGTTTCCAGATACATGATTCCCTCTTCATCGGTGCTGCCTTTCATAGAATGAAGAAGACCTGTCAGCCTTCGGCTTTCGGAAACACTTTTTTTCTCCGGAATATACAGAATACGAATCTGTTTTTCTTCATTCACATAGATCGTATCTACAGACAGGATCATTTCTTCCGTCCTCCATAGCCAGTCCCGGCAGATGTCCAGCTGCTTCAGTATTTCCTTTATAATTTCAAGCAAGACGGAAGCCGGAATCATTTCCATGTCCCGCAGCCGCCGATATCCCTCCGTATGATAGATCACCTGCATCTGCGCTTCCTGAAGGATCACATCCGCAGGAAAAAACGCCGGGCAGGTACCTGCTGCCAGCCTCGAAACGGCCGCCTGAAAGGGCAGAGCCTGCACCGGGAATATCACTCTCCTGATTTCACTCATATTCTTCCCCTCCGCCGCACAGCCGGCAGGCGGAATATCCTTTCCGTCTGGCATCTTCACGATCCATCTGTATTCCCTCATTCTGCTCCCCGGTTTCTCTTTTCACCACGGAACAGGACGGCAGATGATACTTTTCTCCGTATCGCAGATAAACCGTCACCTTCTGTGAGGCACCATTCTGTGTAAACGCGCTCTCTTCCAGCGGAGAGGCATCCTGCAGCGCCCCGGTAAATCCCCTTGCCAGAAGTTTTTCTGTAAAGACGATTTTACCGGTGAGCCCTGCCGGATTCTCCACTGCAAACTTTGCTTCCGTTGTTACACCAATCAGATCATCTATATTCTCTGCCCGATGCAGATAGTCCACTTTTTTTACCCGAAAATCCGTCAAATCATCACATTCACGAAGAACACTGTCTTCTATCTTGCTGCAAAGGGAAACAGTATACATAAATGAATTCGCATAAAGACTGATTTCTTTGACTTCTTTCGCAGTAAGAAAGCTGATGGACTGGCATATGGAAATGATCCGAATCACCAGTGTCAGTGCCACAATGGCAAGAATACAGATGGGAAGCGTCATCACTGCCTCAACCAGATAACTCCCCTTCTTTTTCTGCAGTTCTTTCATAGGATTCCTTAAAATCATGTTCTTCTCCGTTTACCCACATGGAAAACTGCAGACCGGTATGGTAGTCCTCCAGCAGAAAATAATCACAATAAAGATATTTCATGTTGATCTGAATCAGATCCATCACACGAAGCAGTCTCGTCTGCTCCGGTACGCTTCCGGCCAGGATTCGAAGATAGACCTCATATCTTTCCCCCTCCAGAACCGAAGGGGTGATGTACCTTTTCTCCGAATCGGTTGTCTGTTCCACCGCGTTTTCCAGCGTCATCGCCCAGCTGCCGTCGGATTTGAGCAGCGGCACCGGTTTGTCATCGTACAGAAGCCGCACATCATTTTCCGCCTCGGCAAATGCCCAGAGTTCCAGCAGTACGCCCTGGGTGATCACGGCCTCCGGACCCGGTGTCATGACCTCAGCCAGGGCCATGGCAGTGTCTCTCTTTTCCGGCGAAGTGTAAAGATATGCAAGGTTCAGCAGATTCCGCATTACAATCAGCTTCTGCCTCACCTTTTTCCGCGCCTTTTCATCGCTGGGCTTACCGCTGATGATGTATTCGATCTCATTTTGGAAATAGGTATCCCCCAGATCACCGGTACTTCTGTAATGCTGAAAATAGGTAAAAATATACTGGTTTACCATAGAAGAACCAAGGATCGAAGTGAGTCCCTTTCCGCTTTTGATCTGAGAGACCAGACTGGTGACATCCGCTTCTCCTCCATCACCTGCAGACGGCAGACTGTCGAGAATCCATCGGCTGGTTATGCTTCTGCCTGCAGAAGTGTTTTCCGAATTCCCGGCTTCTGTGCGGTGCAATCCGTGGGGTTTGCTCCCGAACAGAACCGCATCTGCCATCTGCTTTTTCAGCTGCTCCGGCTCTGTCAGTCTGTAATCATCCAGACTGCAGATCACGCCGCCATATTCTATATATGCTTTTTCACCGAAGGTATAGTCTGCGTACGCATCCAGCTTTCGTTCCACCGTAACGGTATCACCATAAAATCCAAAAAGTCCGTACCGGTCTTTCAGGTTCCGGTCATACTCTGCCAGAATGCTGGTTCCCCACAGCCTGCCGAAATCCTCTGCTGCGCTGTAAACAGCCAGATCACCTGAAGCGGAAAGCACCGCCCATGTCAGGATCAGCATGGCACTGAAAAGCAGCACAATCTGCACAGTAAAGGAGCCCCTTCGGTTTCTCACGCTTCACTCACCTCCTTTCCTGCATCCAGCAGACGATCATGAAGCCGGATCACATTCGTCTCTGCAAGCTGATACAGTTCCTGCCGACGGCTCTCATACGCTCCGGTCTGCTCCGCCAGATCCGTATAAAAGGTCATCATGAGCCCAATCAGTCCTGCCATGATCAAAATGGCAAGGGGCAGCACCATCGTCGCCTCCACCATCTGACTGCCTCGCCTGTCTCTAAAACTTCGCATTGCTCAGGGACGAAAATGTATTGTCCACAAAATCTCCGATCTGGGACTTGAATACAAGCCCCAGGGTCACAGCAATTGCCACCAGAATCGCCACCTGAACCATTTCCATTCCCTTCCGGTTTGCAGGTATCAGCCCGGCAGACCGACGAAGCACAGTCCTGCATGTTACAAACTTTTTCTTCATTTTCTTTTCTCCTTTCCCGGCTCCTGCCGTATTATCCCATCTGCATCATGGCAGGTCCTGCTGTGACCAGCAAAAGCGCCATGAGAAGAAGCCCCAGAGGGAAACTCATTTTGCTTTCACCGATGCGGATTTTTTCCAATGCCAGTCTTTTTCTCTCCTGCCACAAGTGATTTCCCTCTGTCTCCAGCTTTTCCCACAGACCCGTTCCCTTATCCAGATTTTCCATCATGATGCCTGCCGCACGGGTCAGTTCTTTCACACCGCTTTCCCTGCTGAATCGATAGAACAATGCCACCACATTTTCCCCTGTTTCCAGGCTGGTATTGTGCAGCCTGCAGATTTCCCGCATAAAGGGTTTCTGTGCAGATTCCGGCATGGCAGCATAACCTTCTGCGATTCGGTGGAAAGCCGTCTGCAGGATCATACCGCTTCCAAGGAGCAGGAGCAGCTGGCTTAAAAACACCGGAAGCTGCATGATATAGTCCCTGCGGCATGTCTCCATTTCGTTTTTCTTCTTTCTTTTTTCAGAAATCAACCCGGTTCACCCTTTCCATCCACAGTGCAGAGACGGCAATCAGCCCCAGGGCTGCAGTAGAGAGCATCCTGCCTGCAGAAGACGCCGTCAGCGGATCCAGAAAACCAGGCGAACTGATTTTCAGAAACAGCAACAGTACGAAAGGAGAAAGCAGGATGATCCTCCCCTCAAACTGCTTCTGCGCCATCAGCGTATGCAGCTCCCGCTCCAGATCAATCCGGTCTCCGATAATGCCCGTCGCCCGGTCGATGGCTTTCACCAGGTCCGCACCTGAGGCCCGGCAGTTCTCGTACACCATGACAAAATCCGAAATATCCTGCAGTCCGCTTCGCCGGGAAAAGTCCTTCAGCACATCCAGATCTCTTTCATTTCCTTCTTTCATCTGCCTGACCATGGCGGCAAGTTCCCGCATGATCAGGTCATTTTCGTCATAGGTTCCTTTCCAGAATTCCATGGATTCCTCCAGCGCCTGTTCCATGCTGCGCCCCACGGAAACCGCAGAGGATATGGAATAGAGCACATCCCGGAACTGCAGCAGCAGAATTCTTTGTCTCCGCTGCAGCTGCCATCGTATGTACCGCGGCTTTGCCATCAGAAACAATGCGCCGCTGAGCCAGAGACCGATCTCCAGGCGGTCATAAAACAGCCAGCCTGTCGCAGTTCCTGCCGCCAGCGATGCAGACAGTACCAGGATCAGGTCAGGCAGGGAGAAATCCCAGATTCCGTAATTTCTGCACATACTGTTCTCCTTTCCATATAACCTTTCTGTTCCGCTTCAGCAGATTTCCCGTTGGAGAGAGCATTCCGCCATCCTGCCGTTTTAACAGCGGATTAAGCTGAAATTTGCCATGTTCGAAGCCTTCGATTTCCGTAATCTCCACGACCCGTCTCCGTCCGCCCTCCAGCTTTTCCACATGGACCATGATATCCAGTGCTTCCGCAATCTGGGCACGTACCGCCTCAATATGGAGCGGCATGGCCATCATGTACATAGTCTCCAGCCTGCGCAGCATGCCTTCCACGGAATTTCCGTGACCGGTGCTCATGCCGGAATGGCCCGTATTGAGCGCCTGCAGCATATCCAGCACTTCACTTCCCCGTACCTCGCCAACGATGATCCGATCCGGACGCATCCGCAGACTGGATTTCAGAAGCTGCGACATGGTAATCTGTCCTTTTCCCGCTGCGTTGCTGTTTCTGCATTCCAGATGGACGATGTTCTCTACACCGGTCAGTTTCAGCTCGCTGGAATCCTCAATGACGATGACCCGTTCACCGGCAGGAATATACTCGGACAGGGCATTCAGGAATGTGGTTTTCCCCGACGAGGTGCCGCCGCTGACAAAAATATTGTATCCGCATTCCACCAGGCAGGCCAGGAGCTGTGCCCCCGCTTCTGTCACCGTTCCACTTCCGATCAGGCTTTTCAGTGTCAGAAAATTCTCTGAAAACTTCCGTATGGTCAGAATCGGTCCGTTCACAGCAACGTTGCGGTAAACTCCGTTGACACGGGATCCGTCTTCCAGGCGGGCATCCACAATGGGCTGCATTTCATTGATTTCTCTGTGCACCTGCGCGGCAATATTCCGCATGATGTCCTCCAGCTCTTCCTGGGAGTCAAAGGCCATGGGCCAGCGTTCCATCCTTCCGTCCCGTTCGATGAAAATGTGCTGCGGGCCGTTGACCATAATTTCCGTCACGGAAGGATCCTCCATCAGAGGCTGCAGGATCCCCAGCCGGCAGCGCGTCTTACAGAACAGCTTTCGGATCAGACCATCCAGTTCCTGTACAGAATACCCGGCTGCCGCCTCATCCTGAAATACCAGATCCACGATCCGCTTCATGGCTTCCTCATCATCTGCCGCGGGCTCCGACCGGAGCCCGCGGCGGAATGCTTCCAGGACTCGTTCAAAAAACGCATTCTGCAACGACTCACAATATTTTTCCATCAACGGTTTAACCTTCCTTTATACATGTATCATTCCTTTATTGTAAGTATTTCACATCGCAGGTAAATAATAAAACAGCTGCAATACAATTGCAACTGTTTTCGTTCGTCAGGAATCGACACGTCCCGCCCTGTTTTGACATGAGCCGACGCCCATCGTCACCATTCCATTTTATTCGACATATTTCAATGGTCATTTCAGCAGAAATTCATGAAAACTTCTGTCAGATTTTTTACACCGATGGCGAAATTTTTCGTCATGGCGATCTCAATCCGACCGGCTTCCGGGTCCGGCAGAAAACTTTCCTCATCGTGGGCAATCTCCAGCCATTGATTCTCTCCGGCATCCATTCGGTTTTCTGCGCTGTGATTCCATACCAGGATCCGCCGCTTCGGAAGGCCGTCCGGGGCAATTGGTAAATCCAGACTGCACCGGCTGTCCATCCTGTTTCCAACCTCCACCAGTGCAGAACACATTCCGGCGGTCTGCTTCCATGCGTACCGTAGGCATTTTCGGCTTCCCAGATCTACAAGGATCCAGTCATATCCGCCTTTCTCTCTCAGGTGCGTCAACAGTTCCTGCCGCTCTTCCACCGGAAGGCAATCCATCCCTTCCGGCATTTCCAGACCATAACAGTCCCGCAGCGTGAAACTTTCCACACTGCACGGCAGTTGGTGAGACAGGCGGTAAAGCAGTTCCTTTCCCCGCTGCAAACCACCTTCCCGGAACAGATCCGCGTCCCGGTATGTCCATCCGTCAACGATTTCTGTCATCGGCAGATACAATACCTTTTCCCCATATGCACCGGCCAGCATCCTTCCGGCCGTCACCGCCAGCGCTGTCACCCCGCAGCCGCTGCAGAAACCCAGCAAACCAATCACCTCTGTCTGCCTGCCATCTTCGTTCTTCCGTCCGTCTCCCAATGTTTCCCGCAGCCGGCGCATACAGTCTCCGCTGCGAATGCCGCCGCTTTCCCGTACCCGGTCGGCGGCCTCCTGCACCGCGCGGCAAAGCTGCGAGATCCTGCAGGTTTCCGGATCCACCAGCACCAGACCCGGGTTATCATCCGGGCAGCTTTCCGGGCCGCAGTCCGTCACCAGCACTTCCCACGCCGGCGACCGATCCATCCCTTCCTCCATCTGGTCAGCCCCCGGCACTTCCTGCAGCGCGTGCTCCGCCACTTCAATCACAAAACCATTCCCCGATTCGGCAAGCCCCCTTGCCACGGCCCGCCCGAAGGCAGGCTCCTTCATTAAAACAGCAATCCGGACAGGTTTCATCACTTACCTCTCTTTCTCACTGTTTCCCTTTGCCCTTACAGCATATGGCAGCTTACAGAAAATGTCAAGCTATTCTTTATCGGGGCGGTTCTGCTGCTTCTGCTGTTCCTGCAGTTCCCGCAGCTTCGAAAGAGCCTGATGCAGTGTTCCCACCTGATCCACCAGCCCTATTTCCACCGCTTCCGATCCGAACAGCAAAGTCCCCACATCGTTGGCCATATTGGACGTACAGTTCATCTTTTCTTCAATGACCTGCCGGCTGGCCTTCGAATGCTCCACGATGAAATCCACCACACGCTCCTGGGTCTTCTTCATATAGGCAAAGGTCGGCTCCGCCGTGATGAGGGTCCCCGATGTCCGGATGGGATGCAGCGTCATGGTGGCAGATTTCGCCACAAAAGAATAGTCCGCCGACACCGCCAGCGGAATCCCAATGCTATGGCCGCCTCCGATGACCAGGGATACCGTCGGTTTGGAGATGCCCGCCACCAGTTCTGCCAGGGCAAGACCCGCCTCCACATCGCCGCCTACCGTATTGAGAATCAGAAGCAGCCCTTCGATTTCCGGGTTCTCCTCCACCGCGATCAGCTCCGGAATCAGATGCTCATACTTGGTGGTCTTATTCTCCTGGGTCAGCACCGTATGTCCCTCCACGCAGCCGATGATGGACAGATACTGGAACGGACTTTTGAAATTGCTGCCGCTGGCCAGCATGCCAAGTTCTTTGATCAGATCTGCCGTGCCGCTGTTTTCCCCATCCGGCTGTTTCTCCTTGTCCTTTTCTTTTTCATCGCTCATATTCTCTTCCCCCGTTTCGTAAAATTTACTACTATTATTCAGCAAAGGAGTCTGTTTTATGCGGTTAAGTGAAATTGGCGATAAAGAAGTGGCGGACATTTCCAAAGGCAGTCTTCACGGCAAGCTCTGGGATGCGGAAATCCTGTTTGATGAAAAAACCGGGGTCATCCAGACCCTGCTGGTGCCCGATTTCCAAAGCGCCGACCGGCATATGCGCGGGGAGTTGCAGCTTCCGTGGAATTCGATTATAATCATAGGGGAAGACATCATTCTCTTTAAGTCCACCTATTAAAAAACAGTTACGGAGCAAAATCCATGCGCACCACATTTCATAAACGTCTTGTTTTTCTGGTTCTTCTGGGGCTTCTGCTTTTTCCGGCTTTCGCCGGGTGCGGCCGAGCCGCCGGAGATGCCGAAAACGGTCAGTACAAAATACATACGGAAATGGTCTTTCTGGAAAACGGCCGCGGTTCCTATACGTTGGCCGAATTTGCCGTTCCCGAAAACGATATGCCGGTGAGGAAGGCCAGCCCGCCGCAGAGGAAGGCCAGCTCGCCGGTGCAGGCACCGGCGGCTGCCCCATGGTGGCGGTAGCCCACGGCTTCACCGGCACCATGGACAGCGGCGGAGCAGCGGAGCTGATCCGCCGGCTGGCCGGGGCTGGAATCGCTGCCGTGCGTGTGGATTTTGATCCGTACCTGACACCGGAAAAAAACAGCGACCCGTCGAATCGCGCCTGCGAGTATACTTTGCGGGATATGGAAGACGACATGACCCTGGCCCTGCAGTATGCCTGCAGCCATTACCGGATCGACGAAAACCGGCTGGGGGTCTACGGACGCAGTATGGGCGGACGGGTGGCTATGATGATGGCCAACGAAAGCTACGGCGGCTTCGAATATCAGGCCATGGCACTGGTGGCTCCTGCCGGAAACGACCGGGCCATGATCTACTTCATGGGCGGACAACAGAACTGGGAGAATATGAAAGCGCAGGCTGCAGCAGACGGATATGTGCAGTATAAGCAACTGCGGCTCCGTCCGGATTGGTTCACCCAGTTTGAGGATTACGATCCGTGCGCCCACGGGGATTCTTTCGGAGACAAACCGGTGCTTGTCATCTGCAATACCCTGGATCATGTGGTTACGGATGAAACCAGCCGGCAGTGCGCTGCGGCCTATGAAAACAGCCGTGTGATCGAGGTCACCACCGAGGACGGTCATGGCTATGAAATGAGCCGGAAAGATTCCGATCTGAAAGACATGCTCATGGATGAAATCGTCGCCCATTTCGCAGAAAATCTCTCATAATTCTGATTTATGAGAGTTTTTTTCTGCCTCAGTCCTGCCTTATTTCGACCTCTTCTCACATTTTCCTCGTTTTCTGCACTCCTGTTTTCCGAAATTCGCTTTTTGTTTTCTTTTTGAAAACTTTTTCGGCATTTCGGAAAACATGTATTGTTTATACAGTTATTATTTTACATATCGTGTTTAATATTGCTTTTATTTTATTCCATTTTTAATGTTGATACCATAAAAGCTCTCTTTTTCATCGGAAATACATTAAAATACAGTCGTCGGTTTTCCAAAATCCGCGATTCGTTTTCTTTTTGAAAACTTTTTCGGCATTTTGGAAAACCGCGACCATTTCCGGTTGACAATATCGATATTCGATAATATAATAACAGCAAGTAATATCGATATTCGATAGAAGGAGGGGTAGGATGCCAAGAGAAAAATTTCAGACTTTGACGGAGCAGATGTTTTACATTCTGCTCTGCCTGCAGAACGAATGCTGCGGCACGGACATAATGGAAACGGTGCGGCGAATGACCGGCGACCGGGTGCAGATCGGACCTGGTACCTTGTACAATCTGCTGGAGAAATTTCTGGAGGCCGGAATGATTGAGGAAACCGCCGCAGAAGGAAGAAAGCGAAGCTACCGCATTACCGCTGCGGGACGTGCTGCGCTGGATACCGAGTACCGGCGGCTGGAACAGCTGGCAGAGGATTACCGGAGGTTCACTGCATGGCCGGAAGCTGCGGCCACTTTGCGCGTGGATGCTGCGAAGGATAAGGATTTATGCCTGAATATCAGAGAGGAGAACGGGCTATGAGTCGGAAAGATCACTCGAAGACCGAACTGGTGCGTTTCGAACACTTCCTGTTTTATGATTATACCGGAATCGAACGCCATCTGGAAGCCATGGCAGAAAAAGGCTGGCTTTTGAAAGAATGCGGCCGGGTCTTCTGGCGTTATGAAGCGATTCCTGCCCAGAAGATTCACTTTGCTGTCACCTACCGTCCGGAACTGTCCGATTTCGATCCGCTGCCGGATCGAAATCGGGAATTGTACCGTGAACTCTGCGAATCGGCAGGCTGGACGCTGCTTGCAAGTCGGCAGAGTATGCAGATTTTCTGCAGCCGGAGCAACAGGCCGGTACCTCTGGAGACCGATCCCGTCACGCAACTGGATACCATCTGTCAAACCATGCGAAAAACCCTGTATCCAAGCTGGATTCTTCTTCTCTTTCTCTGCTGTCTCCAGTTTGTTCAGGTGCCTTCCAGAATCGGTCAAGATCCGGTCAGCTTCTTCTCCAGCCCGCTGAATACCATGCTTCCGATCCTGTATCTGTTTCTCCTGCTGGCAATCATTTCCGAAATGATACCGTTCTTTCTTTGGAAGAAAAAAAGCGAGACAGCCGTGGCCGCCGGTGCCGGCACCTTGCCGGATTCGGGAGCCGGAATGGGGAGAATCCTGGCCGTTGTATCTTTACTGCTCTCCGCACTCTGCCTGCTTCCGGTTTTTCTGTTCCAGCCGGATGTGACCTTTTCCGGTTTACTCCTTGCACTTGCTGTGATTGCCATTGTTGCTTTCTTTGTCAACGGGATCCGACAGCATCTTCGTGAAACCGGTACATCCCGGCGAAAGAACATGACAATTACCGGGGCATCGGCTTTTTTCCTGACTCTCATCATTATGGCGGTTGCAACCCTGCTCATTCTGGGATTTGTCATCTATGATGCGCCGCATGCTTCTGAGACAGAGGAAAGCAACTGGGTGCCTGCTCCGGATGGTTCCCTGTATTACTGGGACAGGAAGCAGGATGAACTGCTGCTGACGGCAGAGGATCTGATCGATACCGGCGGCTATCCTTATTATTCTTACGAAAATAGTCATCAGGCCACGCCCCTTCTGGCATACAGCGAAATGAGCCAGCTGGCGCCTCCTGTGCAGGAAGAAACACCGCCGGAGCTGGAATATGAGATCGTCGATGTCAGATGGGATGCCCTGTACGAAATATGTCTCAGCCATTTTCTGAATGACCAACGAATGGAAGGCCTGGAACAGACATGGCAGTCTGCCGATGCCTCGGGCTGGAGCTGCAGCAGTGCTTGGCGCAGGTTTACCCGCAATGAACCGGGCAGCACCTGGCTTCTGGCAGGTCATGATCCGCAGAGCGGCCGGCAGCGTATCGTGAAGATTACCTTTTACTGGGAACCGACGGAAGCGCAGATTGTTCGAGCCGGCGAAAAGCTTTTCGGCTGAGAAATCGTCCGGTGGATGGATTTTGTCGAATGAGAAATCGAGCAAACGCACGAAAAAGAACCGGACAAAACGGTCCGGTTCTTTCATACTTCACAGTATTACGCTTCAATCACTGCGTTTGCTGTTACCTTCGGCAGCATCTTCTTCATATCCGGCAGAATCGGCGTTCCTGGCCGGTCAGAAACAGACAGACAGCATGCTTCGTCAAGGATCAGTTCCCTCTCCGTGATACTGTCCGGATAGTTAAACATGGCCGGTGTCACATCGTGGGAATAATTCATGCCCGGAACCGCTGCCAGTTCAACGCAGATTGCTTTACCAAGATCGCTTTCCATCATGCCGCCGACCCAGCAGCCCATCCCTGCCTGACGGCAGATTGCATTGATATCGAGACAGTTCTGCAGACCGCCTGCCCGGCCGGTCTTCACATTGATGTACTGGCATGCCTTCATTTCCGCAGCTTCTTCTGCCTGCCACGGATCGGTAATGGATTCATCCAGGCAGATCGGCGTGTCGACACATGCCTGCAGCTTCGCATGGTAGTAGAGGTCTCCCACCTGGAACGGCTGCTCAATCATGGCCAGATGGAACCGGTCCAGACTTTTCAGCAGTTCCCGGTCTTCCTGGCTGTTCCAGTTATAGCTGGAATTGGCGTCTACATGAATCACTTCATGCGGGAATACGGACCGTACCGCGGCAAGCATGTCATAGTCCCAGCCGTGGGCCATCTTCAGCTTTACCCGTTTATACCCCCGGTCGAAGCTTTTGCCCATTTCTTCAATGAGAGCATCATAGCTGTCAGCAATGCCGAAGCTCTCGCCCACATCAATTTTGTCGGCCGTAGCACCCAGCAGTTTGCCCAGGGTCACGCCCTGCATATCTGCCTGCAGTGTCCACCATGCCATTTCAATCCCGGCCTTTGCAAACGGAGATCCTTTAAAAACGGACATAGCCTGATTCAGCTGACGGGCACTGTCAAACTCTTTTCCGACCACGGCCGGCGCCAGAAAACGCTTCGCCAGTTCAAAGATGCCCGGTCCATATTCATAACTGTAGGTCGGTCCCGGCAGCGGACTGGATTCACTCCATCCTTCATGGCTGCCCGAACGCATACAGGTAATCAGCGCGCTGTTTCCCGGATCGACGCCGTAAGCCGTGCGCCATGGGCGGTGAAACCGGTTTTCTACGAGATACAGTTCAATTTTGTCAATACGCATTGTTTCCTCCTATGGGATGTTTACCTTCGGTTCTTCCTCGATCTGCACTTCCGGCATCAGCTCATCATCGATCACGCCCAGAATTTCTTCCAGCTCTTCCACCTGCTCCGGTGAAAATCTTTCGCGGATCCGCTTCATTACCTTGCCGATATAGTCATAGGTAACACCATAGGTGGTCATGTACTTTTCCGTCACTTCCAGATGATATTCCCGCTTGTCTTCCTCACTCTGTACCTTTCTGATATACCCTTTTTTCACCAGATTTCCCACTTTATATGCCGCATTGGGCGCGGAAAGCTGTGCAAAAGAAGCAAACTCGTTGATGGTCGGACGCCCCATGGCATAGATCAGTTCCACACAGAGAACCTCTGTGGCGGACAGCGCATCTTCCACATCAATATCCTGGTTAAAGACTTTGGAATAAAGACTCAGCTTAAACTTGGTGTAGATATCCGAAAAACTTTTCTCCAGCATTATTTTCACATTTCCTCTCTTGGAATATGGTACTATTCTAACAAATCATGAATAAAAATTCAATTCCCCTTTCCAAGTTTCTGTCCATTCTTTTCGAATTACTCCGTGATCGCAAAAGTCAGTTCTCCCTGGGCTGCAATACGGCCGTTCACCTTTGCCTCCGCCCGGCCATACCCTACCGGTCCCCGCCGCTCCGTCAATTCACAGTACAGTTCCAACACGTCACCCGGCACCACCTGCTGCCGGAAACGACAGTTTTTGATTCCGCCGAAAACCACCAGTTTGCCCCGGTTTTCCTCTTCCGACAAAATCGCCGCTGCCCCGGTCTGTGCCAGCGCTTCCATGATCAGCACGCCCGGCATAATGGGACGTCCCGGGAAATGGCCCTGAAAAAAAGGTTCATTGGCCGTGACGCATTTCACAGCTTTCGCCCATTTTCCCACTTCCATCTCTGTCACCTTGTCAATCAGCAGAAACGGATATCGGTGGGGCAGAATTTCCTGGATCTGCCGGATGTCGAGCTGACAGGTTTCCTGTTTCCTTTCTCTTTTCTCCATGCTATCTGACCCTCCGGAACAGAATTGACGCGTTATGTCCGCCAAATCCCAGCGAATTGCTCATGGCATAATCTGTGGAAATTGGGCGGGCTGTATTGGGTACGACATCCAGATCACATTCCGGATCCGGATCCTGATAACCGATGGTCGGCGGTGCAATCTGTTCCTGCAATGCACAGGCCGTCAGAATCGCTTCCACCCCGCCGGAGGCCCCCAGCAGATGACCGGTCATGGACTTGGTGGACGACATGCACAGATGGTATGCCGCTTCCCCGAAGGCCGTTTTTACCGCACGGGTCTCACCTTTATCGTTCATCGGCGTGGATGTGCCGTGGGCATTGATGTACCCCACTTCTTCCGCTTTTACACCGGCATCCTCCAGCGCCATCTTCATGCAGGCTGCCGCACCGCTTCCGTCTTCCAGCGGTGCTGTCATGTGGTGTGCATCACAGGTCACACCGTAACCCGCAATTTCTCCCAGGATTTTCGCACCTCTTGCTGCCGCATGCTCATAGGATTCCAGCAGAAGCACACCGGCACCTTCTCCCATGACGAAACCGCTACGCTGCCGGTCAAATGGGATAGACGCCCGTTTCGGATCCTCTGACTCCGACAGTGCCTTCATGGAGGTAAATCCACCGATTCCCAGTTCGCTGATGCAGCTTTCTGCACCGCCGGTCAGGAACACATCGGCATAGCCATCCCGGATCTGGCGGAAGGCCTCTCCGATGGCATTGGACGCAGAAGCGCAGGCTGTCACCACACAGGTGCAGCTGCCCTTGAATCCAAATTCGATGGCAATGGTTCCCGCTGCCATGTTGGAAATGGCCATGGGAACAAACAAAGGAGAAACCTTATCGAACCCGCGCCGCATACCCTTATAGTGCTCCTCTTCGATCACCGGAAGTCCTCCGATGCCGCTGGACACATTGACGCCGCACCGTGACGGATCCTCCTGAGACATTTCGATGCCGCCCTGTGCCATAGCCTGCCGTGCCGCCACCAGAGCCAGCTGGGTAAACCGGGCTGTCCGCCGGGCCGCCATTTTATCCATATGATCCAGAATATCGAAGTTTTTCAGTTCGCCTGCAACCTTCACCTTCTGCTGTGATGCATCAAAACCTCTGATAAAATCGATGCCGCAGACACCTGCTACTGCAGCCTCCCATATTTTCTCCACCGTGTTTCCGATGGGTGACACCGCGCCCATGCCGGTGATCACCACCCGTCTCTTCTCTGTCATCCTTCGCTCCTCCATCTTTATTTCTAATACATACCGCCATCTGCTGCCAGAACCTGTCCTGTCACATAAGAGGCCTGTTCCGATGCCAGAAACGCGATGACGGCTGCTACCTCCTCCGGCCTTCCCATACGGCCTGCCGGAACTGCCGCCGATGCCGCTTTCACCGCCGCTTCCGTCATGGCAGCCGTCATATCCGTCTGAATAAACCCTGGCGCCACCGCATTGACCGTAATGCCTCGGCTGGCTACCTCCCTGGCAAAGGATTTCGTCATGCCGATGACCCCAGCCTTGCTGGCCGCGTAATTAACCTGTCCGCCATTTCCCATGAGACCAACCACGCTGGACAGATTTACGATCCTTCCGTACCGTTGTTTCATCATCTGCCGGCTTACCGCCTTCATCATCAGAAACGATCCCTTCAGATTGGTGGCAATGACTTGGTCGAATTCCTCCTCGCTCATACGCATCAGCAGATTGTCCCGGGTAATACCCGCATTGTTCACCAGGATATCAATACGTCCGAATTGTTCCATGGTCCGGCTTACCAGCGCGTCACATTCCTCAGGGCAGCTGACGTCACCCTGCACCAGCAAAATCTCCACGCCGCACTTTTCGCAGACTGCCGCGGTGTCTTCTGCTGCCCGGCGGTTTCCGGCATAATTGATCACCACATTGTTTCCCGCCGCAGCCAGTACCTCGCAGACTGCCCGACCGATGCCCCGGCTTCCGCCGGTGACGATGGCAGTCCTTCTGTTTTCTTTTTCCGTCATGGTTTTGAAACCTCCTCCAGAACCTTTTCCAGATCGGCGTACTTTTCCAATGACAGTACCCGAATCTGCTTCGTCGTCTTTCGCACGAAACCGGCCAGCGCTTTCTCCGGTCCCACCTCAATGATGGTATCAATGCCCGAAGTTTCCATTCGCCGGATCGTATCTTCGAAGTATACACTGCTGCAGACCTGCTTTTCCAGCATTCCACGGACAGATTCCCCTTCCTGAAGAAAGTCCCCGGTACAGTTGAAAATGACCGGAAACGACATTTCGCCGAACCGGGTAGTTGCAAACGCTTCCTTCAGCACGGCAGCGGCAGGTTTCATATAGTCCGTATGGAACGGTCCGCTGACGGCAAGGGGAAGGCATCGCTTCGCACCTTGTTCTTCAGCCAGTTCCGCCGCCCGTCCTACCGCAGCGTTCTGTCCTGCGATGACGATCTGACCCGGGCAGTTAAAGTTAGCGGTCTGTACCAGCTCGTTGGTCTCTTCCGCTGCCTGTGCGCAGCAGGCAGCCACCGTTTTCCGGTCCAGCCCAAGCACCGCCTTCATGGCGCAGTCCACACCTTCTGCTGCCTTTGCCATGGCTTCCGCCCGCAGGGTCACCAGCCGGATCGCCGTCTCCGCATCAAATACGCCGGCTCCTTCCAGGGCCGAATATTCCCCCAGACTCAGACCGGCTGCCATAGCCGGTTCGATACCCCTCTTCCGCAGTTCTGGCAGCAGCAGTGCATTGATACCGGCTGCGAACGCCACCATCACCGGCTGTGTATTTCTCGTATCGGAAAGCTTCTCTGCAGGTCCGTGGAATGCCAGCTCTCGCTGTTTCTCCGGCAAAAGGTCAAAAATCTTCCGAAAGGTTTCTGATTCCTGATAAAAATCCATGCCCATGCCGGGGGTCTGACTGCCCTGTCCGGCATACATAAGTCCTAAATTCATGCTTCTCTCCAATCTTCTTCCAGCTTTTTCATCAGCAGCTCCACCGTGGTCATCTCGGTTACCTTTCCCACGTTGGCTCCACAGAAAAACAGTCCTTCCTCGTAATTTCCCTCCCAGGCACGGATCAGTGCCTGATTGATGCAGTAAGGCGTTTCTCCTGGATCGCAGCCGTGAATGCAGCCAATGCACCGTTCCGGCGGGATTCTCTCTCCTGCTTCCACTTTTCGGATCAGCGGCGTTCGCAGGCCCCGTCCCGGCATGCCCACAGGGCTTTTCAGAATCGTCATATCTCCCTCTTTCGCATGGAGAATTACGTCTTTAAACTTCTGACTGGCATCGCATTCCCAGCAAGCAATAAACCGGGTCGCGATCTGCACGCCGTCAGCGCCAGCACGCTTTATCTCCTGCATATCCTGACGGTCATATACGCTTCCTGCTGCGAAAACAGGCAGACCGCCGGCTTCCCGGCATACCTCCTCCACCAGTTTCGGCAGCGTTTTCACCGTTCCTTCTGTGACCTCCTGCCGGCTGAATCCAAGATGCCCGCCTGCACGGCTTCCCTCCACCACCAGAAAATCCGCATTCCTGTCATGGCGCTTTTTCCACAGATTCAGAACCGATCGGGCCGCCCTTCCGCTGGATACGATCGGTGCCAGAAGCACGTGGAAACCCTTCGTCAGTTCCGGCAGCCGAAGCGGCAAACCCGCACCGGAGATCACCGCATCAATACCCTCTTCACATGCGGTCCGGATCATCCGGTCATACCGTGTCGTCGCCACCATGGCGTTAATTGCCAGAAGTCCCCTGCCGCCGGAGATTTCCCTGGCCCGGCGGATCTCTTTCCGCAGCGCCCTGCAGTCTGCTTCCTCCGTATTTTCATAAAAGTCCGGCTCCCGGAATCCGATATTGGCAGTGGAAATGACGCCCATCCCGCCGCAGGCTGCCACCGCACCGGCCAGACCGCCCAGAGAGATGCCGATTCCCATACCGCCCTGGATCACAGGAACCTCCAGTTTATCCAATCTGTTCATATTCTCTTACCATATCCTCGAAAATCTGCCGCAGAGGCCGGATCTCACGGATCATGCCGCTGACCTGTCCAGCCATGAGAGAACCGTTTTTTATATCCCCTTCGACCACAGCCTTTCGCAGGGAACCAAGGGTGAACTTTTCCAGGTCCATCCGATCGGCCCCCTCCTGTTCCATCTTCAGGTAAGCACGGGTCATGGGATTCCGCAGACAACGGACCGGTGCACCGGCAGACCGTCCCGTAACAATGGTCGACTGATCGCCCGCTTTCAGAATTGCTTCCTTATATGCCGGATGAATCGGGCACTCTTTGCTGGCCAGCAGGCAAGTTCCCACCTGGACCCCGCAGGCCCCCAGAACAAAAGCGGCTTTCATCTGCCGTCCGCAGGCAATTCCGCCGGCGCCAATCACCGGCAGACTGACTGCATCACAGATCTGCGGCAGCAGCGTCATCGTCGTCGATTCTCCGATGTGTCCGCCGCTTTCACAGCCCTCGGCAATGATGCCGTCTACACCGGTATCCTCCAGCCGTCTGGCCAGTGCCACAGAGGATACCACCGGAAAGACGCGAATTCCGCTTTGTTTCCAGCGTTCCACATATTGTCCCGGATTGCCTGCACCCGTGGTAACCACAGCCACACCTTCTTCACGGACGATCTCCGCCATGGCATCGGCCGCAGGGTTCATCAGCATGATGTTTACGCCGAAAGGCTGGTCCGTCAGACCGCGGCAGATTCGGATCTCATCCCGAAGCTTTTCTGCAGTCATGCCGCCGGCACCGATGATTCCCAGAGCACCGGCATTGGATACCGCCGCCGCAAAGGTTCCGTTTGCGATATTGGCCATGCCGCCCTGAAAAATCGGAAATTCAATTCCGAAAAGTTCATTGATCTTTCTGTTCCGTTTCATGTTCTGTCTCCGTCTTTCTACTTCGTCTTTATATCGTAATCAGCATGGACCCGTAGGTCAGTCCCGCGCCGAAGCCCGTGCAGACAACCCTGTCTCCCGTCTGCAGCAGATCCTCTTCTTTCATCTGGCAGAGGGCAATGGGAATACTTGCAGCGGAAGTGTTTCCGTAAGTGTAAAGATTCTTGTAGAACTTGCTGATGTCCCCGCCGATGCGCCGTGCTGCATTGTCAATGATCCGTTCATTGGCCTGATGACATACAAACCACCGGATTTCCTCCCGGCTTCTTCCTGCCGCATGCAGCACGCCTTCAATAGCTTCCGGCACCTTGCCCACAGCAAACCGATAGACCTCCTGCCCACTCATTTCAATTTTTCCTCCCCTTCTGCATCCCAGCACCTGACGATCCGGCAGGCAGCCTCCGTAAAACGCAGTTTCCGTATTTTCGTCCCACGTCACTACAGCTGCCCCTGCACCGTCTCCAAAGAGCACGCAGGTTCCCCGGTCTTCCATATCCATCAGCGGCGAAATTCGCTCACTGCCAATCACCAGTCCGTATGGCTTTTCCCTGCTTTCTTTTCGCAGTTCTGCGGCAAGAAGTCCTTCTGCCAGCTGGCAGCCGTAAATAAATCCGCTGCACGCTCCGTTCAGGTCCAGTGCCAGAATCTGCTCGGAAAGACCCAGTCGGCCTGCCACGCTGCAGGCTGTCGCCGGTGTTTGATCGTCGGCGGTAAAGGTGCAGACGATGCAGAAGCCAATCTGCTGCCGCGGAATTCCTGCACGCCGAATGGCTGTTTCCGCGGCTTCCGCCGCCAGATCCCCGTTTGTTTTTTTCTCAGCAAAATATCTGCTCCGGATTCCGGTCTTCGACCGGATCCAGCTGTCGCTGGTGTCAACCGTCTGCGCCAGCGCCTCGTTGGTGACGGTCCGTTCTCCCCGGCTGCTTCCAAGCCCCAGGATTCTTATTCCTGCCATAACTTCTCCTTAAAATTTCCCACATTTCGCAATCGCCGGTATCTCTGTTTTTTCAGATTCGGTCCGCTGATTTTTTCCAGCTCTGCCAGCGCCCGCTCCACTTCCATTTCCACCCTGTGAAAGACCAGTTCTCTGTTTTCATGGGCACCACCTTCTCCTTCCGGAATCATGATATCGCAGATTCCAAGCTTCTGCAGATCCGCAGCCGTCAGTTTCATCACCTCTGCTGCCTTTTCATGAAGCAAGGCATCCTTCCAGAGAATGGAAGCAAACCCTTCCGGCGATAAAATGGAAAAAATGCTGTTTTCCAGCATGAGAATCCGGTCTGCCGTTCCCAGTGCCAGCGCACCGCCGCTGCCGCCTTCCCCGATGAACACCGCCACCGTGGGAACCGTCAGACGGCTCATACACGCGATGGATCTGGCGATGGCTTCCCCCTGGCCTTCTTCCTCTGCTTCCATCCCCGGATACGCGCCCGGTGTATCAATTAAGGTGATGACCGGCCGCCCGAACTTTTCCGCCTGCTCCATGAGGCGTACTGCTTTTCGGTACCCCCATGGCTGCGGCATCCCGAACCGGCACTCCAGATTTTGCTCCAGCGTCCTGCCCTTCTGCTGTCCAATCACCGTCACCGGACGACCATGAAAGAACCCGATGCCGCCCAGTACCGCCCCGTCTTCGCCATGGGCTCTGTCACCGCAGAGCGGCAGAAAGCTGTCAATCATTGCCCGGATATATTCTCCGGCTGTCGGCCGCTGGGGATGTCGTGCCAGTGCAACACGCTGTGCCGCTGTCAGTGTTTCACACATTTTCCTTACCTCCTCTCATGGAGCTGCAGGATCAGACGGATCTGTTGCCGCAGCTGACGGCGGTCTGTCACCGCATCCACGAATCCATGCTCTTTCTGAAATTCCGCACGCTGGAAGCCCTCCGGCAGTGTCTGTCCGATGGTCTGTTCGATGACTCTGGGTCCGGCGAAACCGATGAGCGCCTGGGGCTCTGCCAGAATAATATCTCCCAGACTTGCAAAGCTGGCAGTGACGCCCCCGGTGGTGGGATGGGTCAATACCGAAAGATACAGCAAACCGCTTTCGCTGTGCCGCTGTACCGCTGCCGCTGTTTTTGCCATCTGAAAGAGGGATAGAATCCCTTCCTGCATTCTTGCACCGCCGGATACGGAAAAGATGATCAACGGAAGGCGTTTTTTCGTCGCATACTCGCAGGCGCGGGTTATCTTCTCTCCCACAGCGGTTCCCATGCTTCCCATGAGAAATCTTCCATCCATGACACAAAGTACAGCTTTGATTCCGTCGATCCTGCAGGTACCGCAGATGACTGCCTCCCGCAGGCCGGTCTTTTCCTGTGCCTCTTCCAGCTTTCTGTCATAGCCCGGGAAATGGAGAGGATTTCCGCCCTTCAGACTGCGGCACAGTTCTTTGAATGTGCCGGGGTCTGCAATGGTTTTGATCCGGTATTCTGCCCGCAGACTATAATGGAAGCCGCAGACAGGGCATACATACATCTGCGCCGCCAGTTCCTGCCTCCGCACACTTGCACCACAGGACGGACAGGGCCGGGTCTGCTCATTTCTTCCCCTGTCTTTCAGGTTATCAATGAGCTCTCGCTTTTTTTTAAACGGATTCATCCAGCTGGTCATTTCTACCACCTGCCTCCTCATAGATTTTCAGAATTCCAGGCAGTTCCACTTCCAGGAATCCCGTGTCATAGCTGCCTCGCAGGAAGGTCTGATTATACATCAGAAGATGCTGTACCGGAAGGGTCGTTTCCACCCCGGTAATCACCATTTCCTCCAGCGCCCTGCGCATCCGCCGTATGGCCTCCAGCCGGGTATCTCCCCGGGCGATGACCTTCGCCACCATGGAATCGTAATACGGACTGATCTCACAGCCGTTATACAATGCGCTGTCCACACGGATCCCCGCTCCGGCAGGGAAATGAATGAAATCCACTGTGCCCGGACACGGCATGAAATTCTCAAACACGTTTTCCGCAGTGATTCTGCATTCCAGTGCATGACCCGATACTGTCACATCCTCCTGGGAAACGCTGAGAGGCAGCCCGCTGGCGATCCGCAGCTGTTCCCGCACGATATTCACACCCGTGATCATTTCCGTGACAGGATGTTCCACCTGAATCCGCGTGTTCATTTCGATAAAGTAGAAATGATCTTCTTTATCTACCACGAATTCCACCGTTCCCGCATTTTCATAGCCACAGGCTCTGGCTGCTTTTACCGCTGCCATGCCCATTTCCTCGCGAAGCTTCTCTGAAAGTCCCCATGCCGGCGCTTCTTCCACCAGCTTCTGATTTCTTCTCTGAATGGAGCAGTCTCTTTCATATAAATGAACCACATTTCCAAACCGGTCTGCCAGAATCTGAAATTCGATGTGACGCGGGTTCTCAATGAGCTTTTCCACATACATATCTCCGCAGCCGAAGCAGCTCTCTGCCTCCAGGGATGCCGCGGCAAAAGCATCCTTGACCTGCTCCGCACGGTATACTTTACGCATACCCCGGCCGCCGCCGCCGGCGGATGCTTTCAGTAGAACAGGGAAACCGATCTTCTCTGCTGCTTTCGCCGCTTCGTCCGCATTTCTTACGACACCGTCCGAGCCGGGAACCACCGGTACGCCTGCTTTTTTCATCATTTCTCTGGCAGCTGCCTTATTTCCCATCCGGTCAATCACATCGGAAGACGGACCGATAAACTGCAGTCCTGCCTCCTCACAAGCCCGGGCAAAATCACTGTTCTCCGACAGGAAGCCGAAGCCGGGATGTACTGCATCACAACCGGTTCCTTTCGCTGCCTCAATCAGATTACCGATGGAAAGATAGCTTTCTGTCGCCTTTCCCGGACCAATGCAGACGCTCCGGCTTGCGATCACTGCATGGAGTGCCTGCCGGTCCGCTTCGGAATATACGGCTACAGCCTCCACAGAGCTGTCCAGACACTCCCGGATAATTCGCACTGCGATCTCCCCCCGATTGGCAATCAGTACACGCTTCAGCATGGCTCCACCTCAAACAGGATCTGTCCATACTCTGCCATTTCGCCGTTTCGGCATCCAATGGAACGCAGGATGCCGTTGACCGGAGATTTCAGCTCATTCATCATTTTCATCGCTTCCAGAATGCAGAGTACCTGCCCTTTCTCCACCCTGTCACCTGGCAAAACGAAAGGCGGTGCTTCCGGAGACGGCGCTGCATAGAACACGCCTACCAGAGGTGCCTTGACCTGTGCAAGGGCAGCATCTGCTGCATTGTGCACCGGTTCTTCACTCCTTTCCGCCGGAACAGACTGTGGTGCAGCACAGGTGGCTGCCGGCTCTGCAGCCGACAGTCCTCCTTTTTCCATATGTACTCTGCAGCCGTCTTCTTCAATTTCCAGAAGCCGGAGAGATGAGGCTTCAAATCTGGAAATCAAATCAAAATATTCCTGTGATTTCATGACTTATGCCTGATACTTTTCCACTGCGCGGATAATGTCAGAAACCGTCAGAAGGTTTCCCAATTCTTCATCCGGAATCTTTACGCCGTACTTTTCTTCGATGGCCATGACCAGTTCCACCGCATCCAGAGAGTCAATGTTCAGATCCTCTGCCAGAGAAGCATCCATGGTGATCTTTTCATCATCACATCCCAATGTGTCGATCATAATTCCCTTCAGTTCTTCAAATTTCATGTGTATTGTCTCCTTTTTCTTTTCATTCCAGTTTTTTAATTAAATTATTTTATTTAAATTATTTTAATTAAAATTCTTTAAGCAGAATACCAGAGAGTTCGTGAAAAGTCAAGTCCCCTCTCCGTTTTTTCACAGAAACAACACAGAGCAAAAAATAAAAAAACTGCTATATCCCCGTATTTTTCAAAGGATACAGCAGTTTTATACAATATGACTACTCTGCCTTTCGCATCACGTCCCATGCATGAACTGCAGTTGTTACGATCAGAATTCCGGCAGAAATCAGTATCGCATACAGCATGGTGCGCAGCCCCTGCATGGCGAAACTGCTCCATTCTTCTGCCATGGCAAACCGCATGGTATTATACAGCGATCCGCCCGGAATCAGCGGAATGGTAGCCGTTGCCACGAAAACAGTCACCGGACAGTGGATTTTGCGGGCCAAAATCTCAGCATACACCGTCAGAAGCATCGATGCAACGAAATATCCCATCAGCTCGGTTCCGCCCGCCAGTTCACACAGCAACACCGCACCCCAGGCTACACCACCACCCAGAGCGCACCAGAAGAGTCTGCGTCCACGCACATTGAACATCAGGCTGAAGCCCAGAGATCCGACAATCCCTGCTGTCAGCTGCAGCCACGGAAGGATGACAGCCGTCAGGGAATTGGGAGATGCCAGCGCTGCGAAGCCCCACGCGATCGTCACACTGAGGACCAGTGCCTCGCTGAAGCGGAGCAGACCGGAGATGGTGTCACCGCTGAACACGTCACGAATCGCATTGGTAAGCGCAATTCCCGGAATCAGCAGCATGATGATGCCGATGTTGATCATAGCCGGATTCAGGGGCAAATTGCAGGCCGCCAGCACCAGGTTGGACAGAAAGCCGCCCAGAAGGCTGCACAGCACCGTGGACAGATAGCCGTTGATTTCCAGCCGTGTGAAAATGCTCTGCACAATAAACAGGATGCCTCCGATCACCCCGGCGAAGACTGCATCGTATCCGTTTCCACCGAAAAACAGCGAAAAACTGGAGGCGATCAGTGCCCAGATGCCGCAGGTCTGTCCGTAAGTATATTTCGGAAGCTGTGCAATCCGGTTCAGTTCCCCCCGAAGGGCAGACGGTGCCATACGGCTGCTGCAGGCACGCCGCGAAAGGTCATTCAGCGCTTCTAACGCCGAGAGATTAAATTTTGTTCCGGAAACACGCCGGGTCTGCGAGATGGACCCCTTTTCGCCGAAATCGGCGGTTACAATAACGCAAGATGTAATCGTAAACACATCCACATTTTCCGCCCCATATGCAATGCAAAGACGTCGGATCGTATCCTCTACCCGGGACACTTCCCCGCCGCAGATCAGAAGCTGTTCCCCCAGATCCATGGCTGCAGAGACCAGCTTCGTCAATTCCCTGTTGTTCGCCTGATTCATAAATTCCATAGATTCCGTTTCACTTTCTTTCCATCATTTTTTTCTTCTGTTCTTTCTTAAACTGATACATATTATTATCCGCTGTTTCTTTTACTTTTAAAATGCTGTCACCCTTCACATAGGAGGCAGCACCGACCGATATGTACGGCAGAAACTCCATTGTTTTCCTGCGGATATTCATTTCCTGTATCAAGCGTCTATAGTAAATTGCCGCATCCGCTTCTGCATCCAGCAGAACACAGAATTCGTCTCCTCCGATTCGGTAACATAATCCATCTTTCGAATAGACTTTCTGAATGCAGCCTGCGATTTCTTTCAGACACTGATCCCCTGCCAGATGACCATAATTATCATTGATCTGTTTGAAATCGTCCACATCAAAAACAATCAGCGTAATATTTCTGGATAATGTGTTTGTCTTATTCAGATAGCTTTTCTGATTCAGCAGCCCGGTCAGTTCATCCAACTGCTGCCACATTCCATTACAGTATGTAAAATAGAGAATTGAAAGAAGCGATACGCACAACCAGGTGACATGGATCTCCGGAAAAATCACCTGGATGGTGGTACATGCCAGCAGGAAGACGGCAATCAGATAAAGCGTGTTTTTGCTTTTGTTCTGATATTTTCCGGCAATCATCAGCGTCGTTCCAATCAGATAAAAAATGCTGGCAAAATAGATCACAGGGTATATCCAGAAGTATTCTCCCCGCATATACTGATTGTTCTGATCCACATAGAAAACAATCCGAAAAGGAAAAGATGCTGCCAGAAGCAGAAGATATATACCTTCGGCAAGCAAAGCGTATTTTGTGTTTCGGTTCTTGTCGCAGACAGAAGCAAGGAAAATCGCAACGGCCGGTGTCAATCCGAATCCAAGATAATTCGCCATAATATTTATCCATCTGCAGCTTGCATCCTGCTGATCTGCGAGAATTGTTATGATCTCCAGGGCAGAAATCACTGCAATCAGGAGAAACGCACAGATGAACCAGTGCCGCTGCCGTATGTTCAGCGTCTCATTGTACTTCGTCAGAATCGACATGATTCCCAGCACAAAGATATCTATGATTGAAATAATGAAAAAATAGTAATCCATTGAGATCGTTCCTTAAGCGTTTTTATAAATTGTATCATGCAAAGTCTATGAAATCAATTCGCAGTTTTCTCCTGTTCCGTACCTATACGGGCGTTCCCACTTCAATCAGATTCCCGTCCGGGTCGTAGAACCGAATTACTCTCTGCCCCCAGCTGTGCGTCATCAGCGTGTTCACATATTCCGTCTCCGGGTACAACCTTTCCAGTTTCTGAATAAAGGCTTCTATATCAGTTTCTTCGAAATACAGTTCTCAGGAATTGTTCTTTCCGATGATTTCTTTTCCCAGAAAATCTTTCCAGTACTTTTCCTCCTGAAGGACCAGACCTTCCGTCAGAATCATATTCCCATCATTGTCCACGATCATTTCCAGCCCGAACAGATCATGATAGTATTTCCTCGATTTATCGATATCTTTTACGACAATCAAAATGTTTTTCAGTCTCATCGGCAGCCTCCATTCTTCTGTTCATTCATTTCCTCTCTAAATCATCTTCGCATACCCAAATGCGGGAAGAAGCACAACGAAAAAATAGCCAATGATCGTGCAAATCAGAAATCTTTTCGTCGTAAATACCGCAACAAATTCACGAATCACCGCACTGGGCCAGTAATACCACGCAACAGGCGCTCCAATGCCTGTACATTTCAATTTTAATGACTTCGCATAGAGCAAGCATCTGTAAACATGATAATTGCTTGTAACAAGCGCAACTCGATGTTTTCCTTCTTTCGAAAAAATGATATCTCTCGAATTCTGAAGATTCTCCATTGTATTTTTTGACTGATCTTCGAGTATAATGTGTT